>DAOUBR010000079.1:0-153911 GCA_034432535.1 Anaerolineales bacterium | reverse complement strand
TTATAGGTAAATTCACCGCGTTTTTTATCAGAATCAGCGTTCATCCGCGTTTATCTGCGGTAAATCTCGATTTATAAAACGCTCTCTTAGGCGCATCCTCTAATCCCTAATTCCTAATTAACTCGTAATATGAATGTTACTCTTATAAGCGTTTTGTGCGGAATATCGGGCATGTTCGGCTGGGGCTTGTATGATTTTCTGGGCGGCGTCTTCGCCAAGCAGATTGGACCTTACAAATCGTTTTTCTGGTCGCAACTGGCAGGCTTGGCGGCGATTCTCGCGCTGGGATTTTTCATCGCTCCCAACGCGGCGATTTCATCAAAGACGGCGCTTTTGTTCCCCGTTGCCGCGCTGCTTTACTCGGCGGGATATTTGTTCTTCTTCAAAGGTTTTGAAGTCGGCAATGTCTCCATCGTCGCCGCGACCATGAACTTGTGGGCAGCTTTTACCATGTTGTTCGCCTTCGTTTTCATGGGGCAGCGGCTTTCTGCAACGCAAACCATCGGCGTTCTGATGATTCTAATTGGCGTGACTCTCGCCTCTCTCAATTGGAGCGAAATCCAGCAGCGCAGGCTTCAACTTTCCGCAGGCGTAAAAGAAGCGGCGGCAGGCGCGTTCTTCTTCGGCGTGTACTGGAACGTCAGCGAGATTCTCGTGGAAGAAATTGGCTGGCTGGTCGGTACGGCGTTGATTAAACTTGGCATTGTGATTTTTATGTCCTTCTTTCTCATCCTCTCCAAACGCGGAATGAGTCTGACGGGCGCAAAAATCGCCCCCGCCATTTTCTTCATGGGGCTGGCGGACGCGGGCGCGGTTGCCGTCGTCAATTACGGCTTGACCATCGGTGACGCGATTCTTATCACGCCCATCGCCTCCGCCTTGTCCATTGTGACCATTCTGCTGGCGGTCATTTTTCTTAAAGATAAAATCGCCGGACCGCAAAGACTTGGAATTATCGCCGCCGTTTTCGGCGTTGCGATAACGGCTTTGTAAATTTTATCGCGGCGGATTTTCGTATGCGTAAAAAATGTAATCCTGCGCCTCCGTCTTGACGCCCAGGTCGTGCAGCGCCCTGAGGATTTGCGCGCGATGGTCGGTGGCGTGATTGGCGACTTGAAGCAAAACCTGCCAGACGAACAGGTCTTTATCTTCTTCGGGTTCGACGATTGGCTTGGAAAACAACGTCTCGTCTTGCAGCGCGGCAAGATAAGCGCGGATGTTTTCTTCCACCTTGTCCCAATGCGCGCGGATGAGGGCGCGGTCGTCCACGGCGGAGGCGGGAATTGGCTCGGCAGGCTGCGCCCCGCGCAGCGCGCTGAACCAGACGTCTTCGACGTCCAGAAGATGAATGACTTGCTCGCGGAGAGCCCCTTGAGCGTATGCGATAGGCTGCGTAAATTGCTCGAAAGATAGGGCTGCGACATGCCCCCACACTTTGCGGTTTTCAGCAAAGTGATAATCGTAAAAATGGCGAAAAGCGTTTGCGTTCATCATCGACTCCTTTTTTTGTAAGCGGATTATAGCGTCAAATAACGCCTGCAACCTCCAACCTTAAACCTGTGAGATTAACTATGAAACAAACCTACGAACCCGTCATCGGACTTGAAATTCACGCGGAGCTGCTCACCGCATCCAAAGCGTTTTGCTCGTGCTCGGCAGATTATTCTTCCGCGCCGGAAGCAAATACGAATATTTGTCCCACCTGCACGGGGCTGCCCGGCGCATTGCCTGTACTCAACAAAAAAGCGGTGGAACTTTCCGCGTTGGTCGGGCTGGCGTTGAACTGTTCCATTAATCCGCTCAACACCTTTGCGCGCAAAAATTATTATTACCCCGACTTGCCGAAGGGCTATCAAATCTCGCAGTATGAATTGCCGATAGCGGAAAAAGGTTTTCTTAAAATTTTGGACGGCTCAATGATGGTCAGAATCCGCCGCGCGCATTTGGAAGAGGATACCGCTAAACTGACGCATGAGAAAAACGCCGCGTTAGTGGACTTTAACCGCGCTGGCGTGCCGCTGTTGGAAATTGTCTCCGAGCCGGATATGAGAAGCGCAGAACAAGCGCTCGATTACGCTACGAAGATTCGCGCCATCTTGCGTTATCTCGGCGTGAACAGCGGCGACATGGAAAAGGGCGTCATTCGCTTTGAGGCGAACGTCTCTGTGCGCCCGGTGGGCAGCGATGAACTTCGCACGCGAACCGAAATCAAAAACCTCAACAGCTTTCGCGCGCTGACTCGCGCCATTGATTATGAGATTCAACGTCAGAGCAAAATTTATGACGAAGGCGGCGAAGTCGTTCAAGAAACTTTAGGCTGGGACGACGCCCATGAGGCGACGGTCTCTCAGCGCGGCAAAGAAGACGCGCACGATTATCGTTACTTCCCGGAGCCGGACCTGCCACCCCTGAGACTAGATTCCGAATGGGTGGAGAATCTCCGCGCGCGGCTGCCCGAACTGCCCGAAGCAAAAACTCAGCGGTTCACGACTCAATTCGGGTTAAGCGAAAAAGACGCGCGTTTTCTCACATCTGAAAAAGCGTTGGCGGATTATTTCGAGACGACAGCCTCTAACTCGAAGAGTCCCGCAAAGACCGTTCACTCGTGGCTGGCGGGAGAATTCATGCATTACTTGAACGATAACAATTTGGACGTTCAAGACGTGACGCTTCCGCCCGAAACCTTCGCCCGGTTGATTGACATGGTCACGGAGAAAATCATCGGCGCGAGCGCGGGCAAAACCGTGTTGATGGAATTGCTCCAACGCGGCGGCGACCCTGCGCAAATTGTCCAAGAGAAAAACCTCGCGCAGTTGAGCGACGTGGACGCCATTCAAGAATTGGTCGCGAAGATACTCAGCGACAACCCAAAAGAAGTGGAGCAATACCTCGCGGGCAAAGAGACCTTGTTCCAGTGGTTTATGGGGCAGGTGGCGCGCGCCAGCAAAGGCAAAGCCGACCCCGCCGTAGCCAAAGAACTTTTGATGCAGGCTCTGGAAGAGCGCCGCTAAAAGCCGTTTATGGCGTTCTCTTGAACCGTCCCGAAGACTTTGCTCGAGCGGCTTCAAGGGCTGAATTCAGCCTTCGGGACGCTTGCCGCTCGTTTATTAAAACGCAGCGACAACCAAATTTTGGGAAAGCGCCGCTTTTTAATGTTAAAATACGCGGAACGCTCAGGACGCTAAAAACGACTTTCAAAAACTGTTTTTTCTTTCGTTCTGTCTTCCGCGCTTAATTCATGCCGATAAGAGGAACTCTCATGCCCGACCAAATTAGCATTTCTCAACTTTCCGAATATGTTGGAAAAGACGTCGTTCTCAAAGGCTGGGTGTATAACCGCACAGACAAAGGCAAACTGTCGTTTTTGCTCGTCCGCGACGGGACGGGATTCGCGCAGTGCGTCGCCTTCAAAGGCGACTTGTCGCCCGAACTCTTCGAGACGATTACGCATTTGCCACAGGAAGCCTCCATCATCATCACCGGCTCCGTGCGCGAAGACAAACGCGCGCCCGGCATCCCCGGCGGGTTCGAAGTCGGCGTCAAGGACTTGCAAGTCGTCCAATCCGCCGACCTTGATTACCCGATGGCGCTCAAAGACCACGGCGTGGACTTCGCGCTCGACCATCGTCACCTGTGGATTCGGATGCAAAGCCAGTGGGCGATTCTGCGCGTGCGGGCTACGGTGATGGCCGCCACCCGCGAGTGGCTCGATACCAACGGCTTTATCGAAATGAGCACGCCGATTTTGACTCCCGCCGCCGCCGAAGGCACGACGACCCTTTTTGAAACGGAATACTTCGACGAAGGCAAAGCCTACCTCGCGCAGACGGGACAACTTTACAACGAGGCGAACATCTTCGCGTTTGGGAAAGTGTATTGCTTCGGTCCCACTTTCCGCGCGGAAAAATCCAAGACGCGCCGCCACCTAACCGAGTTTTGGATGCTCGAACCCGAAATCGCGTTCTGCGACCTCGATGGGTTGATGGAAATCGAAGAGCAGATGATTCAACATATTGTGGAGAGGGTTTTGCGCGAGCGCAGCGCGGAGTTGAAATTTCTGGGTCGAGATTTATCCAAACTCGAAAATATCAAAGCCCCATTCTCGCGCATGTCCTATGATGATGCCGCGAAATATTTAATCGAACTTTACGAAAAAGAAACCGACCCCGAAAAGAAAGAGCTGTTGAAGTTTGAATGGGGCATGGACTTCGGCGCGCCGCATGAAGTGGAGATTACCAAACTTTACGATAAGCCCGTCTTCGTGTACGGCTACCCAAGCGCGGTCAAAGCCTTTTACATGGAGCCGTGGCCCGGACGCCCCGAAGTCTGCAAGAGCGTGGACTTGCTCGCGCCCGAAGGCTACGGCGAAATTTGCGGCGGTTCGGAGCGCATGAGCAGCTACGAAAACCTGCTGGCGAGAATCAAAAAAGAAGGGCTGCCCGAAGAAGCGTTCAAATGGTATTTGGATTTACGCAAGTACGGCTCCGTCCCGCATTCTGGTTTCGGCATGGGCGTCGAGCGCGTCGTCACCTGGTTGTGCGGCACGGAACATGTGCGCGAGGCGATTGCATTCCCCAGAACCATCAAGCGCGTGTATCCGTAAGGTGGTAAATGGTAAATAGTAAGTGGTAAATAAAAAGACTCTGGCTTTTCGCCGGAGTCTTTTCTATTCTCCATTCTCCATTCTCCATTCTCTAACCTCATCCCCGCTTCAACATCTCATCTGTGACCTGGTCCAACTTCAAGCTGATAATCTGACTCGCGGAATCTTTTCCCATCGTCACGCCGTAGATGACGTCCGCGGCTTGCACCGTGTTACGGTTATGCGTGATGATGATGAACTGCGTTTCCTTGCTCAAATCAATCAGCAAATCGCGGAAGCGTCCCACGTTGGCTTCGTCGAGCATCGCGTCTACTTCATCCATCACGCAAACGGGCGTGGGCGAAACTTTTAGCAGCGCGAAGACCAGCGCAATCGCCGTCAGGCTTCTTTCGCCGCCGGAAAGCATGGAAAGCCCTTGCTCGCGTCTTCCGGGCAGGCGCGCTTCAATTTCAATGCCGGTCGTCGTCAGATTTTCCGGGTCGGTCAACGCCAGCCTTGCGGAGCCGCCGCCGAACAAACGCACAAACGTCTCGCGGAATTGTTTATCCACCGCGTCGAAGGTGCGCGAAAATTCCTTGATGGTGATTTCATCCAACTCGGCGACGACCTGCTTCAAGTCCGCTTCCGCCTTCTTCAGGTCTTCCACCTGAGTTTTCAAAAACTCGTAGCGTTCTTTTTCCTGCTCGTACTCGGTCTTTGCGTCGGCGTTGATGGGACCCATGCGGCGCAATTGCGCGCGATGATGATTGAGTTGCTCTTCGATTTCCGGCGAAAGTTCCGTCACCACCGGCAGCTCTTCCACCATGCCTTCAAAAGGCAGCGGCACGGGACCGGAAACGTCGGAAGCGTATTCAAACATCACCAAACCGAAATCGTCCATAATTTTCTGGCGCCAATTGTCCAGCGCTTCCTGGCGGCGGGTTTGCTCCAACTGCGCCTGTCCCAGCAGCCGTTCCGCGTTGGCGAGCGCCTTTTGCGCGTTGGCTTCGGCTTCCTGCAAGCGCGCCTCTTCCGTCTCCGCCGATTGCAGTTCTTTTTCCGCCGGTTCCATCAGCGCGCGTAAATCTTCAATTTTCAAGCGCAGCGCGCTCTCGTCCTCGCGGATGCGATTCTTCTCTTCGTCCAGCGCGTTGAGCGAATTTTGAATCTCCTGCAAGCGGACTCCCAGCTCCACGCGCCGCGCATCCAGCCGCGTAATTTCTTTCGCGCGCTCCTCTTTTTTTAGATTCGCGCTTGCCGCGCTCTGTTCCGCCACCGCCGCGCGCGTCATCCAGTAAGCGACCTGCTCTTGCAGTTCGTCCGCGCCGAGCTCGCGCAGTTTGGCGGAACGCTCCTTCCATTGCGCTTGCAGCTCCGCCGCGCGGGATTCCGCTTCGGCTTGGGCTTCTTCCGCCCGGCGCAGCGCCGCGGAGGCTTCTTCCGTCTCGGCTTGATGCTGCGCCCATTGCCGCCGCTGCCATTCGAGCTGCCGCTGCGCGGCTTCTACTTCCAGCCCGGCTTGTTGCTCGGATTCTTGCGCTTCGCCCAGCCGAATCCGCGCTTCGCGGGCGTCCACTTCCAATTGTTCGGCTTCGCGCTGCGCCTCGACGAATTGACGGGAGATTTGCTCCACCGCTTCATTAGATTGGCGCAAGCGTTCCAGAATATCCGTCAGCCCGCTTTGCAGCTCGCGTTTGCGGCGCGACCTGCTCAAAGCGGAGGAAGCCGTCGTCCTGCCCGCGACCACCAGCCCGTCGCCGCGAAACACTTCCCCTTGCAAAGTGACCGCGCGCGCGTGCAGCGACAAGCGTTTGACGATGGCGCGCGCCGCGTTGCGGTCTTTGACAACCAGCGTTTGTCCCAGCGCCAGCCGCGCCGCGCCGCGTAATTCTTCTGGACATTGAACCAGCTCGGAAGCGACGCCCAAAACGCCTTCCAGTCCTTCGCTGATTTGCAAAACCTCCGCCGTCTGACCGAGAAGCAAGAGAGCCGCGCGTCCCGCTTCCTCGCCTTCCAGCAGGGAGAGCGCCGCTTCCAATTGAGATTCTTCAAGCAGCACGGCGTCGAGGACGTCGCCTAGCGCGGCGGCGACGGCGGTTTCGAGCTCTAAAGGAGTCTCTAACGCGGCGCTTAAAGCGCCTTTGGCGCCGTGCAGTTTTTCCTGTCGCGCGGCTTCCAGCAGATAGCGCGCGCCTTCGGCGTAGCCTGCCAGCGAACGCTCCGCCTGTTCCAGCGCTTCTAATTGCGCCTTGTAGCGCGAATGTTCCGCTTCCTGTTTGGCGCGGGTTTCCAGGACGGCGCGCCGTTGCGCTTCTAACGTTTCGGCTTCGCGTTTCTTCGCGGCGGCTTTTTCTTCCGCCGCCTGCAAGGCGGCTTGCGCTTGTTCCCGCGCGGTTTTCGCCGCTCCATGCTGACGCTGCGCCCGCGCCAGCGACGCTTCGCTCGCGGCGATGACGGCTTGGGTTTGCGCGGCGCGTTGATTTTGCGCCTCGATGCGTAACTTTAATTCGTCAAAGCGGGCGGCGTTTTCCGCCCGCTGGCGGTGAAAAGCCTCGACTTGCTCGCGCATGCGCGCCAGTTCCTCTTCCAGCGCGGCGCGTTCCGCGTTGCGGTTCGCCAGTTGCAAATTGCAGGCTTCCAGCTGTCTTTTAGCTTCTTCCAGCTCGTTTTGCGCGCGCAGGTCGTCTTGCTCCGCCTCGTGGAAGCGGTCGTTCGCAAGGTGTAAATCGTTGGTCGCGCGCTCCTGGTCGGAGAGAATGGAAGCTTGCGCGTTGGTCATGGCGCGACGGCGTTCTTCCAGCACGGCGAGCTCGCGGCTGATGACTTCGCGCCGGGCGAGCAGCTCGGCGGATTGCCGCCGCCAATCGTTGAGGCGCGCGCGCAGAGCGGAAAGGCGCTCGCGGAAGGAGAGATATTCCGCCTGAGTTCGCTCGTGCGCGAAACGCGCGTCCTGCGCGCGGAGCTCCTGCATTCTCACCGCTTCGCGCGCGTCGGTTAAATCCTGCTGCGCCCGCCGCCAGTGATAACCGTACCATTCGCGCAGAATCAATTTCATGTCCGCTTGAGCGCGGGCGTATTCGATGGCGCGCTTCGCCTGCCGTTCCAGACTGCGTAAGCGCGGCTCTAATTCCGTCATAATATCAAGGACGCGCTCCAGGTTGCGCGCGGTGGTTTCCAGCCGCTTGAGGGCGTCTTCGCGGCGGGCGCGATACAGCCCCACGCCGGCGGCTTCTTCAAACAGGCGGCGGCGGTCGTCGGCTTTGAGCGCCAGCGAGGCGTCCACCAAACCTTGACCTAAAATCGTGTAAGTGCGCTCGCTTAATCCGGCTTGCGCTAGCAGCTCGTTCATTTCGCGCAGGCGAACCTGCTGCCCGTTGATGAGATATTCGTTGCGCCCGTCGCGGTGCGCGACGCGGGTGAGCGCCACTTCGGAAAAATCCACTGGCAGCCATTGGTCGGCGTTGTCGAAGACGATGGTGGCTTGCGCCATGCCCGCCCGCGCGCGGTGTTCCGAACCGGCGAAAATCATATCTTCGGTCTTTTTGCCGCGCAGCAGCGCGTACGATTGTTCGCCCAGCGCCCAACGCAGCGAATCGGCGATGTTCGACTTGCCGGAGCCGTTCGGTCCGACGATGGCGGTGACGCCTGCGGCGAATTCAAACACCGTGCGCGAGGCGAACGTTTTGTATCCTTGCAATTCGAGGGATTTTAGACGGAGAGGCATGGAAATTTATGGTTTTGGATTTGCAGTTGTGGATTAGAAGTCGGGAGAATCAATCGCTCATCAAGCCGAGATTCTTCAGCGCGTCGTGCGCGGCGGCTTGCTGGGCGGCGCTTTTGCTTGAACCCGTTCCGCGCCCTTTGACTTCGCCTTGAATTTCTACGACCACCTCGAAAACGGCGGCGTGTTCGGGTCCCGTCTTGCCGACGACGCGGTAATAAGGCGCGCCTTGTTTCTCGCCTTGCGTGTGTTCTTGCAACATGCTTTTGTAGTCGTAGGTTTCGCTGATAATCGTGTCGCGCAGCTCGTCGAGCATGGGGATGAAGAAACGTTCCACCGCCGCCAGCCCCAAGCCGGAATCGAGGTACATCGCGCCGATGAGCGCTTCAAACGCCGAGCCGAGCAGGTTGTCGCGTTCCTTTCCGCCCGAAGCGGATTCCCCGCGCCCAAGCCGCAGGGCGCGCCCCAAATCCAGCTTGCGTGAAAACTTGGCGAGGTGGTCGTTTCGCACCAGCGCGGCGCGAATTTTGGTCAGGTCGCCTTCGGGCATTTCGGGGTAGCGTTTATATGCCCATGCGGCGACGATGAAATCCACCACCGCGTCGCCTAAAAATTCCAGGCGCTCGTTATCTTCGACGGCTTGCGCGTGTTCATTAACGTAGGAGCTGTGAGTCAGCGCCCGCGTCAGCAGGTACGGGTCGGCGAATCGCAAACCGAGACGGCGGCTGAGCTCTTCGGGCGATTCGCCGCCTTCTTCTTTAACATCGGACATCAGGGAACCTCCCGGAACTTAGGGAGCGCCAAACCCCGCTTTTCGTAAACAGGGCCTCGCGTTCCATTAGTTCCAAATTCTTTTTTAGCGGGCGCAATTGTAACCCGAATTTCCTATGGGCGCGATTTTTTAAGATACAATCAAAGGGCGTGAACGTTTTATCGCACTCACAGGAGGAATCATGACCGAAATTGACGCTGCAAGCCGCTTTTTGAGCGCCGTTGAAATGGGATTGGGCGCGTGGCAGTGGGGCGACCGTGTGGTGTGGGGCTACGGGAAAACCCATACCGATAAGGAAATCCGCGAGACCTTTGACGCGGCGCTTGCTCAGGGAATTCGCTTTGTGGATACGGCGGAAATCTACGGGCGCGGATATTCCGAACGGCTGTTGGGAAAATTTATCCGCGAGACCGAACAGCCAGTTCTGGTGGCGACCAAATTTTTCCCTTATCCCTGGCGGCTGACGCGAAATTCAATTCCCCGCGCTTTGAAAGGAAGCCTGGAACGGCTGGGGCTGGATTCGGTGGATTTATATCAGATTCACTGGCCCACGCCGCTGATGGATATTGAAGCGATGGCGGCGGGCTTGGCGGAATGCGTTCAGCGCGGCTGGACTCGCGCGGCAGGCGTTTCTAATTTCGACGAGCGCAAAATGATTCGCGCTTATACCGCTTTGGCGCGGTACGGCGTTTCGCTCGCTTCCAATCAGGTGCATTACAGCTTGCTGCGCCGCGACGTGGAAAAGAACGGAACGCTTGCTCGCTGCAAGGAATTGGGCGTCCGTCTGATTGCTTACTCCCCGTTAGAGATGGGCTTGCTGACCGGCAAATATTCCGCGCAAAATCCGCCCGCCGGCGTGCGCGGGGCGCAATACGGCGAAACGCTTAAGCGCATTGCGCCGTTGATTCAATTGATGCAAGACCTGGCGGCGCGGCGCGGCGCTAAGACCGTCTCGCAAGTGGCGCTGAACTGGCTGATTTGCAAGGGCGCGCTGCCCATCCCCGGCGCGAAGAACGCCGCCCAAGTCGAACAAAACGCCGGAGGCGCGGGCTGGCGTCTGACCGAAGAGGAAGTCGCCCTTTTGGACGAGGCCGCCGATTCCGCCGCCGGCGCGCAAAAATAAATTCCTTCTCGCATGGCTGGAAAAATTCAACTCATGCTGGCGTTAGCGCTGGCGCTTGCCGCGTGCGCCCCGCGCGCGGCGCCCTCCGCGATTCCGACTCTCGCCGCAAGCCCCGCCGCGGCGACTCCCGTTCCCAGCCAAACGCCGCAGCCGACCGCCACCCGAACCATGCAGGACGTTTTGCGTCCGTATTTCATCGAAGGGCTGCGCGCTCATCGCTGCCAAAGCGGGAACGTCAAACTCGGCGAAAAACTGCTCGAAACCGAATCCTTTACGCGCTTTGCCGTTTCCTATCCCAGCGACGGATTGACGATTACCGGAATTTTGCAAACGCCGAAAGTCGGCAAGCCGCCTTATCCGGTTATCGTTATGAATCACGGCTTTTTTTCGCGGACGGTTTACTCTTCCGGCGACGGCACAGACCGCGCGGCGGAATTTCTCAACAAGCGCGGGTATATCACCCTCGCGCCTGATTATCGCAGCTGGGGAGAATCTGATTCGGGGCTGAGCTTGTTCTATTCCGGGCTGACGATTGACGTTATCAACTTGATGAACGCCATCCCTTCGCTTTCGCAAGCCGACCCGAATCGAATTGGCATGTGGGGTCACAGCATGGGCGGCGGCGTGACCTTGAAGGTCTTGACGATTGATTCCCGCGTCCGCGCCGCGGTCTTGTACTCCCCCGTCAGCGGCGATTTTAACGATATTATCCAGCGCTGGGGTCCCGGCTGTTTAGGCGATTCGCTCGAAGGCGAACTGGCGTACGATTGCAACTCGTCTGATATTGTGCCGTGGGACGCGCCGCCGGATTTAATTGCGGGATATTTCAACGGGGTGAACGACCTCGACGTCTTGCGGGCGGTCTCGCCTCTTTATCATTTGAATTTCGTCTCCGCGCCGACGTTGATTGCCTGCGGCGCGGAAGACGGGCAAACGCTGGCGGGAACTCCGCCTGAATGGTCGCAAAAAATTCACGAAGCGCTGTTTGCCGCCGGAAAAAACTCGCAGCTCGTTTGCTACGAAGGAGAGGGACACTCCTTTTCGCCCCAAACCTGGTTTCCGTTTATGGAGCGCGTCGGGCGCTTCTTCGACCAATACGTCAAAGCCCCTTAATCGCGTCAAGCGTCCCGAAGGCTGGGCGCGACTCTTGAAGCCGTTCGCGCAAAGCCTTCGGAATTCAGGTCTTAATTGCAAAACATGGCTTGAGTGGAGACGCTGGCGGAGCCAGTTTCATTAAACGCTTCGACGATATAGGTCAAGCCTGCGCCGCCGGGATAGACGATGACTTCCTTGTAGTAAGTCGTGTTGGGACCGAGCTCGGCGACCAGCTGTTCGTTGCGATAGACGCGGTATCCTTTTTCGTTATCGGCGTTGTCCTTCCAGGAGAGCTCCACTTGCGTTTGACCGTCGCCGTAACAGAACCATTGCCAGCCGTTCTTGCCGAAGGTGGGCGCGGCGGGCGCGCCGCCGATGGGCGTGGGCGGCAGCGTAACGGTGGGGACGGCTTGCAAGTCGCCGACGGGGGTGGAAAATTGGCTGGGCAGCCAGCAATCGCCCGCGCCGGTGGAGATGACGATAAAACCCGGCGGAAAATATCCGACAATGCGAAACGAATCCCCCGGTTTGGTTTGAAACACGCGGTCGTAATTTACGCCCGGACCGCTGCGGCAATTCACCACGTCGTCAAAATTGGCGCGCGCTTCGCCCTTCGCCAGCGTGGAGGTTAACTGCACGACGGGCGTTTCAGGCGCGACGGACGCTTCGGGCGCGGCGGGCGGCGGAAGCGTCGCGGTTGGAAGCGGAGCCGTCCGCGCGTTTTCGGTTCGCGCGGCTTGCACGGTCATCGCGGCGGCGGTTCCAATTTGCTCCTCGCTCATTCCGCTGGAAACGGGCATAGAGCAGGCGCTGACAAACAGCCCCGCCGCGAGCGTGAAATAAAGAATCCCTTTCATCTCTCTCCTTTTTTCAAGTCAACGTTTTTACGGAGAAGCGCGAAGATCGCGGAACGTTAAGTCAGGATAACGTAGGCGTGCGCGCCTTTGGATTTCGCCTGATGGAGCGCTTCCGCCGCCTTTTCAAATAGCGCTTCGCCGGAGAGGCTCGTTCCGCCGGGGTGAGCGGACGCCCCAATATGCAGCATGAACAGCGCGGAGTTTTCCTCCGGCGTTTGAATCTTGTTCTTGAAAACCGAAAGCAGCCTTTCGCACACGGCGCGCGCGCCGTTTTCGTCGGTGGTGGGCAGCAGCGCCCGGAACGAGCGGCTGCCCGTCCGCGAAGGAATATCCGCCGAGCGCAGGTTTTTGGTCAGCGTTCTCAAAAAGACCGCCACGGCGAACGTTTCCGAAACGGATTCGGGGGAAATGGGCGTCGCCTCAATTTCAAGCAGCGCCAGCGGAGCGGGGTATCGGCGCGAGCGGGAAATTTCGTAATCCACAAGGATTTTGAAGACTTCCGCGTTGTAAACGTTTTCTTCCAGTTGATTGAAGTGCAGCATGAGCGCATCCTTTTTGCGCGGAGGAAAGCGATTATTCAATTTCCGCCGCAAGAAATTGAACCAGCCTGTACGGGTCGGTTAGAACGGGCGAAACGGCGTTTTGTTTCGTTAAGCCGAAACGCGCCGATTGGCTCGCCAATCCTTCAAGAGAAACGGCGCGTAGAGCAGCCCAAAGACGGCGAAGCCGATGACTTCCAATTGCAGGATATACCAGGGCCAGGGCGCCAGAAAATCCAGCAGGGTGGGGAAATTCGGCTTGTAGCCGATGAAAAGATAATTGCTGCCCAGCGCCAGATTGACGAAGAAGACGACAATCATGTAAGCGTTAACGACGATGAAGACGCGCTTAAAGGATTTCAGCGTCGGGCGATACCCTTCCACAACGGTCATATATAGCGGGAACAAGACCAGCAGCCCGTGAGAGATGAACGTTTGAAAGGCGCGAAAGTGTGGAAAGCTGTACTGGTTGGCGTCCGGCGTCAGCAGCGCTTGCAGCGCGCCGCCGATTCCCATGAAATACATAAACTCGTAAAAGTAAGGGTTGCGGTCGCCGGTGAACAGCATATAGACCGACCCCCAGACGGTGAAGCTGCAAATGTGCAGCGGCAGCATGGTCTGTACGTTCCAGATTCCCCAATAGGCGCTCCACAGGTGATAGCCGACTTCGTTGACCAGCAAGACCGCGCCCGCCAGATAGCGCAAGCGCCGCTTCGCTTCCGGGCTCCACGATTTCAGGCGCGGCGTCAGAAGCGCCGCCGCGGCGATGACAGCCAGAGCGAGTAAATGTCCCGTTCCATATAGAACAAACGCTCCCCCTTGATAATCCAAAGCGAAGTATTTCGCCATCGCGCCTCCTGTTTCGCGGAATGTTTTAGAATTTCGTTTTGCGCCGATTTACGAAACGCGCCGTATCATCGCTTGAATAAACGCCTGCCACGCCGGGTAATTGTTTTCGTTCCAAATTTGGCGCATGGCGGCGAGCGCGTTCTCTTCCCGCCAGCCCATTCTTAAGATGCGATATAGGGCGATAAAGCAGCTCGCGCGGTAATTCGCTTCGCAGTGGACGAAGACAATCTTGCCCCTGTTTTCATCCATCGCGCTCATAAATTTATCCAGCGTCTCTCGCCCCGGCGCGGACCATGAAACCGGTATGTAAACGTACTTCATCCCCAGCGATTTTACCAATTCCTCTTCGTTGAGCAGCGCGCTTTCCGAATCGTGCGGCGCGAGGTTAATTACCACTTGCACGCCGTGATTGGGCGCGTCTTTAATTTGCTCGGCGGTCGGCGCCCCCCCTGAGAACAGGAAATCGGAGAATTGAACGAAGTTGCGGATTGTCGTAAACATCACTTCACCTGCACGACCTTTCCATTCGTCATCTTTTGCAAATCGGCGCTCTTTAATTCAAAAATGGCGTTGGGCGTTCCCGCCGCCGCCCAAACGGTCTCGTATTTTAAGAGGTCTTCGTCTATGTAGGTCTCCATTTTTTCGGCATGACCGACGGGCGGCACGCCGCCGATGGCGAAGCCCGTCGCACGGCGGACAAAATCCGCGTCGGCGCGGCGGATTTTGTCGCCCACATGCTCGGCGACGCGCTTTTCGTTCACGCGGTTCGCGCCGCTGACAAGGATGAGAAGCGCCTTGCCCGAATCGCTCGCAAAAACCAAAGACTTGACGATTTGTCCTAATTCGCAGCTCGCCCGCTCGGCGGCTTCTTGCGCCGTGCGGGTCGATTCGGCGTGTTCAACCACCGTGTATGCGTATCCCAATTCGTTCAGCAGATTTTGTATCTTTTGCGCGGAAGAAGAAAGCGTCGCCATACTTCTATTATAATGGGAGTATGCCAACCCAAGAGCAAATTTACAAAACCGACAGGGAAACTTACCACGCCTTGATTGCGCGCGAAGATTATCAAGAAAACATTTGGGTCGTTCTCCCTGAATGCGCCGGCGTTTGGCGCAAGCAAATCTAAACCCGTGAGGAGATTTTGTCGTGGAATACATAGACCTTCGTTCCGACACTGTCACCAAGCCGACGCCCGAAATGCGCGCCGCGATGGCGGAAGCCGAAGTGGGCGACGACGTTTACATGGACGACCCCACCGTCAATCAATTGCAGGAAAAAGCCGCCGCTGCGCTCGGCAAGGAAGACGCGCTCTTCGTCCCTTCCGGCACGATGGGCAATCTGCTCGCCTTGCTGGTTCACTGTCAGCGCGGGGATGAAATTATCGTCGGCGACCAATCGCATATCTACATGAACGAAGCGGGCGGCAGCGCCGCGCTCGGCGGCATTCATCCGCATCCGGTGAAGAATCAACCCGACGGGACGCTCGCGCTGGAAGACGTGCGCGCGGCGATTCAATCCGAAGACGTGCACCACGCCGTCACGCGCTTAATTTGCGTGGAGAATACGCAAAACGCTTGCGGCGGCGTCCCGCTTTCGCTGGAATATATGCGGGCTGTGGGCGAACTTGCCCGCGAGAATCAACTTAAACTTCATGTGGACGGCGCGCGCATTTTTAACGCCGCGGCGGCGTTGAAAGTCTCCGTCAAAGAGTTAGCCGCGCCCGCCGATTCGGTGATGTTTTGTTTGAGCAAGGGATTATCCGCCCCCGTCGGCTCGATGCTGGTCGGCTCGCGGGCGTTTATTAAGCGTGCGCGTCATTTGCGGAAGATGCTCGGCGGGGGAATGCGTCAGGTCGGCGTGCTTGCCGCCGCCGGACTGATTGCGCTGGAAAAAATGGCTGCGCGGCTTGAAGAGGATCATCGCCGCGCGCGAATTTTGCTGGAAGGGTTGAAAACGCTGCCCGGAATTTTTGTGAAAGAGCCGCCGCTTTTGACCAACATGGTTTTCTTCACTCTCTCCGACGAGATTCGGCTGAGCGTGGAACAAATCGCCGCCGAGATGAAGAAGCGCGGCGTATTGGTGGATTGGGCGGGCCCGCGCCGTTTCCGTTTGGTGACGCATTGCTGGGTGGACGACGCGGGCGTTCAGCGCGCGTTGGAGGCGCTGCGCGAAACGCTGCGGTAACTTTTATGAAATTCTAGCGAAAATGTGAGTAAACCTATATTGCGACGCGCTTCACAAAGCGTACAATGAAACAAACTTTTTTTCAGGAGCGCGTATGCAAAACATGACTCACTACATCCCGATTTTAACGACCACCGTCGCGGCTGTCTTCACCGTCGCTTTATATCGCCATTGGCGGCGCAAGCCCGAATCGAAATATCTGTTGTGGTGGACGATCGGCGTCTTTTGTTTTGGTCTTGGCACGTTGACCGAATCCATTAACGCGCTGTTCGGTTGGAGCGAGGCGAACATGAAGGCGTGGTACATCGCCGGAGCGTTTCTCGGCGCGTTCCCGTTGGCGCAAGGGACGGTCTATTTGTTGTTGAAGAAGAAGACCGCCGACGCGCTTTCGTGGTTCTTCGCCATTTATCTAACCGTCGCTTCGGTCGTTATTATCCTTGCGCCGGTGGATATGGCGGCCGTGGACCCAACCCGCCTGACGGGCAAAGTGATTATGTGGAGCTGGGCGCGGTTGTTTTCCATTTTGCCCAACGCCTATTCGCTGATTTTCCTCGTCGGCGGAGCGGCGTGGTCGGCCGTGCAATACGCCCGCAAGCAGGGCGGCGGCAGTCGCGTGGTAGGCAACTGGTTAATTGCCATCGGCGCGCTGCTGCCGGGAATCGGCGGCTCGTTCACTCGCTTCGGTTACGTGGAAGTTCTCTTCGTGACGGAGTTCATCGGTTTGCTGCTCATCTGGCAGGGATACCGCGTGATGACCCAATCGCAAACCGTTTCCATTCATCCCGCCCAACGGCAAGCCGCGGCGGATTAATCGCCCCCGTTTCGCAAATTGAAACGCATCGTCCGCAGGCTGCGTTGTTAAACGCGACCTGCTTTTTTTATTTCACCACCGTGACGGTCATTTTTAAGTTGCATATCAACGTGTATTTGGTCGCGTCCACCAGCAGGACGTAACGGGAATTATAGACTCCCTCTCTTTTGGGGGCGATAAAGTTCGTTCCAATGTTCAGCGTTTGACCGTAGCGCACCGTGCCGGGAATATCGTAGCGGTTTTGTTCTCCGCCGCGCAGCCCGCCTTTATACAAAAAGTCAATCGTGTTGGCGTACCACGAATTCCAGCCGGCGTTCATCACCGTCCAGCCGGCGTAGAATTTTTGCCCCGGCTTCACGGTGAGGTTGGGACTGTACTTGACGGAACAGCGCCATTGGTTGCCCCAGGTTTGCTTTTCGGTGGGAATGGGCGTGATGTAGTATCCGCCGCCGATGTTCACCATGCCGCTTTCTTCCATTGCGACGGCGGTGGCGGTCTCGGCGAGCATGGTTTCGTAAATTGGCGCGGCGAGCGTGGCGGTGTAAAGCGAGAAATAAAACGTCGGCGTAAAGGTGAACGTGACCGTCGGCGTGCGCGACGGGGTGGGAGTGTTCGTCGGCGTGGGAGTCGGCGGCGCGTGAGTCGCCGTCTCGGTTTGCGCGGCGGCGGCGGTTCCCGCAATCATCGCGTTATACGTCTCTTGCATCAACGCTTCCGGCAGGGGTGCGGGCGTGGGGGTGGGTTTGGCTGCCAGCGGCGAAGCGCAAGCCAGAACAGCCGCCAGCAAAAAGGTCCCCGCCAAAATTTTTCTTAAATACGCGCGATTCATAACGCCTCCAGGCGCGAATTATACTTCGCCGTCGCAATACTTGCGGATGAATTCTTCGCCTTTGCCCATGACCTCTTCGTAATCGTCCGGCGCGGGCGCGGAAGCAAGCAGCGCTTGCGTTTTCTCTCGCAGAATTTTGTCGGCGGAGGGCGCGCCGGCTTCCAGCCATTTTTCCATGCTGTAACGCGGATATACCCGGCTGACGTAGTAGCCGTTTTTGTAATTCTTTAACGTCGAAGGCTGGTCGAGAAAACTGCCGCCGGGTCCCACGCGGGCGATTTCGTCTAGCGCGCAATGCTCCGCGTCCAATTGAAACCCTGCGCTCAGCCGCAACGCCTGTTCGATAATCTCGTGAACATGAACGAGCGTCAGCGGCGAGATGGCTTTGGAAGCGAGCGTATCGCCGATGAACGGGGCGAAATGCGCGCCCGAAAGGAGCAGCGCCAGCGTGTTCATCCAGTATGTGTCGGCGGCGAGCAAATCCATGCCCCAGCCCGTCCCGCTGCCCGACGTGCCGCAATGCGGCAGCCCGTAACGCTTCATCATCTCCGCGCACGCCGCGCTGACGAGGATGCTTTGCGGGTCGTAAAAATTGAGCATGGTTCGCATGTCGAAATAAACCGGCAACATGCCGAGCAGAATCGGCGCGCCTTTCTTAACGGTCTGGCTGACGACCAGCCCCGCCAGCAGTTCCGCCAAAAGCAAGACGAGCGTTCCCGCCGGCGTCAGCGGCGTGGACGCGCCCGCCATGCTGTAATTGGAAAAAATGACCGGCAGCCCGCGCTCGATTGCCAGTTTCATCTTGTCCGCCGTCCCCGCATTAATCACCAGCGGGCTAACCGGGTTGAAGTAAGGGATGACGAAAGGCTTGTCGCCCAGCTCGCCGCTCAACGTCTCGAACATTTGCAGCACGGCGGGAAATTGACTTTCATCCGAAACGAGCGTCACCAGCGGCTTGGTCGTGTTGGCGATGTGTTCCAGCGAGCCGCGCAGGTCGCTTAAATCTTCCGGAACGTCGCGCGGGATTCCCGGCGTGGAAACCGCGTCGTATAGTTCCAGCGCGGAAGAGAGCCGCGTCAAGTCGCGGAAGTTTTTGAGGGTGAACGGGGCGAGCGAATCGTCCGCCGGGTTTTGATAATACAGCGCCGTCACGCCCGTTCCAAAACGCAAACGGTCTTCGCCCAACTTCATTTTCAGTTCCCCGCGCCGGTCGTAGATTTCAATGGTTTTCGGCGCCGAGCGAATCGCCTCCTCCACAATTTGCGGCGGAAATTTCATTCGGCGGTCTTGCGCCTTCAACCCCAATTTTCTTTCCAGCAGCGCCAGAACGGAGGGCGAATCGATTCGCGCGCCGGTTTCGCTCAACACTTTCAACGCGGCGGCGTGCGTCTCGCTGATTTGCTCTTCGGTCATCAGGGTTAATCGCGGGCGGACGTTATTCATGGGCTGCGAGCCTCCTGCCTTGATTGTAGAAGAACTTTGACGGCGCGTCAAACATTTTGCGCGGCGACTATGACTTCTTGCACTTGACGCTCCCGCCCAAAAGACATACACTCCCTTATTTGAAAGGAGTTCCGATGGCTGCTTCCAACCTCCCGCCTGCTGATTTTGACGAAGCGCTCAAATACTTCGACGGCGACAAGGATTACATGCACGAGCTGTTCGCCGAATTCGCCGCCGGCTTGCCTGCGCGCATGGAAGAAATCCGCGCGGCGCTGCAAACGGGCGGCGCGGAAGAGACTTTTCGTCGGGCGCACAGCCTGAAAGGCGCGGCGCTGACCTTTTGCGCTCAGCCTCTCGCCGAAGCCGCCCGCCGATTGGAAGAAGCAGGACGAAGCGGCGACTCGGCAAGCTTTCCCGCGCTGGCGGAAGATCTCGAAGAAGAGGCGAGCCGCCTGCTCAAATACATCGCCGACCGCCTCGCGGGGTGACTCGCCGCTTTTTTCCCTCTCTGGTTCGTAAGCGGGCTGTCCGCTGATATTTTTTAACTTTGTGGAGAATGCGTTATGGCTGAAATTTGGAGAATCAACGTAAAGACGAAACAATTGACTCGCGGGGCTGTCCCTGCCTCATGGCAAAGGCTTGGCGGGCGCGGGCTGATTGCGCGCATCCTTGTGGACGAAGTGGACGCGACCTGCGACCCGCTGGGCGCGGGCAACAAGCTCGTCTTCGCGCCCGGCTTGCTGGTGGGACACATGCTCTCTTCCACCGATAGAATTTCCATCGGCGGAAAGTCTCCGCTCACCGGCGGAATCAAAGAAGCCAACGCCGGCGGACGCACCGGCTATCACATGGCTTTTATGGGAATCCATGCGCTGATTATCGAAGACCTCCCCGAACAGGAAGGGCTTTGGGCGCTGCGCCTTTCCCTCAAAGACGGCGGCAGCGCCGAATGGATAAAAGCCGACGACCTCGCCGGGCTGGGCGTGTATGAAACCGCCGCCCGCCTGATTGAACGCTACGGCGATAAGGTCGCCATTTCGCTGATTGGTCCCGCCGCCGAAATGCGAATGAAAGCCGCGGGCATTCAAAACATTGACAAAGACAAAATCCCCTCGCGCATCGCCGCCCGCGGCGGGCTGGGCGCGGTGATGGCGAGTAAAGGCTTGAAGGCGATTGTCTTCGACCATGCGGGCGGCGCGAAGCCTCCCATCGCCGACGCGGAGGCTTTCAAAATCGCGCAAAAAGATTTCACCAAAGCGGTTATGGAGCATCCGCAATCCATCACCTACCGCGATTACGGCACCAACGCCATGCCGCAAATGACTCAACGCTTCGCCGCGCTGCCCACGCGCAACTTCTCGCGCGGAACGTTCGACGAGGTGGAGAAAATCGCCGGCGAAGCCATGCGCGAACTGCTCCTCAAACGCGGCAAACCCTCCGACCCTTCTCACGCTTGCATGGCGGGCTGCACCATTAAATGCTCCAACGTCTTCGGCGGAGAGGACGGCAAGGTGATTGTCTCGCCGCTGGAATACGAAACCGTCGGCTTGATGGGCAGCAACCTCGAAATTAACTCGCTCGATTCCATCGGGCGCTTGAACTGGCAGGCGAACGACCTGGGGCTGGATACCATCGAAATCGGCGCGGCGCTGGGAGTGGCCGCCGAAGCCGGTTTGATGAAATGGGGCAGCGAGGCGGACGCGCTCAAATTGATGGACGAAATTCGACAAGGCACGGAACTGGGGCGAACGCTGGGCGACGGCGCGGCGGCGGTCGGCAGAAAGTACAACGTCGAGCGCGTGCCGGTGGTCAAGGGGCAGGCAATGTCGGCTTACGAGCCGCGTTCCATCAAAGGCACGGGCGTCACCTACGCCACTACGCCGCAAGGCGCGGACCACACTTGCGGGCTGACCATTCGCGCGCAAATCAATCACCTCGACCCCAATATTCAACAGCAAGTCTCGCTCAACGCGCAGTTGAACATGGCGGGCTACGATACGCTCGGCGCGTGCATCTTCGCCGGCTTCGGTTACGCCGCCGCCCCCGACGGCGTGGTCAAGCGGCTGCTCAAAGCGCGCTACGGCTGGGACGACCTGCCCGATAACATCTTGCAGGAACTTGGGAGGCAGACCATCAAACTGGAACGCGAGTTTAACCGCAGAGCCGGTTTCACCGCCAAAGACGACCGCTTGCCCGCGTGGATGACGAAAGAGCCGATTCCCGAAAACGGCGCGGTCTTTGACGTGAGCGAAGAGGTCCTCGACCACATCTTCGACGGCGTTGAGTAGCGTCTCGCTTTGGGGCGTGGCGAACGGAGCTCGCGATTTTCCGCGAGCTCCGCGCTTTTTTGAATCATGTTATGATATTCGTCATGCAAGAACAACTTCCGCAAGAGCCTGCTCTCAAAAAGACAAGCCGCGCCAACCGCTTGACGCGCGGATTAAGTTTATTGTTGCAAATCGGGCTGGGGGAATCGTTGCTGCGCGCGGGCGCGAATCTCTTTTCGATTATCGCGCTGGGCGCCGTGATTGCGCTGATGCAGATTCTCTACCGCCAGCCGACTGCGCAGCCCGAAGCCAGCGCGGCGGAATCGCAAGTCGCGCCGAACGCTCCGCCCGTAGAATCCAGTCAGCCCGCGCCGGGCGATTCGCCCGTTGGAATCTCGCGCGCGGCGCGTCTGCATACCGTCATCCCGTCGCGTCCGCGTCAGGAAATTGTTCAATATACCGTCGTCGAGGGCGATACGGTGTTTGGAATCGCGGAAAAGTTTGGGTTGCAGCCTGAGACGATTCTGTGGGGCAATTTCAATACGCTTTACGACGACCCGCACGCGCTGCGACCCGGTCAGGTGTTGAATATTCTGCCGGTGGACGGCGTGTATTGGGAATGGCTGGGCGGAATCCCCTTTGGCGAGTGGGCGCGCTTTTACGGCGTCAGTCCCGCGGCGATTATCGAGCTGCCCGCCAACAAACTTGACCCCGCCGCGGTGGGCGATTATGAGAACGCGAACATCCGTCCCGGCGCATGGTTGGTGATTCCCGGCGGCAAGAAGGAGTTTTCGTCTTGGGGCGCGCCGCTGGGCGTGACGCGCGAGAATCCCGCTTCGGCGAAGGTGCTGGGCGACGGGGCTTGTCCGCCGGTGACGGGCGGCGCGGTGGGATACGGCTCCTTTGTTTATCCGACCAACAAACATTACCTTTCGGGCTACGATTATTCTGAAAAGGCGAATCATCGCGGCATTGACCTTGCCGGCGCGGAAGGCGAAGGCGTGTACGCTTCGGACGCGGGCGTGATTGTTTACGCTGGCTGGAACAATTACGGCTACGGCAATATGATTATGATTGACCATGGCAACGGCTTTCAAACGCTGTACGCGCATTTGAGCGCTTTGTATCGCGGCTGCGGGCAAAGCGTGGGGCAGGGCGAGACCATCGGCGCGGTCGGCTCGACGGGGCGCTCTTCGGGTCCGCATTTGCATTTTGAAATTATGGCGGGGGTGAAACTTAACCCGTGGGATTATTTGCCGCCGCCTTAAAATCCCTTGCCAAAAGGCGGCGGCTATACTATAATGCCCGTCGCTTTGCGGGCGCATAGCTCAGTTGGTTAGAGCGCATGTATCACACACATGAGGTCCGGGGTTCGAGTCCCTGTGCGCCCACTTCGTTTATGACCGTTCTCCGCAAGGGGAGCGGCTTTTTTTTATCTCCGCAGGGGAAGCGCGGTTTCTCTGAAAGCTTCGTTCATCCCGCTTGCGCTTGAAACGCCTGTTTCGCCAGCGCAATCGCGCCCAGCGCGCCCGCTTTGTTTCCCAAGCCGGGGTGGACGATGTAGCTTTCGATTTTTTCCGCGACGTCAGGCGATTGAACGTAGCCGTTGATTTTTGCGCGGGTTTTTTCTTGAACGCGCGGCAGCAAATGAGCGACCTGTCCGATTCCGCCGCCGAGGATGATTCGCTGCGGGGAGAGAGTGAAGACGTAAGCCGCCAGCGCGCTGGAAATGTATTCCGTTTCCAGTTCCCAGGCGGGATGTTGCGGGGGCAGGGTTTCGGCGCGGGCTCCCCAGCGTTTTTCCAGCGCGGGACCGCAGGCGAGTCCCTCGAAGCAATCGCTGTGAAACGGGCAGACGCCGCCGAAGGGGTCTTTTTCGCGGTCGTGCGGAAGGGGGATGTGCCCCATTTCGGGGTGAATCAGCCCGTGCAGCAGTTTGCCTTCCACAAACGCGCCGCCGCCGATTCCCGTGCCGATAGTGAGATAAACAAAGGTGGAAAGTCCGCGTGCCGCGCCCCAGTTCCATTCGCCCAGCGCCGCGCCGTTGACGTCCGTATCAAACGCGATGGGGACGTCCAGTTCCGCCCGCGCCATGCCGACCACATCCGCGTTGGACCAATGCGGCTTGGGAGTCGCCAGCACGCGCCCGTAGGAGGGCGAGGCGGGGTCGGGGTCGAGAGGTCCGAAACAGGAAAAGCCCAGCGCCGCGATGGGCGGCTGCCGCTTAAAGAAATCTATAACCTGCCGCATCGTTTCTTCGGGGGCGCCGGTTTCAATGCGCGTTTCGGCGCGAATATCTTCGGGCCCCGTTCCCGCGACGCAGATGAACTTCGTCCCGCCGCCTTCGATTCCGCCGTAGAGTTTTTCCGCCATGCGTGGTTTCCGTTTCGTTTTCAGGTTGTTTTGCAGCCCGATTATATTCCCAAACCGCGCGGGGCTGGCTTGCGGCGGCGGATTCCCTTCAATTGCCCTACGATTGCGCGACGTGCCCTTTTTCTTATTGACTTGCTTTTTGAAAACGGCTATACTTTCTCTATACGAGGTAACGCCGCTATGCGCTTTTTTCACGGAAATACCCGCTTTGGTTAGCCAGACACGCGCTTCTATCGCCGCGTGTCTTTTTTTATATCCTCTTCAAAAAGGAGAAGTTAAACATGGACTCTGGACTGATTGGCAAAATGGAAAAGGCGAAACGTTACGCCGAAGACCGGCGGCGCTTCCGCTTTGACCGCTTCGACCTGACCTTTCACGGCGCGAACAACGACCATCGCGTCAGTTACGACGACGGCGTATTCAAGTGCGATTGTGAATTTTTCCTTACCCATAAGCGTTGCAGCCACACGATGGCGATTGAAATCCTCCTTAAGGACATGATTGAGGAAAAGGAAGTCGCCTGAACCGCGAGCGAAAACCGCATAACTCGAAAAGCTCCCGAATTTTCAAAACGTTCGGGAGTTTTTTATCTGGCTGCGCGTCGAAAGTTGTTCTGAATACATCCTTTTATCCGTAATTTATAGTAAAATATACGCCGCCGGGGCGATGGCGGAATCGGCAGACGCAACAGACTTAAAATCTGTCGGTAGCAATACCGTGAGGGTTCGACCCCCTCTCGCCCCACCTTTTTTCCCGTTTTCGCCGCGCGGCTGAAACTTTGCGCGGCGGCGTTTTTCTAGCAGGCAGCCATGTTCTTTACGCGCCAGATTTTAGAAGAAATCGAAGAGAAAAGCCTCGCGCCTTACGGCATGAGGAGCAAAGATTCGCGCGGGCGCGCCTATTTGGACGGCGAGCCGGAATATCGCACTTCCTTTCAACGCGACCGCGACCGCGTTTTGCACACCACCGCTTTTCGCCGCCTGGAATACAAGACGCAGGTCTTCGTCAACTTCGAGGGCGATTACTTCCGCACGCGGCTGACGCACACGCTCGAAGTGGCGCAAATTGGGCGGACTCTGGCGCGCGCGTTGGGCGCGAACGAAGACCTGGTGGAGGCGATTTGTCTCGCCCACGATTTGGGGCATTCCCCCTTCGGGCATTCCGGCGAAACCGCGCTCGCCCGCTTGATGAAAGATTTCGGCGGCTTCGACCATAACAAACAATCGCTGCGCATCGTCACCGAGTTGGAGCAGCGCTACCCCGAATTCCCCGGCTTAAACCTGACGTGGGAAGTGCGCGAAGGCATGGTCAAGCACGAATCGGAATACGATATTTCCGACGCGCGCGATTACGACCCCGACTTGCGCGGCAATCTGGAAACGCAAATCGCCAACGTGGCGGATGAGCTCGCCTACACCACGCACGACCTCGACGACGGGCTTCGTTCCGGCATGATTTCTCCGCAAACGCTGGAAGGCGTGGCGCTGTGGGAAATTTTGCGCGAGACCTATAACTGGCGCGGGACGGTTTTAAGCGACATGGAGCGCCATCGCATGATTCGCCACCTCGTCGGGCTGATGGTCACCGACATGCTGCGCGCCACCGAAGCGCGCTTGCAAGAAAGCAAAGCGAAATCGCCGCGCGATATTCAAACGTTGAAGCATAACGTCATTGGATACAGCGAGGAAATGCGGCGGCGCAACCGCGAGTTGAAAGACCTGCTGTATAAAAAACTCTACCGCCATCACCGCGTCGTGCGAATGCAGGTGAAAGCCGAGCGCATCATTTCCGATTTGTTCAACGCCTACCGCGCCGAGCCGGCCATCCTGCCAGACCATGTGCAGGTCTTTATTGAAAAGCGCGGGCTGGAACGCACCATTTGCGATTACATCGCCGGCATGACCGATCGTTACGCCGTCGAAGAGCATCAAAAATTATTCAACCCGTTAGAAAAGCCCTAAACCAACCTTGTTTTGAAAAGGGGGCTTGTTCGTCAAAATCCCCTTTTCTATTGAACGCCGCGAAGAAAGGAACATTTTATGAATCAACATTACCTCACCCCGGAGGGCGAAGCCAGATTAAGAGCCGAATTAGAGGAGTTGAAAGGTCCTCGCCGCGAGGAACTTTCTCAGCGGTTGCGCTCCGCCATTCAAATGGGCGACCTCTCCGAAAACGCCGATTACCACAAAGCCAAAGAAGACCAGGGCTTTTTGGAAGGGCGCATTCAGGAGCTGGAAAATATCCTGCGAAACGCTACGATTATCGAAGCGAGCGAAAACAAAGACGTGATTTCCATTGGTTCGCGCGTAACCATTCAGGAAGACGGCATGGAGCCGGAAACGTATCATCTCGTGGGTCCTACCGAAGCCGACCCGCGCAAGGGCAAGATTTCGCACGAATCGCCCATTGGGCGCGCGCTGATGGAGAAAAGAGTCGGCGAGATTGCCGAAGCCGAGACTCCCGGCGGAAAAATAAAATTTAAGATTTTGAAAATCGAATAACGCCGCCGCGGAAGTCGCTCCGCGTTATAGAATCGGGCAAAAAAAGCAACCGGGCGACGGCTGCTTTTTTTGAACTTTTTTCGCAGAGGAAATCGCGGGTTAACAAATGCGCGGCAGCATTTCGCCCGCGAGCATATCCACCACGCGCGAGCTGCCCAGCGCGGTTTTCATCAACACGCGCGCTTTCGGCTCCGCTTCCACATGACCGATTATCGTCGCGCCTTCGCCGTAGCGGGTTTGGCGCATCGCGGATAGAACTTTTTCCGCGTCCTCTTTCGCCACGATGGCGATGAGCTTCCCTTCGTTTGCGACGTAGAGCGCGTCGAAGCCGAGCGCCTCGCAAGCCGCGCTCACTTCGGGATGGACGGGGATGGAGCGTTCGTCCAAAATAATTGCGACTTGCGATTGCGCCGCAATTTCGTTTAATGTGGTGGCAAGTCCGCCGCGCGTGGGGTCGCGCAGGACGTGAATGTTCGAGCTGGCTTCCAGCATGGCGGAGATGAGATGATTCAAAGGGGCGACGTCGCTTTTGAGGGAGGTCTCAAATCCCAATTCGCCGCGCGCGCCCAGCACCGCGATTCCGTGGTCGCCCATCGTGCCTGAAACAATCACCGCGTCGCCGGGCTTTGCGTTCGCGCCGCCGACGTGGATTCCCTCGCGGACGACTCCGACTCCGCTCGTGGTGATATACAGCCCGTCCGCTTTGCCGCGCTGCACAACTTTGGTGTCGCCCGCCACAATTTGCACTCCCGCTTCTTCCGCCGCCGCCCGCATGGATTCCACCACGCGCTTGAGCGTTTCCATTTGCAGACCTTCTTCAAGGATAAACCCAGCGGTGAGATAAAGCGGCTTCGCGCCGAGCATCGCTACGTCGTTCACCGTGCCGCACACCGCCAGCCTGCCAATATCGCCGCCGGGGAAGAAGAGCGGAAAGACGACGTGCGAATCCGTGCTGATAGATAACTTGCCCCGTTCAGGCGCGACCAGCGCCGCGTCGTCGCCCGCGTTTAGCGCCGGGTTTTGAAACGCCGAGACAAACGCCTGTTGAATTAAGCGGTGACTCATGCGTCCGCCCGCGCCATGTCCCATGACAATTTGCTCATCATGCGGCAGCGGCGGCGCGCACACTGCGCCTTCGATGTTTATCGTTTCATCCGTCATAAAACCTCGGTTCATCAATCGCCAATCGCCGATCATCAATTACCAGTTACCAATTACCAATCCCCAATTACCAATCATCTTCCATATTTACAATACGCCGCGCACGCGCCTTCGGAGGAGACCATCGTCGCGCCCAGCGGATTTTCAGGCGTGCATTGCTTTCCAAACGCGGAACAATCATGCGGCTTTTTCAGCCCTTGCAAAATTTGACCCGCGATGCACAGCGGCGATTCCCGCGTTTGAATATCGCTCACGTCAAATCTTTTCTCCGCGTTGAATTCATCAAACTCGGGGCGCAAACACCAGCCACTCATGGGAATCATGCCAATGCCGCGCCAGGTGCGGTCACATTCGCAAAAGACTTTGCGGATGGTATCTTGCGCGGGTTTCAACCCTTCAAACGTCACCGCGCGCGGATAGGCGTTGGCGACCTCGATTTTTCCCGCTTCGAGCAATTGCACGGTTTTCAAAATTCCTTGCGCAATATCGAGCGGCTCGAAGCCCGTGACGACCATCGGGACTTTGAACTTTTTCGCCAGCGGAGGATATTCCCAATATCCCATCACCGCGTTAACGTGACCAGCGAGCAAAAATCCCTGCACGCGGTTATGCGGCGAGCTGAGAATCGCGCTCACGGCAGGCGGCACGCGGACGTGTGAAACAAGGATGGAAAAATTTTTCAAGCCGAGGCGCTGCGCGTGAATCACGCTCATCACATTGGGCGGCGCGGTGGTTTCAAACCCGATGGCAAAAAATACAACTTGCTTATTCGGATTTTTTTGCGCGAGAGTCGCCGCATCGAGCGGGGAATAGACCACGCGCACATCGCCGCCCTGCGCCTTGATGGAAAACAAATCGCGCTGTGAGCCTGGCACGCGCAGCATATCGCCATAGGAGCAAAAAATCACATCGGGACGCGCAGCAATCGCCAGCGCCTTGTCAATCAATTCCAGCGGGGTGACGCACACCGGACAGCCGGGTCCATGCACCAGCTCGATTTCCGGCGGCAGCAATTGGTCAATGCCGTGACGCACAATCGAGTGCGTTTGTCCGCCGCAAATTTCCATCAAGGTCCACGGGCGCGTCGTAACGCGGCGGATTTCCGCGATGACCTTTTTTACCAGAGGCGCGTCGCGGTATTCGTCCACGTATTTCATGGGCTGGTTTCCTCTCCCAGTTCTTCTTCATACGCGCCGATTTGTTTCAGCAGTTCCAGCGTTTCCATCGCTTCCGCTTCGCTGAGCAGGCTGATGGCGAAGCCGACGTGAATCACGCAGTAGTCGCCGATTTTCGCTTCCGGCACATACTCCAAACACGCTTCGCGGAAAATGCCGCCAAAATCCACCTTTGCCATTTTCAACGCGCCGCTATCGTGGATTTCTACAATTTTTCCAGGGACGCCTAAGCACATGTTTATCTCCTTTTACTGAATCATTTTATTCGCCGCAACTACAGCCTGTCCCAGCGAGAGTCCGCCGTCGTTCGCGGGGACCGCTCGATGGATGTACGTTTTGAAACCTTCTTTTTGCAACAGCGGCAAAGTTATTCTTAATAGCGTGACGTTCTGCCACACGCCGCCGGATAATACGACGGATTGAAGACTTGTCTCCGCGCGAACTTTTTTTGCGACCTGCAAAACCGATTCCGTGAGACCGAGATGAAAGCGCGCGGAGATTCTGGAAGGGGAGATTCCCGCCCGCGCGTCATGAATCAGCGCCCGCAGCGCGTCTCCTGCGCGTATCGCGCCGTTTTCCATATCAAAGGGATAGCCGCGCTCGTCGAAGGAATCCGCCAGCGCTTCAAACTCAATCGCCGCCTGTCCTTCGTAATTGACCTTTTGCCGCACGCCCGTCAGCGCCGCCGCCGCGTCGAACAATCTGCCCATCGAAGAAGTGAGCGGCGCGTTGATTTTCTTTTCCAATTGATTTCGCAGAATGTTCAAATCTTGCGCGCAAAATTCTTTCACGGGCGCGAGGTCTTCGTCCCAATCCAAGCCGAGACTCCACAGCAGGGCGAGCGCCGTCCGCGCGGGACGTTTGATGGCCGCGTCGCCGCCCGGCAGAGGAAAATATTCCAAATGCGCCGCGCGCTGATAGCCATTGTAATCGGCGATTAAAACTTCGCCGCCCCAAATTGCGCCGTCTTCGCCGTAGCCCGTGCCATCAAACGAAACGCCGATGACAGGCTCGTCGAGTCCATGCTCCGCCATGCAAGCGGCGATATGCGCGTGATGATGTTGAACCGCGATGGTCGGAATATTTTCACGTTCCGCGCGTTCCAATGCGTAACGGGTCGCCAGATAATTTGGGTGCAGGTCGTGGGCAATCGCAACAGGCTTCACGCGGAACAACTTCTCGAAATGCTCCACGCCCTGCTCGAAAGATTTCAGCGTCTCGTAGTTTTCCATATCCCCAATGTGATGACTGAGAAAAGCGTAATTGCCATTGGTGATACAAAAGGTATTCTTCAACTCCGAACCTGTTGCTAGAACTTGCGGCGCTTCTTTGAGGAGTTTGACGGGGAATGGAGCATATCCGCGCGAACGGCGAATCGGGTAAATATTTGGCGATGGGCAATTGGTAATTGGCGATTGTTCGCTAAACGCTCTCACCACGGAGTCGTCACAGCGGATATGAATATCGCGGTTGTGCATCAAGAACGCGTCGGCAAGTTTGGAGAGTCTTTCACGCGCGTCATCATTATCTGTGGCGATGGGTTCTTCGGAGAGATTTCCGCTGGTGAGAACTAAAGGATGAAGGATGAAGGATGAATTATGAAGAGAATCGAAAAATAACAAGTAATGCAATGGCGTATAAGGCAGCATGACGCCGAGCCAATTGTTTTTTGGAGAAACTTCTTCCACAATATTAGATTCTGGTTTCCTTCTCAATAACACAATCGGGCGCGCGGAAGATTGCAATAATTCGCGCTCATCATCATTGACGAAGCAATGCTGTTCAATTGTTTTCATATCGGGCATCATCAGCGCGAAGGGCTTATCCACGCGGAGTTTTCGCGCGCGCAATTCGCTCACCGCTTTTGAGTTGGTTGCGTCACATGCAAGATGAAATCCGCCGAGTCCTTTGATTGCGATAATTTTTCCCGCCGCCAGCAACTGTCTCGCTTCCTGGATAGCATCGCCCCCTTCAGGCGCCTCGAAACCTGAAACCTGAAACTTGGAACTTATCTCCAGCCACACCTTCGGTCCACACTTCTCACAAGCCGCAGGCTGCGCGTGGAATCTCCTGTCCGTCGGGTCTTGATACTCGCGCAAGCAATCGGGACATAACTCAAAGCCCGCCATCGTGGTTTTTGGTCTGTCGTAGGGGATGTCTTTGATAATCGTCAGGCGTGGACCGCAGTTAGTGCAGTTGATAAATGGATAATGATAGCGTCTGTCGTTGGGGTCGAATAGTTCGCGCAGACAATCATCGCAAATTGCCACGTCAGGTGAAATGGGCTGGAATGCGCCCTCTATCGGGGTTGAATGTTGAATGTCGAAAGTTGTAAAATTTTCTGGCGAAACTTCTTTTACGCTGACCGAATCAATCACCGCCAAAGAAGGTTTTTCGCTGGACAATTTTTCAATAAAGGATTTTACATTTTCTTCTTCCCCTTCGACGTGAATATCCACACCCGCAGATGTGTTATTCACCCAGCCTGCAAGATTCATCCGCAAGGCAAGGTTATACACGAAGGGGCGAAAGCCGACTCCTTGCACAATGCCCGTAATGCGAATCCGCGCGGCGTTCATTGGCTCGTCACCGATTGCGGCTTTCCGCCTTCTCCGTCAGCCATTCCACCCATTTATCGAAGCCTTCGCCGGTCGCGCAGGATAGCGGGAAGAACGCCAGCCCGGGATTGAGGACTTCCACGCCTTTGCGGAAGTATTCCATATCAAACTTGACGTAGGGCAGCAGGTCGGTTTTGTTGAGGATGACCGCGTCCACGCCGCGATACATGCCGGGATATTTATACGGCTTGTCGTCGCCTTCGGGGACGGAGGCAATCAGCACGCTGATATGCGCGCCGAGTTGGAAACTGGCGGGGCAAATCAAGTTGCCGACGTTCTCGATAATCATAATTTCAATTTCGTTCAGCGGCAGGCTGTTCAACGCCCCTTGCAGCATAATCGCGTCGAGGTGACATTCCCCGCCGGTGTTGATTTGCACGGCGGGCATGCCCAAGCCGGCGACTTTATCCGCGTCAATGGTGACGGGCGCGGTATCGCCTTCGACGACGCCGATGCGGAGTTTCGGCTTGAGCGCTTCAATGGTTTTCAAGATGACGCTCGTCTTGCCCGCGCCGGGCGAAGCCATAATGTTCACGGCGTACACGCCCGCCTCTTCGATGCGCGCGCGATTCTGCTCCGCGAGTTTATCGTTCGCCGAAAGAATTTTTTCCACTACGGTCACGTTTCGAGACATACCAGCTCCTTAAATTGCGTTTTTCAATCGCCGAGCTCGCTCAATCCACGTCAATTGATTCCAGCGAAAACTCCTCGCCCGAAAGTATCTTAACGCCCACGCCGCCGCACTGCGGGCAAACCAATTCTTTTCCGTTGAGGCGGTATTTGTGAAAACAGGTCATGCACTGCAATTCGGCGGGGACGCGGCGAAAGTTGAGAACCGCGCCCTCGGCGATGGTGTCTTTGGCGACGACGTCCCAATAGAACTGGACGGAATCGTCCACGATAGAAGACAGCTCGCCGATGACCAGATTGAGCGCGGAGATTTTCCGCGCCCCGGCTTGCTTTGCGTGTTCGAGGGCGATTTTCAAAATCGATTCGGCGACGGGTAACTCGTGCATGAGCGTTTGCCTTTGTTGGAGGATGTTTGATAAATTTTACCCGATAAATTTCCCGCTTTTTTAATAGCCGGCTTTGCTTGCGCCGGCGTTTGCGTTAGCGCCGCCGCGCAAGGCGAGGTTATAATCGCGGCATGTTTGAATTTCGCCTCACCGCCAAAAGCGCTCGCGCCCGCGCAGGAATTTTCTCTACGCCGCACGGCGAACTGCTGACGCCCGTCTTCGCCCCCGTCGGCACGCAAGCGACGGTCAAAACGCTCACCCCCGAACACTTGAAAGAAATTAACGCTTCGCTGGTGTTGAGCAATACCTATCATTTGTATTTGCGCCCCGGCGACGAACTCATCCGCGACCTGGGCGGGCTGCATCGCTTTATGCAGTGGAGTCGCCCCCTGCTGACCGATTCCGGCGGCTTTCAAGTCTTCTCTTTGTCCGACGCTCGCAAGATAGACGACGACGGCGTGACCTTTAAGAGTCACGTGGACGGCTCGACGCATCGCTTCACGCCGGAAAAATCCATCCAGATTCAGGAAAACCTCGGCGCCGATATTATCATGGCGTTCGACGAATGTTCCGACCCCAACGACGCGGCTTATACGGAAATTGCCATGCGCCGCACGCATCGCTGGGCGGAACGTTCGCTCAAAGCGAAGACGCGCGGCGACCAGGCGCTGTTCGGCATTGTGCAGGGCGGGGTGAACCCGCGCCTGCGGGAAGAATCCGCGCGGTTTATCGCCTCGCTCGATACGCCCGGAGTCGCCATCGGCGGACTCTCCGTCGGCGAGACGAAGGAAGAGATGTACGCCACGCTCGACGTGGTGACGCCGATTTTGCCCGAAGATAAGCCGCGCTATCTGATGGGAGTGGGAACCCCGGAAGATATTATTCACGGCGTAGCGCGCGGCGTGGATATTTTCGATTGCGTGCTGCCTACGCGGCTGGCGCGCCATCATTCCGCTTTCGCTCCCGCGGGACGGCTGAACATGATGAACGCCGCCTTCGCCCGCGACGAGAGTCCCATAGACGAGACGTGCGATTGCTACGCCTGCAAGACCTTTACCCGCGCTTACATTCGTCATTTAATTGTCGCCAAAGAAACGCTCGCGGCGACTTTGTTATCCATTCATAATCTTCGCGCTTTAATTCGTCTGGTAGAATCTTTACGCGCCGCAATCCGCGACGATACGTTTGAAACCAAATCCGCCGAGCTGTTGTCGCAATGGCGCAGCAACGCGAAGCGTCTCACAGGTGAAAAATGAACGCGTTTTCCGATACTTCTCTTGAAAACCGACTGGAAGGCTCGACTTCCAACCATTTCTGGCGGGAGTTGTTTCGTAACACCGGGCAATACCCCATCGCTATTTTGCTCATCGAGCTGCTAACTGAGAAGTGGAATTATTTGACGCGCCCCGACCTGTACATCCTCGTCCTGGCGACGCTGCTGCAAGCCTATTGGCTGGCGCGCAAACGGGAGCTTTCCGCGCCGCTGCGCTTTTTGGGCAACCTGATTGCGCCCGCGCTCTATTCGCTCGGCGAAACATCCCTTGAAGGACTGGCGTTTTTCGATAAGCCCCACCACAGCGCCTATTGGTTTTTCGCCGTTCTGCTCGGCGCGCTGCAAGCGGCGCAATTGCCTGGCTTGTCTTCCTTCGTTTCCAACTTCTTTTTGGTCGTTGAAAACGTCGTTCGCTCGCAAATTCTCTTCGCGGCTTACGCCATCTTTGAGAATTACACCAACCCCGCGCAAACCGTCACAATGGCGGGCTTTTTTAGCGACCCCTCGCATGTGCTGATTGGGCTCGCCACGTTGATTTTGGGCCTTTCCGCCGGCATTGCGGATACGACCGCGCGAAATTACCTCTCCATGCTCAGAGACACAGCCGGACGTTTGAAAACGTATTCCGAGTGGCTGTTGGGGCATAGTCTCTTGGGACGCGCGTTGGACGACCCCGCTTCCATGCGGCTTTCGCGTCAGATTCGCACGGTGATGTCTATGGATATTCGCGGCTTCACTCATTGGAGCGAATCCCGCGCGCCGGAAGTCGTTGCCGATTTGTTGAACGATTATTATCTCGCCGTGGAGCGGGCGCTGGCGGGCTTTCAGGTCATCAAATATAAATTCACCGCCGACGAAATGATGGCGGTCTTCGTCAGCCCGGAGGAAGCCGTGCGCGCCGCCGTGGATTTGCGCGCGCGCGTCGCCGACGTCTTGAAGACGTATCAACTGGGAGCGGGCATGGGCGTTCACACCGGCGGGCTGGTGGAAGGATTGTTGGGCGCGCGCAACGTCCGCTTTTACGACGCGATTGGCGATACGGTCAACACCGCTTCGCGCATTGAAAAAGACTCCGCCGCCGGCGAAGTCTGGATTTCGGAGTCCACGCTTGCCGCGCTGCCCGATTTGAAAGTCGGCCCCGCAAAGGAGATTCAAGCGAAAGGCAAAGAAGCTCTTGTGCGAGCGTATTTGCTGCCTGCCGCTTAATCCGCTTTTTGTTTTCTTCCCGCCGCAAGGCGGGTTTTTTGCGCCGCCGACGGGAGGAAAATTGCCCTGCAAAAAACCTGTGCAAAACCTGTGCATTATGTTATACTCTAAAACGTAGAAAGGAAAGATATGGCGCAGAAACCCTACCTTAAATTCAACGACCCCGCTCCTGATTTGGAATTGCGCGACACGGACGACCAGCCCGTGCGCCTTTCTTCCCTGTGGAAGGACGGCGCGCTGCTGCTCGCTTTCACGCGCCATTTCGGCTGCCCGCAGTGCAAGGAGATGGCGGACCAGCTGCACGAGGCGCAGGCTGAGCTAAAAAACGCGGGCTTGACTCTGGCGTTTGTCTGCCATGCGGACGTGGACGCGACGCGCCGTTTTCGTCAGCAGCGCGTTCCCAACGCTTTGTGCCTCGCCGACCCGCAGCGCGCCGCGTATCGCGCTTACGGGCTGAATCAAGGCTCGCTGTGGCAGACCCTCCTCTCGCCGCAAATTTGGATTTCCAACCGTCGCCTGGCGCGCGCGAAGGGCTATAAGCCCGAAGTTCCCCCTCCCGGGCAAGACGCGCTGCAAATGTCGGGCGTTTTCATCGTCGGCTCGGACGGACGGATTCGCCTGCCGTATTATTACGACGACGTCGCCGACCATCCGCCTTTGGATTTGTTGATGCACGGCGTGATGGGCGCGGGCTGGAACAAGCCTTTCAACGCCGACCCTCTGGTTTAGCAAAGGAATTTTATGAGAAGTTTTTTTCTTGCGTTCTACCTTGCCGTTAAGGAAGTCGTTCGCAATATTGGGCGTTTCTTCCTTTTCTCGCTGGTCATCGCGCTTATCACCGTGCTGGTGCTGTTCATCGCCGCGCTTGGAGAAGGGCTCGCCAACGCGAATCGGCAATATATCGCCAACCTGGACGCGCAGTTGATTGTCTTTTTGGAAAAATCGGATTACAGTATTTCCGCCAGCCGTCTCGAACCCAACATGGTCAAATCTATTCGCCGCGTGGACGGAGTGGAAAAGGCCGGTCCCATTTACACCTCCACGTCCGAAATCGTCTCGCTGCCGGAGAAGCAGAAAGTCACCATCATCGGCGCGGAGGCGGAGCAGCCGGGCATGCCGCCCTTGCTGGCTGGCAGATATTTTCGCGGCGGCTCGGCGCGCGAAGCGGTGATGGATATGAGCGTCGCGGAGCGGACGAATTTGCAAATCGGCGATTCGATTGTGCTGCGCTCCACGCAAGGCACGGAAGACGAGTTTTACACCCTGAAAATCGTCGGGCTGGTGGCGAAACAAGCCTACTTCTTCCAGCCGACCCTTTTCTTGCCGCCTTCCACCTGGGAACTTGTTCGCCCGCAGCCCGAAGCCGACCTGAACAGTGATACGCCTTATCCGAACATTATCGCCGTGAAGTTGAAGGACCCTTCTCAAACCGCCGAAATGCAGCAGCGGTTATTGAACGAGATTTCCAATATTGAAGTCGCCGATATTGAAACGACCATCAACAACCTGCCCGGCTATTCGGCGCAGCAGGGGACGGTGCAGACTCAGGCGGTCTTTACGCTGCTTATCGGCATTCTGGTTATTGGCGGGTTCTTCCAGATTCAGGTTTTGCAAAAAGTTCCGCAAATCGGCGTGCTGAAAGCCATCGGCGCTTCTAACGCGGCGGTGGGCTTGGCGGCGGTCGTTCAAATTATCATCGTCACCGCGTTGGGCGTGGGAATTGGCGCGGGGCTGAATTACCTGTTTTCCATCAGCGTGCCGCCGACCATTCCTTTGGCGTTCAACGGACAGCGCTCCATTTTCGCCATTATCTTGCTCATGCTTATTGGACCTTTCGGCGGGATGGTCTCCATCGTTTACGCCATACGCATCGAGCCGCTCAAAGCGCTGAGATTGGGATAAAGAGAGTATCTTATGAGTTCTGTCGCATTGGAAGTTCGTGATTTGACCAAGACCTTTTCGCTCGACGGCGCGACCATCGCGGCGGTGGATCATGTTTCGTTTCAGGTTCATTTTGGCGAATTCGTCGCGCTGGTCGGTCCCAGCGGTTCCGGCAAGACCACCTTGCTTTCCATTCTTGCCGCGCTGCTTGCCCCTACCAGCGGACAGGTGTTAATTGAAGGCGTGGATTTGGCGAAGATGAACGAAAAGCAGCGCGTAAAGTTGCGGCGCGAGAAAATCGGCTTCACCTTTCAGTCCAACAACTTAATTCCCTTCCTGACCGCGCGCGAAAACGTGGAGTTTATGCTGCGCTTGAACGGAAAACTCAACCGCGCGGCGCGCGTCCGTTCGGACGAGCTGCTTGCCCGTTTGGGTCTCGCCGATAGGCTGCATAACCTCCCCGCCCAAATGTCCGGCGGTCAGCAGCAGCGCGTCGCTATCGCCCGCGCGTTGATTCACAACCCCGCCGTCGTCCTCGCCGACGAGCCGACCGCTTCGCTCGACACCGAGCGCGCCTTTCAAGTGGTGGAGACCTTCGCGCATTTGATTCACGAGAACAACCGCGCGGGAATCATCGTCACCCACGATTTGCGGATGTGTCAATACGTAGACCGCGTGCTGCAGATGCGCGATGGGAAATTGGTCAGCGTGCTGGAAGACAAGGAAGAAATTTTAGAACTGGCGCGCGGGACGATAAAGCATTAGAGGCGCAAAAAAGCCGGGCTTTCAAACGCCGGCGTTTTTTTATTCGCTCGCCTTACGCAATAGCGCGAGATTTTGCAAAACCATCCGAAAGCGCGATTAATTTGCAGTTTTCTAAATTATTGCAACAATCCAGATGTGGGCGTCTGTACCGCGACACATCGTTCCCGAAGGGGATTCATGTCGCTTGCCTTATCTGGGGTCGCCTGCGTCAAAGGCGAGATGAATCTCGCGCTACGCTATTGCTAGATTAATTTGTTAAGGCGCAAATTTATTTCGCGCCTGTTTCTTTCAAATACTTCTCCCTGTTTGCGGAACGCGCGGTCTTGCCGCTGGAAGTTTTCAATATCCACTTGGGACCTACGATATAGGCGTGACGCAGCGCCACCGCCGAATTTTTGGAAATGTGCAGCCGCAGCGCGTCGGCTATTTTTTGTTTTTCGGCTGGGTCTTCCGTGTCCGCTTCCGCCACGATGACCACTTCTTCCGTGCCCGCTTTTTCATCCTCGACGCCAAACGCCACGGCGCGCCCGGCGTGAATACCCGGCACTTCATACGCCAGCGTTTCCAAATCCTGCGGGTAAATATTTTTCCCGCCGACGATAATCATATCTTTTTTGCGCCCGGCGACGAAAACCTCGCCGTTCAAGGTGTAGCCGTAATCGCCGGTGAGATACCAGCCCTCGAAGAAGGCTTTCTCCGTCGCGTCCGAGCGGTTGTAATATTCGCTTAACATGCAGTCGCTTTTTAACGCAATTTCGCCGATGACGCGGTCGGGCAGGTCTTTTTTATCTTCGCTTAAAATGCGAATTTGCACGTTGGGCAGCGCCCTGCCGGAAGAAGTCATCTTCAATGCGGGTTTGCCGGGAACGGGGTCTCGCGCAATTCTTTCGTTGATGTACGCCTCGCGGTCAATCTCGTCCGTGACCGGCGTCGTTCCGCTGGGGGTTTGCGTCACGCAAAAGACGTTTTCCGCCATGGCGTAACTGCATTGCAGCGCGCTTTCTTTCAACCCGTATTTTTGAAAGCGCTCTAAAAATTCCTGGTGACTTTGCCATTTCACCGGCTCGGAGCAGTTGGTCACAATGCGCCAGGAGGAAAGGTCTACGCCGGTCAGTTCGCGCTCGCGTACTTTTTGGGCGCAGAAGTTGTAGGCGAAGTTCGGCAGCCACGTTAGCGTGCCTTTGTATTTGCCGACCGATTGGAAGAGCTTGTGCGGCGCGCGCACCCAATCGAAAGGCGAAGATAAAACCAGCGTGGTGTTCGTCAGAATGGGGAGGAGAAACGCCGCGATGAGTCCCATGTCGTGATACAGCGGCAGCCACGAGACAATCACGTCGTCCGCGCGGAGTTGCAGCGCCTGAGTATAAGCCCGCAGTTGATTTAACACCGCGCGATGCGAAAGCGCCACGCCCTTTTGCAAGCCCGTCGTGCCTGAAGAGTGTTGCAGCAGAACAATATCTTCGGGCGCTTGTTTTAAGCCGTCGAGCGAATCGAAATTCGGCTCGCCCGCTTCTTGTATGGCGTTGGTCAGCAGGACTTCTCTAACGGAATCGCCCGGTTTGAGCGCGCCGCGAATCTCCTCCTCAAATTCGGGGTAGGTGACGATGGCGGCCGGCTTGGTGATGGAAATCAACGCGGCGAGGTCGGCGCGGTATCTTTCGGGGGAGAGTTTTTCGGTGAGGAACGGCATGATGGAAGGAATCGCGCCGCGCAGAATCGCGCCCCAAAACGAGAAGATTAAATCCTCGCCGTGCTGCAAAATGAGGACGACGACTTCGCCGGGCTGAACGCCCGCCTTGCGGTAGGCTTCCGCATAGCGATACGCCCCTTGAGTCAGAGCGCGGTAGGAAAGGGTTTTATCTTCTTGTCCGGCGTGCTGCAGGATAATGATGGGGTGTTCCGGCGCGTTTTGGTAATGCCGCCGAATGAGATGAGAGAGCGTTTCGGTCATTCTGTCTGGTTTAGCCCTGCTTCTTTTATAAATTTTTCTTTGTTCGTGGAACGGGCGGTTTTTCCGCTGGAAGTCTTGAGAATCCATCGAGGACCGACGATGTGCGCGTACCGCAGCGCCACCGCTGAATTTTTGGTGACATGCGCCCGCAGCGCGTCGGCGATTTTCTGCCGCTCGTTCGGGTCTTCGACGTCCACTTCCGCCACAATCACCACGTCTTCCGTGCCGGCGGCTTCGTCGAAGACGCCAAACGCCACCGCCCGCCCGGGGTGTATGCCGGGGACTTCGTAAGCCAGCGTTTCCAAATCTTGCGGATACACGTTCTTTCCGCCGACGATAATCATATCCTTCTTGCGTCCCGCCACATACAACTCGCCGTTGACCATGTAGCCGTAATCGCCGGAAAGATACCAGCCGTCTATGAACGCCTTCGCGGTGGCGTCGGGGCGGTTGTAGTATTCGGTCAACATGGAGTCGCTTTTCAGCGCAACTTCGCCGATGACTCTATCCGGCAGCGTATTGCCTTGCTCGTCCACAATGCGGATGGTCGTATTGGGCAGCGCTCTGCCGCAGGAGACCATCGTCACGCTGGCTTTGCCTTCGACGGCGGGACGAGCGATGCGCTCGCTCAGGTACGCTTCGCGGTCTATTTCGTCCAACGTGGGGAGCGAATACGGCGGATAGGTTTGCGAAGCCATCAGCACGTTTTCCGCCATGCCGTAGCCGCATTGCAAGGCGGTTTGTTTCAGCCCGTATTTGGCGAACCTTTCGTAGAACATTTGGTGGCTCTTGGCCTTGACCGGCTCGGAGGCGTTGGTAATGATGCGCCACGAGGAAAGGTCCACGCCCTCCATATCCCGCTCGCGGACTTTTTGCGCGCAGAAATTGTAGGCGAAGTTCGGCAGCCACGTCAGCGTGCCTTTGTATTTGCTGACCGATTGGAACATGCGATAGGGCGCGCGAATCCAATCGAAGGGCGAAGAAAGAATCAGCGGCGCGCCGCCTAAAATCGGCATGATGAATCCCGCAATGAGTCCCATGTCGTGATACAGCGGCAGCCATGAGACGAAGACGTCCTTCTGCGGGTCGAACAGCAGCGCGCTTTGGTAGGACTGCAGTTGATTCAGCGCCGCGCGATGCGAAAGCGCCACGCCTTTTTGCAAGCCTGTCGTTCCGGACGAGTGTTGCAGCAGCGCAATATCTTCGGGGGCGCGCTTCATGCCCGCCAGTTGAGAAAAGTTCGGCGGGGGGGCTGGCTCGACGCGGCTGGCGACTATGATTTGGCGCACCGACCCGCCCGTTGGAAGAATCGCGCGGATTTCATCCTCGAATTCGGAATAGGTCACGATAGCTGCCGGCTTCGCAATCCCAATCAGAGTTTTCAAGTCGGCGTGATAGCGCTCCGGCGAGAGCTTCTCGGTGAGGAAGGGCATCATCGCGGGAATCGCGCCGCGCAGAACCGCGCCCCAAAACGAGAAGATTAAATCCTCGCCGTGCTGCAAAATGAGGACGACAACTTCGCCGGGTTGAACGCCCGCCTTGCGGTAGGCTTCCGCGTAATTATGCGCTCCCTGCGTCAGTTCCCGGTAGGGTATCGGCTTGTCTTCGTGGCCGGCGCGCTGTAAGACGACGCTGACGCGCTCCGGATACGATTCGTAATGGCTTTGGAGAATGCGCGAAAACGTGCTCATTGACGCGATTGAATCAATCGGGCGAGCTGTTCAAGCGTATCGAAAGTTTCCGCGTTTAATTCGGTGTCGGCGATGACTACGCCGAAATTGTCTTCTACAAAAACGCCCAAATCCACCAAACTGAACGAATCAATCATCCCGCTGGAAATAATCGGTTCGTCCGGCTTGATGACGCGGTTGGGTTGTTTGAGAATTTCTTTTGCAATGTAAGCGTTGAGTTTGCTGATGATTTCTTCCATTTTGAAGCCTCGTTTTGAAAAGGTTAAATTTTTGAGCGACGCGCTATTTTACCGTATCTTGTAAAAGGAAGAGGTTGTCCGCTTCATGGCTTTTTCAAAGCCCCGTTTCGGGCTAAAAAAGGATGAACGGGATTTTGAGGATAAGCCGCGCGGAAAGCAGGGGGAAGACGTCCCGTTAAGGCGATTAAGTCGCTGATGAAAAGCGTTACGGCTGACAGCCTAACCCGTGAGAGATGGCGGCGGCTTGGGAGTTCGCTGCGTGGAGATTTCGCCAGAGGGAGCATACGTCGCGTTGGAGGGCGGGGGCGGCTTGCAGCGCCTGAAGGGAGGCTTCGCGCGCGGCGGGAAGGTCCCCGTTTTGGGCGTAGGCTTCGATGAAGAGCAGCCATTCGCGCGGGTCTTCTGGCGTGTAGCCAAGAGAAGCGGCTGTTTTGCCCAACGTCGCAACTTTTTGATAATCGCCTTGCTGCGCGGCGAGCTCCGCTTTAGCGAAATAATAACACCATTTATGCTTCGGTTCGGAAAAGAAGAATTCCGCCGAGGCGGGGGAGTTTGTTTCCGCAGAAATCAGCGCAGGCTTGGAAAGGGGAATCGCGTCGGTCAAAAAGCGCGACTCTTTGCGATAAATTTCGGCGTCTCCGCGCGCCGGGTCGAGGACGCGCAAGCAGCCGTTTTTTGGCATGAAAATCACGATGGCTTGCGAAGTGTTTCCGTAAAAAGTGACGGTGCGGTAAGGGAAGGCGATGGGCGTATCTGGCTGCAGGGAAGGCAGCGTGACGCCGCCCAGCCGTTTTTCGGTGTAGAGCATCAGGTAGGGGAGGTTTCCGCGCTGGAAGTTGGGAGCGTATAGCCAGTTAATCGGCGCGGTGAAGGACATGTCGGTCTCGTAGTCAATCGGCATTTGGTGAGCGAGGATAACCGTCCCCGGCTTTAAGGCTGGAATGCGCCATGCCAGCTGCCAATAGATTTCGCGCTGCTTTTCCCAATCGCGGCGGAAGATGTTGCCGTTGAAGAATTGCTGCCCGACTCCGAGCGCGACAAGCAGGGCGAGCAGCGACGCTTTAACGCTTCGGTTGCGGACGAGCAGCTCGACGACGCCGAGAACGAAGAGCGTCCCGCCTATCATGATCGAGACCATGAAGCGGTCGTAGGAAGATTGCAAGGTGAGCGGCAAACCGGCGGCGAGCGAGGGCAGCCTGCCCAGCAGAATTCCGATTGCGCCGACGGCGATTAAGCCTGCCGCGAATCCTTTGGGAGACTCTTCGACGACGCGATGCGCTTGCGGGGAGAGAATCGTCAGCCCCGCGAGAATCAGCCCGAAGGTCAGCAGCGAAACGGGCGCGAAGGGCGCGGAAAAAGCCAGCGGTAAAATCTGAATCCAGACGTAGAACCCCGCTTTGAAGAGCGCGTCGAGCGCTTCTTTCAAAAAATAGACCCAATCGGGCGCGCGCGCGGCGGTCACTTCGTAAGAATGATAGGGCCCGAACTTGTAGTAATAATACAGCCACGCGGCGTTGAGAATCCAGACGAGCAGATAAGGCAGCCAGATTGCGAAGGCTCGCTTGAAGCGCTCCCAAAGATTTCCTTGAAAGTGAAAGAAGAGAAGCAAAAAGCGCAGCCCTTCGATTCCAAAGAAATATTCGGTGGGGAAGATTCCGCAAACTTGCAGCAGCAGCGCGACGACGGCGTGAGACGTCTTGCCCGTTCGCAGCGCGTTGAACGTGAAGCCAAACGAAAGAACGTAAAAGATGAACGGGATGAGTTCCTGATTGATGTGAGTGTAGGCGACCCAATGCTGGCTGTAACCGGGGAAGACCAGAATCAGCAGCGCGGCGAAATACGCCAACCCCGGACGTTCGCGCCAGATTTGCTTGAAACTCCACAGCGCGCAGAAGCCAATCAAAAAGCGGACGACCAGCGCGAAGAGCTGCCAATACAGCGGGACGGGGGGAATCAGGCTGGTGGTGAAATAAAAGATGGGTCCCAGAAAGGGACGAAAGGGCGCGAAAGCGGGGATGAATTCGGCGGGACCGAGAAATTTCGCTATCCACGCGAAGGGCAGGTCGTCCCAATAAAAGCCGGCGAAGGGCGCGAGCAGCCCGTAAGCGAACAGGGTGAGCAAAGCAAGGGTGAAGGTCTGAGACCGAAAAATGAGGGAAGGACGCCGAGAAGCGGACGATGGATTCATGATTAACTCAAAACGCGCCGCGTTTTTTCTTTTCCTCTGGCTCTCATCACATCGAGCAGGCGCGGCATGATTTCGGCGTAAACCTTATACCACAAGAAATTGGGGGCGAAGTCGTAAGCGCCCAGCCCGCGAAACGCTTCGCAACCGAGCCCTTCTTTAAATCGGTACACGCCCCACATCGTATCGCTTTCGTCGAAGACTTCGGGCGCGCCCCATAAATCGTAAATGGAGCAGCCCGCCGCTTTGGCGAACTTTATCGCTTCCCATTGCAGCAGGTAGGTCGGCATTTTGTCGCGGTGCAGGCTGCGCGACATGCCGTATACATAATAAGCCCGCCCGGCGAAAAGGAAGAGGAACAGCCCGGCGACGGGGAGTCCTTCGACTTCCGCAATCAAAGGGACGGCGAAGGGCGAATCGGCTTGGGGGGGAAAAAAGTTGGAAAGAAAGGTTCTCCAGACGGTCATGTAATAACCTTCGTCGCGAATGACGAATCCATCGCGCACGGAGGTCTCGGCGTACATTTTGTAGAGCGCGGGCAGATCTTCGGCGTTTCCAAGGCGGACGCGGACGCCTTTTTTCTCCGCAAGGCGGATGTTGTAACGGGTTTTCTGTTTCATGCGCGCCAGCAGTTCCGCTTCGCTTTGGGAAAGGTCGAGCAGGGCGGTGTTTTTGAATTGAATCTGGTCGGCGGAATAACGCCAGCCGCGGCGGAGCAGCTCCGCTTGAAGCGAACGACCCGTTTCGCCTGCGAGCGGATTCGCCTGCCCGTCGGGGAGTCCGCGCCCCAATTCCACGTTGGGGTCTATCTTCAAAAAAATCGCGCTGCGCCGCCGGGCAAAAGTTTGCAAGTCGTTCAGGACGCGCGCGCGCAAAGGTTCATCCGCCCAGTTGGCGAGCGGACCTTTGGGGCTGTAAAGAATGGAAAGGCGCGCCGCCATGCCGCGCCGCAGCACGGGACGTTCCAGAATGAGCGCCGCGGCGGCGGGACGGACTTCGGCGATTCCGGCGGGGTCGGCGAAGACGCGAAACGCGCCGTTTGTTTCCCAAACGGCGTAATGCGGAATCCAGCCGTATTGCGCTTTGACCTGCGCCCATTCTGCAGTTTGCAGAAAATGCGGATTGGGGGTTTGCGCCACGAGCCGATTCCAAAGGTGGGCGGAATTTTGCATGGGCTGGATTTTAATCGCAAATTTTCAATTTGCCGCGAGGATTCGCCGAATCGCAAATATAATTCAGTTCATGACTTCTACTTTTTATTCTTACCTCAATCCGAAGTGCGAAGCGCGTCCGCACCCCCGCGGCGGATGCGGAGTCTTCGCGCGGGAGAATCTTTCTAAAGGCGAGCTGGCCTCGCTGTGGGGCGGGCGCATTGTCCGCAAGAGCGAGCTCGACCCCGCCATGCCGCGTTTTACCGAGCGCGTCTTGCAAGTGGACGAGGATTTATACATCCTGACTGCCGAAGAGAAAGAGCCGAACGATTGCTTTAATCACTCGTGCGACCCGAACCTTGGGTTTTCGGGGCAAATCGGTCTCGTCGCCATGCGCGATATTGCGGCGGGCGAGGAGCTGACTTTCGATTACGCCATGTCCGACGGCGAGCCTTACGACGAGTTTGAATGTTTGTGCGGCGCGCCTTATTGCCGCGGCGTGATTCGCGGAGATGATTGGAAACTGCCCGAATTGTGGGAACGTTACGACGGCTACTTTTCGCCTTATCTCGCGCGGCGGATAGCGAGGCTGAAAAAAGAAAGCGGTAGAGTAAAATAAAGGCATGAAGAACGTTTTGTATTCCTTGCTGGGCGTGGTCGCGGGATTTATTCTGGCGGGCGCTTTGCTGTTCGTCTCGCGCTTGCCGCAAGGCGAGGCGATTGTGCTGCAACCCGCGCCGACCAAAGCCCCGATTGCTGTGCATGTGCTGGGCGGCGTTGCGCGTCCCGGCTTATATTACCTCCCCGAAGGCGCGCGCGCGCAAGACGCGATTGACGCGGCGGGCGGGTTGATTACCGCCGCGGATACGGGGACGCTCAATCTGGCGCAGAAAGTGGAAGACGGGCAGCAGCTCAACATTCCCTGCCGCAATAACGCCTGCCCCGTCGGCGAAGAACCCGGCTTGCAGCTGCCCAACGCCGACGAGAACTCCCTGCCGCCGGAACTGCAATCCCCCGCCCTCGGAGCCAGCCCGGACGGGTTGATCGACGTCAATTCCGCCACGCTTGAAGAGCTGGATTCGCTGCCCGGCATTGGGCCCGTCACTGCGCAGAAAATCATCGAATACCGCGAGATGAACGGCTGTTTTTACTTGCCCGAAGACTTGTTGAACGTCTCCGGCATTGGGCCCGCCACGCTGGAAAACATCCGCGACAAAATCACGACGGATTATTGCCAATGAACTTTGACCACTTTGGGGCGATTGCGCCCATTTACGCCCGCGTCTCATATTCCAAACGCGAACTCATGAGTGAGATTGCCGCGCTGCCCGTCGCCGGCAAGTTGCTGGACGTGGGCGGCGGCACAGGGCGGGTCGCCGCCGCTTTGCACGGTCTGGCGCAAGAGGTGGTGGTGGCGGACGTTTCCTTCGGCATGTTACGGCAGGCGCGCTTCGCTCCGTTTCGCTCGGTGCATTGCTATTCCGAAACGCTGCCTTTCGCCGACGATTCGTTTGAGCGCGTGATTATGGTGGACGCGCTGCACCATGTCGTTCGTCAAGAACAGACCGCGCGCGAGATGTTCCGCGTGCTAAAACCCGGCGGCGTGTTGGTGATTGAAGAGCCGGATATTCGCTCGTTTGGGGTGAAGCTCATCGCGCTCGGCGAAAAACTGCTGCTGATGCGCAGCAAATTTCTTGCGCCGCGCCAAATTGCCGAATTGCTCGACGCGGCGGAAAAGGAAATCCGCGCGCAAGACGGCGCGGCTTGGGTGGTCTTTCGCAAAGCCGCATGAAAGTTCTCTTTTTGTTTTTAGATGGAATCGGGCTGGGCGCGGACGACCCGCAAATTAACCCGCTGGCGCGCGCGGAGACCCCTTTCCTTCAATCTTTGCTCGGCGGGCGGAAGTTAATTCGCGCCGCCGCGCCTTTTGAGGGCGAAGCGGCGAGTCTCTTTGCGGCGGACGCTTGCCTGGGGGTGGACGGGCTGCCGCAGTCGGCGACGGGGCAAGCCGTCTTGCTGACCGGGATAAACGTTCCCGTCGCGCTGGGGTATCACTATGGACCCAAGCCCAACTCCGAAACGGCGGTTTACCTGAACGGACATACTTTATTTTCCAAAACGCTGCAAGCGGGCAAGCGCGCCGCGCTTTTGAACGCTTATCCGCCGCGTTATTTTGAGGGGATCGATTCGGGCAAGCGGCTGTATTCTTCCATCCCGCTCGCGGCGGTGAACGCCGGGCTGACTCTCTTCACGCGGGAAGATTACTTCGCCGGGCGAGCCGTCTCCGCCGACCTGACGGGCGAGGGCTGGCGTTCGTTTCTCGGCTTCGAGGACGCGCCTTTGTTCGCGCCTGAAGAGGCGGGCTGGCGGCTGGGCGAAATTGCCAAACGGTACGACTTTTCCTTCTTTGAATATTGGGCGAGCGATTACGCCGGTCACAAGCAGGATATGGCGTGGGCGGTGAGACAGATGGAAACCTTCGACGCGGCGTTGAAAGGCTTGCTGGCGAGCTGGCGCGGCGAGGACGGTTTGATTTTGCTCACTTCCGACCATGGGAATATGGAAGACCTTTCCACGCGCCGCCACACTTCCGCGCCGGCGCCGTTGCTTTTGTTGGGCGGCGAAGCGGCGCGGCGGAACTTCCGTCAGGTTCGCAGTTTAACCGACGTCGCGCCCGCCGTTGAATCTGCGTTGGGGGCGTAACGTGAACGCGACGGCGCCGCAGCCGCGTTGGGACGTTGTCGTCGTCGGCGGGGGACCGGCGGGGTTCTTCGCCGCGATTCGCTGCGTGGAGCTCAATCCTGCTTTGCAAATTTTGATTTTGGAAAAAGCGCAAAACACGCTGGCGAAAGTTTTGATTTCCGGCGGCGGGCGCTGCAACGTCACGCACGCTTGCTTCGACCCGCGCGAGCTGGTGAAATTTTATCCGCGCGGGGGAGACGAATTGCGCGGGGCGTTCGCCCGCTTTCAACCGGCGGATACGTTTCGCTGGTTTGAGGAACGCGGGGCGAAGTTGAAAACCGAAGCCGACGGGCGCGTCTTTCCCGTCAGCGATTCTTCCGCCACGATTGCGGAATGTTTGCGCGCCGAGGCGCGGCGCTTGGGGGTGAAGGTTCGGGTCGGGGCGGGCGTGACGGGCGTGGAAAAAATGACGGGCGCGGGATTCAGCCTGACCGTCCGCGAGAGCCGCGCGGAATTTCATCTTCAAGCGCAAAAGTTGTTGTTCGCTACCGGCGGCGATTCCAAATCCCTTGCGTTGATTCAGGCGTTGGGTCATCCCGTCGTGCCGACGGCGCCTTCGCTGTTTACTTTCAACGTTAGCGATAAGCGCATTGAAGGTCTGGCGGGTCTCTCGGTGGAGGACGCCGCGCTGCAAATGGAGACGGTTCGCGCGCGCGGCGCGCTGCTCGTCACGCATTGGGGGCTGAGCGGACCCGCCGCGCTGCGCTGTTCCGCGTGGGGCGCGAGGATTCTGGCGGAGAAAAATTACCGCGCCAAATTGCTCGTCAATTGGCTGGGCGATTATTCGTTTGAAAAGACTTTGGAAGTTTTGACGCGCTATAAGGAATGGAAGGAAAACGCGCGCAAGCAGGTCGCGGCGCATCCCGCCTTTTCGCAAATTCCTTTAAGGTTGTGGAAGCGGCTGGCGGAGTTCGTCGGCGATAAAAATTGGGCGGATCTCTCCAAAGCGGAGCTGCGGCGGCTGGCGGGCGAGCTCTGCGCGGGCGAGTTTGAGATAATCGGCAAGGGACGTTTTAAGGACGAGTTCGTCTCTTGCGGCGGAGCGCGCTTGAAAGAAGTGAACTTCAAGACCATGCAAAGCCGCGTCGTTGAAAATTTGTTTTTCGCGGGCGAGGTTTTGGACGTGGACGGCGTGACGGGCGGATTCAATCTTCAAGCCGCGTGGACGACGGGCTGGATTGCCGGCGAAGGGCTGGCGACTCTGCTATAATGCGCCGCGCTTGAAATTTGCGGCGCTGGAAGGTCGGCGGTGAAACTGATTGATTTATTTTGCGGTTGCGGCGGTTTGTCTTTGGGCTTTCTGAACGCGGGCTACGAGGTTTTGGCGGCTTTCGATAATTGGGACCCCGCCGTTCGCGCGTATCGCTCGAACTTCGCGCATCCCGTCTTCAAGAAAGACTTGTCGAAGTTCAACGAAGACGACGCCGCGCAATTCGCCGCTTATCAGGCGGATATGATTATCGGCGGTCCCCCGTGTCAGGATTTTTCTTCGGCGGGCAAGCGCGACGAGACGCTGGGCAGAGCGGATTTAACCGTGACTTTCGCTCGCATCGTGACGGCGGTTCGCCCCGCGTGGTTTGTGATGGAAAACGTTGACCGCGCCGCGAAAAGCCGCGCCTATCAAAAGGCTTGCGATATTTTCCTTGAAAACGGCTACGGGCTGACCAAAACGCTGCTGGACGCGAGCTTTTGCGGAGTCCCCCAACGGCGAAAAAGATGGTTCTTAATTGGCCAGCTGAGGGGCAGGCAAGGCGCTGTGGAGCCGTATTTGAAAAAGAACCTCGCCGCCAAGCCAATGACCCTGCGCGATTACTTCGGCGACCGCCTGGGCTGCGAGCATTATTACCGCCATCCGCGCAGCTATCGGCGGCGCGGCGTGTTCAGCGTGGACGAGCCTTCTCCCACCGTCCGCGGCGTGAACCGCCCGATTCCCCCGAATTACAAGCCTCATCCGGGAGATACGACGACCCTGCAAGAAACGCCGTGCTTGCGCCCTTTGACCGCTTTGGAGCGCAGCCTGATTCAAACCTTCCCCGAAAACTTTCGCTGGGATGGAACGTCTAAAGCGGAAATGGAGCAGCTGGTCGGCAACGCCGTTCCCGTAAAGTTGGGCGAGTTCGTCGCTCGCCGTCTGAGAGAGTACGTCGAAGACAGCCGAAAGCCTTAACGGTTGATTACCAAACATTTAACAGAGAGAGGAGAATTGCAATGACTAAATATCGAGTGACTTATTGGAGAGAAATTCCCCAATCGTTTACCGTAGAAGGAGACGACGGCAAGGTCGTCAAGAAAGAGCTTTCGCAAAAAGTTCAAAACAAGATAGACGCTTACGCGATGGCGCTGGGCTTGACCTCTACGACGGATTACGCCAAACAATACAAGCGCGGCGCGTGGGTCGAGCGCGAAGGCGCGACGGAGGAAGTCGCCGCGGCGCTGGTCGCCGAGCTGGAAGAGGAAGCCGCGCGAGTAAATCTGCCCGGAAGATAAGACGCGGCAGGGTAAAAACCCGCGCTTTGAGCGCGTCTTTGGGTAAGCTTTGCGCTTGCTCTTGTTTTTTTTAACGCTCGGAGCGGCAGGCGACTTCATTTTCTAACGGTAAAAAAACAACATGACGAAAAAACACACCATCATTCTTCAACCCTCCGGCAGCCGCGGACAGGCGGACGAGGAAGTTTCCGTCCGTTCCGCCGCCCGCGATTTGGGCGTGGAAATCGAATCCATCTGCGCTGAAAACGGCACGTGCGGCAAGTGTCTTGTGGTCATTGAGGAAGGACGTTTTGAAAAATACGGCATTGAATCGAAGCGCGAAAACCTCTCGCCCGTCACCCCGCAGGAGCGCAAATATTTTGAGAGCCGCCCCAACTTGCTCAAAAGCAAAGGCTGGGAAATAGGGCAGGCGCGGCTTTCCTGTCAGTGCAAGATTCGCGGCGACGTGCTGGTGAACGTCCCCGAAGAGAGCCGCGGCAACAAACAAATTATCCGCAAAAGCGCCAGCAGCCGCCCGATTGAAGTCAAGCCCGCCGTGCGGAAATATCTGGTGAATATGACGCCGCCCAATTTAGAGCGTCCGATTGCGGATTGGGAACGGCTCGCCAAGGGGTTGGAAACGTCCATGCGGCTGGCGCGCGGCGCGGAAGAAAACCTGCCCCGCTGGCACGAATTGAAGATTGATTACCAATGCCTGCGAACCTTATCCAAAACGCTGCGCGAAGCGAAGTGGAACGTCACCGTTTCGGTGTGGAACGACCGCGAGGTGATTCAAGTGCAGCCCGGCTTGCGCGATAATAGCTACGGCGCGGCGGTGGATATTGGCACGACGACGGTGGCGCTGTATTTGTGCAACTTGCGGACGGGCGAGCTGCTCGCGGCGGAATCGGAAATGAACCCGCAGATTGTGTACGGCGAGGACGTGATGTCCCGCATTCAATACGCCATCGAACATCCGGACGGCTTGGAGAAATTGCACAAAGCCATTATCGCCACGTTAAACAAACTGGTGAAGCAGGCGGTTAAAACCGCGAACAGAAATCTCTTTTCCAAAGAGGGACGCGCGGCGGATAAATCGGCTTTCATTAAATTAGAAGACGTGCTTGAGATGGTGTTGGTGGGCAATTCCACCATGCATCATTTGGTTTTGAATTTACATCCGAAAGATTTGGGGCTGGCGCCTTTCGTCCCCGCTATTCATGAATCGGTGGACGTCAAGGCGCGCGATCTCGGGCTGGAAATCAACCCGTCTGCCAACGTTCACATGCTGCCGACCATCGCTTCCTTCGTCGGCGCCGATACCAGCGCGATGATTCTGGCGGAAGAGCCGCACAAGCAAGACGAGAACTGGCTGCTGATTGACGTCGGCACCAACGCGGAGCTGGTGCTGGGCAACCGCAAGAAACTTTCCTGCACCTCCACGCCGACGGGGCCGGCGCTGGAAGGCGCGCACGTCGAATACGGCATGAGAGCCGCGCCCGGCGCCATTGAGCGCGTGCAGATTGACGAAACGACTCTCGAACCGCGATATAAAATCGTCGGCGAGCAAAACTGGAACGAAGGCAAAGCCAAAGGCATTTGCGGCTCGGCGATTATTGACGCGGTGGCGGAATTGTTCCGCGCGGGAATCGTCGATTCGCGCGGCAAGTTTAAGAAAGACCTGAAGACCGATCGCGTGCGCGAGGGCGCGAGCGGCTGGGAATACGTCATCGCCTGGGAGCGGGAAACTTCCATTGGGCGCGATATTCCCATCACGCAGCAGGACGTTCGCCAGATTCAACTGGCGAAGGCGGCTTTGTTTACCGCCGCGCGCACCTTGTTAAAGCGCAACAATTTGCAAAGTCCTGATAAAATTATTCTCGCGGGCGGCTTTGGCAGTTACATTGACAAAGAGAAAGCCATGCTCATCGGGCTGATTCCCGATTGCGAGCTGGAAAACGTGTACGCCGTCGGCAACGCCGCCGGAGACGGCGCGCGGATTGCCTTGCTGAACGTCGAGAAGCGCAACGAGATTGACGCGGTCACGCGCAAGGTGGAGCGTTTCGAGCTGCCCACCGACCCCGAATTTCAAAATCAGTTCATGCAGGCGACCAGTTTCCCCCACATGAGCGAGCCTTTCCCGCACATTGCCCATTTGATTCCGCACCGCAAAGCCGACCCGCTGGCGAAAAATTTCGCGGTGAAATAAGGAAGATAAATTCTGAATTCGGAATTCAAAACAAAGGAGCGTGAATGAACAAATTTTTGGAACGCCTGAACAGCGGCGAGATTCTCGTCGCGGACGGGGCGACTGGCTCGAATCTGCAAAAGATGGGTCTCAAGCCCGGCAAGCCGCCCGAAGACCTCATCATAGACGACCCCGACGTCATCTTCAAATTGGAAAGCGCTTTTGTCGAGGCGGGGTCGGATATTATTCTCACCTGCACTTTCGGCGGAACGCGGATGCGGATGAAAGATTCCAAATATCAAGACCGCGCGCCGGAAGTGAACATCCGCGCGGCGGAGCTCGCCCGCAAAGCCGCTTCCGCCCGCGCGGGAGTTCTCGTCGCCGGTTCGATGGGTCCCGTCGGCGGGCTGATTAAGCCATACGGTCCCCTTGACGCTGAAGAGGTCAAGGCGACCTTCGCCGAGCAGGCGCAGGCGCTCGCCGAAGGCGGGGTGGACTTGCTGCTCATCGAGACCATGTTCGCTTTTGAAGAAGCTACCGCCGCGTTTGAGGGCGCGCGTTCCGTGACCGATTTGCCGATTGTCGTTTCTTTCAGTTACGACAGAGGCACGCGCACGATGATGGGCGTCAAGCCGAAGGACGTGATTAAAAAATACAGCGCGATGGGCGCGACGCTCGTCGGCGCGAATTGCGGCACGACGCTCGATAACATGGAAGCCATCGTCAAAGAATATAAAGCGACCCTGCCCGACGTCCCCTTGTGGGTGAAACCCAACGCCGGCGTGCCGCACATGGACATACAGACCGAACAAGGCGTGTACGATATGGGACCTGAGGATATGGCGGCTTACTCGCGCAAATACGTCGAGTTGGGCGCGCGCGTCGTCGGCGGTTGCTGCGGCAATACCCCCGAACACATTGCGGCAATCGCCAAGGCGGTGAAGGGAAAGTGAGTTGGCGATTGGCGATTAGAAGTTGACGCGGGTTGCGGGTTGCGGAATACGCGACGCCGTAACCCGCAACTTATATCAGGAGAAATCATGCGCGAAACAATCCTGGCGCTGCTGGAAGGAAAAAAGATAGACGTTCAACCTGCTTTTAGCGCGCTGATTCATGTCACGGCGGAAGGGCTGGCAAGCGAGGGCTTGGCTTTGCATGAAGTCCACAAAGACGCGCGGAAGATGGCGCGCGCCGCGGCAAGCACGTTTAAGTTGACCGGCTTGCCTTCCGCGACTCTACCGCTGGATTTATGCTTCCCCGCCGAGGCGCTCGGCGCGGAGCTCAATTTTTACGAAGACGGCGAGCCGCAATTTCCGCAGGTGAAAAAACTCCTCTTTCAAAGCGCGCGCGAGATAGTCGCCACGCCAAAATTAGAGAGCGGGGGAAGAATTGATTTAATTTGCGAGGCGATTCGGCTCGTTAAGGAAGACATTGGAGAGCAAGCCGTCGTTTCGGGGATGATACCGGGTCCTTATACTTTGTTGATTTATATCTGCAAGGCGCAAAATTTATTTTTAGAGATGAAGAAAGAGCCGCAGCTCGTCATAGACGCGCTATTGCGGCTCTCCGATTATCTGGCGCGAATCGGAAACTTGTTCCGCGGCGCGGGCGCGGATTTTATCGCCGTTCACGAAATGGGCGGCTCGCCCGGATTTATCGGTCCCGAAAAGTTCGCGCGCTTCGTCTTGCCCGCGCTGCAAGCCTTACATGCCGGGCTGCCTTGCCCGCGCGTTCTTTCGGTCTGCGGCGACGTGAGCAAAGCCTTCGACGCGCTCCGTCAAACCGGCGCGGACGCCCTCTCGCTCGACCAGACGGTCAGCCTCGCGGCGGCGCGGGAAGCCCTGCCGGACGTCCTGCTCTTTGGCAACCTCGACCCGGTGGGAATCCTCCTGCGGGGCGGCGAGGCTCGGGCGCGCGAATCCGCTCGACGTTCAAGAGAAGCCCGCGCCGACGCCGTTATGCCCGGCTGCGATTTGCCGCTAGGCGTTCCGTTAAGCGCGATTCGCGCCATGCTCGCTTAAGCCAACAAGGCTTTTCCCTCGACGCTTCTTCCGTTTGAAATAAACGGAATGTTTCGCCGCGTTTAAGCGAAAACTCAAACGCGCCGCTGTTTAAAAAATCATCTATAATATTCGCAAGCAAGCCTGTAACGAAACGCAAAGATTCCCAGCGGGCTTTTTTGTTAGAATTATCGCATTCGTTCCCGTTTTTCGCCGAGGCGCGCATGGCTAAAAAGGTTGAACCCAGAAAAAAGACGCAAGCCAAAAGCCAGCCTTCCAAACCGCAACCTGCCCGCCTGAAAAAGGCGGCGGGTCTTTCGGCGTCCGGCGAGCAAGGACGTTTCGCCGTTCGACAAGCGGCGGGAATGCGGCGTTTGCTGCGGGAGAAACAAGCGCGCGCGGCGGAGCTTGAAATTATTAATGACGCGCTGGCGGGACTGAACGCCGGGCAGGATATTCAATCTATGTACGAGGCGGTGGGGGATAAGATTCAAAAAATATTCGACGCCCAAACGGTGGCGCTGGCGATCTTTGACCGACAGGCGAAACTGACGCATTTTCCGTACATTATCGAAAACGGCGAGCGGCTGTATCAATCTCCGCTGCCTTTGCCCGAAGGCGAGAACGAAGGCGGCTTTAGCGGTCACGTCATGCGGACGGGCAAACCGTTGATGGTGAACGAGAACTTCATGGAATATTCCCGACGCTTCGCTTCCCGCAACCTGGGGACCGACGCGCCGGACGACGAGGTTATCGTCAAGTCGGGCGTGTGGGTTCCGCTGATTTCCGGCGACGAGGTGACGGGGGTGATTTCGCTGCAAAACCTGGAGCGCGAAAACGCTTTTTCGGAAGCGGATGTGCGCCTGCTGCAAATGCTCGCCAACTCGATGGCGCTGACGCTGGAAAATGCGCGCCTGCTGGAAGCCGAGCGCGCGGCGCGCGAGCAGGCGGAGATGCTGCGTTCCAGCGCTTACGCGCTCAGCGCTTCGCTGAGCCTTTCCGAAGTGTTCGACGTGATTTTGACGGAAATCGGCAAGATTGTGCCCTACGATAACGCGGCAATTTACCAAACGCGGGACGGACGCCGCGAGCTGGTCGCCGGGCGGGGGTTTTCCAACCTTTCGGAACTGCTCGGCGTGTCGTTTCGCATGGTTCCCGAAGAAGACGAAATCGGCTACGAGATTTATCACCGTTCGCGGCAGCCGTTAATTTTGCGCGACGCTGCGGCGGAATATCCGCAATATTTCGACGTCCCGCCGCACAACGCGGCGCAGATTCGCGGCTACATGGCGATTCCGCTGCTCTTTAACAACGAGCTGACGGGCATTCTCACGTTGGGGTCGCGGCAGCCGAACGTTTACAACGAGCGTTACGCCGCGCTGGCGCGAACTTTTGCGGCGCAAGCCGCCACCGCGTGGAACAACGCCCGCCTGTTCGACGAGGTGAATCGCCGCGCGCGCGAGAGTCTGGCGTTAAACGAAGTCGGGCGGGATATTTCTTCCACCCTTGAACTGACGGCCGTGATGAATAAAATCGCGCGGCACGCCTGCGAGCTGCTTTCGGGTTCCACCAGCGCCATCTACCTGCCCGAACAGGGCGGGGAATCGCTTCGCTCGATTGTGGCGACCGGCCAGGGCGCCAAAGAGATTCTGGAAGACAGCATCCGCGCGGGCGAGGGAGTCATCGGCTCGTTGGCGCGGCTGGGCAAGGCCGAGTTTATTAACGATACCAGCCTCGACCCGCGCACGGTGCAAATTCCCGGCACGCAGCCCAGCCTGCGGGAACGTTTGATGGCCGCCCCGCTGATTATTGAAGGCAAAGTCGGCGGGATGATAGCCGTCTGGCGCGAGGGCGGAAAGCCCTTTGAGCAAGCCGACCTTGAATTTTTGGAAGAGCTCTCGGTGCAGGCTGCGCTCGCCATCAAGAACGCCAATTTCTTCGACGAGATTCAAAAACGCGCTTACGAGCTGGAAGTCCTTAACGAGGTCGGCCGCGCGATGGCGCGGGCGATGGATTTCAAGACCCTGACGCGCGTCGTCGGCGACAAGGTGCGCGAAATCTTTCAAACCGAAATCGTCAACATCCTCTCGTATAACGCGAAGACGAAAATCGTCTCGCTGGTTTACAGCTGTTATCGAGGCGAATATTACGACAACGAACCGCCCTGGGAGTTAAGCGAAGGAGGCTTGACTACCGAAATCATCGTCACTGGGCAGCCGCTTTTGCTGAACACGCCGGAAGAAATGGAAACGCATCGCTCGGCGATTTATCTCTACGCCGCGCAGGACGAGGAAATTACGCGCTCTTATTTGGGCGTGCCAATTCTGGTCGGCGCGAAAGTTTTGGGCGTGCTGGACGCGCAAAGCCTGAAACCGCACGTCTTCACGCAAGGGAATTTGCGCTTGCTGCAAACAATCGCTTCCAATTTGGGCGTGGCGATGGAGAACGCGCGGCTGTTCGACGAGATTCAAACGTTGTATCACGAAAGCGAGCAACGCGCGCGCGAACTGACGATCATCAACAGCGTGCAAGACGAGCTTTCCGCCAAGATGAATCTGGAAGCGGGGTACGAAATTGTGTGCGAAAAAATTCGGCGAGTCTTTAACGCCGAAGTGGTGGATCTCGTGTTGTACGACGCGGAAGCCAACTTGATGACCATGCCGTATTCTTACGAAAAAGGCGATCGCAGCGTATTTTCTCCGCGCCCGCCTTACGGTTTTCGCAAGCGCGTCATAGAAACCGGCGCTCCCGTCGTCGTCAATGAAAATTGGGACGAAGTCGCGGCGCGCTACGACAACCCCGTCGTCACCGGCGAGCCGCCTAAATCGGCGATGTTCGTCCCGCTGCTTTTGGATGAAAAAGTGAAGGGCGTGATTTCGGTGCAAGACCTCGACCGCGAACATGCCTACCGCGAATCTGACGTCCGCTTGCTGCAAACGCTCGCCAATGGCATGGCGGTCACGATTGAAAAAGTGCGTCTGTTTAACGAAACGCAGCGCCTGCTGAAGGAAGCGGAAGAGCGCGCGGCGGAATTGGAAGTCATCAACAGCGTGCAGCGCGGGCTGGCTTCCACGCTTGAAACGCAGGCGATTTACGATCTGGTGGGCGAAAAAGCTCGCAGCATCTTCGATTCGCAAGCGGTCATCCTTTCTTATTACGACGCGGAAAATAACTCGGTGGAATTCCCTTACATGTACTGGAAGGGCGAAAGGGTATACCCGGATAAGCAGCCGCTTTCCGGCTTTTCGGGATACGTCATCCGCCATCGCCAGCCCATCATCATTAACGAAAACATGGAAGAAAAAGCGCGGGAATACGGCTCGACTCTGCTGGCTGGCTCGGAGTTCCCCAAATCGCTGATTGCGCTGCCGATTCTGGCGGGCGGCGAGGCGCTCGGCTCGGTTTCCATTCAAAACTTTTACCGCGAGCGTGCTTACCACGAAAGCGATATTCGCCTGCTTTCCACCCTGACCGCCAGTTTGGGCATCTCGCTGCAAAATGCGCGCTTGTTCGGCGAATCGCAGCGTCTGTTGAAGGAAACGCAGCAGCGCGCCAACGAGCTCGCCACCATCAACACGGTCAGCTTGGCGCTGGCGGTGGAGCTCGATTTCGACGCGCTGATTAACCTCGTCGGCGAGCAAATTCGCTCGGCGTTCAACGCCGAAATGGCGTACGTCGCCCTGCTCGACGAAGAGACCAACGTCATTAACTTCCCTTATTGCTACGGCGAAACGCTCGCGCCGCGCCCTTACGGTCAAGGTTTGACCAGCAAAATTATGGAAACCGGCAAGCCGATGCTGATTAATCGGGACGTCGCCGGGCGGCGCGCGGAGATGGGGCTTTCCAGCGCGGATATTCGCGCGCTTTCGTATCTTGGCGTTCCCATCTTTATCGGCAATAAGGCGATGGGCGTGGTGTGCGTGCAAAGCGCCTCGAAAGAAGGCGCCTTCAAAGAAGAAGACCAGCGGCTGCTCAGCGCCGTCGCCGCCAACGTTAGCGCCGCGCTGCGGAACGCGCGCCTCTTCCGCGAAATGCAAGAAGCCCGCGCCGCGGCGGAAGCGGCCAACGCCGCCAAGAGCGCCTTCCTCGCCACGATGAGTCATGAAATCCGCACGCCCATGAACGCGGTGATTGGCATGAGCGGGCTGCTGCTGGAAAGCGGGCTGAACGAGATTCAGCGCGAATACGCCGAGACGATTCGCAGCTCCGGCGACGCGCTGCTTTCGATTATCAACGACATTCTCGACTTTTCTAAAATTGAAGCTGGACGGATGGATATTGAATGGAACTTGCTTGACCTGCGCGAGTGCATTGAGTCGGCGCTGGATTTGGTGGCGGCGCGCGCGAACGAAAAAAGGCTGGAAATGGCTTATCTTTTTGAGGAGAGCGCGCCGGCTTTCGTCAAAGCCGACTTTACCCGCTTGCGCCAGATTTTACTCAACCTCTTTGGCAACGCGGTCAAATTCACCGAGCAGGGAGAAATCACGCTGCGCGTCTCCGCTCGCCCGTTCGAAAATCGCAAGGTCGAAGTTCTCTTCGCGCTGCGCGATACGGGAGTCGGCTTAACGCCTGAGGAAATCAGCCGCATTTTCCAATCCTTCACGCAAGCCGATTCTTCTACCACGCGCAAATACGGCGGCACCGGGTTGGGGCTGGCAATCAGCAAGCGGCTGGCGGAACTGATGGGCGGCTCGATGTGGGCGGAAAGCGAAGGGCTAGGCAAGGGTTCGACCTTCTTCTTCACCATCCGCGTTCCGCTGGCGGAAGCGCCCGCCTCCGCCGTCAAACAAACGGAGCCGCAGCCCGAGCTGCGCGGCAAGCGCGCGTTGGTGGTGGACGATAGCGAAATTAACCGCCAGATTCTCCGCTTGCAGCTTGGGAAATGGGAAATTGCTTGCGCCGAAACCGGCTCTCCGCTGGAAGCGCTGCAATGGCTGGAAGAGGGGCGAACCTTCGACTTCGCTATTCTCGATATGCACATGCTAGAAATGGACGGGCTGGAATTGGCGCGGCGCATTCGCAAACGAGCGGAAGCGACGCCGCTCATCCTGTTCAGCTCGCTAGGGCAGCGCGAAGCGAGCGACGCGGAATCTCTGTTCGCCGCGTACCTTTCCAAGCCGCTTAAACAATCTCAATTGTTCGACGCGCTGACGGCGGTCTTCTCTTCCGTCAGGAAGGAAAAACGCGTAATCGAGCGCGCCAGCCTCGACCCGCAAATGGCTTCCCGCCATCCGCTGAGAATCTTGCTGGCGGAGGATAATCTGGTCAATCAAAAATTGGCGCTGAAATTGTTGGAGCAGATGGGCTATTCCGCCGACCTCGCTTCCAACGGCGCGGAAGCGCTGGAAGCGGTCGCCGCCAAGACTTACGACGTGGTTTTGATGGACGTGCAAATGCCTGAAATGGACGGGCTGGAAGCCACGCGGCAAATCGTCTCCCGCTGGAAGGAACGCCGCCCGCGCGTTATCGGTTTGACCGCCAACGCCATGCAGGGCGACCGTGAAATGTGTCTCGCCGCCGGGATGGACGATTACCTCGCCAAGCCGATTCGTATTGAGCAGCTTGTTCTGGCTTTGGAAAAATCGCCCCGCCTGCCGGAGAAGGGCGGCGAATGAATTTCTTTAAGACTCACATCGTCGCGCGGCTGGCGGCGTTTTTTCTCTTGCTGTTGATGCTCATCGTCGGCGCGGTCGGATACGTCGCTTACCAGCGCGCGAGTCGCGTGTTGCGGCAATCCGTTCAAGAGCAGTTGCTAAGCGCCGCCGTATTGAAAGAAAACGAGATTAACCGCTGGGCGGAAGACCACAAGCGCGCGCTGGATTTTTTGGCGTGGCTGCCTGAAATGCGTCGCGACGCGGCTGCGCTGGCGCAGATCCCGCCGGAGGATTCGGCGTATCGCGCCGCCTACGAGCGAACGCTGGAACGTTTGAGTTACGTCGTCTCCGAACAGCCCGATTACGAGGAATATTTCATCCTCGATTCCGAAGGCAAGGTCGTTCTTTCGACGCGCAAAACCCGCGAAGGCAAGTACGACTACAATCAGCCCTACTTCCTTTACGGCAAGGAGCGGCTCGCCGAGCAAATTTACCTCAATCCGGATACGGGCAAGACCGTCGTCGCTATCGCCGCTCCGCTGCTGGATCAGGAGGGACGGTTCACGGGCGTTTTGGCGGCGTATTTGAATCTGACGCGCGCCGAGCGAATGGCGCAAGAGGCGGCGGGGATTGGAGAATTTTATCTGGTGGGCGAAAACCGCCTCCCGTTGTGGACGGACGCGCGGCGCAACAAAAAGGATTACCCCGACGGCGTTTTCTCTTTCGCCATTGAAAAAGCCCTCGCCGGCGAAGATGGCGTGGACGAATACGAAAACTACGCGGGCGAGCCGGTGATTGGCGCGTATCGTTGGATGGAAGACAGGCGGGCGGCGCTGCTGGTCGAAGTCAGCCGCAGCGAAGCGTTCGCCCCCGCGCGAAGCGTCGCTTTGGGCATTCTGCTCACGGGCGCTTTTTCCGGGTTGGCGCTGGCTTTTGGGTTTTATCTGCTGGGAAGGCGGCTGGTCGTCCCGCTGCTGGCCATCACCCGCGCCGCCGAGCAAGCCTCGAAAGGGGAATTTGTGCTGGTGGAGCAAACCGCGAGCGAAGACGAAATCGGCGCGCTGGCGCGGGCGTTTAATGAAATGACGACGCGGCTGCGCTACTTTTACGCCGAAATGGAATCGCGGGTGGCGGAACGCACCGCCGAGCTCACCGCTTCCAACGAAAGGCTGCAACGCGAGGCGCGCCGCCGCGCTCAAGCCGAAGAAGACTTGCGCTTGAAGAACGAATACCTGGAAGCGCTGCAAGCCACCATGACGGAGCTTTCCACCGAGCTGGACCTCGCCCGCCTGCTGGAAGATATTGTCCGCCGCGCGCTCGCCCTGCTCAAAGCCACCGACGGCGAATTTGCCGTTTATCATCCGGAAGAGCGCGAAATGGAAGTGCTGGTCAGCTATAACGCGCAGCGCGGCAGGGAGGAAAAATACATCGGCGGGCGTTTCCAAGTCGGAGAAGGGGCGATGGGCCTGGTGGCGCAAACGCTGCAGCCCATCATTTTAGAAGATTACGCCAAGTGGGAAGGTCGTCTGCCGCAATACTCTTCGGAAAATCTTCATGCCGCCCTCGCCGCGCCGCTGATGGCCAGCGGGCGGCTGGTGGGCGCCATCGCCATTTTAGATTCCAATCCGCTGCGCTTGTTTGAAGAAGAAGACTTGCGGCGCTTAAATCTTTTCGTGCAGCAAGCCGCTGTCGCGCTGGAAAACGCGCGCCTGTTCGGCGAACTGCAGCGCGCCAAAGAGGAAGCCGAAGCCGCCAGCCGCGCCAAGAGCGCTTTCCTCGCCGCCATGAGCCATGAAATCCGCACGCCGCTGAGCGGCATTATCGGCATGACCGGCTTGCTGCTCGGCACGAAACTGAACAAAGAGCAGCTGGAATTCGCCGAAATCATTCGTTCCAGCGGCGAAAATTTGCTAACCATTATCAACGACGTTCTCGACTTTTCTAAAATCGAATCGGGCAAGATGGACTTGGAGCGCGCGTTCTTCGATTTGACCGACTGCGTGGAAGAAGCCGTTCACATCATCGCGCTTAAAGCGGCGGAGAAGCGAATTGAACTGATTTATACGATTGATTCCGGCGTCCCGCTCGCTCTTTACGGAGACGCGACGCGCTTGAAGCAAATTTTATTAAACCTGTTGGGCAACGCGGTCAAGTTCACCGACGCCGGCGAAGTCGTGTTGCGCGTCAGTCAACCCAACGCGCGCGAAAACAAGCTGCGCTTTGATATTCGAGACACGGGAATTGGAATCGCGCCCGAAAATCTGCCGCGGCTGTTTCAATCCTTTTCCCAGGTGGATAGCTCCACCGCGCGAAAATTCGGCGGGACGGGGCTGGGGCTGGCAATTAGCAAACGGCTGGCGGAACTGATGGGCGGGACGATGTGGGCGGAAAGCGCGGGAGAGGGAAAAGGCTCGACCTTCTCGTTCCTCGTTCAAGCCGACCCTGCGCCCGTTTCTCCCATCCGCGCCCGCTTGACGGAGGTTCAGCCCGCCTTGCAGGGCAAGCGCGTTCTGATTGTGGACGGCAATTCCTTGCGTTGTTTCGCCCTCGTCAGCCAGTTGGCGCGCTGGGGCATGATTCCCCAGGAAACCGTCTCGCCCGCGCAAGCGCTGGCGTGGGTGGAAGGCGGCGCCGCTTACGACCTGGCCCTGTTGGACGCGCGGATAGGCGAGGTGGAAGGAAAAGAGCTGGCGAAGCGTCTGCGCGCCGCCGGAGCGAAATTCCCCTTCGTTTTTTTCGATTTTGTCGGGCGCAGCGCGCCGCAAGACCACGAGCGCCTGTTTGCCGCTTACCTTCCCAAGCCCGTTCGTCAGGCGCAATTCCTGAACGAATTGCTCGCGCTCTTTGGCGCGGAAAAATTCGCGGCGGAAGAAAAGCCCGAAACGCGCAGCCAGCTCGACCCTCAAATGGCGGCGCAGCGTCCGTTAAAGATTTTGCTCGCCGAAGATAATCCCATCAACCAAAAACTCGCCTTGCGCCTGCTTTCCAAAATGGGATACCATGCCGCCGTCGCCGAGAACGGCAAGAAAACCCTCGAGGCGGTCAAGCGCGAGCCGTTTGACGTTGTTTTTATGGACGTGCAAATGCCCGAAATGGACGGGCTGGAAGCGACGCAGCTCATTCGCGCCGAGCCGAACCTCCATCAGCCTTACATCATCGGCTTGACCGCCAACGCCATGCAAGGCGACCGCGCCTTATGTCTTGCCTCCGGCATGGACGATTACCTTACCAAGCCCATTCGGATTAACGAACTGGTAGAAGCTTTGCTTAAAGCGAGTCGCTCGCAGTAGAATAAAAAAACAGGAGCAGCGAGAATATGTCGAAGATTGATTTAAGCGTTTATAACGCCCTGAAAGAATCTACTGGGGCGGATTTTATCGGCGAACTGGTGGGCGCTTTTTTCGAGGACGCCCCTCGTCTAATTTCTCAAATGCGCTCGGCGCTGGCGGAGAAAAACGCCGAAGTCTTACGCCGCGCCGCGCACTCGATGAAATCTAACGCCGCCACCTTCGGCGCGATGGAACTTTCCGCGCTGGCGAAGGAATTGGAAGGGCTTGCCCGCGCCGGCAATTTGGAAGTCGGCGAGCGGGTGGAAGTCATCGCCGCCGAATTTGAAAAAGCGAAAACCGAGCTGACGGCGTTGAAAGCGTAATCTCCCATAAAGGACGTGAAAATGGCTATTTCTTCCGCCGAACCCGCCCGCCTGTTGGTGATTGACGACAATAAAGTCAATCGGCTGACGCTGACGCGCAACTTGCAGCAGCAAGGGCATCTTGTGGAAACCGCCGAAGACGGGGAAGAGGGGTTGAACAAACTGCGCTCCCAGCCTTTCGACCTTGTGCTGCTGGACATTGAAATGCCGAAAATGGACGGCTTTCAAGTGCTGGAAGCCTGCATCAACGACGTGGACTTGCGGCAAATCCCCGTCATTATGACCTCCGCGATGGACGAATTGGACGCGGTGGTGAAATGCGTGGAACTCGGCGCGGAAGATTACCTGACCAAGCCGGTGAACCCCGTTTTGCTGCGCGCGCGAGTGAACGCCAGCCTTGAAAAGAAGCGCCTGCGCGACGAGCAGCGCAAACTGTTTCGCACCTTCGCCACCAAAGAAGTGGCGGAGGAATTGTTGCGCACGGGCTTTTCGCTAGGCGGCAAGCACGTCACCGCGTCGGTGATGTTCGCCGACGTCCGTTCTTTCACCGCCATTGCGGAAAGCCAGGACCCAGCCGACGTGATTGACCTGTTGAACGATTATTTCAGCATGATGTTCGACTGCATCACCGAAAACAAAGGCTCGGTCAATCAAATGGTCGGCGACGGCGTGATGGCGCTCTTTGGCGCGCCGATGTACTTCGAGGAACACCGCGAATACGCCGTCCGCGCCGGGCTGCAAATGTTGGAGCGCTTAAAAGAATTCAACGCCCGCCAAGCCGCCAAAAACAAAACGCAGATTCACATCGGAATTGGAATCGCTTCCGGGCAGATGATTGCCGGCTACACCGGCACGCAGACCCGCGCTATTTACACCTGCATCGGCGATACGGTCAACCTCGCTTCGCGCATTGAAAGCCACACCAAAGTCGTGCTGCGCCCGCTGCTGATTGATAATTACACCCATCTCGGCTTGACCGGCGAATACAACCTCGAAGACCTCGGTCCCGTCATCTTCAAAGGCAAGCAGCAAGCGATTAACGTTTTCGCCGTCAGTAAATAGGAATCTGATATGGATATTCCCCGCCTGCGCTTCGCGCATCTTCCCACGCCCGTCGAAGAACTTCCGCGCCTGACCGCCGCGCTGGGCGGTCCTCGCATTCTGGTCAAACGCGACGACCAGACCGGGCTTGCCTTTGGCGGCAACAAGACTCGCAAGCTGGAATTCCTCGTCGCCGAAGCCCGCGAGCAAGGCGCGAAGACGATGATTTCAGCGGGCGCGATTCAATCGAATCACTGCCGCCAAACCGCAGCCGCCGCGGCGCGTTTTGGCTTCGCCTGCACGCTCGTCCTGACCGGCGCGCGCCCGCGGCAGCCCACCGCCAATTTCCTGTTAGATCAGCTGTTCGGCGCGGAGATTATCACGGTGGAAGACCGCAAAGACCGCGACCGGGTTTTGCAAGAGACTTTTGAGCGAGCCGCCGCCGAAGGGAAAAAGCCTTACCTCGTTCCTTACGGCGGCTCCAGCGCGACGGGCGCGCTGGCTTACGCCTTTGCGCTGGAAGAATTCATGCGGCAAAGCGTCCACGTGGATTGGATTGTCTTCGGCTCTTCTTCCGGCGGCACGCACGCTGGGCTTACGTTGGGACAACGCCTGTTCGGATTCAAAGGCAGGATTTTGGGAATCAGCATTGACGAGCCGGAAATCGAGCTCAAGGCGAACGTCTCGAACCTTGCTTCGCTGGCGAGCGAAAGATTCGGAGCGCGAATTCAATTCGCCCCCGACGATGTGCTTGCGAATGAAAATTACTGCCGCGCGGGCTACGGCGTGTTTGGCGCGGCGGAGCGCGAGGCGCTCGCTCTCTTTGCCCGCTACGAAGGGCTGCTGCTCGACCCGGTTTACACCGGACGCGCCGCCGCCGGCATGATAGACCTGATTCGTAAAGGCTTCTTCAAAAAGGACGAGACGGTCTTGTTCTGGCACACCGGCGGACAGCCCGCGCTCTTCGCCGATAAATACGCGGCGGACGTTCTCGAAACTTAAGGTTTCGCCGCAGCCGGTTTTTCCGCTTTCATTTCGCGCAATAGTTCTTCCGCTCGGTCAATTCTCACCGTCTTTTCGGCGACCATGCGCGCGGCGATTTTTTCAATCAGCTCTCCGCTTGCGCCGGCGGCAATCGCCACCTGACGCGCGTGCAGCGACATGTGTCCGCGCTGGATTCCTTCGGTGGCAAGCGCGCGCAGCGCCGCCAGATTTTGCGCCAGCCCGACCGAGACGATGATTTCCGCCAGTTCGCTGGCGGTTTTCACGCCCATCAGCCGCACCGCCGCTTGCGCCGCCGGGTGAACCTTGGTCGCCCCGCCGACGACGCCGACCGCCATCGGCATTTCCAAAGCGCCGACGAGGTTGCCGTTCCCGTCTTTTCCCCAAGTTGAAAGCGAAGTATATCTGCCGGAGCGCGCGGCGTAGGCGTGCGCGCCCGCTTCAATGGCGCGCCAATCGTTCCCCGTCGCCACGACCACCGCGTCTACGCCGTTCATAATGCCCTTGTTGTGAGTCGCCGCGCGGTATGGGTCCGCGGCGGCGAACGCCCACGCGGCGATGATCCCATCGCGCACCGTTTCGCCTTTGAAAGCCTCAAACCCGACGGTCAATTCGCTGACGGGAATCGTGCAGCGCGCCCGCGCGATTCGCCTATCCGCCAGATTCGACAAAATCCGCAGGTGAACCTTTCCGCCGGTGATGGCTTCGATGCGCGGAGCGAGCTTCTCGCAGGCGGTGTTGACCGCGTTCGCGCCCATCGCGTCGCGCACGTCGTAGATTAGATGGACGACGAGAAAGGCGCCAATTGCGGAATTTTCAATCGTTCGCACTTCCAGGTCGCGCGCGCCCCCGCCGAATTTTTTCAACACGGGGTCAATGGCGTCCGCCATTTCCAGCAGTTCGGCTTTATGCTCGTAAAGTTTTAGCCGCGCCTCTTCCAGATTGGGGAGGTTAATCAGTTGGATTTGTCCAATCATCCGCGGTTCGCTGGCGGTGGCGGTGAAGCCGCCTCCCGCGCGGGCGAGCTTCGCCATGAAGGAGGCGCCCGCGACAATAGAAGGCTCTTCCACGACAAAAGGCACCAGCACGTCGCGCCCGTTCACCATAAAATTCAAGCCTACGCCTAGCGGCAGCGAATACATGCCGACGACGTTTTCAATCATGTGGTCGGCGGCTTCGGCGGAAAGCCCGCCACTAAGAAACGGCGCGAAATCTTCGGGCGCTTTTTGCGCGGCGTCCGCCAGCCGCGCGCGGCGCTCTTCAAGCGAAAGGTTGTAAAAGCCGGAGATGCGGGAGTTGGTCATGAGGAAATCCGTTTTTTTCTTTAATTCTAACACCGCCTTTCTATCAAGAGCCATCAGCGTTGAAGGCGGCGCAAGGTGACTTTTGACACTTGCGGCGCGCTATTAAACTTCGGAAAATGAATTTGCCGATTTGGAGGCTTTGCGGCTGCTTTCTGGCAGCCGCGCTTTTTTCTCTATGAAAGGAGAGCGTTTGATGAAAAGGTTTTTTGTCAGTCTGGCGATATTCGCTCTGGCTTCCCTTGCCTGTCAAACCGTAACGAAACTTTTGCCTGTGGCTTCTTCGGGCGGCGATTCTCCAACTCCCACCATTCCTCCTCCCAGCCCGACTCCCGCCGCGGCGCTGGGAGTTCCCCTCGGCGGCGGAGAGTGGCAAATTTCTTTGAACGCCGCGAGAACGGCGTCCGCGCTGCAAATGGGGCAGACGACCATCACCCCGAAGGAGCAGTACGGCTTGCTGATTTTGGACGTCGCACTGCGTCACCTGAACCTCGCCCGCAAAGCGACTCTCTCGCTGGATAACTTCGCTATTTTGGACGCGAACAAAACCGTTCATACCGCGAACGGCGGCGGCTGGGGCGAGAACGCGATATGCGCCGGCTGCGTGTTTATCGTCTCGCAAAACGCCGGCGCGGAGACGTTGTCGGTTTCCGCAATTCTGCTGTCGAGCAGCAACATTTCCTTTACTTCCACCACGGTTCGCAACGGAGACCCGCTCAGCGTCGTCTTCGTGCTGGAAAAAGCGAAACTCAAAGAAGAATGGACGCTTCAATTTCAGGACGCGCCGCCCATCAAGTTCAGGTTGGGCGATAAGGCGTCTTACCCCGTCAAGACGGACGTCTCTTCGCAAGAGGCGTACCTGTCGCAAGAATGCAAAGCGGAAAATATCAAGGCGGCGCAAGAGCGCTCCGGCTTGATTTATCAGGATTGGAAGGAGAAGCGGCTGACGGCGCGCCTGATTTCGCCCGAAGGCGGCGAGCCTTTGGAACTATGCGGCGGGTTCGCTTACAACGATTTTGAAACCGCGTCGGACGGCGCGATGCTGCTGGCGGCGGGACCTTTGCAGGGCTGGTCGAATTTTTATCTCATCGAATCGGGCGGGAAGACTTTTAGCCTTGCGCGCAACGCCGCCGCAGTGGACGGCGCGTTCATCCCCGCAAGCCGCTACGTCGTCTTTTCCGTTAACCCGCTGGGCGAAAACAAAGAAGACCTCTACCTGTACGACCGCGACAGCGGCAAGGCGACTCTGCTTTACGAAGGGATGTGGATTAACTACCGCGTCTTTTCTAACGGCGCTTTGCTGGCGGAAGGAACGCGGATGGGCGATTTGAAAACATTCGCTTACATGGGCTTCGTCGGCGCCGGCGCGCTGCCCGAATTGAACTTGCCCCAAGGCGCGCGCAGCGGCGATATTACCTCCGACGGCGAACATCTGCTGAACGCGGATTATCAAAGCGGCGAGTCGCGCCTGTATCTTTCCAATCTATCGGGCGGCGAGCGGAAAGAGGTCAAAGCCGATTTTATTTCCTACGCCGGCAAACAACTTTCTTCGGACGGCAAATACTTGCTGCTGCAAACGGAAGGGACGAAGGCGAATTCCAAACGCGCGGCGTTATATGATTTTGCCTCCCACTCCGCGCTGAACTTCACGCCCGACAGCGACGATTTGCAATTCAGTTTTTCGCCCGATGGAAAGTGGGCGGTCGCCGTTAGCTCTTTCAACCGCGAGGAAAGCGACAAAGCCAAGACCCGCAAACAAATCATGTTCCTCTTCAACGTAAGCGATAAAAAAGTCGTCAAAGAAACGGCGGGCGAAATCGTTAATTACTTTTTCTCGCCGGACGGCGCTTTCTTCGCCTACACTCTGATGAAAGAAGACGAAACGCTGGAAATGTTCGTCGTCAATTTATCGGACGGCTCTCAGCGCAGTTTAGGGAGCGGCGTCCTGACGCTTTGGAGCAGGTAGGTCGGCGAATCAAATCGGCTCCGGCGCGAGCGTTCGGGGCTGACGCTCTTTTTCGGGGCGGGCTTCACCGGACGTAAATCGGATTGCTGTAAATCCAGCCGCGCAGTTTGCCCCAATAGCGGCGGCGCGCTTCCACGCGGTAAACTCCCGGCTCCGTGACGATATGCGCGAAGGATGTTTTATCCTTCCATGTTTGAATGGGCTGCCCGTTTTTCAGCAAGCGAATCTCCGCCGGGGCGGGAAGTTTCGCTTGCAGCGTCGCGCCGCCCTTCGCTGAAATTTCGTCGCCCATCATGACGGATTTTTCCATGCCTTGCGCGGTGAAGGTAAATCCGCGCGCGGGCGCGGGCAAATCGTAAGCGACGAAGCAATGTCCCGCCGCCAGCGCCGCATAAATCATCTTTTTGTCTTTATCCGCCTCGCCGCTTAAAGGTTCGGGGATGAGGGCGTGCGTATTCACCCCGCGAAAGTGAAACTCGTAGGGGAAAATCACCTTCCGCAGCCCCGCCATGCTCAAGTGAAGCGCGTGCGCGTCCGAGCCGCCGATGGCGACGACCTTCGCGCCGGAGGCGAGCAGCTCGTCCCATTTGGCGAGCGTTTGCGGAAGCGGCTGCGAGGCGATTAAATGCGGAAAGAAGGCGTAAAACAAGCCGTGCAGTTTGGTGGGCAGCACGGTCTTAAATTCGCTCAGCGCGTTCCACAGTTCGATTCCGTGATAGCCGCTGACGCGCCAGTTTTCCCACGAGATGTCGGTTTCATGAAAGGCGGGCGCGGCGGGGTCGTGCGGGTGGGCGATGAAGGCGAGACCGCCCGCCTCGCGCGCCTGGTCAATCAGCCGCTGCGGGTTGTCCGCGAAAGTCGCCATTTCGCGCCCGGCGTTAAAGACCAGCAAATGATCCTTTTGCGGGTCGCGCGATTGGTCGTGAACTTCCTCCCCGACCAGCAGCAGCGTTTTTTTGTTTTTCTCTTGATAATAGCCCTCAAAGCCGCTCGTCAGCACGTTGTGGTCAGTGACGATGACCGCGTCCGCCCCGGCGGCGATGGCGGCGCGGGCAATATCGCGGTGCAGCCCGCTGCCGTCGGAATAGCGCGTGTGCATGTGCAGGTTAACGATAACTTCCGGCATACGTCCTTTTCCTGAAACGTTTTTTTGTTCAACGACGGAAACGCCGAGCGCCAGCGATTGACGATTCGCTTTGTAAACAGGTATAATCTCCACGCTTAAAAATCATAAGGAGATTCTTACATGGCTAGATTTTTGGACATTGCCTTGATTATAACCTCGATAGGTTTAATCGTCGGCGTTATCTTGCAAAGCAAAGGCGCGGGGTTGGGCGGCTTGACCGGCGCGGATACGGGCGGAGTGTTCACCGCTCGCCGTGGAATCGAGCGCGTCCTCTTTTGGGCGACGATTGGCTTATCGGTTCTTTTCTTCGGGCTGGTCATCGCGGTCATTTTGGTCGCGCGATAGCGCTAAACTGTTTAAGAAAGCCGCCGCAGGTCCTCGACGCGAGGCGGCGGCTTTCTTTATTTTTCTCGCTATGAAGAAACTACGCTGGCAAATTCTGGTCGTCGCCGTCACTGCGGCGGTGGTGGCGGCGTTGCTGCTCACCCAATCGCAGCCGGTGAATTTGCCCATCTTGCCTGTGGCGGCGCCCGGCGGCGTGTACGCCGAAGCGCTGATTGGCGCGATGGGCAGGTTGAATCCCATGCTGGATTGGAACAACCCCGCCGACCGCGACGTGAACCGCTTGCTGTTCAGCGGCTTGATTCGCTTTGACGCGCGCGGGTTCCCCCAGCCCGATTTGGCGGAATCTTGGGGAACTTCCGCCGACGGCACGGTGTATAACTTCTCCATCCGCCCTTACGCGGTCTGGCATGATGGGCAGCCGGTGACGACGGACGACGTTTTCTTCACCATCGAGCTGATAAAAAGCCCCGGCTCGCTCTTCCCGCAAGATATTAAAGACTTGTGGACGGAAGTGGAACTTCGCAAGCTGGACGACAAAACCTTTCAAGTTCGCCTGCCGGAGCCGTTCGCCCCGTTTTTAGATTACGTCTCTTTTGGCGTGCTGCCGAAACATCTGCTGCAAAACGTCCCCGCCGACCAGCTGGCGAACGCCGAATTTAACTTGAAGCCCGTCGGTTCGGGGCCCTACAAATTCGGCGAGCTGCTCGTCAGCGGCGGGCAAATTGTCGGCGTGAAATTGCTCGCCAACGAGAATTACTATCTCCCCCGCGCCTACATTGAAGAGGTCGTCTTCCGCTACTATCCCGATTCGTCTTCCGCGTTGGACGCCTACGAGCAAGGCGAGGTGATGGGAATCAGCCGCCTGACTCCCGACTTTCTTCCCCGCGCGCTCGCCGAACCGAACCTCTCGGTGTATTCCAGCCGTATGCCGCAATTGGGATTGGCGTTTTTGAATCTTAACAATCCCACCGTGGTGTTTTTTCAAGACGCGAAAGTGCGGCAGGCGCTCTTACTTGGAACGAATCGCCCGGCGATCATCGCGCGCGCGCTGAAAGGGCAGGGAATCGTCGCGCATGGTCCCATTTTGCCCAACTCGTGGGCGTATTACGATGAAATCAAGCAATACGAATACGACCCCGAAGCGGCGGTCAGCCTGTTGAAGAGCGCGGGATACGTTCTTCCCGCCGGCGGGGGCGAAGTTCGCGCCAAAGACGGAATCCCGCTGGAATTTACGTTGCTGCATCCTGCCGACGAAACGCACGCGCAAATCGCGCAAATGCTTCAAGCGAACTGGGCGGCGATTGGCGTCAAGGCGAACTTGCAGCCCGTCCCCTACGATTCGCTAATTAACGATTTTCTCGCCTCCCGCAACTATCAAGCCGCGCTGGCGGATTTGAACACCGCGCGCACGCCCGACCCCGACCCGTACCTCTTCTGGCATCAAGCCGAAGCGACGGGCGGGCAGAATTACTCCCAATGGGATAATCGCGCCGCGAGCGAATTCCTTGAAACCGCTCGCACTTCCGCCGATTTTGAAATTCGCGCGCGCCTGTATCGCAACTTTCAGGTGGTCTTCGCCAAGGAACTTCCTTCCCTGCCTTTATATTACCCCGTTTACTCCTTTGGCGTGGACGCGCAAACCCTGGGCGTGCAAATGCCGCCCCTTTACGACACCAGCGACCGCGTCGCCACCCTGCCGCAATGGTATCTGGTCACGCGCCGCTCGCTCGAAGAGCCGACTTCCGCCCCGTGAGGCAGGGATGACTTCCAGCGCCGACCTTGAATATCTTAAAGCGGCAGTCCCCGAATTGGAGACTTACCTGCTTTCCAATCAATTGTATTATCCGCTTGGCGCGCGCTTGCCCCAACTGACCTTAGGCGGAATCTTGCTGGCGCTCGCGCGGGAAGGGCCGCGGGCGGAAGCGTTCCGCGCGCGGGTCGAAACGCTGCGCGAGGCGCGCCGTTCCGCTTGGGAGGCGAAGGCTGCCCGCGAGATTCCATCTCGCTATCGCTTATGGCTCGACTATCTGGCGGAATACCGCGACGACCCGCTCGAAGCCGCGCGGCTGTATCCGCAAAACGTCCGTTTGCGCGCCATGCTCACTCTGCTCGGTCAGGAACGGTGCGATTCGGATCTGTTTTTGCAAAGCGTTTTCAGGGAAGGCGAATTTGTCTGGCGCGACGTCCCCGCGCAAAATTTTTCGCGCGCGACGTTCTGGTATCTTTTTGGAAAATTAAAGGAGTAAATTTTCATGTCCGCTGCTTTGCAAGCAATTGAATACGCCCGCGCCAACGACGGGCGCTTTATCAAGGAATTGTCCGAATTCCTCGCCATTGAATCCATTTCAACCGACGACGACTACAAAGACAAAGTTCGTCAAGCCGCCGAATGGGCTGCCGCTCATTTGCGAAAATTCGGAATTGAAAACGTCCGCCTGATGGAAACCGGCAGGCATCCCGTCGTGTACGGCGAATTTCTCAAACAGCCCGGCGCGCCGACCGTTTTGGTTTACGGTCATTACGACGTGCAGCCGGTGGACCCCGTCGAGCAGTGGGAGACTCCGCCCTTTGAAGCGGCGCTGAAGGGCGATTATCTTTACGCGCGCGGCTCTTCCGACATGAAGGGACAGTTGATGGCGGTCTTGAACGCGATTGAATCCATCATGCGGAGCGGCGCGTTCCCCGTCAATTTGAAGTTCCTGCTGGAAGGCGAGGAAGAAATCGGCTCGGAAAACCTGCCCGCGTTTTTGGAAAAGCATAAAGAGCTGTTCAAAGCCGATTTTTGTCTCAACCCCGACGCGGGCATGATTTCGCCCGAAGAGCCGACCATCACATTCGGCTTGCGCGGGCTGGCTTACTTTGAATTGCGCGTCTTCGGTCCCGCGCAGGATTTACATTCCGGCTTGTTCGGGGGAACGGTGCATAATCCCGCGCAAGCGTTGGCGGAACTGATTGCCGGTATGCACGACTCAAACGGAACGGTGACTCTGCCCGGCTTTTACGATTCCGTCCGCCCGGTGACCGAACGCGAGCGCGAAGAGACGGCGAAACTGCCCACCACGCCCGCAAGCTACTTGAAGCAAACCGGAGTTCCCGCCTTGTGGGGCGAAAAGGAATACACGCCCGCGTTGCGCGTCGGCGCCCGCCCCACGCTGGAAGTGAACGGTTTGCTCTCCGGCTGGACGGGCCCCGGCTCGAAGACCGTGCTGCCCGCTCAGGCGATGGCGAAGATTTCCTGCCGCCTCGTGCCGGATCAGAACCCCGAAGAAGTTCACAAGCAGCTGGTAAGATACATGGAATTGAACGCGCCGAAGACGATTAAATGGGAAGTGAAGCCGCTACACAACAGCCCTTGGGCGATTACGGATATGAATACCGCCGGAGTCCGCGCGCTGCATCAGGCGATGGAAACAGTTTGGGGCAAAGCGCCGCTCTACCGCCGCGAAGGCGGCTCGATTGGCGTGGTGGCGTTGCTGCAAAATCTGTGCGGCGTGGAATCTGGATTGGTGGGCGGCGGCTTGCCGGATGATAACGTCCACTCTCCCAACGAGCGTATGCACCTGCCGACGTGGCGGCGCAACATTGAGATGTTCGTTCATTTCTTTTTCAATATGAAGTAAGTTTTGGAGAATATGGAAGACCGAATTATCACCTACGGCGGGCAGGCGGTCATTGAGGGCGTGCTAATGCGCGGACAAAAGGCGTATGCCGTCGCCATGCGCGCGCCCGACGGCAGCATTGCCGTTCACGTCGAAAAACTGGCGGGCATTTACAGCTCCGCCGTCGCGCGCATCCCTTTCCTGCGCGGCGTTATTTTGCTGTGGGACGCGCTCGGCTTGGGAATGCGCGCCCTGACTCTTTCCGCGAACGTGCAATCGGGCGAAGACGAAAAACTGGAAGGCGCGCCGCTTTACCTGACGCTGGCTTTTTCGCTCGCATTTGGCGTTGGGTTGTTCTTCCTTCTGCCGGCGGCTGTCGGCGGCGCGGCGGAACATTACCTCGGCTGGAACGCGTGGTGGAACAACCTGCTGGAAGGCGTCTTGCGGCTCGCCCTGCTGATAGGCTACGTTTGGGCTATCGGCTTCATGCCCGAAGTGAATCGGCTCTTTATGTATCACGGCGCGGAGCATAAGACCATCAACGCTTACGAAGCCGGGGCGGAACTGACGCCTGAAACGGTGGCGCAATATCCCATCGAGCATGCCCGCTGCGGCACGGCTTTTTTGCTCACGCTGGTTTTGCTTTCCATTCTGGTCTTTTCCGCGCTGGGACCTTTGCCGCTCTTCTGGCGGCTGGCGACGCGGGTCTTGTTCCTTCCGCTGCTGGCGGGCGTGGCGGTGGAATACATTCGCTGGACGGCGAATCACCTTGAGAATCCCTTCGTCCGCTGGCTGATTAAGCCTAACCTCGCTTTGCAGCGCCTGACCACGCGCGTCCCCGACCGCGCGATGTTAGAAGTGGCGATTCGGTCTTTTCAATCCATGCAAAAAGCCGAGCGGGAATTTTCGCTGTAAGCCCCGCCGCCGCGCGGCGTATTCTCACAAGGCAGGGACGGGTTTCGCGCCCGTCCCTTTTTATTTTGGCTTCATGTTTCGCCGTTACAATTCAACCATGCGTTTAAAAACGGCGATGAAATTCGTCTTACCGCCGCTGCTGATTCTGGCTGCGCTCGCCTACGGGTACGCGCGGCTCGTCAGCGGACGACCCGCGCCCGTGCCGCACAAGCAGGAAATCGCGCCGGGCATAACCTACCGCCGCATTGTCCGCTATTTCCCCCACGCCATGATTGCCCACGTCGTCGTGATTGATAAAAAGACGAAGGGGCTGCATCTCTTTGTCACCCCGCCGGATAAAATTAAAGGCGGCGCGCTCAAAGCCCGAACCACCTCGCAGTTTTTGGACGAGTTTGATTTGAAAGTCGCAATCAACGGCGATGGGTTTTTCCCCTGGTGGTCGCGCAGCCCGGCGGATTATTATCCGCGCGTCGGCGACCCGGTCACGCCCAACGGATACGCCGCCTCGCGCGGCAAGGCGTACGCAACCGGCTTGCAAGACCCGGCGCAAGAGCCGACCATGTACGTCAGTCGTCGCAACGAGATTATCTTTAATCGCAAGCCGAGCAAACTCTTTCACGCCATATCGGGCGACCGAATGCTGATTCAGGGCGGGGAGATTCTCCCCAGTCTGGACGATACCAAAACCGACCCGCGCACCGCCGTCGGAACGAACAAAAACGGGCGCTGGATTTATCTCGTCGTCGTGGACGGCAGACAGCCTTTTTACAGCGACGGCGCGACCTTTTTAGAGCTCGCCGAACTGATGAAAAGCCTCGGCGCCTATTACGCCATGAGCCTCGACGGCGGCGGCTCTTCTACGATGGTCATGGCGGACGAGAACGGCGCGCCTGTTTTGCTCAACTCTCCAATTGACAATTACATTCCCCTGCGCGAAAGACCGGTGGCGAATCACTTCGGCGTCTACGTCAAGTGAGATTTTACAACTTGTTTACATCCGCGCTACGCGCGCTTAACTTCGACCGCCTAGAATGAAATCGTAACCTGAAAGGAGGTTTACGATGAAAAAGACGTTTCAACAATTGTTTTTCGCCGGGTTGATTCTCGCTCTTCTCCTCGCGGCTTTCCCCGCGGCGGGCGCCTTGGCGCAGAGCGAAAATCCGCCCAAAGAAGGACTCTCCAACGAAAAATTGGAGGCGATTTGGGCGCGCCAATTGAAACTTTATGAGCGCATGGGTAAGATGTTCGACGACGGCGACGCGCGTTTAGATAAGCTGCAAGCGCGCCTTGATAAGGCGAAGGAAGCGGGCAAAGACGTTTCCGCCGTGCAGACCGCGCTCGATAACTTCCGCGCCGCGTTGAAAAAAGCCAAGCCGATTTACGAAAGCATGAACGGCTTGATAAATTCGCGTCAAGGCTTCGACGCCGACGGCAAAGTGACCGACGCCGAAAAAGCCAAATCCACCGTGCGCGAGGCGCAAGGCAAATTCAAAGAAATTAAAAACGCGCTCGGCGGAACGGGCAAAGCGCTGCGCGAAGCGTTGAAAGCCTTCCGCGAGGTGAACAAGCCCGCTCAGGATCCGCGCGGCGAGTGACTTTGCCTTCTGCGCGAACATTGAATGATTTTTCCAAAGGCTTTATACTTCCCTTCAAATCCCATTCAAAAAGAGAGGTTGCCTGTGAAACGAACAGTCATTCAAACCGAAAACGCGCCGAAAGCGATTGGTCCCTACTCGCAAGCCATTGCGACGGACACGATGGTTTATACGGCGGGGCAGATTGGGCTTATCCCTTCCAGCGGCGAATTAATCGAAGGCGGCGTGGAAGAGCAAACCCGTCAGGCGTTGAAGAATATCGCCGCCGTGCTGCAAGCCGCCGGCTCCGATATGTCGAAGGTCGTCAAGACCACCGTGTTTTTGAAAGATATGGGCGATTTTCCGAAGATGAACGCGGTGTACGCCGAATTCTTTAAGGAAAATCCGCCCGCCCGCAGCACGGTGACGGTGATCGAACTTCCCAAGGGCGCGTTTGTCGAAATCGAGGCGGTCGCCACGCTGGGTTAACTTCGCCGAAACCGGGCTTTTTATGACTTCCGAACTCATCCTGCTTGTGGACGACGAGCCGTCCATTATCGAATTGGCGCGGATGTATTTTGAGCGCGAAGGGTTTCGCACGCTGGAAGCGGGGGATGGAGAATCCGCTTTGGAGGCGGCGCGCGCCCATCGCCCCGCGTTGATTGTGCTGGACGTGATGTTGCCCAGGCTGGATGGGTTCGAGGTCTGCCGCAAACTGCGCGGCGGCGGCGACCAGACCCCTATCATCATGCTCACCGCGCGGGATGAGGATATAGATAAGATACTCGGTCTGGAATTGGGGGCGGATGATTATCTCGCTAAGCCGTTTAACCCGCGCGAATTGACCGCGCGCGCCAGAGCCATTCTTCGCCGCAGCCAAAGAAGCGCCCCCGCCGATTCCGCTCCCCTGCGCTGCGGCAATTTGACGATTGACCCTCTAACGCGCGAAGTTCGGGTCGGCTCGCAAATCGTTGAATTGCGGGCGCAGGAATTTGAACTGCTGCGGACTCTCGCCGGGCAGCCTAATCGGGTTTTTACGCGGGAACAACTGTTGCAGCAAGCGTGGGGATTTGATTTTTACGGTCAAACGCGCACGGTGGACGTGCATATTGCTCATCTGCGCAAAAAAATTGAGGCGAGCTCCGCGAAAATTGAGACGGTCACCGGAATCGGATACAAACTGACCGCCTAGCTTTCGCGCTTCTTCTCGCAGCCCGCCTATGTTTTCTTCTCTTCGCGTCCGCCTCTGGCTCAGTTACGCTTTCATCGTCGTTACGGCGTTGGGCGCCGCGGCGCTGATTTTATTTTTCTATCTCTTGCAAAGCCCGCTGCTTTATCGGCAGACCGTTCAGAACTTAAAAGCGGCGCAAACCCTCGTCGTCAAGCGCGGCGCGGAACAACCCCTCGAGAGCGCCGCGCGAGAAGCGGCGGAAAGTTTAAACGTTCGCGTCTTGCTGTTTGCGAGCGATAGGAGGCTGATGTGGGACACGGCGAAGGGGCAGCCTCCGCTGGCGTTTCCGCGCAGGCGGCTGCTTTCGCAAATTCCCGTCGTGCGCGATTCCGACGGCGCAGCCTGGCTGTATTCGTTAGAAAAATTGCCCGATAAAACTTTTCTTCTCGTAACGGCTCCGCGCCCGCGCGTTTCTATCGCCAATATTTTCGCCGACGATTTCCTGCCCGCCATCGTTCAAAGCGGATTGCTCGCCTTAGCGCTTTCCCTGGCGCTTGCCTTTTTGGTCTCCCGCTGGATTGCCGACCCGCTGCAAAAGATTGTCGCCGCCGCGCGGGAATCTCAAACGGCGGAAATTTCCCTTCGGGGTCCTCAAGAGGTTCGGGAATTGACCCGCGCTTACAACTCCATGGTGACGCGCGCGCAAGCCAGCCAACAATCGCAGCGCGATTTTGTGGCGAACGTCTCTCACGAGTTGAAGACCCCGCTTACTTCCATTCAAGGATTCGCGCAAGCAATTTTGGACGGAACGGCGGAAACGGACGAAGCGCGCCGCCATGCCGCGCAAATTATCTACGACGAAGCGGCGCGGATGTATCGTATGGCGGCGGACTTGCTCGACCTGGCGAAGTTGGAGGCTGGCACAGCCGAGATTACCATGTCGTCCGTGTATCTTCCCGCGCTGCTGAACGCGGTCGCCGAAAAATTCGCTCCGCAATCCCAGCGGGCGGGCGTGCGGATTGTCGTCGCCGCGCAAGAAAATTTGCCGAAAATCACCGCGGACGGGGACAGGTTGTCGCAAGTCTTCGTTAATCTGACGGATAACGCTTTGAAGTTTACGCCCCGCGGCGGGACGATTACGCTGCGGGCTTCCCTGGTCTCGGACGGCGGGCAGGCGAAACCAAAAGCCATTGCCGTTTCCGTCGAGGATACGGGCGAAGGCATAGCGCCCGACGCGCTGCCGCGCGTCTTTGAGCGTTTTTATCAGGCGGACCTTGCCCGCAAAGGCGGTAAACAACATGGGGCTGGCTTGGGGCTTGCTATCGCCCGCGAAATTGTTCACGCGCACGGCGGAAAAATAAACGTCCGCAGTGAATTAGGGCAGGGGACTGTTTTCGAGGTAATTTTGCCTTATAATAAAGGCGACAGTCGCCTTTAAGGTGGCTGTCTTGCTGTCATGAAGCCTTTTGTCTCCATTATCGTCCCCTGTTATAACGAAGAAGCCTCCATCCGTCATTTGTTGGAGGCTGTTTGCGCGCAAACTTATCCGCGCGAACGCCTCGAACTGGTGATTGCGGACGGCAGGTCCACCGACCGCACGCGCGAAGTCATCGCCGCGTTTCAGGCGGAACATCCCGAGCTTTCCATCCGCGTCGTGGAGAACGTCGCCGGGACGATTCCCGCCGCCTTGAATCAAGCGCTGCGCGCCGCGCGTGGGGAAATCATCGTCCGTCTGGACGGGCATTCGATTCCCATTCCCGAATACGTCGAGCGCTGCGTCGCCGCGCACGAAGCCAGAAAGGGAGATAACGTCGGCGGCGTGTGGGAGATTCGCCCCGGGGCGAACGCCTGGATTGCCGAAGCGATCGCCCTTGCCGCTGCTCATCCGCTGGGAGTCGGCGACGCGCTTTACCGTTTGAACGCCAAAGAAGGCGCGGTGGACACCGTCCCCTTCGGCTCTTTTCGCCGCGCGCTGCTCGATAAAATTGGAATGTTCGACGAAACCCTGCTCGCCAACGAGGATTACGAATTTAACGCGCGCGTGCGCCAATCGGGCGGAACCGTCTGGCTCGACCCGTCCATCCGCTCGGCGTATTTCGCGCGCGCCACGCTGGGGCTGTTAGCGAAGCAATACTGGCGCTACGGCTTTTGGAAGCTGCAAATGCTCAAGCGTTATCCGCGCACCCTGCGCTGGCGGCAGGCGCTTCCGCCGCTGTTTGTCTTAAGCCTTTTCGGGCTTCTTGTGTTATCCTTGTTTACGCCCGCGGCGCGCTGGCTGCTCGCGGCGCAACTGACTTTGTATTTCTTTGCGCTCGCGCTCGCCGGCTTGCGGCTTGCCGCGCAAAAACGCAAACCTTTTCTGATTCTTGGCTTTCCGCTCGCCGCTTCCGTCATGCACCTTTCCTGGGGAGCGGCGTTTTTATGGAGCGCTCTTTCCGCTGCGAGACGACATGGCTGATATTTCACGACCCGCGCTTCGATTGCGCCCTAGCGAACACCGCGCCTTGCTGTTGTTCGGCGACTTGCTGGCTTCGGCTGGCGCGATGGGACTCTCTTTGTATCTCTGGCGTCAACTGATTCTGGCGCGCGAAATCGCCCGCTTGCTTGATAGAGGGGTTTCCGAAGCCCGCGCCGAAACGCTCGCCGAGCGTTTTATCAACGTCAATCCGCCTTTTTGGTTTTACCTGCTGCCGCTCGTCTGGCTGCTGCTGATGGTGGATTCCTACGAGCTGCGGGTGGCTTCCAATTGGCGCAAGACTCTGCGCGCCATCGCCGTCGCTCCGTTGGTCGGGCTGCTCGTTTACTCCCTGCTCTTTATTTTCAATAGCGACCCGACTTCCCTGCCGCGCATCGGAGTCGGCGCGTTCTTGCTCATCGCTTCGCTGTTGACTCTCGTCTGGCGCGCGATTTACATTCGCATTTACACTTCTTCCGGGCTGGCGCGCCGCGTGCTGATTGTCGGCGCCGGCAAGGCGGGGCAGACGCTGGCGGACGCTTACAACGAATTAAAGCCCCCGCCTTTTTTGCTGCTCGGCTACATTGACGACGACGCGAAAAAAATCGGCAAATTTTACCGCGGCCATCCTGTGCTGAGCTCCAGCGCCGAAATTCTGAACGTTATTGAAAAACATCGCATTTCCGACGTCGTCGTCGCCATCACCGGCGCCGTCAAAGGCGAGACCTTTCAAGCCATTTTAGACGCGCAAGAACGCGGCGTGGAAGTGACCCGCATGCCCACCATGTACGAAGAATTGACTCAGCGCGTGCCGGTGCATCACCTCGAATCGGATTGGGTGATTCGCTCCTTTGTGGATCAGTTGCGAGTCAGCGTGATGTACGAACTCGCCAAAAGACTGATGGATATCCTCGGCGGGCTGGCGGGAACGTTGATTTTTTTGGGTATATTGCCCTTCGTCGCCGCCGCGATTTATTTGGAAAGCGGGCTGCCCATCTTTTACACGCAGGAACGTTCCGGCAAGGGCGGGCGCGTTTTCAAAATTCGCAAGTTTCGCTCCATGCGGCAGGACGCGGAAGCCGACGGGCGCGCCAAACTGGCGGAGGAGGACGACCCGCGCATTACCCGCGTCGGGCGCTTCATCCGCAAGACGCGCATTGACGAGACCCCGCAATTCCTCAGCGTGCTGACCGGCGAAATGAGTCTGGTCGGCCCCCGCGCCGAGCGCCCCGAACTGGTGGCGCAATTCCAAAAGCAAATTCCGTTTTACCGCGCGCGGCTGCTGGTGAAGCCCGGTCTCACCGGCTGGGCGCAGATTAATTACGGCTACGTCGCTTCGGTGAAAGAGACGGCGATTAAACTCGAATACGATTTGTATTACATCAAACGCCGCACGCTGGGCATGGATATTAACATCGTCCTCCGCACCATCGGCACGGTGTTAAGACGGACGGGAAGATAACGCAATGAAGTATCTGGTCACTGGCGGCGCGGGCTTTATCGGCTCGCACATTACGCGCGCTTTGCTGGAACAAGGCGCCGAGGTTCGCGTCCTCGATAACTTTTCTTCCGGCAGGCGCGAAAACCTGCAAGGCTTGGACGTGCAAATTATCGAAGGCGACGTGCGCGACGAATCTAAAACGCGGCAAGCCGCGCGCGGCGTGGACGTGATTTTTCATCAGGCGGCTTTCGTCTCCGTCCCCGAATCGATGGAGAATCCGCAAGAATGCTTCGACGTGAACGTGACGGGAACTTCCATTGTGCTGGAAGCGGCGAGGAAGGAAAACGTTCGGCGGGTGACGCTCGCTTCCAGCGCGGCAGTCTACGGCGATTCCCAAGCCCTGCCGCTCGTCGAAGATTCCCCGCTGGTTCAACTTTCCCCCTACGCGACCTCCAAGCGCGTGAACGAATTGTACGCCGACCTTTACACCCGCGCCTTTGGGCTGGAAGTCGTCGCGCTGCGCTACTTCAACGTCTATGGACCCCGCCAGCGCCCCGATTCCATGTACGCCGCCGCCGTGCCAATCTTCATCCGCCGCATGTTGGAGGGCAAGCCCGTCACCGTGTTCGGCGACGGCGGTCAGACCCGCGATTTGGTGAACGTCCGCGACGTGGCGCGCGCGAACCTGCTGGCGGCGACTCACCCCGCCGCGCCGGGACAGGTCTTCAACGTTTGCACCGGCGTCGAAACCCGCTTGCTCGATTTGCTCGAAACGCTTTATCAAATCTTCCCGCGCGCGCCGCGCCATATTCACGCGGACCCGCGCCCCGGCGATATTTACCGCTCCTTCGGCTCTCCCAAGAAAATGATGGATACGCTCGGCTTCAAACCGCAGGTTGCGCTGGCGGATGGAATCAAAGAAGCGGTGGAAGCCATGAAGTTGGAGCGGGCGTAGTCGTCTTCCTCCTTCCTTCTTCCTTTTTCGCCCTCCTCATGCCTCACTTTCGCAACCGTTTTGTGCTGTTTGGCGACCTTGTCCTCACCGTGATTGCGGCGCTGGGCAGCTTCGCGCTGCGGCTGGACGTCAGCCAACTGCCGTATTACTTTCCCGCCGCGCTGGCTTTAAGCGCCGTCGCGCTGCTAGTTAAAATTCCGGTCTATTTTTACTTCGGTTTATACCGCCGCTTGTGGGAGTATGCGAGCGCCGGCGAATTGCGCCTGATTACCGTCGCCGTCACCGCCGCCTCCGTGGTGACTTCCGGCGCGATGCTGATTCTCGTCGGCGCGGGATTCGTTCAACCGGGCATGCCGCGCTCCGCCTTGGGCATTGACTGGCTGCTCTCGCTGGCGCTGATCGGCGGTTCGCGCTTTGCTTTGAGAATCCTCGCCGAGCAATCTGGTTTGCCTCGCAAGGGCAAAGCCAAACGAGCGCTGATTATCGGCGCGGGCGACGCCGGCGCGCTGGTTGTCCGCGAGCTGCAAAAATCCGCGCTTATCAACCTCGTCCCCGTCGGTTTCCTCGACGACGACCTCGCCAAGCAGCGTCACGAAATTTACGGCGTGCCGGTCATCGGCAAACTGGATAAGCTGGCGAGCGTCCTTGAAAAGCGCGCCGCCGACGAAGTGATTATCGCCATTCCCACCGCGCCGGGCAGGGTTGTGCGCCAGATTAACGACGTCTGCCGCGAAAAGGGCGTGCCTTCGCGCACCATGCCGGGACTCTACGAACTCATCGGCGGCAAGGTCAGCGTCAACCGCCTGCGCGAAGTGGACGTCGCCGACCTGCTGCGCCGCGACCCCGTGCGCGTGAACGACGAAAGGGTGGGGCAGATTCTGGAAGGCAAGCGGGCGCTGGTGACCGGCGCGGGCGGCTCCATCGGGCGCGAGCTCTGCCGCCAGATTGCGCGGCGCAACCCCGCCGAGCTGGTCTTGCTCGGCCACGGCGAAAACAGCGTCTTTGAAATTCAACTGGAACTGGAAAGCGCCTACCCCGCGCTGAAAATTATCCCCGTCATCGCCGACGTGCGCGACGCGCGCCGATTGGATTTTATCTTCGCCGAGCGCAGACCGCAGGTAGTCTTTCACGCCGCCGCGCACAAACACGTCCCGTTGATGGAAGCCAACCCCGTCGAAGCCGTCACCAACAACGTTTTGGGGACCCGCAACCTCGCTCAAGCCGCGCTTAAATTTAACGTCGAGCGCTTCGTGCTGATTTCCACCGATAAAGCCGTGCGTCCTTCCAGCGTCTACGGCGCGACCAAGCGCCTCGCCGAGATGATTACCCTCGAAGCCGCGCAAAAGAACGGGCGCGCGTTCACCGTCGTTCGCTTTGGCAACGTGCTGGGCAGCCGCGGCAGCATCATCCCCAAATTCAAAAATCAAATCGCCAACGGCGGACCCGTCACCGTCACCCATCCCGACATGACGCGCTTTTTTATGACCATCCCCGAAGCGGTGTACCTCGTGCTGCAAGCCGCCTCAATGGGCGCGGGCGGCGAAGTTTTCGTCCTCAATATGGGCAAGCCCGTTCGCATTGTGGAGCTCGCCGAGGACCTCATCAAACTTTCCGGGCTGGAGCCTTACAAGGATATTGAAATCGTCTTCACTGGAATTCGCGCGGGCGAAAAGCTGGCGGAAGAATTATGGGAAGAGAACACGCCGTTGGCGGACACTTCGCATCCCGACGTTTTTCGTCTCGTTCAGGAAGGCGCGGGCGCGGCTCCTTTCGACCTGAATCAAGCCATCGAGCGCCTCTCCGACCTGTGCCTTTCCCCGCAGCCCGAAGAGATAGCCCGCTTTCTGGGCGATCTGATTCCCGGCGCCACCCTGCGCGCCGCCTCCCGCGACGACCTCGACGGATAAAATTTAATCATGCCTCTGGTTTCTCTTTCCGAATGGAATCAATTCCTGTCCAATTATCCCGACGCGCATTTGCTTCAACTGGGCGAGTGGGGAGAATTAAAGAGGGGCTTTGGCTGGAAGCCCGTTCGCGTGATTTCCGAAAACTTCGGCGCGCAAATTCTCTTCCGCCGATTACCGCTGGGATTGACCTTCGCCTACATGCCGAAGCCAATTTTCAGCGAACGGCGTTTGGCGGAAGAAAGCCGCTTTTGGAGCGAAGTGGATTCCGTTTGCGAAAAGAATCGCGCCGTCTTCCTCAAAGTCGAGCCGGACGCATGGGATACGGAATCTATCGCTTTGCCTGCGCCCTTCGTTCTTTCCCCTCACAACGTCCAGCCGCCGCGCACCGTCGTCGTTTCTCTTAAAGAAGACGAAGAGCAACTGCTGGCGCGCATGAAGCAGAAGACGCGCTATAACATTCGTCTGGCGCAAAAAAAAGGCGTGACCGTCCGCGCGTGGGACGACCTTGCCGCCTTTCACGCGATGATGACCGTCACCGGCGGGCGGGATGGGTTTGGCGTTCATTCGCTGGAATATTATCGGCGCGCTTACGAATTGTTTCACCCGCAGGGAGTTTGCGAACTGCTGCTCGCCGAATACGCGGGCAAGCCGCTTGCCGCGTTGATGGCGTTCGCTCGCGGGCGGCGGGCGTGGTACGTTTACGGCGCGTCCACCGACGAGGAGCGCAACCGCATGCCGACCTATTTGCTGCAATGGGAGGCGATGCGTTGGGCGAAGGCGCGCGGCTGCGAAGAATACGACCTGTGGGGAGTTCCCGACGAGGCGGAAGAAAAACTTGAAGCGGAGTTTGAAACGCGCCGCGACGGGCTGTGGGGCGTGTATCGTTTCAAGCGCGGCTTCGGCGGCGAACTGAAACGCGCGGCGCAGGCGACGGATAAAGCCTATTTCCCGCCGCTGTATTGGGCGTATTTGCAATACGTCAACCGCGGGGCTTCAGGCTGATTCGCCCCCCGCTTTACGCTGCGCTTCTTCTCGCAGGGCGAGAATCACCGCTTGCAGGTTAAACCCCCGTTTGCACGAGCCGCGCGCCGCTTCCAACACGGAATCCGACCAGACCGTGCGGCAGGTCAGGGCTTCTTCGTCGTTCATCAAAATTAACTGCACCAGACTCGAAAGCGGAATATCCATCTCTTCGTGCGAGTCCAGGTCGCAGTTGTTGCAGCCCTTACACTGATACAAATCCTGCCCGGTGGCGCGCTTCACCAAGCCATATAACGTCATGCCTTAGAACTCTTCCGTTTTGGCGCGCAATTGCAGCGCCATTAAGGTAATGTCGCACGTCTCGCCGTCGGGGAACATGAAGTAATCGTCCAGCACGCACATCGTTTTAAAACCGAGCTGCTCGAAGGCTTTGACGAACTTGCTGAAATCGGTGATGATTTCCGCAATCAGGACGTGAAGCCCCTGCTTGCGCGCGAGGTCAATCATCGCGCGAATCATCTTTATCCCCAGTCCGCGCTTGCGAAAATCCTTCGCCAAAAACAGGCGCACTTCGCCGATGTGCCGCTTGGGTCCTTTGAAGAAATGCAGCGTCGCGCTGCCGACGACGCGGTCTTTGGAAAGCGCCAGCAGCGGCAACACCCGCCCGTAATCCAACTGGTCGCACCATTTTTGAATCAACTCGGGGTTGCGAACGTCGTCGCGGAAGTAACGCAAGTCGTCGTCGCTGACGGCGGAATAATATTCCATCAGCCGCTGCTTGTCTTCGGGAACCATCGGGCGCAGCAGAATATACGCCCCGTCTTTCAGCGTGACCATTTCACGATACGATTTGAGCTGTTCAGGAAGCATACTCCTCCACGGGGAAAAGGCGCGGCGGAACGAAAGTCCGCCGCGCCCTGCGCAATTTACGCGGCAATCGGCTCTTTCGGTTCAGGCTTGACGAAATCTTTAGGCAGCAAACCGGCTTCGGTTACGATGCGCGGAATCACGTCTTCCCAATTGACGGGCATGATGTGAACGCCGTGAACGCCTTGCTTTTCGTAGCCTTTGATTTTTTCGATGATCTCCAACGCGATTTTCACGCCTTCTTCTTGCTCGTTGCCCTTTTCGGCGGCGGCTTCCATGCGGTCAATGATGGGCTTGGGGACGTACACGCCCGGCACCTGGGTCATATACTTGGTCATCTTGGCGCTCTTAAGCGGCGTGATTCCGATGAGGATGTACACCTTGTCGAGGATGTTTCGCTTGGCGAGCTCGTTCAACCAGATTTCCATGCGCTCCACGTCGTAAACGAGATTGGTCTGGAAGAACTGCGCGCCCGCGTTTACCTTCTTGTGTTCGCGGATTGCCTGGAACTTCGGCTCGGAAGCGAAGGGCGAAGCCGCCGCGCCGAGGAAGAACTTTGGCGGGGTCTTGATTTCGCGCCCGTCGAGGTAGCGTCCTTCGTCTCTCATGCGGCGCAAAATCCACAACATTTGAATCGAGTCGAGGTCGTTAATGTCCATGCGTCCGCGCGGCTGCGGGGCGAGGACCGGGCTATCGCCGGTGATGGCGAGCAAGTTGCGGACTCCTAGCGCCGTCGCGCCGAGAATTTCGGCTTGCAGGCTCGCGCGCGTGCGGTCGCGGGCGGCGCTTTGCATGACCGGTTCCGCGCCGTGTTCAATGGCGATGCGGCTGCACGCCCAGCTGGTCATGCGCGGGGTGGCGGAGGCGTTGTCGGTGAAGTTAATCGCCGTGACGTAAGGCTTGACCAGCTCGATGTTTTCCACGAGCTTCTTGGTCGCCATGCTCAAGGGCGGGGCGATTTCGCAAGCGACGACGAACTCGCCCGCTTTCAATTTTCTTTCCAAATGGGAGACTGGCTCGCTATACGCGGGCGGGTGATATTGGTCGTCGCCTTGCCACCAATCGGGCTGGCGCACTTTGCGGAAAATCAGATTCCACGTCTTCCAGCGCTCTTCGCCTTGATTGAGGACGAGGCTCTTCAGCACTTTGCCGCCGCCGTTGACCTGAATGCAGTGAATCACGTCTTTCCACGTTTCGGTGCCGACTTTTTCCCAATCCAGCGGCGGAAGCACTTCCAGCAGTTTTTCCTGCCGTCCCAATTTGAAGGCGCGCTCGTAGATTTTGTACCAGATGCACGGGCGGGTTTTATCCACGTAGCAGCGTTCCGGCGTCGAGCCGCCGCAGGGCCCGTTGCGCAGCCCTTTGGGACATTCCATCGGGCAGATGAAGGCGGTCTCTTGCAGCAGGCAGTTGCCGCACATGCGGCAGCCGAATAGAGGTCCTTTGATGGCGTATTCCAGGTCCTCCATCAACTTATGGCTGAGCGGCTCGTCTTTGAAGGGCGAGTAGGCGGGCTGCCAGCGCCGACCGGGGGTGAAGATGGGCATAACGCATTCTCCTTATCCGACGTCCAATTTCAAATTTCGCCTGGAGCGCGGAACTTGAAATTGGAAACGCGAAACTTCAATTGTTCAAATACGAATCCGCGTAAATCACCTTGTTCAGCAGAATTTGAGTCGTCTTCCAGATGGCGGCTTGCTCCGGGTCGTTCAGGTCGAAATCTTCGAGCTGCGGCTCTTCGCTGTTGGCGGTGCGTTCCGCGATTTTGTTATACAGGCGCGCCAGCGGCGTGGAGGAGTCTTTCGTCTCAATCCAGCGGATGACGTCGTTTTGCTTTTCGTCGAATGGGTTGGCAATCATCATCTGCAAGCCGACTCCCATCAGCATGGCGAGGTACACGCGGTTGATGAGCGGGCGGTTTTCGTTCGGCACGGCGTTGGAGACGTTGCTCAGCCCGACGGAGATTTGCGGCGCGGGGTCCCAGGCGTATTGCAGCATACGCACCGCTTCGATTAAGTGCGGGCAATATTGCTGGCAGCCGGAGACGGTCAGCACGAGCGGGTCAATAATCAGGTCGTTCATGTTGAAGCCGATTTCCATCAAGTGCGGAATCAGCGTCTCGACGGCGATATTCACCCGCGCGTCCGCTTCGACGGGGATGCCGCTGGTTCCCATCGTCAGGGCGATAATCTTCGCGTTGTATTTTTTCGCCAGCGCGGGGATTTTTTCCAGCCGCTCCGGCTCGGCGGAAGTGGAATTGAGAATCGGCTGCGCTTTGGTGATGGATTGCAGAGCGGCTTCCATGCCGTCCACGTTGGTCGTGTCAATCGAAAGCGGCGCGTCCACCACCTGTTCCACCGCTTTGACAATCCAGGGCCAGACTTCGGCGTAATCCTTCTTGCGCGGACCGAGATTCAAATCTACGGCTTTCGCCCCCGCTTCGACCTGCCGCAGCGCCAGATCCATGAAAAATTCGCTGTCGCGGTTGGCTAGCGCTTCCTTGACTTTCTCGGAGATAATATGGATGTTTTCTCCTATGATGTACATTTTATGCCTCCAGTTGCTTTTTCAACGCTTCCGCTACGCTCGGAAACTTGCTCATATCCGTGTGCGGCAAAAACAGCGCGGACGTGAACGCCTCGTAGAAACTGTTGTCCGCCGAAAGTTCGATGTAGGTCATGCGTTTCGCAATCTCGGCGACGCGCTCACGTTTGCGCCAATCTAAAAGGGCGTAATACGCGCCCTTGACCGACGTGTTGCCCAAAAAGTCAAAGCGCGACCAATCCAGGTCGGGCAGTAACCCGATTTGCACGGCTTTTTCCACGTTGATATATTTGCCGAAAGAGCCGCCCACCAGCACGCGCTCGACGCTTTCCAGCGAGACGCCGACGGCTTCCGCCAGCACGCTGAATCCGGCGTAGATGGCGGCTTTCGCTCGCAGCAGGTTGTCCACGTCCACGCGGGTGACGACGACGTCTTCGCCCGTTTCGGTTTCCGCGCCCCAGGCGACGACGTATTCGCCGCCGTGTTCGCCCTCGCGGACGCGCGGCGTGTTCGCCGTCAGGTTAATGTTGCCTGCCTTGTCTATCACGCCCGTCAGAAACGCTTCGGAAAGCAGCGAAATCAACCCCGAACCGCAAATGCCCTTTGGCTTGCTGCCGCCGATGACGCGGTAGGTCGGTTCGAGCGTTTCGCTATTAATCCACACTTCTTCAATCGCGCCTTTGGTGGCGCGCATTCCGTTGGCTACGCCGGCGCCTTCAAACGCGGGGCCAGCCGAGCAGGCGCAAGTCACCAGCCAGTCGCGGTTGCCCAGCGCAATTTCGCCGTTGGTGCCGATGTCGATGAACAGCAGGACGTTTTCGGATTTTTCCATGCCGGAAGAAAGCACGCCCGCGGTAATATCCGCGCCGACGTAACTTGCTACGCCGGGCAGGCAATCCACCACGCCGCAGCAGTGTATGTTCACGCCCACGTCTTGCGCCGTTAGCAAGGGCGGATGATTCACCGCCGGAATGAACGGCGAAAGGCGGATGCTGGCGGCGGGGATTCCTAACAGCAGATGAATCATGGCGCTGTTGCCCGCGACGGTCATTTTCATCACGTCCGTCGGCGAGATTTGAACGCGCTTGCAGGCTTTTTCCAGCAGTCCGTTGATGGTATCCAGCGCGCGTTGACGCATTTCCTGTTCGCCCCCCGGCTTGCCGGAATAGATGATGCGCGAGATGACGTCTTCGCCGCGCGCGATTTGTCCGTTATATTCGGCGACTTGCGCGTGAACTTTTCCGCTGACCAAATCCGCCAGCCAGAGCGAAACCGTCGTCGTGCCGACGTCCACCGCGCAGCCCCACAGCGGGGCGTATTCGTCCGCCCGCCCCGACAGCAGCGCGATGAGCCGCGCGGGTTTTTCCGGAAATTGCGGATTTCTTTCGAGGATAGCGGTAACGTTCCACTCGCCGTCGCGCAGCGTTTTTCCCATCTCTCGCAGGAAGGGCAGCGAGCAGACGACTTCCGCGATTCCGGCTTGAGTTCGCAGCGCGGTTTGCAGCCGCGCCCAGTCGTCGGTCTGGTCTTCCATGCTCGGCGGGGGGAGCTCCAGATAAACGCGGCGGATGGTTTGGCTCTGGTCGTAATCGTAATCCGCCGGGATTTCCACTTCGCCGACGACGCGGTCGGTCGTCAGGTTGCGCTCGATTTTTTCTTGCGGCGGAACGCGGACAAAGACGTCGCCTTCGACGACGGTCTGACAAGCGAGCGCGTATCCTTGTTCCACCGCTTCGGGCGAAAGCCGCAGCGTGCTTCGGCGGCGCGCCTTCCCTTCTTCAATCAATACCGCGCAGCGCCCGCAGCGTCCCTGACCGCCGCAGGGCTGACCGATTTCCACGCCCGCCAGTTGCGCGGCGTCGGTAATCAGCGTTCCGGTTGGAACCTGAACGGCGGTTTGTTTTTCTTCAAGCGCGAAGGTGACAGTGTGCTGCATGGGGGAGGAATTGGTAATTGGTAAGCCGCGCTTACCAATTACCAATCGCTAATTCTCTAAAGAGCCTGTTTCATAAACGCGGGCAAATCCACCGCCTCGCGGGGCCCGACGCGAATCTCCCAATCGGGCAGTTCGCCTTCCAGCTCGCCGGAGAGGACGGAAACGTGACCGGGCAGCACGACGCGCTTCTTGCTGACCTTTTCGGCGACGTTGAAATTCTTGATCGCCTTGGCGATGCGTTCCGCGTCAAACTTGCCAGCCGCCCACGCGGTCAGCACCGACATGCCTTCCGCGTCGCAGACGACCAGCCACGCGGGCAAGCCGCTGCCTTCCACTTCGTTCGCCACCGCAAAGTAGGTGATGCTGAAATTGGTGGTCACCAGCACGGGGCTTTCGGGCTTGGGCGAGTTGATTTCGTAGATTCCCGGCTGCACTTGAATCGGCTTTTGCGGGTCGGTGTAAATGTTTTCGCGCAGCACGAGCAGGGCGTAAGCGAGTTCGGGCGTAAAGGCGTCCAGCACGACGAAGCCCGCGTATTTGGCGATGGCTTGCGCGGCGTAGATGGGTTCTTTTTCCGCGCCGTTTTGCCCGGCGAAGAAAATCGTCGGGTAGCCTACCGAGCGCTGATTGGCTTTGACGGCGAGGCGGCGAACCTGAGTGGAGCGTTGCAGCCATTCGCCGAGGTTTTTCCCGCCCAAATCCAACGCCATGTCTTCCACGCCCTTCGCCTGAATCTTTTGGGTCAATTCGGCGAGCGCGTCAATCGAATCGCCTTTGACGGCGAGCGCGGCTTTGTGTTTCTTGGCGATTTCCGCCAGCGCGTCGGCGTTGGAAGAATCCGCCGCGTAAATCAAGGCCGTTTCGCCGGCTATATTTGCCAGCGCGGAATCGAGCGCGGCGGGGTCGGAGGAAATCAAAATCAACGGGCGCTTGCTTGCGCCGCGCACGGTCTTAACCGCCGCCGCAAGGTCGCCTTCGCCTTCCACCGCGAAGCCGTCAATCGTAAAATCCATGCCGACGTAATTGACTTTGTAAGCGTCTATCGCTGCGACTTTCCCCGCCAGTTCGGGGTCGGAGGCTTGGACGCGCACGAACAAGCCCGGCTTGTTGTAGAAGGTTTTTTCGTGACGGTACATCACCACTTCGTTGCCGACTTTCACTTCCGTCCCGGCTTTGAGCGTCGCCAACCGAATCGGCGGCGCGGCGGATTCCGCCAGCTGCTTCTTTGATTCTTCGCTGACGTAAGGGCAGGAGGAAAGTTCCACTTGCTTGGCGGCGAGCTTCATCGCAAACGCCAGACAGGTGGGGAAGCCGCATTCCTTACAGTTGGTCTGCGGAAGCATTTTGTAAATTTGAATGCCTGTGAGCGCCATAGTTCCTCCTTACGCAGCCGTCAATTCTTCGATTGCGCCTTTGATTTGCTTCGCCGATTCGGGATGCCGCAGGACGAGAATATCCGCGCCGGCTTCGACCAGCGCCATCGCCGTCAGCGCCTCCCAGTGAATCGCGCGGGCTTTCCAATCTCCCCAGGCTTCCGGCACGCCCTTGCCGACTTTGGATTCTTTCGTCTTCCACGCTTCAAACCCCGGCGTGACGAGCATGGGAATCTGAGTCATTGCGTCGCCTTGCAAAGCCGCCAGCCGCAGGCGTTCCATCACCGAATAGCCGTATTCGATTCCGTAGCCCAGCGCGCCGGTGGTCGGGTCCATAATGATGCGGTCGGCTGGCAAGCCCATGTCAGTAATCAGGATGTTCAACTGCTTGGCGAGGTTGACGTCCATCGGCGTCCGCGCTTGAACCAGATGCCCGTTCGCCATGGCGGTCGCCACGATGGTGCGGTAGTTCTTGTCTTCGCAAATTCCCAAGACGATTTTTTCGCCTTTGGTCGCTTCGGCGACGGGGACGAGCAGCTCGTTATCTTTTTCCGCCTGTCCGGGTCCCCAAACGATAAGCGGGAGACCGCTCGCGCCCAGCGCGGCTTTCACGGCTTTAACCGCGTCTTCGGGCGAATCTTCCAGCGTCAGCGCGAGGACGATTAAATCCGCCCCGGCTTCTTCGGCTTTCTTCGCCCAGTCGGCGGGGTTGTTCATCGCGTCTCCCCAAACTTCCGCCAGCAGCGGCGACCAATCTTCCGGCTTGCGCGATTTGATTTCAATGGCGACCGCCGGTTTGTTCGGCGTCGGCGCTTCAAAGCGCAGGTAGGGCATGCAGGTCTGCCCGCCGACGACGACGGTTTTGGCGCGCGTGCCTCCTTCCGCGCCCGTTGCGCCAATGACGACTTTCTTTACGCTTCCCGCCCATTTATCTTTTGGAATTTCAATCGGCATAATGCGCTCCTTGAGAGTCTGATAGTTGCGAGTCTGATAGCGCGAATATTCGGCTATGGATGGTTAGAATCTCTCTCGAAAATGGCGTCCGCAATCTAAAACATCGGCTCCATCGCCATCGCGGGGTGATTGTGCGCTTCCATCCACGCGAGCAATTCCTCCACAGTGGTGGCGACATTTCCATCCGCCACACGGGACATGAAGTCGGGGTCGCCTTCGCGCTCGCAGACGGCTTTGAGCTCGTCCGCCATCGTCTCTTTCAGCACGGAGGACATCCACACGATGCGCTTGAAGCCGCCGTCGGCGGAGATGAACTTGGGGCTGAGCAAATAAAACTTGCCCACGCCCATCACGCCCGGCGTTTGCAGCCCGCCGCCCGCGATGCCCGCCAGAGTCGAGAAGGTCATGCCCGCGGGAGTCATGCTGGTATCTTCGCGGCTGACCACCATCACGCCGTTGGCTTCGGGGATGAGCATGACGATGCACTCAAAGCAGCCGCAAGCCGTCATCGGGTTTTCCATGATGGAATACATCGTCACTTCGTTCACCACGCCGTGCGAGCCGATGGCGGCGTATTCGTTCGTGCCGGTCCAGTAGCCTTTTTTCGGGTCAATCAATTTGCCGAGTTTGATGGGCTGATTGGGACCCGTCGGGTTGATGCTATACGAGGCTTTGCAGTCCAGCCAGTTATACGCGCCGCACAAGCCCAGCCGTTCGGGCGAAACCACGCAAACGTGATTGGGCGCGAACGATTGACACAGCGTGCAGGAGTAGAACTCTTCCACTTTGTCGTCGGTCAGGTCGGCGAGACGCTTGTTGCGGAAGTCGTAAGCCGCGCGGGCTTTTTCCAGCCATTCGGCGTGCAGCGCCGGGTCGGTGACGATCGTCACCTCCACTTTGTCCACAATCGCGCCGAAGTCTTCGTGGAAGCGCGCGTGCAGAATCTTGCCGAAGTGCTCGAGGTTGAAGCCCTTGTCCGCCGCGTTGTTTGAGACGCGAATCCACGCAATATCGCGCTGCCCGACGTGTTGAATGCCGCTCGCGCCGTTGATAAAGTAATGCACCTGACGTTCCAGCACCGGCTCGAAATCCTGCTGCATTTGCCGCCCGGCGACCTTGATGACGATTCCCATGTCCATCGCGCCTTGGGGCGGGACCTGCGAGAAATCGGGACCAATCACTTGAATCTTGCCGTCGGTGATTTCATCCAACTTCGCCATTTGCAAATACTCGAAGCAGCGGGCGTGCTTGCCGCCGAACTCGACGCGCAAATCCGCCTTGCGCACCACTTCGCCTTCAAACGCCGAGCCGTACGGCACAGGCACGTCCACGTTGGAGACTTTGACCTTGACGCCGCGCACTTCAATGCACTTTTGCACCAGCCTTTCGGCGCGTTCTAAATCGTCCTTGCCTTCGATTTGATTGAACGGCATAGAGACGACATGTTCGTAGGTGGTGACGCCCGTGGGCAGAATTTCGGGGATGACCGTATCGGCGATGACTGGGAAGCCGAAGTTAATCGCCCCCGCCGCCGCGGCGTATTTCAAATCGTCCACCTCGCCCAAAGCCAGCACAAAGGCGAAAACACGCTCTTTGTTGTAAAGCAGAATCTCGCGCGCTTGACCGGGCTTCAAGCCGCCGAAGGTCAGCGCGGAACGGGTGGCGAAGCCCAGCGCGTAAATGGCGGAGATGGTATCCGTGCCGAAGGGGACGGTGTAGGTATCGTAGCCGAGCTCCACGCCTTCTTCTTGCAGCTGGTGAATGACGCTTCTGCCGTTTACGTTGCCCGAAAGGAAGGTGAGGATGTTGCGCCGTTGCAATTCGCGGACGATTTTCACCGCCACTTCGTTCGATTTCGCGCAGCCGACAATCGCCGCGAAGCCGGGCATGCGTCCATCCACCAATTGAATGCCCCACGAGCGGAGTTGAATATCGTCAATCGGCCCGTTTAAGTGACCGTGTCCGTTTTGCTCGCCGTAGTTGGTTCCGCCCGCCAGCGTAAAGCCCGGCGCGGCTTCGGGCTGCAAGCCATAAACGAAGCGAATCGCTTCGATGGTTTCGGCGGCGAGCAGCGTCGCTATGCCGGAATCGAGCGTCTCGCCGAGATAGGGCGTCCAACGTTTTTGAGCGGGAAGGGGATGCAGTAAATTGCGCGCGTATTCCATCGCCGGCTTCAAGTCGCCGAGTTTTTCCACCGCTTTGCCGGTCATGCCTAAAATGGTCGGCAGGTAGTAGGCGGTGTTGGGGAAAGTCACCGGCGTTTCGGGTCCTTTTTCCGCGAGCGCTTTGTTCAACATCAACTCCGCTTCGGTGACGAGCGCGTTTGCGCCCCGAATGGCGCGGGTAGCTATATATCGTGACATGGATGTACTCTCCTGGTCTAGCGTCGCTCATTGCCAGTCTGTTCGGCTATCCATAAATCGCTTCGCGCTTCGCTTCCAGCGGCAAGGCTTCGAGTTCGTTCATTTTGGCGTCGCCGCTGCGCCCAAACTTATTCGGCTCCCATGCGGGGAGACCGAGCGCCGCGCGCTTCTTGTCAATGTGCGCAAGCGTGGCTTTAATCATCTCGTCCGGGTCGGGGATGAATTCCAGTTTGCCGCCGTAGAGTTTTTCCCAGCCCTCGCTGATGTAACGCAGCACAATGTCGCTATCGTTCACCCGGTCGGGCATGCCGCCTACGGGCGAAGCGCCGCCGAAGATGACGTAGGCGCCGGAGGCGACGCAGTACGTCGCAATGGCGAGCGCTTTTTCGCTCATCCATTCGGGGGCGAGACCGACGGCGGGAATCTGGTCAATGTCCTCGCCCAAGCCGCCCGTCTCCGCCATTTGCGTTAAGACGGTGAGGATGCGCGTGTTGTCCACGCACGAACCCATGTGCAGCACGGGCGGAATGCCGATAGTTTCACACACTTCGCGCAAGCCGCTGCCGACTTCGCTCAAGCCCGCTTCGCCGAGCAGCAGCCCCAGCTTGCCCGCCGCAATCGCGCCGCATCCCGTTTGCACCACCAACACGTCCTGCTTTAACAGCTCTTTCACCACTTTGTTGTGCAGGTAATCTTGCGAGGAGCGCGGGTTGTTGCAGCCGACAATCGCCGCCACGCCGCGAATGCGCCCGCTCATAATCGCGTCGTTCAGCGGGCGGAAGGAAGCGCGGTAGGAGCCGCCGAGCATGTAGTTGATGTACTCGTGCGAGAAACCCGGAATCACGTCTTCTTTAATCTGCGGAATCAGCACCTTTTCCGGCGCGCGATTCTTGAAATTGTCAATCGCCGTCTTGAGGATTTGCTTGGCGACCGTGAACGCCTTATGTTCGTCGAATTCGATGTGCGTCGCCCCCTTGATTTTCACCTTCGGCGAAGTGGTGATAATTTTGGTGTGGAAGTTCTGCGCCAGCCCGACCAACGCTTGCATAATGCACTGCACGTCCACCACCATGGCTTCCACCGCGCCGGTCATGATTGAAAGTTCCTGATGCAGGAAGTTGCCCGCCGCAGGGATGCCCTGCCGCATGAGAATCTCGTTTGCTGTGCAGCAAATTCCCGAAAGCTGAATGCCCTGCGCCCCCGCCGCGCGCGCGTATTCGATAATTTCCGGGTCCTGCGAGGCGGCCACCAGCATTTCGCTCATCGAAGGCTCGTGCCCGTGAACGACCACGTTCACCATCTCGCGCTTAATCACGCCGAGGTTGGCTTGCCCCAAAATGGGCGCGGGCGTGCCGAACAGAATATCCGAAATATCGGTGGCAATCATCGAGCCGCCCCAGCCGTCCGCCAGCGCCGTGCGAATGGCGTGATGAAGAATATGCTCCGGCTCCTGGTCGTCGCCGATGTGCGTGCGGTGCAGCGCTTCCACCACTTCGCGGTCCACGCCGCGTGGGACGACCTTTTGCTCGCGCCAGAGTTTCTGCCGCTTTTTCGGCGCGCGCTTAATCGGGACGATTTCTCCGCTTTGCTGCCCAAACTGCGCGATGTATAAATCTGCGAGCTCAATGGCGATCTCTTCCGGCGAGCGCCCTTCTATCTTAATATCGTAATAGGAAGCGACCATGCGCAGCTTCGCCACGTCTCGAATGGCGTAGCCTTCCGCTTCGCCTTTGGCGGCGGCTTTAAGCAGAAACGCCATGTCGCGCCCGTGGTCCGAATGCGCCGCGCCGCCTGCCGCGATGGCGCGGGTGAGGTTGCGCGCCTGAATGGTGTCAATGGTCGCGCCGCACACGCCTACGTCGCCGTTCTTGGTTAAACGACACGGTCCCATACCGCATTGTTTACAGCACATGCCTGCGCCGCCAATGTTGCATGGGACCATGTTGTCGGCTCTGGTGAACGCCGTGCCGACGCCCAATTCCTCCGCCCGGATAAGCATTTGTTGCGCTGCCGGGTCGGTGGAGTAATCTTTAATTTCTCGTTTTTTTGCCATCATGCGCCTCTCTATCTCTAAACCTGAATTCACTCTTTGACGACCTTAATCGGCTCCATGCCGGGACAGGGCCAAAGCGGACGTCCCGAATAGCTCACGCGCTGCGCAAAAGAAATCGTCCCCTTGACCGTTTCGTACACGGCAGTATGACGGAAGACGCCGTCGCCTTCTTTCTTTTCCACCGCCATGCCGCTTTCCGCCGCGACGGGAATTTCGCCTAAATAGCCGGCGGCTTCCAGTCGCGCGGTGATTTCCTCCGCTTTGACTTTTTCCGGGTCGAAGGTGATTTCAATGACGTGAAATGCGCTGCTCGCGTACACGTCGCTCACCCCCTCTAGTTCCAGCAAAATGCGCCTCGCTTCCATAACGTGATGGTCGCCGTATAATGCGGGCGTTTCAAACGTTTTGGTCTCCATGCGTTCCTCTCCTTTGGAAAATTGGATTACGCCACAAAAGACGCTTCGTGAAAACTTGCCCAATTGCTTACAAAATATTGTAGCGCTTTGAATATTTTGCAAATGATGAACATTGTCACTATAAATTTAGATAAAAGTACCATAACAGGTTCTGAAAGACGCTATAATTCGCGGCATGAAACCCGACTTTCGCGCCGCGCTGCAAAAGCGCGAGATGGATTTATCCGCCAGAGCGAACGAGCTCCGCGCCGCGCTGCAAAAGCGCGAGCCGCGTCTGGTCGCTTCTCTTGGCGGCGCGGAGTATTCCGACAACGCGATTCGTTTTTCGTTTTGGGGAATCCCGCGCGCGATTTCTCTCCCGCAATGGGTTGCGCGCGACGCGCAAGGCGCGCCTCTACCTTCGTTCTTGCAAACTCTGCTTCTGTATTATTTTTTCACCGCCGACGGCGCGCCGCTGACGGGCAGGTGGGTCTCTTTCGCCGAATTGCCCAACGGGCGCGTTTATCACTCCGCCTTTCAGGGGTATTCCGGCGACGAAATCGCCGGCGCCTTCGCGCTCGATTTGGAAGCCTTCCGCCGCGCGTGCGAAAACGCGGGCGGAATCCGTTGCGAGCTCGGCGACGCGGCTTACCGTTTCGACGCGCTGCCGCGTATGCCGCTGCTGCTTGTTTACTGGCTTGGCGACGAAGATTTCCCCTCGTCTTGCAAGGCGCTCTTCGACGCTTCCGCCGCTCATTATCTGCCCGCCGAAGCCTGCGCGATTGTAGGAAGCATGTTGAAACAAAAAATTATTAAAGGGAGAAAAGACGCTTGACTCAAACGAGAATTAATTGGGAAGCCTGGTGGTTGGGGATTCGTCCGCGCACGCTGCCTGCCGCCGCTTCGGGCGTGGCGATGGGCGCGGCATTGGCTTGGCGCGACGGCGTTTTTCGGCTGGATGCGGCGCTGGTCTGTTTGCTGGCGGCTTTGCTGCTGCAAATTGGCAGCAATCTCGCCAACGACGTGTTTGATTTCGAGCGCGGAACCGATACGCACGAACGACTCGGACCCACGCGCGTCACTCAGGCGGGCTTGTTAACTCCCGCGCAGGTCAAATTCGGTATGGCGGTTGTCTTTGGCTTGGCGGCGCTGCTCGGCTTATATTTGATTTGGCTGCGCGGCTGGGTCGTCGCCGTCATCGGGATTGCGGCTATCGCCGCCGCAATCGCTTACACGGGCGGGCCCTTTCCGCTGGGCTATCACGGCTTGGGGGACGCCTTCGTCTTCCTCTTCTTCGGGCTGGCTGCCGTCGCGGGGACGTATTACGTTCAGGCGGGGTTCGTCTCTGCCGCCGCGTGGTGGATGACCGTCCCGCCGGGGCTGATCGTCACTGCTATTCTTGTCGTAAACAACTTGCGCGATATTGAAAACGATCGCAAGGGAAACAAGCGCACGCTTGCCGTGCGGCTGGGCGAGCGCGGCACGAAAATTGAATATCTGTTTTGCATGGCGGCGGCGTATCTGGTCGTTCCCCTCGCCGCGGGGTTAAACGTCGTTCCGTGGGGCGGGCTGGCGGCGTGGCTTTCTCTTCCTCTCGCGTATCGCGCCGCGCGCGCGACGCTCACCCAAAAAGGGCGTCCGCTTAACGCCGCGTTGGCGCTGACCGGTCAAACCGCGCTGGCGTTTAGTTTGCTGTTCTGGCTTGGAATAGTCGTCTGGTAAGCGGCGGAAGGCTCGCCCTAACTCGCAAATTTCCATTTGCACAATTTTTGTTCAAGCCAATCCACCGCGTAATACATGCCGATTCCTAAAACGCTCATGGCGATAATGCCCGCGTACATGGCGGGGTAGTCGAACAGAGCGCTGCCGTTGTAATAAATATAATAACCCAAGCCGTATTTGGTGGCGAAGAGTTCCGTAATGTAAAGCACCGCCACCGCCGTTCCAATGGATTGGCGCAGCGCGGTGAGAATGGCGGGCAGGCTGGCGGGCAGATAGACAAAGCGCAACAGCGCCCGCCGCCCCGCGCCGAGGCTGCGTAAACTGAGGAGCAGCTGCGCTGGCAGACTCGCCGCCTGGTCGCGCACCAGCACGACAATCTGAAAAAATAAAATTAAGAAAATGAGCGTAATTTTCGCCAAATCGCCGACGCCCAACAGCAGCAAAACGATAGGCACAAAGACCACTTTGGGAATCGGGTAGAGCAGGTAAATAAAGGGGGAAAAGATTCCGCTCAGCCGTTTTGAGCCGCCGATGACGAGACCGACGGGCGCGGCGACCAACACAGAAAGCGCCATGCCGGCGGCGACGCGCCATAGGCTGTAAAGAAAATGAATCGCCAGCCCCTTTTGCAATTCCGCGCCCAAAACGGCGAAGACTTTAAGCGGCGGCGGTAAAATTTCGCGGCGCAGCAGAAGGGCGGCAATTTGCCAAAGCGCAAGCAGCGCGATGAACGAAAAGAGGAGTTCACGCCGTTTCATGTTTCATCTCGTTTTTTAATTGACCGCACAGCGCCTGATATTCGGGCGAACCGCGATACGCGGGCGTTCCCGCTTTGGGGTTTTCGTATATGCGCGGCGAAGCGTTGAGCAGCAAGATTTTCCGTCCCAGCGCGGCGGCTTCTTCAATGGCGTGCGTGACGATGACTAGCGTTAAATTTTGCTCGGCGCGCAATTCCAAAATCAGCGATTGCAAATCCTCGCGGGTGACGGCGTCCAGCGAGGAAAACGGCTCGTCCATCAACAGCAGGTTGGGCTTGAGAACGAGAGTGCGGGCGATGGCGGCGCGCTGGCGCTGTCCGCCCGAAAGTTGGGCGGGAAACTTCTCGGCGTGTTCCGCTAGCCCGAGTCGTTGCAGCCAATAATCGGCGTTGTTTTCGAGACGGAAATTTTTGGGCGCGTGTTTGCCGTCCTCTCCGTAAAACTCGCGGACGCGCAAGCCCAGCTCCGCGTTTTCGCGCACGGTCGCCCAGGGGAGCAGCCCGTAATCTTGCAAAATCAGCCCGGTTTGCGGGCGCGGGCGCAGCAGCGGCTTGCCGTCTATTTCAATTTTTCCCCGCGTCGGCGAGCGCAGCCCGGCAAGCAGATAAAGCAGCGTGGTCTTGCCGCAGCCCGAAGCGCCGAGAATCGCCCAGGTCTCGCCGCGCGCGACTTGCCAGTTAAAATCTTGCAAAATCGGCTTTCCGCGCGGATAAGAAAAGGTAAGGGATTGAACGTCTATCATAGCAAAAATGACAGCCGCCGTCTAAGGCGACTGTCATTTGATTATAACGGATACCCGCGTCGTTTATGGAAGCAGCGAGCTATTCACGGAATCGGCGTAGGAGACGTCGGCGCTTAACATGCCTTTCTCTTTCGCCCATGCCAGCGCGTCGTTCCATTCCGCTTCGCTGGGAATTCCGGCGGCGGGGTAAACCGGCGCGACGTAGCTTTCCATCAGCGGCGGCGGAACGAGCTTTTGTTCCGCGAGCAGATTGGCGTATTTCTTGGGGTCGGCGTTCAGCGTTTTGACCGCCTCTTCGATTGCGGCGAGGAAGCCCTTGACGGCGGCGGGATTCTCGTCAATCACGGCTTTGCGGAAGGAGATGACGCTGAAACCGTATTGGGGATAGTTCGCGTCGTCGAGGATAATCTTCGCGCCTTGCTGAACGGCGAGCGCGCCGAGCGGGTCGGGCAGCGTGCCGGCGTTCAATTCGCCCGAAGCCAGCAGCGCCATGCGGTCGGGAATCTTCGGAACGGCGATGGTCTTGATTTCGTCTTTGGAAAAGCCTTGCGCTTGCAGCAGCCGTTCGGTGACGTATTCAATCACCGTGCCTTGCGAAACGCCGATTTCCACGCCTTTCAACCCCTGCGGGTCGGTAATGCCGCTTTTCGCGGAGGCGATGATGAAGAAGTGACCGTGTCCTTCGGCGGGGACCAACGCGTAGCGCACCGCCTGCATTTGAATTTTTTCGCGGTTGGCGAGCATCACCGCGAGGGTTTCGTTAATTGTGCCGTCGGCTTGCCCGGCGGCGAGCAATTGCTCGCGTTCCGGCGCGGAAGCCACCGGTATCAGCTCGACTTTGACGCCGTTCTTTTCAAACAAACCTTCCTGCTGAGCGACGTACATCGGCAGCGCGTCAATGATGGGTAGCACGGCGATTTTGAGCGTGACGGCCGGGGCTTCGGTCTGAACGGGGGCTTCGGTCCGAGCGGGGGCGGCAGCGGGAGCGCCGCACGCGGCGAGCAACAAGCCCAAAACGAGGGCGAAGGCAAACATTTTGTAGAACGAACGCATTGAAATAGAGTCTCCTTGAGTTAGGTTTTATCCTGCGCGGCGCCGATGGAGCGCGCGAGAAATTTTTGCAATTCGGGCAGCGATTCTTCCAGCGGGGGAGTTCCGACGTAAATCCAGTGAACGACGATTTCGTTCAAAGCTCCGACCCACGCGCGGGCGGCGATTTCGGTTTGCAAGGGCGGAATGCTTCCGTCTTGAATCGCGCGTTCCAACCGCGATTGAATGATTTTTGCGAAGCGGTCGTTCATTGCGCGGCGGCGCTCCTCAAACGCGGCGCCGAGTCCCACCGCTTGCACGAGGGCAATCTTTGCCAACCCGCGATATTGGCTAAAAAGCCCCAGGCTGGCTTTGAGCGCGGCGTTCATTTGCTGCAGCCCGTGTTTTTCCTTCGCCATCGCCTGCGTTAACCGGGCTTCGAGCAAATCGGCGAAGGCGTCGGTCAGCGCGAGGAAAATATCCTGCTTGCTAGGGAAATAGAAGTAGAACGAGCCTTTGGAGGTGTTCGATTCGGCTACGATGTCGTCCACTTTAGCGTCGTGGTAGCCTTTGGTGGCGAAGACTTTCACTGCGGCTTCGAGAATCCGCTCGCGGGTGTCGGGAGTGAAGTTGTCTGACATATTAGACTGACCAGTCGGTTTACGATTTGGGAAGAATATCACAGGAGGGGTATTGCGTCAAGCCGCGATATGCGTGTAGCAAAATGAATCTCCATTCGGGAACGATGCGTTGCGGCGCAGACGTCCGCCCCCGCCAATCCCGCCCGGACATTCAATGTCCGGGCTACTCTTGCGAAGCCGTTTGGAGCCGGCTCGGCGCCGGCGGGAAAGATAAAAAAACGGATGAAGTTTCGCTTTATCCGTTTTTCGCTTGCCTAATACTGCCCGTAATTAATCTTCTCGCTGTGTCGCGGCTGAACCTTCAAACGCTCGCGGACGTCCGCGTCCAGTTTGGCGTAATATTCTTCGCGGTCTTTCACGCCGTACACCCATTCGTCCAGATACGCCTTGACGCTTTCTTCGGACGAGCTGATTTTATCCCACGCGAGGTAGAACTCGTTGTCGCGGTCGTAATAGCCCTGCGCGTAACTGGGATGACAGGCATAGGGGACATGGCACACCGCGCTGACGATGTTCGCGGGAATCATCGTGCGATTGGGGTCGGAGCGGATGACCTGCTCGTCTACAATCTCTTCGGCGGTGAGGATGACTTTGCGCGCGGCGAAGGCGGCTTCTTTTTGTTCGCCGATAATGCCCCACAAGTGCGCGTTGCCGTTTTTATCCGCCCGCTGGACGTGAACAATTGCCACGTCGGGATTTAGCGCGGGGACGACAATCACATCTTTTCCGCCGTAAGGGTCGGGGATGCGCTTGATGTTCGAATTCGCCCGCTCGAGGTCCGTCGCTCCGGTTTGATTCATCGGCAGGAAGGGGAGTCCCGCCGCGCCTGCTTGCAGGCGGGTAATCATGCCGAAGTGGGAGTATTCTTCCCATTCCAGCTCGCCTTTTTCGATGGCGGCGCGGACGATTCGCAGCGAGCCGACTCCGGGGTTGCCCATGTAAGAGAAGATGACCTTTTTGGCGCAGCCCGCGGCGGCCATCTGGTCGTAAATTAAATCCGGCGTGGCGCGCGCCAGCGTCAGATTCTTTTTGCCTTGACGGATAATCTCATGCCCGGCGGCGAAAGGGATGAGATGCGTGAATCCCGCGGCGTACACGATTTCGCCGTCGTTCACGAACTGAGAAACGGCTTCTTTGAGAGAGATGAGTTTGGACATGTTATTTTTTTTGTTTTTTCGGTCCTGACGACATTTTGCTCTTCATGTTGGAGAGCCAGCCCTTAAAACGCACAAAGCGCTCCACGCGGGGCGGCGGCTTCTTGTTGCGCCGAAAGAACCAGCCCGCTCCAAAGAGCAGCAGCGCGAAGAAGAAATAGTCGAAGTCCGGTTTGTCCGCAAAGTCGGAAGCGACAAAGATGACAAACGCAAACGCGGCGATAAGGTAGAAAAAGACGCCGATACGAAATTCAATCGGGTCGTCGCTATCCATGTCCGTATTGTACCGCAAGAAGCGTTTTGCGCGCGTAGTTAAGGCTCAAAAACGAAGTCGTCCAGGCAAAAATTCGTCTTTGCGGCAATAATCGGAAACCTGAAAATCAGCTGTTCGACGGCGGGCAGCCCGATAGGAATTTTAACCTGCCGCCATTGGGTTGAAATTCTTGGCTCTCCAACCAGAATTGGCTTATCCAATAGCATGTACAGGCTTAGAAATTTTCCGCTGTTTGAGCCTTTGATCCAAAAGCTAAACGTCTTGTAAGCGGAAAGGTCAAATCGCTTTTCTGTGGCGTTTTCCCAACTGATTTGCCATTCCACGCCGCCGCTGTCGCAGAATGGAGCGTAAGTAATCGCCATGCCGTTTGCGCCGGAATGAGCGCAGGCGGCGGAAATATCGGGTATAAAGAATGCGCAAGTCACGCTCATTTTCGCCTCTTTTGCCTGCGGAAAAACTTCCTCGATGAACGGGTTGGGCGTTTGGGTGGGGGCGGGCGTTCGAGTGGGAAGGGGCGTTTGGGTGGGGGCGAGCGTTTTAGTCGGCGGGCGGCGCCCCTCCGCCGCTTGCGCGCAAAAGCCGTTGAATTGCAAAATGATGGCGGTTTTTGCGATTATCCATTTTGGGGAGCGCCTCAGGTATAATTTCTTTATCTTATGGAAGCCGCATCCTCTCTCGTGCAAATTAAGGGTATCCGCGACGGATTGCTGGCGACCTTCGCCGCCGCTTCGTGGGCAGAGCAGAGCCTCGCCCTGCTCGCTCAAATTGACGCGCGCCCGTCTTTCTTTGCAGGCGCGCGGCTGGCGCTGGACGTCGGCGAGCAGGCGTTGAAGGTGAACGACCTGGTGGAATTCCGCGACCAGCTTTCCGAGCGCGGGGTGACGCTGTGGGCTGTGGCGAGCGAATCGCCCGTCACCGAAAAAACCGCCCAGCTGTTGGGTCTTGCCACGCGCATTTCCAAGCCGAGACCCGAAGAACGCCGCATGGACGTTCCTTCCGATGAATTTTCGCTGTTCATCCGCAAGACGCTGCGCTCCGGTCAGCGGGTGGAGTATCCCGGCAGCGTCGTAGTCGTGGGCGACGTGAACGCCGGGGCGGAGATTGTGGCGGGCGGCAGCGTCATCGTTTGGGGCAGAGTGCGCGGCATGATTCACGCGGGCGCAAACGGCGACCGTCAAGCGGTCATTTGCGCGCTCGACCTTTCCGCCACGCAATTGCGAATCGCCGACCAGGTTTCCGCCATGCTAAAACCGCGCAAAAATCCGCAACCCGAAGTCGCCAGCATTAACGACGAAGGATTTTTGCAAGCCGAACTCTGGCGCGTATAAAAATTTTTATGTCTCAGGAATTCATATGACCGCACAAGTGATTACCATAACTTCGGGAAAAGGCGGCGTGGGCAAAACCACCGCCGTCGCCAACATCGCCAACGCGCTGGCGATGGACGGGAAAAAAGTCGTCTGCATTGACGGCGATATTGGGTTGCGCAACCTCGACGTGGTGATGGGGCTGGAAAATCGCATCGTGTACGATTTGGTGGACGTCATCGAGGGGCGCTGCAAACTCAGGCAGGCGATGATACGCGACAAACGTTACCCCGAAATGCATCTCATCCCCGCGGCGCAAACCCGCGATAAGAGCGCCGTTTCCCCTTCGGATATGATTCGCCTGTGCGACGAACTGCGCGAGGAGACGGATTACGTGATTATTGATTCTCCCGCCGGCATTGAGCGCGGATTTCGCAACGCGATCGCCCCCGCCGACCGCGTGCTGGTCGTCACCAACCCGGAAGTCAGCGCCGTGCGCGACGCCGACCGCGTGGTGGGCATTCTTGAGGCGGAGGAAAAAGGCTCGCCCGCCCTCATTCTCAACCGTTTGAATTCGGTTCTGGTGCGGAATAACGACATGCTTTCAGCGGAAGACGTTTTGGATTTGCTCGGCATTAAACTCATCGGCGTCGTCCCCGAAGACGAGAGCGTCATCATCGGTTCAAATCGCGGCGCGCCCGTCGCCGCCGACCCGAAGAGCCGCGCCGGGCAAGCGTTTCGCAACATCGCCCAACGCCTTCAAGGGCGCGACGTTCCCTTTATGGAACTCGATCAGCAGGGCGGCTTGTGGAGCGCCATTCAAAGGCTGACCGGGAGGAAATGAGATATGGGCTTCTTTTCTCGCAAACGCAGCGCCGCCAGCGCGAAGGAGCGCCTGCAATTGGTGTTGATTCACGACCGCACGGATTTATCGCCCGCGCAGTTGGAAGCGTTGAAAAACGACCTCTTGAAGGCGATTTCCAATTACATTGATATTGACCCCGAAGCGGTGCGCATCGAATTGGAGCGCGACGGGCGGGAGCAGCGTCTGGTGGCGGATATTCCCTTGCGGACGGTGGTTCGGCAGTAGCCCGCGCGTTTTTTTTCGTTTGCAAGCGCGCCCGCCAACTTTTTTGACGGGCGTTTTTTATCGCGCCGCCTTGCGGCTTTTTCTTTACGCTGGCGGAGAAAACTCGGCTTTGAGAAAGCCGCGCGCGCTTTTGCGCGGATGGATTTTTTTCCCGTTTGACTTTATAGTTAAGGCATGAACCGCGAACTCTCATGGCGCAACTTTGATTTCCTCCTTCTGGGAGCGGTCGTCCTCGCTTCCTCTTTTGGCGCGGCGATGATTCGCTCCGCGATTGCGGGCAACGAGGTCTTGCAGCCTTTAGTGATGCGTCAGGTGTATTTCGCCATTCTCGGCGTCGTCCTGATTTTTATCGTCGCTTCCGTTGATTACCGCTACTGGCTGGCTTTATACCGCCCAATATATTTTGTCGTTATGGTCTTCTTGCTCACGCTCACGGGCTTGGGGCAGGTGGCTTTTGGCGCGCAGCGCTGGTTTCAGGTGGGCGTGCTTTTTTTGCAGCCGACGGAATTCGCCAAGATTGCCGCCATTATCGTGCTTGCTCGTTATTTTGAAGCCGCGCAAGACCAGCCCCGCGATTTACGCTGGGCGGTGGGGGCGGTTCTTTGGGCTTCCGGCATTATCGTGATGATTTTGCTGCAACCCAATTTGAGCAACGTCATGCTGCTTTCCGTCATCCTTGCCGCTATGCTGTGGGTGAACGGGATTCAGGTCAAGCATGTGATTGTGGCGGGAATGGCGGCGGCGGTCTTGATGGTCAGCGTGATTGTCGCTTCGGTCATTGGCGTTCGCATTCCGGGCATGCAGGCTTACCAGCAGCAGCGCATCGTCAATTTTGTCGTGCCGGACCCGAACGACACCTACGGAAACCGTTATAACGTGCAGCAAGCGCTAATTGCCGCCGGCTCCGGCGGATTGTTCGGCAAGGGCTACGGTCACGGCACGCAGACTCAGCTACGCTTTCTTAAAGTCCGTCATACCGATTTCATCTTCGCCGCCAGCGCGGAAGAATTTGGTATGATTGGAGGAATATTTCTCATCTTGACCGTTGCGTTCATCGTGTGGAGGTGCATTCGCGCGGCGCAAAAAGCGCGCGACCTCGCCGGCGCGATGATTGCTTTTGGAATGGCGGTGATGATTTTTTTCCAGGCGCTGGTCAACATCGGCATGAACTTGAACATGCTGCCCGTTTCGGGCTTGCCGCTTCCTTTTGTCAGTTACGGCGGCAGCGGTCTCACCGCGCTGATGCTCGGAATCGGTTTGGTAGAATCTGTGGCGATGCGGCACAAGAGCATGGAGTTTTAACCCGCGCCGCTTGCCCGCCGTATTTCATCTATAAAGGAGTTTCACTTGTCCTCGCTTCCTGCGCTTCCCGCTCGCACGCGCGTCGCTCCCTCCCCGACGGGACACATGCACCTTGGCACGGCGCGCACCGCTTTGTACGATTATTTGCTCGCCAAACAAACCGGCGGGCAATTTATTCTCCGCATTGAAGACACCGACCTCAAGCGAACCGTCCCCGGCGCGGAGCAGGAAATTATGGACGGCTTGCGCTGGCTGGGGCTGGAATACGACGAAGGTCCCGACGTCGGCGGAAAGTTCGGACCGTATCGCCAGACCGAGCGGCGCGATATTTATCAGCATTACGCGAAAGTTTTGATTGAGAAAGGTCATGCTTATCCGTGCTTTTGTTCGCCTGAACGGTTGGAAAAAGTTCGGCAAGAGCAGATGAAGCGCAAGGAGAATCCGCGTTACGACGGAACCTGCCGCGCGCTCGACCCGGACGAGGCGGCGCGCCGAATCGCCAACGGCGAGCCTTACATTGTGCGTTTTAAAACGCCGCAAGAGGGAGTCACGGTGGCGCGCGACCATTTGCGCGGAGATATTGTCACCGAAAACAAGCAGCTCAACGACCAGGTGTTGTTAAAGTCGGACGGTTTGCCGACCTATCATCTCGCGGCGATGGTGGACGACCACGAAATGCAAATTACGCACGTTTTACGCGGTTCGGAGTGGCTCGGCACGTTTCCGCTGCACGTTAATATCGTTCGCGCGTTTGGATGGGACGAGCCGGTCTGGATTCATCTTTCTATTTTCCTCAAGCCGAGCGGCAAGGGCAAGATGAGCAAACGCGAAGCCGCGCAGGCGCTGAACGACGGTCATTCGATTTTTGTTAAGGATTTGGAAGATCTGGGCTTTACGCCCGAAGGCGCGTTAAATTGGATGGCGTTGATGGGTTGGGGCGTGCCGGAAGACGACGTGATGACCCTGCGGCAGATGATTGAGCGCTTTTCTATTGATTCGCTTACGCCCTCGCCGGCGGCTATCAATTTCCAAAAGCTCGACCACTTTAACGCGACTCACATTCGTTTGCTGGCTGCCGACGATCTGGCGGCGCGGTTGAAACCGTATTTTCTGCGGGCGGGTTTGCCCGTCCGCGATGAGATTCTGCGGGCGATGATTCCGCTTATCCGCGAGCGCCTGACCACTCTGGACGATTGCGTGGAGTTTGGCGGGTTCTTCTTTAAGGAGGAGGTTTCTCCCGCTCCCGAAGCGTTGATTGTCAAAGGGCTGGACGCGAAGCGCGCCGCCGAGATGGCGCGCCGCTCGTATGAAATCCTCGCGGCGCTGCCGGAGTGGACTCACGCCGCCGCTGAGCCGCCTATGCGCGCCTACGTCGAAGAGAGCGGGCTGAAGCCCAATCAGGTCTTCGGCATTTTGCGCGTCGCCGTCACCGGGCAAACGGTCAGCCCGCCGCTGTTTGAGAGCATGGAAATTATCGGGCGGGAAACCTGCTTGCGAAGAATCCAAAAGGCGATTGAGACGCTGGAAAGGATGTAATCCTTCCGTCCATCTTCCCTCGTTCGCTGTTGCCGCTACCCCTCAACCACGCGCGGGAAGGTAATAGCGACCTCGGTTCCCTTACCTTCTTCCGATTCAATGTGAATCGAACCTTTCAGCGCCACCGTCGCCAGATTGTGGACGATAGCCATGCCCAGCCCGGTGCCGCCGGAAGCGCGTCCGGTGGTGAAGAACGGCTCGAAGATACGCTCGCGCGTTTCCGTGTTCATGCCCCTGCCGTAATCCTTTACGCTTAGGCTGAATTTATCCGCGCCCGCCGGGCGCAGGTAAATTTCCGCCAGACCGCCGCGCTCTTCGGGGTAAGCGTAGCGCTGAACGTTCGTCAATAGGTTCAAGAGAATTTGCGAAAGGTAGCCGCGATAACCCACCCAGGTTTGCTCGGCGGGGGGCAGCAAATCGCGGATTTCAATTCGTAGCCCCGACTTCTTGAAATGCGCCTGCGCCAGATGGACAATCTCGCGCGTCGCCTCCGAAAGCGACATGCGCTCCTTTTCGTCGGTCAACTGGCTTACCGAGACCTTCTTAAAATCCTGCACCAGCAGATGCGCGCGGCGCGCGTTGCCTTTAATGAGTTCCAGCGCCTCGCGGAAATCCTCCGCTATCTGGCGGGCTTCTTCCTCTTGCATGAACTTTTCAAAGGTCGGGCTTTTCATTTCCCGTTCCAGCACGCTGACCGCCGTGTTGATGACTCCCAGCGGCGTGTTGAGTTCGTGCGCCACGCCCGCCACCATCTGCGTCAGCGCGCGCTGCCGTTCAATCTCCATCTGGTCCGCCAGCGTGCGCTGACTCAACAACTCCTGAAACTCGCGCTCGTTCACCGAGCGAATCTGATTGCTCAACACGGCGAAGAGATTCAAAATCGCTTCCGGCGAAGCCGAAGCGACGGTCTCCAACAACAAGCTGCGGTCAATCACCAGGCATTCGCTATCGGTCAGCGCGGAAACGCTCGCCATACGCGGCTCGGCGCTCAACAGCGCCAGTTCGCCAAACACCCCGCCCGTCTCCAGGCGGCTGAGGGTGATTTCCTCGCCCCGCTCGTCGTAGCGGAAGATCTTCATCGTTCCGGAGAGAATCAAATACATCGCCCCCGAAGGGTCGCCGATTTTAAAGACGGATTCGCCCGCTTTAAAGCGAACGCGCGGCGCGACGCCGGCGATGTATTCCAGCTGCCCGTTAGAGAAGGGCGACAAGAACGAAAACTGCCGCAGCAGCTCGGCGGTTCGAGACATAAAAGTTACATGCGCGGCGCTCAGGACGCTCGCTTCCACAGCGTGGCGATGGCGAGACAGTGACGGAAGGTCAGTTCCAGCAGCGATTCGGGCAGGCTCATCTTGCCTTGCAGCACATAGACGTAATCCGCCGTCGAAGGCGTCTCGACGATGTGAATCATCACCTTCGTCCCCAGCGCGTATAGCTTGTGACCTTCGGGCGTGGTTATAATCGGCTGGGCGGCGTTCAGCTCGTCGCGAATGGCGAAGATTTTGGCGGGCGCGGCGTAGCTCAGCACGTCACTATTATCGAAGATGATTCCCGCCGCCAAATCGGGGCTTTCAAACCCCGCCCCCGAAAGGCGCAGCGCCGCGAGCATTTGCTCCTTGCTCTCCGAAGCGATCATCGCCGCGTGAGCGACGTCCGAAAGCAGCTTGCCGTAATAAATGGTGTACCACTGACGCGCGCCGCTTTTGATGATGGTGTAAAGCTTCTGCTCGGTGGCGTCCACTTTTGAGATGTAGCCGGAAATGTCGTACTCGTCAATCACCTTGCGCTCTGGCGCGACCCCCGGCTGACCGGTGCGGATGTACAGTTGCGAAGCCCAATTCTTCATCTCCCCGCGAATCTGCTTGCACAAATCCAGCCCGGCGTGGTCGGTTTCCATTACCACGTCAATCAACGCCACGGCGACGAGGTCGCCGGGTCTGCCTTTCGCCGCCAGTTTTGTGTTCAGCAGCTCCACCGCCTCGGCTTTGCTTGCCGCTCCGTAAATTTTAAGCGGCAGGTCGTAAATCTTCATATCGCGCAGCGCCAGTTTCGTCACTGCCAGCACGTCCGGCTCGTCGTCCACTACCAGCACGTTCCATTCTTTGAAAAGCATATCGCGCGCCTCCTGATGAAAAAAATTGCTTTGGGTTGAAAATAGTATAGCAGATTCCGCTATAATCGGGGCGGAGAAAAACATGACGGAAACTCTTCCTTCCCAACGACAAACGGTGCAAATTTGCCGCGTCCTGCTGGAACGCGGCTATCTGAAGGCAACCGAGGGCAACGTCTCGGCGCGGACGAAAGGCGCGGAAAGCTTCGCCGTCACCCCCTCGAATTACGATTACGCCAAAATGCATGCGGAAGACGTCTGCGTCCTTGATATGGAGGGGCGGCAAATTGGGGGCGCGCTCAAACCCTCCATCGAAAGCGCCATGCACGCGGCGACCTACCGCCTTCGCGCGGACGTTCATTACGTCATTCACACTCATCAACCTTACGCCAGCGCGCTTGCCTTGATGAATGCGCCCATCCCCCCGCTGTTCGACGAGCAGGTTCGCTATCTGGGGCGGAGCGTGGAGATCATCCCCTACGCGCCTTCGGGGACGGGCATGCTCAAAAACGCGGTCAAAGCGAAGATAAAGAGCGGCGCCAACGCCTACGTTCTGCAAAATCACGGCGTTCTCGTCTTTGGCGGGACGATGGAACGGGCGATTTACAACATGGCGCTGTTGGAAAAATGCGCCCTGACTTATTTGCTTGCTCTGCTGACTGAAAAGAAAACGACAAAGATTCCGCTGCCCGTGCGCGAAATCGCTTTCGCCAAATTGCGGGCCGACGAAAAGAAATTCGCGGCGCTCGTCGCGGATGGAGAATAAAACGAAATGACCTCGGCTCAATACGCGATTTCAGAATACCCCGACGTTCAAAAAATTTACGCTCGTTTAAACGACCTGACTCGTCAGCCGCCGCGCCCTGTGCGGCGGGAGAAGATGCGCGAGTATCTCAAATACTTCGAGACGCGCTGCCAACGCTCCAAAGCGCTGACCGACGAAGCCAAAAAATTCATTCCCGGCGGCGTGCAGCATAACCTCGCCTTCAATTATCCCTTTCCCATCGCCATCGAAAAAGCCGAAGGCGCGTACTTGTGGGACGCCGACGGCAACCGCTACATTGACTTTTTGCAAGCGGGCGGACCTACCGTGTTGGGCGGCAACTACGCCCCTGTGCGCGAAAAAGTCTTTGAATTGCTGCAAACCTGCGGACCCGTCACCGGTTTGTTTCATGAATACGAGCTCAAACTCGCGCAATTGATTCAGCGCTTCATGCCTTCGATTGAAATGTTCCGCATGTTAGGCTCCGGCACCGAAGCCGTGATGGCCGCCATTCGCGCGGCGCGGGTCTTCGCCAAAAAAAAGCGCGTTATCAAAATCGGCGGGGCGTATCACGGATGGAGCGACCCGATGGTGTACGGGCTGCATATTCCCGGCACGGGCAGGCTCGAAGCGACGGGAATCCCGCGCGGGGCGAGCGCCGCCACCGACGAAGTTTACCCCAACGCGCTCGGCGCGCTGAAGGCGCGGCTGCTCTTCAATCAACTGCGCGGCGGCACGGCGGCGGTGATTGTCGAACCGCTCGGACCCGAAAGCGGCACGCGCCCCGTTCCCTTCGAGTTCAATCAAAGAGTCCGCGAGCTGTGCGACCAATTCGGCGCGCTGCTCATTTTTGACGAAGTGGTCACCGGCTTCCGAATCGGGTTGGGCGGCGCGCAGGGTTACTTTAACGTCAAGCCGGATTTAACCGTCTTCGGCAAATGCGTCACAGGCGGATACCCGATGGCGGGCGGAGTCGGCGGGCGGCGGGAGGTGATGATGAAATTCGCCGCCGGTATCGGCGGAATCGGCGGGCGCGCTTACGTCGGCGGCACGCTTTCCGCCAACCCGCTTTCTTGCGCCGCGGGCTATTACGCCTTGCTCGAAATGGAGCGAACCAACGCGGCGATCCTTGCCGGCAAGGCGGGCGACAGGCTGACCCAAGGACTGCAAGCCATCATCGAAAAATACGCGCTGCCTTTCGTCGCCTACAATCAAGGCAGCATCGTTCACCTCGAAACGGCAGGGACGATGCTGCTGGATTTGAAGAATCCCATTCGCCTGTTGCGCGAACTCAAACCGCGCAAACACATGATGGAAGAAATGGGCGCGGCTTACATGGCGAACGAAATTATCACTCTTGCCGGCTCGCGCATGTATACTTCTATGGCGGACACAGACGAAGTGATTGACGACGCGCTCGCCCGTTTTGAAAGCGTCCTGCGTGAATGTCAATGACGAGCGGTTGAGTTATAATTCGCCGCGGCGTATTTATCGAAAAGAAAAATTACTTTGCTGAAGGAGATCTATTAATGAATATTTCTGGAATTATTCAAGGAATCGCTTTGCTGGCGTGGCTGGGCTTTATCGGCGCGCTGGTCGCCGTGGCAACTCGCGCGGCGCGCAAACAGCCCACAAAGGGACTCGGCACGGCGGCGCTGATTTTGCTGGTCGCCGCGCTGCTGCTCACCACGGTCGGCGCCGGATTGGTCTTCATCGAGCCGGACGAACTGGCGATTGTCGTCACCGTCGTTGGCGACGGCGGCATTCGCCCCGATCCGCTGGGCGCCGGCTTGCATTGGATTATCCCCTTCGCCGAGCGCGTCGAACGCTATTCCATTTTGAATCAAACTTACACCATGTCTTCGGCGGAAGGCGAAGGCGCGAAATCGGGCGACGATTCTATTCAGGTGCGGACGAAGGACGGGCAGCAAGTGTACGTGGACGCTTCCGTCATTTACGCCATCAACCCTGCCAACGCGGTGGATTTATACCGCACGTGGCGCTTCGGTTACGAATACGGGCTGGTGCGCCCGCAAGCGCGCGGAGTGATCCGCGACGTGGCTTCGCAATACGGCGTGGAGGAAATCGTCAGCTCCAAGCGCGCCGAGATGGAAGCCCTGATTACGCAGGAACTGGAGCGCGTCTTCGCCGCAAACGACCTTGTGCTGCGCGACTTTGTGCTGCGCAACATCCGTTTCAGCGACGAGTACGCGCTCGCCGTCGAGCAGAAGCAAATTGCCGAACAGCAAGCGCAGCAGGCGAAATTTGTCGTTGAGCAAAAGAAACAGGAAGCCGAGCAAGCGCGGCAGGTGGCGCAAGGGCAGGCGGACGCGGTGGTGATTGCCGCGCAAGGCGCGGCGGAAGCGCGCCTGATTCAGGCGAAAGCCGAAGCCGAAGCCAACCGCCTGTTGGCGGAATCGCTCACGCCCGAACTGCTGCAATATCAATACATCTTAAAGCTCGCCCCCGGCGTGCAGACCATCTTCATCCCCAGCGGCAATCAATTCATTCTCCCATTGCCAGCCGCCGCGCCGACCCCGATTCCGTAACCAGATTCATTCACCAAGAGCAAAAATGGCAATTCCACAATCCGGGCGCGAAGTGCGCCTCACGACCTTGTCCGCTTGCGCCGGCTGAGCTTCCAAACTAGGCGCGGAAGCGTTGGCGCAGGTGCTGCGCCCTTTGCAAAATATTTTTAACCCCGCCGATTATCCCAGCCTGCTCGTCGGGCTTGAATCTCTCGACGACGCGGCGATCTGGCGTTTTAGCGACGAGCAGGCGCTGGTCGCCACGACCGATTTCTTCACCCCGGTGGTGGATACGCCCTACGAATACGGCGCGATAGCGGCGGCGAACAGCCTTTCGGACGTCTACGCGATGGGTGGGACGCCTTTCCTCGCCTTAAACATCGCCGCGCTGCCTGATCATTTGCCGTCCGAAATTTCCAGCGAAATTTTGCGCGGCGGCGCGGAAAAGGCGCGCGAAGCCGGCGTAGTCATCGCCGGCGGACATACCGTCAAAGACAAAGAGCCGAAGTATGGGCTGATGGTTTTGGGCATGGTTCATCCGCAAAAAATCATCGGCAAAAACGGCTTGCGAGTCGGCGACGCGCTGGTCCTCACCAAGCCGCTTGGCTGCGGCGTGACCACCACCGCGCTCAAACAGCAGCAGGCGCGCGAAGGCGACATTCAAGAAGCGATTCTGTGGATGCTGCACTTGAACAAAGCCGCCGGGCAACTCGCCGCTGAAATGGGCTTGCGCGGCGGAACGGATATTACCGGCTTTGGCTTGCTCGGACATGCCCTGGAAATGGCGAAAGCTTCCGGCGTTGCGCTGCGAATTGAATTTTCCAAACTGCCGTTTCTGGAAGGCGCGCGGCATTATGCCGAAAAGGGCTTCTTCCCCGGCGGCGCGTTCGACAACATGGCAAACTTCGGCGACTGGGCGCGCTTTGACGAAGCGCTCGGCGAACCCGCCCGCATGTTGCTCTTCGACCCGCAAACCAGCGGCGGCTTGCTCCTGGGAGTTCCGCAAGAAAAACTGGAAGCCTTTCAAGCCCGCGCCGGCGAGCTCGATCAAGCCGTTTGGGTGGTGGGCGAAGTCCGCGCCGGCGCAGGAATCGAGGTCAGGGCTTAATGTTTTACGTCAGTTCTCTTGAGCTTTCAGTCACCTGCTTGCTGGCTCTGGCGTTGTTGATCGTCCCCTTCTGGCTGCGGCGTTATTACTTCAACGTTGAGCGACGCTTGCGCAACCTCGAAAAAAAAGTTGAAAGGAAGAACTCTGATACTCTGGTAAAATAAATTCCATGCCGGAACGCCCCATAGAAACCGACTTGACGGGCGGACTTATTGCCATTGCCTTGTTGCTGCTGTTGAACGGCGCGCTGGCAATGGCGGAAGCCGCCCTGCTTTCCGCCCGTAAGACGCGCTTGCAAAACCAGCAAAACAAAGGCGACCCGCGCGCGGGCGTGGTTTTAAAACTCATTGAAAACCCCAATCAGTTCTTATCCGTCATTCAAATTGGAATTACCTCCATAGACCTGCTCGTCGGCGCTTTAACCGGCGCGACTCTGGGCGCGCTGCTTCACGCTGAACTTTCGCGCTACCCCGCGCTCTCAGCGTATTCCGAAATCATCGGGCTGCTCGTCGGCGTGCTGCCGGTGACCTACCTTTCGTTGGTGCTGGGCGAGCTGGTTCCCAAACGGCTGGCGCTGCGCGACCCGGAAGGCGTCTCCGCCGCGGTGGCTGCGCCCATGCTCTTCTTCTCAAAAATCTTTTCGCCTTTCGTCAAGTTTCTCAGCGCCTCGACGGAAGCGGTTTTGAAATTATTCGGCGTGAAAGAAAGCGCCGCGCCGCTGGTGACGGAAGAAGAAATTCAACTGCTGATTGACCAAGGCACGCAAGCGGGCGTCTTCGAAGAAGCCGAGCAAGACATGGTGGAGGGAGTCTTCAGCCTGGGCGATTCGCGCGTCTATTCATTGATGACCCCGCGCACCGAAGTCGTCTGGCTGGACGTGAACGACAGCCCCGAAGAAATCCGCGCGAAGATTGAAAGCTGCTCCTATTCGCGCTTCCCCGTCCGCGACGATTCGCTCGAAAATATTCTCGGCGTGGCGGAATCGCGCGATTTACTGGCGGCTTGCCTTTCGAGCCAACCTCTCGATTTAAAAAACCTGCTCAAGCCGGCGCACTTCATCCCAGAAACCATGTTCGCCTCGCGCGCGCTGGAACTGTTTAAAGAAAAAAACGTCGAGCTCTTTCTGGTGGTGGACGAATTCGGCGGCGTGCAAGGCATTTTGACCGTCAACGACGTCCTCGAAGAAATCGTCGGCGCCATCGGCTTTGAAGAGCCGCAAGCCACGCAGCGCCAGGATGGCTCGTGGCTGCTCGACGGCATGTTGGAAGCGGACGAGTTCAAGGAGTTATTCCATTTCAACAACCTGCCGCACGAGGACGAATACGAAACGCTCAGCGGATTTATGATGACGCTGCTGGGGCGCGTGCCGCAGGCGGGCGATTATTTCGAGCATGAAGGCTATCGCTTCGAGGTGGTGGATATGGACGGTCGGCGCGTGGATAAAGTCCTGGTGAGTAAACTGCCAAAGCAGCCGTAAAATCTGACCGACGGAGGACGTCGCTGCAGCCGTTGGCTGCACAACAACTATGTCAAACGAAGCGTACATCCTTGCTCTAGATTTGGGAACTTCGGGACCGAAGGTCGCCTTGTTTTCCGCGCAGGGCGAGCGCGTGGCGCAGGAATTTCAAGAAACTTCGGTGATTTTGCTGCCCGGCGGCGGCGCGGAACAAGACCCCGCCGACTGGTGGAACGCTATTGAAGCGGCGCTCAAACGCTTGCTGGCGAAAGGTCTCGTCCCGCTGGAAAATATTGCCGCTATCGGAGTCACCGCCCAATGGTCGGGGACGGCGGCGGTAGGGCGAGACGGCGAGCCGCTCGCCAACGCCGTGATCTGGATGGATTCGCGCGGCGCGCCTTTCATTCAAAAAATTTCGGCGGGCTTTCCTATGGTGGAAGGCTACGCCCTGCATAAGGCGCTGAACTGGATTCGCCTGACCGGCGGTGCGCCCGGCAGGGCGGGCAAAGACCCGCTGGCGCACATCCTTTACCTTAAAGAAACCCGCCCCGAACTTTACGCCCGCGCTTACAAATTCCTTGAACCGGTGGATTACATCGGCTTGCGCCTGACTGGTCAATTCGCCGCCTCCTTCAATTCCATCACCTTGCATTGGGTCACCGACAACCGCGATATTCAAGCCGTGAAATATCACGACGGGCTGCTGCGTCTCGCGGGGATCGAGCGCGAAAAGTTGCCGGATTTGAAGCCCGCCAACGCCTTGCTGGGGACTCTTCACCCGCAAGTCGCCCACGAGTGGGGGCTGCGTGACGACGTCAAAGTCTTTATGGGTTCGCCTGACGTGCATTCCGCCGCCGTCGGCTCCGGCGCGGCGCGCGATTACGAGCCGCATTTATACATCGGCACGTCCAGCTGGCTGGTCTGCCACGTCCCTTTCAAAAAAACCGACCTCGTTCACAACATCGCCTCGCTGCCTTCGGCGATCCCCGGAAGATATTTGCTGACCAACGAGCAGGAGCTCGCCGGAGGCTGCCTGCAATATTTACGCGACGAGCTCTTCTTCGCGCAGGACGAGCTTTCGTCCGGCTTCAAGCCGACGGACGTTTATCAACGGATGGATAAAATGGCGCAACGCGCGCCGGCAGGCAGCGGCAGGCTGCTCTTTCTTCCCTGGTTATACGGCGAGCGCTCGCCGGTGGAAAATCACTTGCTGCGCGGCGGCTTTTACAACCTATCACTGAACAGCTCCCGCGCGGAAATCGTCCGCTCTGTGTTTGAAGGCGTGGCGTATAACGCCCGCTGGCTGCTCACCTACGTGGAAAAATTCATCCGCCGCCCAGCGGACTCCATTAACATGGTCGGCGGGGGAGCGAAGTCGAACGTCTGGTGCCAGATTTGCGCTGATGTGCTGAATCGCCCCGTCCGTCAGATGACCGACCCCATCGAGGCGAACTTGCGCGGCGCGGCGCTGCTTGCCGCCGTCGGCATGGGATATTTGCGCTACGACGAAATCGGCTTGCGCGTCAAAGCCGCCAACGTATATCAACCCAACCCCGCCCATCGCAAAATTTACGACGAGATGTTCCGCGAATTTCTGGCGGCTTATGAAAACAGCCGCAAAGCCTCCGCCCGCTTGAATCGAGGAGGATAAGATGCAGGCTTCGCTGCTCGAACAAAGAGAGATTGTTCGCGCGAAAAAAATCAGCCCGGCGGAATTGGACGCCGAATGCCGTCGCCGCATTGAGGAACTCAACCCGAAGATAAACGCCTTCATCGCGCTGCTGCCTCCGCAGAAAATTTCCGCGCCGCCGGAAGCTCCGCTTTACGGGCTGCCCATCGCCGTCAAGGACCTGTTCGACGTCGCGGGATTTCCTACCACGGCCGGCTCGAAGAAATTCTTCGCGCAAAATATCGCCGCCGAAGATTCCGCCGCCGTCGCCAAATTGAAAGCGGCGGGCGCGCAACTTCCCGGCAAGACCAACACGCACGAAATTGCGCTCGGCGTGACGAACAACAATCCGCATTACGGCGCGTGCCGCAACCCTTGGAACAAGACGCGCATTTCGGGCGGCTCCTCCGGCGGGAGCGCGGCTGCCGTCGCCGCCGGCATGGTCTCCGCCGCGATCGGCACCGACACGGGCGGCTCCATCCGCATCCCTGCTTCGCTGTGCGGCGTAGTGGGATTCAAGCCAACCTTCGGCAGAATCAGCATGAAGGGCGTTTTTCCGCTTTCGTGGAATCTAGACCATGTCGGAACCCTTACCCGAACTGTCGCCGACGCCGCGTTGCTGCTGCAAGTCTTAAGCGGTTACGACGAGCGCGACCCTGCCTCCGCGCCCGAACTGGCGGATGAAGATTGGCGCAATTTCAAACAGCCCGTCGCCGGCGCGAGAATCGCTTTTGCGATGGGAAACTTCATCGAAGAAGTCTCGGACCCCGAAACGCTGGAATGCGTTCAGCGCGCCGCGGCGACCCTGCGAACTTTGGGCGCGCGCGTGACCGACTATAACGCGGACTTTTTGCGCGAGGCGGCGGCAGCCAACGGGCTGATGGTTCAGGCGGACGCGGCGGCGGTTCACCGCGAACGATTGAAAGAACACCCCGACTGGTTCGGCGCGGATGTGCGCCAGCGGTTGCAAATGGGCGCGGCGTTCACCGCTGTCGAATACGCTTTGGCGCGCAGAACCCAGTCTGAAATCAAGCGCAAACTCGCGCTGTTCTTCCGCGATTTTGAAGCGCTGATTCTGCCCGCCACGCCGATTCCCGCTCCGCCGCTGGAAGGGGAGGACGCCCTGGAGCGCGCGCGACTCCTGACGCGCTTCACCGCTCCGTTTAACCTGACCGGGCTGCCCGCCATGAGCCTGCCCTGCGGATTCACCCGCGCGGGGCTGCCCATTGGCTTGCAAATCGTCTCTCGCGCGTGGAGCGAAGCGACCGTCTTGCGCGTCGCGCATTCCCTGGAGCAAGCTGCGGGCTTAAATTAATCTGAATTCGGGATAAGCCTTTTGAACCGTCTCGAAGGCTTTGTGCGAGCGGCTTCAAGGGTCAAATTTAGCCTTCGGGACTGACGTTAAAATAACCTCAATTCGGGATAACCACCGAGACGCGAAGAACACAGAGAAGCCCATGGAAAAATCCCCGCGAACTTTGCGGCGCATTTCTGAATTTAACCATTATTCCCATGGCTTTCTCATGATCGCTTGCGCCGCTTTGTTTAACAGGATCAACAGGACGTCTTCCCCCTGTTTTCCGCGCGGCTCATCCTAAAAACCCCGTCCATCTTGTTTGCTTTCTAGCCTGAAACCGGATTTTGAGAAAGCCATGCCCTTATTCCGAACTCGCGTTAAATTAACAAAACTGTGGATTTTATCGAGGGACTAGAATGTATAATATAAGCGGAATAAAAACTGTCATGAAATTGTTATTTTTAATCTTACGTGAGTCATTGTACGAAAGCGAGGACTTCATGAAATCTCAATTTTTTAGAATCTTATCGGCTCTTATCGCTATCCTGCTGGCGGCTACGCTGACGGCGCCGGCGTACGCGGCGAGCGTTTCCAGCAATGGAACGGGCGGCGGCTTTTGGAGCGATACCGCCGTGTGGTCGGGCGGAAGCGTTCCCGCCGCGACCGACGACGTGACCATTGTCGCCGGCGATACGGTGACGCTTACGGATAATACGACGGTGAACAGCTTGACGATTCAATCTGGCGCGACGTTAAACACGGCTGACTACGCCCTTGTCGTGACGGGCGGATTGACGAACAACGGGACCTTCAACGCGGGCGCTTCCACCCTGACCTTGAACGGCTCTTTCGCCAACAGCGGGACTTTCAACTTCGGAACCAGCACGGCGATTTACGGCGCTTCGGGAGACCAGACCGTCGCGGCTTTGACGTATTACAATCTTTCCACCGCCGGCAGCGGGACGAAAACGGCGGGCGGCGCAATCGTCGTGAACGGCGCTTTCTCCATTGAAATGGGGACGACCTTCAACGCGGGCGCGACCACGCTCACGCTCAACGGCTCTTTAACGAACAACGGCGCTTTCAACGCCGGAACCAGCACGGCGATTTACGGCGCTTCGGGAGACCAGACCGTCGCGGCTTTGACGTATTACAACCTGCAAATTAACGGAACGGGATGGAAGACTCTTAACGGCGCTACGACGGTTACGAACTTAACGGTCAACGGAAATTTGAACGTCCCCGGCGTGAACTTAACCGTAAACGGCGCGACGACCGTGAACGGGGCGATTAACTTTTCCAACACTGCCGGAACGAAGACGTTTAACGGGGACGTAACGATTGAAAGCGGCGGCATGTGGCAAGAGGGAGTCGCGGAAGCGTTCACCTTTGCCGGCAATTTCACGAACAATGGAACGATGGATACGGACGGAAACATCTTAACCACGCCTAATCGCGCGAATAGCGGCGTTCATACTTTTACCGGCGCCAGTAAAACTTTTAGCGGCGTCGTTTCTATTCCCAATGTGACGATTGACGGTTCCTACACAAACAACGGGATTTTAAATATTGCGGCTTCCCTTAAAGGAAGCGGCTCCTTAACGCAAGGAACGGCAAGCGAGTTCCATGCCGGCTTTGGCAATGCAGATTGGACGCTGACGACTTTTGACGCAACGACAAACTCCAATACGGTGTTTTACGAGAAAGCGGACGACCAGACGCTTAAATTAACTATCCTCGTTTACCATAACCTTGTCCTGGCGGGGAGCGGAAATAAGATATTGCCTTCGGATAACTTTACCGTCAACGGCAACCTCTCCTATCAAGGCTCCGCCTATTCTGCGTATAACGTCAGCGGCAAGACGCTGTGGGTAAAGGGCGATTTGACGATTAATTCCACCTATGGGGGCGGACCGGTCTTGCAAATTGGACAGTCGAATATTCAGGTGGACGGGGCAACCACAATTACCGATGGAAAATTACAGCACAACAACGCGACGGGGACGAAAACTTATAACGGCGATTTCACCGTCGCTGCCGGCGGCGAATTTGACAACGACGGCACGGACGGCGCCAAAATTGTCGCTGTCACTTTTAACGGCAACCTGACCAATAACGGGACGTTTACCTCCGGAACGGGAGCCCTGACCTTTGCTGGCGCGGGCAAAAACTTTGACGGAACGCTTTCGGTCGCCAACGCAAATATCACGGGAACTTACACGAACAACGGCAGCCTGACCGTGACCTCCAGCTTGAACGGAGGGGGAACTTTAACGCAGGGCGCGACTGCCACGCTGACGCTGCAAGCGGCGAGCCTGGCCCCGACTCTCGACGCCAGCGCGGCGGGCAACGCCGTGATCTATAACCTCTCCGGCGCGCAGACCGTTCAGCCAGGAACTTATCACAACCTGACTTTGGGCGGCGCGGCGGCGAACCTTAAGACCACGGCGGGCGTTACGGTGAACGGCGTCTTATCTATTGAAGGCAGCGCGGCGGTCTCCGCGGCGCCGACCTACGGACCAAACGCGACCTTGCAATACAACATGACCGGCACGACGGCGTACACCGCAGGACCGGAATGGGTCTCGCCTTTCAACGGCTCCGGCGGCGTCATCGTCAAAAACGGGCGCAAGGTGCTGCTCAACGGCGATAAAGTCATCGCGGGGAACTTCCTCGTGCAAGACGCGAACTCCAAGTTCGATACGGGCGCCAGCGCGGCAGCCAATTATCATCTGACGGTGAACGGAGATTTTACCAACATTGGAACCGTCGCTTTCTACGATTCGATTGTCAATATTGGCGGCAGCCTGATAAACGCCGGAAGCGCCAGCAACGCGGCAGGGGCGCAAATTTCCGCCGCCAGCCTGACCAATTACGTCGGCGGCGACCCCGGCTATTTGACTCTGGCGACCAGCTCCACCCTGACCCTGACCGGAAACCTCGATAACGGCGGCGGAACGCTCGTGACTTCCGGGACTTCCGGCTACGCCTCCGTCAACCTCGGCGGAGATTACATTGACTCCGGCGACGCGGAAGTCGGGCGCTTGAACCTGATCTTGAACGGCGCGGGCGCGCAAGCCATCGCCGGGCTGAACACCCAATCTGGAGCGCTCCGCGTGCAAAAAACCGGCGGCGTGGCGACCCTGACCGGAGATTTCGGCGCGCCCAGCGCCACCACCACCGCCAACCGCGGTCCCCTGGAAATTATCAGCGGAACGCTCAATCTCGGCGCGGGATTTACGCATCGTTTTAGCTCGTGGACGATGACTGCCGGAATGCTCGAAGGCGGCAGCAGCTCGGTTTACTTCTCCGGCTCCACGACTCCCGGCGCGGGAGTTTTGGACCCCGAAAGCGGCACGATCCGCTACGACGGCAATTCCAACCAGCCCATTCTCGGCTTGACCTATTACAAACTGGAAGTCTATCGTTTCAGCGGTACGACGGCTTACACCAAAGCGTTATCCGGCAACGTTGTCGTGCAGGATAGTTTGACGATTGGAACGGGAATCACCTTTGGAGTCGGCGCCTTCAATATCGAGGTGGACGGACCGACTACCATCAACGGCAAACTATCGCACACCAGCAACTTGGGAAGCAAAGTCTATAAAGGCTTGGTCACGGTGACGGGAACCTGGGATAATACCGCCAACGCGCCCATCACCTTCCAGGGCGGCTTGACTGTGGGCGGAACTTTCACCGGCGGCACGACGGCGGTTTACACCTTCAATACCAACGACCAGACTATCGGCGGGACGAAAGCCGTGACGATGGGCGCCGTCACGGTAAACGGAATTACGCTGACGAACAATCTCGCTAACGGCTTGACCGTGACCAACCTGAGCGGCGCCGGCGGGCTAACCCAAAGCCTCAACGCGGTCTTGAACATTTCTGGCGCGAATACAATCAATGCGTTCGACGCTTCGGCGAACCCGAACACGGTGAATTACACCGGCGCGGCGGCGCAAACCGTCAAGGCGGGAACTTATCACCATCTCGGCTTGAGCGGCGCGGGCGCGAAGACCCTGACGGGCGTCTCCGCCGTCAATGGCAATCTGACGTTGACGACCTCCGCCGCAGCCACCGGCGCGGACCTGAACATCGGCGGCAATCTGGTCATTAACTCCGGAACCTTCACGGTAGCCGACCATAACATCACCGTGAACGGAACGACCACCGTGAACGGTTCGCTCGTTCACGCCAGCGCGACGGGAACCAAGACCTACATCGGCGCGGTGACGATTGGCGGAACGGCGGGCAAGTGGACCAACTCCGGCAACACGGACGTTCATCTGCGCGGCGGGCTGATCAACAACAGCTCCGCCAGCGGCTCTTTCACTCCCGGCGCGGGCGTTTACTACTTCGAAACCGCCGACCAAGCCATTGGCGGCTCTAAAGCCATTTCCATCGTCAACCTTGATATTGCCTCCGGCGTAAACGTGACAAATAACAACGCCGCGGGGCTGACTCTGGCGGGCGGCTCGCTCACCGGCAACGGAACTCTGACTCAGGGCGCGACGGGCGTCTTGAATATCCAATTTTCCGATATTGGCGCGACGAGCGTGACCATTAACGCTTCCACGCCGGGCAACACGGTCACTTACAATCTGGCTGGAGGTCAGACGGTTAAGGAATCCACTTACTACACGCTGACCTTCGCCGGCAGCGGAATCAAAACTATCCCAGCCGGCACGATCATCAACGGCAACTTCAACATCAACGGCACGGCGGTGGTCAACCTTCAAGACAATTTAAACGTGCCCGGCAACCTGACGCTCAGCGCCACTAGCAACGTCGGCGCGCTAAACATTGCGGATAAAACCCTGACCGTCGGCGGCAACTGGACGCGCGGGACGTACGGCTCTTTCACCGGAACCGGAACGGTGGTCTTCAATGGCGCCGCGCAGCAGACCATCAACGGCGTGACAACCTTCCCCAATCTGACGGTCAACAACACAGGCGCGGGCTTGCTTGTCAAAGGCAATACCACCATCACAGACGTTCTCAACCTGACGAACGGCGTGATGACGGGCAGCTCTTCTTCCATCGTCATCGCCATTAATGCAGGCGGAACGCTTATCGGCGGCAATGAACGCTCGTATATCTACGTCGCCCAGTTGAAGAAATCCTTCAACGTCGGCGCCGGGCAATCTTTCAACTTCGCCGTCGGCGACGTGAACGGTTATCGCCCGCTCATCGTCTCCAATATGAACGTGACGACGGCCGGCTTCGTAACCGCCGCCGTTCCCGTCACGCCTACCGAGCACGCCGCGGTCGCCACCTCCGGCATTAATCAACTGAAAAACGTCAATCGTTACTGGAAGTTAACGACGGGCGGCGGCTTCGTCTCTTCCGCTTTTCAGGCTGAGTTTGGCTTCCAAAACGCGCACATAGACGCCGGCGCGAATCCCTCCGCCTTTATGGTTCGCAAATATCAGACCACGCCTTCCACCACGCCGCCATGGTTCGTCCCTGAGCTGGCGAACTACGCGCGCGATTCCGTCGCCGACCCGATGATGAGCGTCGCGGTGAACGCTGGCTTTACCACGCTCGGCGCTTCTTCCGATTTTGTGGTCGGCGAACTGCCGCCGACGGGTTTGACGGTCGGCGCGATTAATGCGACCTACGGCGATACCGTCTCGCTTTCGGCTACTTTGCTCTCCAACGGGTTGCCCGTCGTCGGGCGCACGGTGGATTTCAACTTCAACAACGGCGCGAGCCTCGGCAGCGCGGTCACCAACGCAAGCGGCGTCGCCACGCTGTCCGGCGTTTTGCTCAGAGTGAACGCGGGCGAGTATTTCGCTTCCAACCCGGGCGAGGGAGTCGTCGCCTCCTTCGCCGGCGATATTACTTATTCGCCCAGCGCAGGCAGCGCGAACCTGACCGTCGCTCGACGCCCGCTGACTGTTTCTTCCGTCGCGGATACCAAAGAATTTGACGGAACGGATTCTTCCGACGAAACCCCGGTGATTACCTCCGGCTCTCTGGTCGCGGGCGACGCCCCCGGGACGTGGGAGCAGAAATTTGACAATATGAACATCGGGACGGGCAAGGAAATGCAAATCGTCGCTCTCCCGATTGACGACGACAACGGCGGAAATAATTATCAAATTACGACCGTTTCCGTATCTACCGGCGAAATTACCAAACGCACGCTGACCATCACCGGCGGCTTGACCGCTTTCAGCCGCCTATACAACGGAACCAATACGGTGACAGTGACCCCCGGCGCGCTCACCTTTGACGGCGTCTTGCCTGCCTATTCCAACGTGAGCGTTTCCGTGACCGAAGGCGTCCTTGGAGATAAGCACGTCGGCGCGGACAAGCCGGTCTCCGCCAGCGGGACGCTCACCGGGACGGACGCCGTCTATTACAGGCTCGACGACGCGCCGATCATCGGGCTGACCGCCGATATTTACCCGTATAGCGCGGCGGGCTGCGCCGCTTACAACGCGGATATTGACCCCGATATTTCCTGCCCGCCGAATCAGGCGTTTATTGCCTCCGTCGATTCCGTCGCAAGCGGCGCGAATAAAAACTACGACGGCTCCAACGCTTCGGCTGTCTCTCCGCTGTGCAACGGCGCGACCGATTGCTCCACATTGCTCTTTGCCGGCGATTCGGTCTATCAGACTTTCGATTCGAAAAACGCCGGCGCGCGCACGCTGACGCCTTATATCAACGACGGCAACAACGGCGCGAATTACGGCTCGCCAACGCAAAATACCGACTCGGCGACCATTTCCCCCGCTTTGCTTACCGTTACGGCGGATAACAAAATTGCCTACGTCAACACGAGCCTGCCGGTTTACACTTACACAGTTACCGGCTTTGTCCCGGGCGAAAGCTTCTTCACGCCGGGCTTCACTCCGCCGACTTGTTCCGCTCCCGGCGCCAGCGTTTCCAGCGTGGCGCGCTACGATATTATCTGCTCCGGCGCGAACGCGGGCGGAAACTATACCATCAACTATGTGAACGGCTCGCTGCAAGTTGCCGTGCAACGCATGACGACCCTGACCCCCGTCGCGCCCCTGCAAGACGGCTGGATTTTGTCTTCTTCCGCGTTGAATCTGACGGGCGGTTCTTTGAACCGCAACAGCGTCCTGTTTTTGGGCGATTCCGCCGATAATCGGCAATATCGCTCCGTGCTGAGCTTCCAGGTTAACCTGCCTGCTGGCGCGGTCATTTCTTCCGCCACGCTCAAGATGAAGAACGCAGGCGTGGTCGGTCGCAACCCCTTCATGACGCACGGCAGCCTGTTCGTCAATATGTCCGTCCCGCAATTCGGCGGCAGCCCAGGGCTGGAAACGAGCGATTTTGAGGCGCTTCCCTCGCTGGATACGGTTGCGGGCGTGGTTGGCAAGACTCCCGATTCGGGGGGGTGGTATAACGCCCCGCTCATCAATTCCGCCAAAGCCGCGCTTCCATTGAGCGATACCGTTCAATTCCGCCTGCGCTTCTCGCTTCCGACGAATCGAAACTTCGTCGCCGACCTCGTCAAGTTCTATTCCGGCGAAGCGCTTGCGGCGTATCGTCCGCAGCTCGTCATTCAGTATTATGTCCCCGTCCCGTAGCCTGCGGTTAAGTTAACCAGAATTCGGGATAAGCCTTGTGAACTGTCCCGAAGGCTTTGTGCGAGCGACTTCAAGGGTCAAATTTAGCCTTCGGGACGCTTATCCCGAACTGACGTTAAGTTAAGAAATGAAGCGCCCCGCGTTTGCGGGGCGCGTTTTTTTATAACCAGTCGCTGAGCTCTTCTTCGAGTTTGTTAATCTGTCCGCCCCACAGCGCGTAATCCGCGCCTGCGGCGGCGGCAATCTGGCTCATTTCCTCGGAAATTTTATGCTCGTCGTCCACGGGGATGGTCTGTTCCAAAAGCGGGAAAATCAGGTTTTTCAACCGTTCCAAATGCTGGCGCGTGACGGTATTAAACTCGCTGGCCGCCCAAATTACGTCGGCGCGCGACTCTTCATCTCCCACCTGCCACAGCCGCGCGGCTTTCAGCAAAACGTCGGCGGCTTCGCCGCTCTTGCGCCGCCCCTCTTTGAGCGCGCCGACGGGTCCATCCTCTTCGGCGAAACCGTTTTCCGTCAACACGCGCGCCAGAATCTCCTCTTTTTTGAAGAACACGGAAAGAATATTCTTTTGAATGAACTCGTGCGCCATGAGGAAGAATTCCGGGCGCACGAGTTGCTTGCCGCTGAGGGCAATCAAACCGTTTCCCAAGACGTCCAGAAAGCGTTGAATGTTTTCCAGGTCTCCGCTGAGATTTTTTCGAACACGCATAAGGCGCGACCTCTCGTTCGTCAGTGTTTAATAACGCGCTAACCGAAAAGCCGCCCCAAGCCTTTGCCGCCGGTTTTTTGCAGGGTTTTCATCAATTTTTGCGCCTCGCGGAATTGCTTGATCAGGCGGTTTACATCTTGCACTTCCATACCGCACCCCGCGGCAATTCGCCTGCGGCGCGAAGCGTTCAAAATATCGGGGTTGCGCCGCTCTTTCAGCGTCATGGAATTGATGATGGCTTCGGTCTGTTTGAAGGAAGATTCCACAAGATTGGGGTCCACGCCGCGCGCCGCTTTGCCCATCTCGCCGGGCAGCATTTCCAAAATTTGCGAAAGGGGACCCATCTTTTTCATCTGTTTCATTTGTTCCAGCCAGTCCTCGAGCGTGAACTCGCCCTTGACGATCTTTTGCGCCTGGCGTTCAGCGGTTTCCATATCGTAGGCGGCTTCGGCTTTTTCAATCAAGCCGATAAGGTCGCCCATGCCGAGAATGCGGGAAGAGAGCCGCGCCGGGTCGTAGGCTTCGAGCGCGTCGAGTTTTTCGCCCGTGCCGAGGAACTTAATAGGAACGCCGGTGACGGCGCGCACGGAGATTGCCGCGCCGCCGCGCGCGTCGCCGTCCATTTTGGTCATCAGCAGACCAGTGAGCGGAAGCGCGTTGCGGAAGCCTTGCGCTATGTTCAGCGCTTCCTGACCAATCATCGCGTCCACTACCAGCAAAATCTCCGCCGCTTTGACGTTGGCGTGAATGGCTTTGAGTTCGTCCATCAACTGCGCGTCTAATTGCGAGCGTCCGGCGGTGTCTATGATAAGGAGCGAGTAGCCGCCTTTTTCGGCTTTTTCCAACGCGCGTTTGGCGAGCTGCGGCGGAGTCAGGGAAGAATCCGCTTCCACTTCCACGTCAATCCGCTTGCCGAGCTGCTGTAATTGTTGAACCGCCGCCGGGCGATAGGGGTCGCACGCCGCAAGCAGGACGCGCTCGCCTTTGGATTTCATCAAGCGGGCGAGTTTACCCGCCGCGGTGGTCTTGCCCGCGCCTTGCAAGCCGACCATTATGATAACGCGCGGCTTGGGCCCGATCAGATTCAGCGGGGCGGGTTCGCCCAGCGTGGCAATCAATTCCTCGTGAACGATTTTGACGACTTGCTGCCCGGGATTGAGCGCTTTGGAAACTTCCGCGCCGACGGCTCGTTCGCGCGCGCGCGCGATGAAGCTCTTCACCACGCTAAAATGCGCGTCCGCTTCGAGTAGCGCAAGGCGGACTTCCTTCATGGCGGCGTCCACGTCCGCTTCGGAAAGTTTTCCGCGCTTGCGGAGGGAATCAAAAATTTTATTCAGTCTTCCGGCAAGGGTTTCAAACATAATAAAATAAAAGGGGAACTCCAACGGGAGGTTAGCTTTTGCGTTTCAGCCCGTAGGTAAGCAGCAGCCAGTGTTCCAAAAATCCGTGCCCGTAGATGAGGTAAGCGACGAGGTAACTGACGGAAATTGCCAGCGTCAGCGCCTCGTTGGTTTCGTAAAACCCCGCCTGATTCGCCCAGGCGTAGAACAAATCTGAAAAGCCGAAAACAACCAGCCCAATCCATGGGCGCAGCAACGCGCCGCCGCGAAAGACGAAAATCAGCGCCAGCCCGGCGGCGGCGATGAAAAAATCGGCGATGGGATAGTAGTAATTAAGGTAATTCGCAAAGGTAAATTCTTCGCCGAGAAAACCGAGCAGAGGCGTCAGCAACGCGACCGCCCACGCGCCGACGGCGCTCAGCAAAATGAGTTTCTTGTTTTTAGGGAAAATAATCGCGTATTGATTGTAAAACGCCTGCGTGAAAAAAACGTAGCCGCCGAACCACGCCGCGTCCGCTGCGCTCAAGTCCGCGTCGAGCGCGATCCACAAGACTTCGGCGCTTACCCAAAGCCAGCAGCCCGTCATCAGGTTAAACCAGACCTTGCGCGGCAGGTCCTGCGGGCGGTAGCTTGAATAATTCGCCGTGGCAATCGCCGCCAAGACGGTTGCCGACAGCGGGGTGACGAGGTTAAGGAAACTTTCGTTGCTTTCCGCCGAAAGCGGGCGGTAGATAAAAACGATAAGGTAAGCGAGAGTTAGCAAAACAGCCGTCGCTATATAAATTGCGCTAATGGTTGATGCGCGCGACGCAAGACGCGGCGTTCCGTTGTCAGTCATTCAAATATCCTTTGGGTAGCAACTCAAATTTGCGGAGAGTTTGAATCTCTGGCGGCGGCAAATGAGCGGCGGCTTCCTTTATCGTCTGGACGTACAGCGGCGACCCAATCACCGACGAAAAATGCTCGAACATCTCCGCCTGCATGCGGCGGTAGTTGTAAAGCGCTTGCCGTGGCGAAGCGAAGAGCTCGTTTTCAATCAATTCGCCGCGAGCGATGTAAATTTCCACCAGCTGGCGGCTGGCGGACAAGTTGATTAATCTCGATAGCGATTCAACCAGCCCCTGACCGGCGAGCGTTTCAAAGCGGGCGAGGCTGAGATCGCAAATCTTTTTGAACGCGCGGCGCAGGAAATATTCTCCCCACGCCCCCTCTTCCAGGTCCGGCGCGAAGACCGTCAGGGCGCACTCTGGTTCTTCCCATTCGTAAAACGCCCAGCAGTCGCCTTGCTCGTCCAGCGCCGCTTTCGGCGAGAAGAAAACAAAGCGCGATTCCTCGCCGTGAATTAATGCGGCGCCCGAAGCGTTTTGCCAGCGAAAGCGCAGCAACGCGGCTTCGCCGCTGGATTTTACCTCGGCGATTTTCGTTGAAATCTCTTGATTTTTCAGGATTTTTGTTTCAAGAATATTTTGCGATTGAATCAACGTTTTGACGACTCTCTGTCCTTCCAGCGAAAGCGGCAAGGTTTTCACGGAAGCGTTTTCAGCCGAGCGAATCCAGCTCGCGCTGTTTTTGGGGGAGAACTCTTCCCATCGCTCCGGCGTCACCAGATAGACGTTGACCGGAACGCCGAGTTTGAAGAGAAAATATAGACGTTTATCCAGCGCGTAGGTCAGCCGCAGAAGCCCCGTTTTCTTTTGCGCGGCGTAAGAATCCAACAGGGATTGAATCTCTTCCGACGATAGCGTCGTCTCGTCTGGAAAGAGGGGAGGAAAGACTTTTGGCACGCCGCTAATGATAGCGCTTACTGGATATTCAAGCAACTCCGATTTTGTCTTTTTCCGCTAAAGTAGTATACTCCCCCAAACTATACGCCTGTAAGGAGGATGAGCGATGGAAGAAGCGATTGTCAATGATAAGAAGGAAATTTTCGGCTGGGCGATGTACGACTGGGCGAACTCTGCGTTCAGCACCACCGTCGGGACGGTTTTTCTTGGCCCCTATGTCGCCTCGCTGGCGCGCGAAGCGGCTCAGGCGGCGAACTCAGCGACCGTCTCCTTTTTCGGCGTTCCCGTCGCGCCGGATTCGTTTTTTCCTTATTGCATTTCTTTTTCCGTTGGAATGCAAGTGTTGTTCCTGCCGATTTTAGGGGCAATCGCCGATTATTCTCATTTGCGAAAACAAATGATGCAATTGTTTGCAATGATTGGCGCGCTGGCGACGATTTTGCTGTTCTTTGTCGCCGGCGGGCTTTGGTGGCTTGGCGGCGTTCTCTTTATTATCGCCAACCTCGCTTTTGGCGCCGCAATCGTGTTTTACAACTCGTATTTGCCCGACGTCGCTTCGGAAGAAGAACGCGACCGCGTATCGTCTTACGGCTGGGCGATGGGGTATTTGGGCGGCGGCATCTTGTTGGCACTGAATCTGGCGTTTTATACGTTCAGCGAAGCGTTGGGCGTCCCCGGCGGTCTTGCCATTCGCCTCAACCTCGCTTCGGCGGGCGTGTGGTGGATGGGCTTTTCCTTCTTCACCTGGACGAGACTGCGCCCGCGTCACGCTGCGCGCGCCCTGCCGACGGGCGAAACGTACGTCAGCGTCGGCTTTAAGCAGCTGTCGAAGACCTTCCGTGAAATCAAGCATTTTCCTGAAACGCTTAAATTTTTGGCGGCTTACTTTTTGTATAATGACGGCATTCAAACCGTCATCGCCGTCGCTTCCACCTTCGCCGCCGCGCCGCTCATTCAAGGCGGGCTGGAATTGGAACAATCCACGCTGATTTCCGTTATCTTGATGATTCAATTCGTCGCGTTTTTTGGCGCGCTCTTCTGGGGCAAACTGGCGGGCTGGATTGGCGCGAAGCAATCCGTCGTCGTCAGTCTGGTCATCTGGGCGGGCGTGGTCATCTACGCCTACGGCGGCTTAAAAGGCGAAAGCGCCACCCTGCAGTTCTTCATCCTCGGCGCGCTCATCGCGCTGGTGATGGGCGGCTCGCAAGCCATCAGCCGCAGCCTGTTCGCGCAGATGATTCCCGACGGGCAAGAAGCCGAATTTTTCTCGTTCTACGAAGTCAGCGAGCGCGGCACGTCGTGGATTGGTCCGCTGGTCTTTGGGCTGGCGAATCAATGGTTCGGCAATTTGCGCTACGCGATACTCTCGCTGATTTTCTTCTTCGTCGCCGGGCTGATTTTGCTGCCTTTTGTAAACATCCAAAGAGCGATTGCGGACTCGAAACGGCCCGCTGAGTCCTAGCGACGTTTTTTGCAAAACGCCCCGCCGAAATTTCTCGACGGGGCGTTTCCTCTTTCGGCGCGGAGATTCACTCCGCCATCCAGGCTGGCACGGAGTATTCGTATTTCTGCGCAAAACGCCCTTCGTAGAGGATGATTTTATAATACGGCGCTTCGCCTCTGAAGGAGATGACAAAGCGCGGGGGAACGCCGCGATTGACCGCCGTGTAATTTCTTTCCTTGACTAAATCTTTCAGCAGGGAGAGATGATCCTCCCCGACGCGCGCCGCGTATAAGTAACCGTTGTTGGCGACATAGACGATAAATTTGTAATTCGGTCCGGCGGCGTAAACGCCCTTGGCGAGGGGACCTAAATCGTATTCCAGATTATCTTCGCAGCGCCGCACGTGAAGCAGATCGCCCGCTTTGGTATCCGTCAGCGTCACAATCAGCGGGCATTCCGTCAGGCTGGGGGTGGCGGTTGGCGAGGGCTGAAAAATCAGCGTGAGCGTGGGCGTAGGCAGGGACGCGGTCGCCGTCGCCGTCGGCGGGACTTCGGCGGGCGGCGGGGTGGGGCTGGGCGCGAAGGTCGGCATGGAGGCGATGCTGGTCTGCACCAATGCCTCAATGTATGCGACGTCCGGCGTGGGCGTGGCGGAAGAAAATCCGCACCCGCCAAGCGATAGCGAGAAGAAAAGTAACGTCAGCGCGCTGAGCGCGCTTCCGCCGTAAATTGCGCGAGCCAGTCTTGGGTTTTTCATCTGTCGTCCTCCGTGCCGCCATTATTCGTTAAAAAATTTTCAGGCGAATCTCGCCTGAAAATTATAGCGCCTCGAAAGAAGAGCCTACGGCAAATGTTTTGCGAACTCGGCTTCAAAATCTTGCGGCTCAACATACCCTACGAATTTTTTCAGCACGTTTCCGTTCCCGTCCAGCAGATAAAATTCCGGCTGGTAATAAAACCCGAGCTCGCTTTGAAATTTCTTCGTGGCGAGGTCGTCCGCGTCTAAAAAGACGAACTTGATTTTTCCGTAATACTTCGCTTCCAGCCCATGAACTATGGGCGCCATCGCGCGGCAGGTTCCTCAAGTGAAGCGGAAAAACTCCACCAGTTGCAGCCCGCCCGAAGCGAGAGAGACGGTCGCCGGGTCGGTGGCTTGCAGTTGATCGCCGCGCGAGGTGGCAGCCGCTTGCGGCTGATTGGCGGAAGGGGAAGCCGCGGCAGGCGGCGGAGCGGGATTTTGCGGCGCGCAGGCAGCCAGAAGCAGGGCCGCTGCGATGAGCGTTGGGGATAATCGTCCTGTTTTCATGCTGACTCCTTTTGTGCTTTTTTGACGTCCGCAAAAGCGAGTTTCTTACAGTCGAGCGAACTTCCAAATTGCTTCGTTTGCGGCGGTCTTTTTTTGGTAGAATCCGCTTTTAGTAAATACAAGATTTCACAAGTTTTTTGGGAATCTTAAGAAAACATCATCTCGTTTGGAGGCAAACTCTATGGCTAAAAAGTGGGTTTATTTATTCAGCGAAGTGAAGGAAGTGGAAAAACTCGCGGGCGGTTCCTGGGACGGCGTTAAAGCAATCGTGGGCGGCAAGGGCGCGGGCTTGATGGATATGACCCGCGCGGGCGTCCCCGTCCCGCCGTTTTTCACTGTGACGACGGAAGCTTGCAACGCCTATCAGAAAACCGGCAAATTCCCCGCCGGCATGTGGGAGCAGGAATTGAAAGCCCTCAAAGCGATTGAAAAAGAAACGGGCAAAAAATTCGGCGACCCGAAGAATCCGCTGCTTGTCTCTTGCCGCTCCGGCGCGAAGTTTTCCATGCCCGGCATGATGGACACCATCCTCAACATCGGCTTAACGGACGAAGTCGCCGAAGGCATGGTGCAAGCTACCGGCAACCCGCGCTTCGTGTACGACTCCTACCGCCGCCTGATTGAAATGTTCGGCTCGGTGGTGATGGAAACCGGCGACGAAATCTTTGAAGAGCCGCTCAAAGCCTACAAAGAAAAGAAAGGCTACAAGAGCGATACGGAGATGACCGCCGAAGATTGGATGGAAATTGTTAAAGAATTCAAAGCCGCTTACAAAGCCAAAACCGGCGAAGATTTTCCGCAAGACCCGTTCAAGCAACTCGAACTGGCGACCGAAGCGGTTTTCAAATCGTGGAACGGCAAGCGCGCGGTGGATTATCGCAACAAGGAAAAAATCTCGCACGATTTAGGCACCGCGGTCAATATCTGCACGATGGCGTTCGGCAACATGGGCGACGACTCGGCGACGGGCGTGGCTTTCACCCGCAACCCCTCCACCGGCGAAAAAACCATGATGGGCGAGTATCTCGTCAACGCGCAGGGCGAGGACGTGGTGGCGGGCATTCGCAACGCCGACCCGATTATCCGCCTCAAAGAGCAAATGCCGAAAGCCTACGATGAGTTTATGAAAATCACCGCGCGGCTGGAAAAGCACTACCGCGACATGCAGGACGTGGAGTTTACCATTGAGCGCGGCAAATTGTGGATGTTGCAAACCCGCGTCGGCAAGCGCACCGCCAAAGCCGCCGTCAAGATGGCGGTGGATATGGCGAACGAAAAGCTCGTCACCAAAGAAGAAGCCGTGCTGCGCGTGACCCCCGAACAGGTGGACGCGCTGCTGCACCCGCAATTCGACGAAGCGGCGATGAAGGAAGCCGAGAAGGCGGGCAAGTTCATCGCCAAAGGCGTGAACGCTTCGCCGGGCGCGGCTGTCGGTCAGATTTATTTCGACGCCGATACCGCCGAGAAAATGGCGAAAGAAGCCAGGCAAGACGTCATCATGGTGCGCCCGTTCACCAAGCCTGACGACGTGCACGGCATGATTGCCTCGAAGGGCGTGCTGACCAGCGAAGGCGGCGCGACCTCGCACGCGGCGGTCGTCGCTCGTCAGTTTGGAATTCCCTGCGTCGTCGGCGCTTCCGCCATCAAGATTGACCTCGAAAAGCGCGTGATGACCGTCGGCGAGAATACGCTGACCGAAGGCGAGTGGATTTCGGTGGACGGCACGACGGGCAAGGTCTTCGCCGGCAAAATCGCCACCACCGAACCGAGCCTGGAAGAGCAAACTGAATTGCTCACGCTGCTCAACTGGGCGGATGAAATCTGCGCCCGCAAGGGACAGCGCGTGGATTCTAACGGCAAGCCCATGCGCGGCTTGCAGGTGTGGGCGAACGCCGATTATCCGAAGGACGCGCGCCGCGCCCGCTCTTACGGCGCGGTGGGCATTGGCTTGTGCCGCACCGAGCATATGTTCTTTGAACCGGAACGCCTGCCGATTGTGCAGCGCATGATTCTCGCCGGTCCCGGCGCGGAGCGCAATAAAGCGTTGGACGAATTGCTTCCCTATCAGCGCAAGGACTTCGACGGGCTGTTCGAGGCGATGGATGGCTATCCCGTCATCATCCGCTTGATTGACCCACCGCTGCACGAATTCATGCCCGACGAAGAAAAACTTCTCGAAGAAGTGATTACCATGCGCGTCAAAGGCGAGACTGAAGGCTTGAAGGAAAAAGAAGCCTTGCTCGAAGCCGTCAGGAAGATGCACGAATCGAACCCGATGATGGGTCTGCGCGGCGTGCGTTTGAGCATTTCCATCCCCGAAATTGTGGAAATGCAGGTGCGCGCGATTTTTGAAGCCGCCGCCGATTGCGCGCTGCGCGGAATCGCCGTCAAGCCTGAGGTGATGATTCCGCTGACCGGCACGGTGAAAGAGCTCGATTGGATTCAGCCGCGCCTGGAACGCATCGCCGCGGCGGTGATGGCGGAGAAAAACATCAAGTTCGATTACAAATTCGGCACAATGATTGAAATCCCGCGCGCGGCCGTCACCGCGAGGGAAATTGCCCGTCAGGCGGAATTCTTCTCTTTCGGCACGAACGACCTGACCCAAATGACCTACGGTTACTCGCGCGACGACGCCGAACGCAACTTCCTCATCACCTATCAGGAGCAAAAGATTCTGGACGTCAACCCCTTCCAGTCGCTCGACCGCGAAGGCGTGGGCAAGTTAATGCAGTGGGCGATTAACGAGGGACGCGCCACGCGCCCGAACCTTGAAGTCGGCATTTGCGGCGAACACGGCGGCGACCCCTCCTCGATTGAGTGGTGCCACATGATTGGCAATAACTACGTCTCCTGCTCGCCGTTCCGCGTGCCGATTGCGCGCCTCGCGGCGGCTCACGCGGCGTTGAAGCACGCGCCGAAGAAAGAGGCGAAGAATCTCGCCGCAAAGAAACCCGCCGCGAAGAAAGTCGTTAAGAAAGCGGCGAAGAAGGCTAAGAAGTAGTCGGCAGTCAGTTAGAACAGACCTCCGAAAAAATCGGAGGTCTGTTTTGTATATGTTCCAAATGTAATAAACTGCGCGCGCCGTTTAAATCTTTCATGATATGCGCATCTTTTACTTTGTATTCAAATCATGCGTTCGACTTACACAAACCGCATAAAAACCTGATTTCCCAATAACCTGCCGCGTCGGGCGAGCCTGTAAACCTCCGAGTCTTTTTGTTCCAGCAAGCCGTTGCGAAGCAATTCTCCGATTTCTTTTGGAAAGACTTCCAACAGCCCGCGCCCAAAGCGGGCTTTGAAATCCGCGTCGGAAACGCCGGCTTCGGTCAGGCGCAGGTTGTTAATCATGTAATCGGAAATATCGTCCGCTTCCGTTTGCTTGCGTTTGTTTACGACGGCGGGAGAAAGCGGGAACTCGTAGTTTGCGGCTTGCAACTCGCGGCTTGTCATTCGTTCGATATAAGTTTTTATTCGTAACGCGTTTGAATACCGGTAGCCATTGGCGTATCCGTGCGCGCCCCCGCCCAAGCCGAGATAGGGAAGCGAGCGCCAGTATTGCAGGTTGTGGCGGCACATCCATTTTGAATCCCGGCTTTCGGCTGCTGAATTTACCTTCGCCCAGTTAGAGATTTCGTAATGCGCGTATCCAGAAAGGGTGAGGAAGTCTTCGGTATATTCATACATCTCAGCCGCAAGGTCGGGGTTGGGGAGGGGCAGCAAGCCGCGCGCCGCCCACCGCCCGAAGGGCGTCCCGTGTTCGAGGGTGAGCGCGTAAGCGGAGATATGCTCCGGATGCAGGTTTACGACGCGGGTCAGGGTTTTCTTCCACGAGTCGAGAGTCTGTTCGGGCAGCCCGTAAATCAAGTCGAGATTCAGGTTGCTGAACCCGGCTTTGCGCGAATCTCTCGCCGCTTGAATCACGTCGAAGAAATTGTGAGCGCGTTCTAACATGCGCAATTCTTCCGCGTTGGCGGATTGAACGCCGTAGCTGATACGGTTAATCCCGATTTCGCGCAGCCGATTTAATTGCGAGAAGCTCGTCGCGCCGGGGTTGGCTTCTATCGTGATTTCCGCGTCCGGCGCGAGGATAAAAGAGCCGCGCAGCGCTTTGAAAATGGCTTCAAATTGCGCGGGAGATAAAAGCGAAGGCGTGCCGCCGCCGAAGAAGACGGTGGAGACCGCGGCGGGCGTTGGCTGGCTGTTGGCTGCGGCGGCGCCGATGAACTCAATTTCTTTTATCAGCGCGTTGACGTAAGCCGGGATTAAATCCTCCTGACCGGCGTAAGTGTTAAAGTCGCAATAGGCGCAGCGATGTTTACAAAAGGGGATGTGCAGATAGAGGGCGTACATTGAAAAAACGCGGGGACGGAACGCTTACGGCGCGACGGCGGGCTGAACTTCGCCGCCGACGATCTCCCCCACGGTCTTGATCGTCAACCCTTCTTTTTTTCGCTCTCCAAGCCATTGGGCGAAGCGCGCAAACGCTTGCGGTTTAATGGAATATTGGTCGCATCTATCGCAGACGTGATGAAAAGTGAAGACGACCCATCCGCCGCCGCCTTCTTCGGCCTGCGTGACGTAACGCTGCATTTTCGCTACCGAAGAGTCTTTCACGACGTAAGGGAAGGCGCGTAAGGCGTAGGGGTCGGCGGGCGGAATTTGTTCGGGTCCGCCGGTGACGATGCGCGCGCTGTTGTAGCCGCATTCTTTCACCGCCCGCGCCGCTTCGGCGTCGTACTGCCCAAACGGATAGGCGAAGGAGCGAACCGCGAATCCGTAAGAAAGCAGGCTTACACGATTCTGGCAGACTTCTTGTTTAAGTTCCGCCCCGCGAACTTCGGTTAATTTGAGGTGATTGACCGTATGCCCGCCGATTTCGTTGCCGTCCTCGTATAAGCCGCGCAGCTCGTCCGCCGTCATATAGCCTTCCGTCCCCGTAAATCCGCTGACGACGTAAAAAGTGGCGCGCAAGTTGTTTTCTTTAAGGATGGAGCGAATCTGATAATTGTCCGCGTCGCCGTCGTCAAAGGTCAGGCTGACGACGGTCTTTTTGAAGGAAGCGGGCTGCCCGCCTGGCGCGCTGGTTTTTTCGGCGCCGCAGGCGGAAAGGAAGATGGAAATGACGAAAAGAGCGCGAAGAATTTTCATAAAAAAGAGGCGGGGAAGTGGACCCGGCAGGATTCGAACCTGCGACCAAGCGATTATGAGTCGCCTGCGCTAACCGCTGCGCCACGGGTCCCGCTTAAGGAAGAAGCGCTCCTGCGTCATGCGCCGCGCGATTTGCCGCGAGTTATCTGACGCTGGAGCGCTTTTGAGAGCGGGAGACGGGATTCGAACCCGCGAATATCAGCTTGGAAGGCTGACGCCTTACCGCTTGGCGACTCCCGCAAGGAACGCTATTTTACTGCGAGAGAATACGCGCGTCAAGTTAAGATGAAAAAAATTTAAGCGTTCCATTCAGGCTTCCTCTTCGTGCTTTTTTGCCCCTTCTATCCCGTTCAACGACCAAATTTGCCCTGCTCATTCTCTCATTTCCGCTGCGGACAAAAACTGAAGCAGAGTCGGCCCGGGCTATCAGGCTTTCTCGGTGAAGCCGTCTCTGTGTGATATACTGCGGTCATGGCAAACAAACCCGTGTTTCTCACTTGGAATCCCGAAGAGGAATTCGCCCTCGCCGACGGCGACAACGTTCAAATTCCCATGAAAAAGCCCAAGGGCGTTAAGGCTTCCGACTTGCTGCCGATGGCGCTGATTGGCTGCTCTTCGCACGACGTGGTGGAAATTTTGAAAAAGCAAAAGCAGGATTTACGCGAATTGCGCGTCAGCGCCGAAAGCGAACAGGACGAAAATCCCCCGTGGAAGTTTCGCAAAATTCACGTGCGCTACACCGCCCTCGGCAAGAATTTAGACGTCGAAAAAGTGCGCAAGGCGGTTTTGCTGAGCGAAGAAAAATATTGCTCGGTATATGTCACGCTCAAAGACAGCGTGCAAATCACCCACGAAGTCGAAGTGGTGGAAGCGTAGTTCTAAAAGACCAGATTCAAAGCGGCGACCAAATCGCGGACGACGCGCATGTCGCCCGACATACGCTGCGCGGTTTCCAGCAGCGGCTCGGCGAGACGTTCGCATTCGTAATCGGCGGACAGGTCGCCGACCGCTTCTTTGATTTTGCCTTCCTCCACGTACCCATAAACGGCGTACGCCGCAAACTGCGCCAGAGTCCGCGTCATATCGGGGTCGGTCGGGTCCAGTTCGGCGGCCGCGGCTTGGATGACCTCCTTGAGTTGAGGGTAAGTCGGCTCGCCGCTTAGCGCTTCGTAAGCCTGCGGGTTGTGGGATTTGAAGGCGATTAAAAAAGCGAGAATTTCGGGATACAGCGCCGCTTCGGAAGGTATCGTTCGCAAGAAAAAGTTAAGTTCCGTGAAGCATTGCTCGATAACGCGCAAATTGAAGCGATACGCGCGGGCGAACTTGACGAACATCTTCAACAGAGATTGCTGCTCGCTCGGCTTATTGCGGCGGCTATGAAAGAGCTTCGGCAAGTCGAAACGATTGTAAAGCGCGCGGCAAAAAGATTCGACGTCCGGCGGGGGCAGATTGACGCTGAAATCCACAAAGCGGCGCAAATAGCCCTCGGCGTCCGTTTCGGCGCCGTACGCTGCCCTGACCGCGTGAGCGAGCTGCTCGCGGTTCACCGCCAGAACGAAGACCACTCCTTCCACGCTGAAAACATGCTTGACGCGCTCCAACAACGCGATAGTGAAGGAGGGGCGGCAGCGGTCAAGTTCATCCACAAAAAAGACCAGCGGCTTTCGAGCGTTCGCCCGCGCCGCCAGCGATTTAGCGAATTCCGCCAGCTCTTTCCTGAATTCTTGCAGACCGTTTTTATCTCTTTCGTATTGCTTAATCTTTTCTTCCGCCAGGTTGGAAAGGACGCTCGCAATTTCGCCGCGATTGTCGAAGAGAAAATCCGAAGCCTGTTTAACGGATTCTTGACTCAAAAAGCCTTGCGTGGCGAGCTGCACCGTCAGCGGCACGGCGTTGCGGGTCAGTTTTGCGCCGATGACTTGCAGTTTCTTTAATTGCATGCCCAGTTTGCCCTGCGCCTGCCTCTCCATCATCTTCTTGCTAATTTCCCCCACGAAGGCAATCAGCGGGTCTTCCACAAAGTCGCTTTGCCATGCGTTGAAATACAGGCAGGCGTGACCGAACGATTCCAAATACCGCTGCCACATTTTGATAAACGTGGTTTTGCCCCCGCCCCAAGGCGCTTGCAGGCTGATGATAAAAGGCTGCTGCGCGGATTGAATCAAGCGCGTCAGGTTTTCCGCCAGTTTTTTGCGAGCCAGACTGTCGTTCAGGAATGGGTCGCCGCGCTCCGGGATTTGGGTTTCATCGTATTTAAGCAGCATCAACGTCTCCGCGCGCAAATTGTAACACAGCGAGGGGGAAGGAGTTAATTTCCGCCGACGGTGTGCAGCAGCGCGATGTTGGGCGGGCGCTGCGCCCCGACCGGATAGCCGCACACCAGAACGACCTGCCGCCCCGGCGCAATGCCGGAAGTCAGCAGCGCGGCGTCCACGTTGGCGATCATCTCTTCCATGCTATTGACGAATTTAGCAAGGCGCGGTTGCACGCCCCACAAGAAGGCGAGCCGGCGATAAGTTTCAGGTTGCGGCGTAAAAGCCAAAATGTCTTTCTCCGGGCGCGCTTTGGAAGTCAGCCACGCGGAACGCCCCTGCATGGTGAAGACCGCCACGGCGACCACTTCCGGGTCGCGGGCGAGCGCGTTAGCGGCGCGCGCCATAGAAGCCGCGTCGCTTTCTCCCAATCCGGCGCGGCTATCTTGTTTGTTACCCCATTCAAGGTAATGTTGTTCCGCTTCCTCAATGATGCGCGCCATCATCTTTACCGCTTCCGCCGGATAATCGCCCGAAGCCGTCTCGGCGGAAAGCATCACCGCGTCCGTCCCGTCGAAAACCGCGTTCGCGACGTCGGAGGCTTCGGCGCGGGTGGGCAGCGGATTTTGAATCATGGATTCGAGCATTTGCGTCGCGGTGACCACCAGCTTGGCGCGCGCATTGGCGGCGCGGATGATTTGTTTTTGCAGGGTCGGCACGCGCTCCGGCGGCAGTTCCACTCCCAGGTCTCCCCGCGCCACCATCACGCCGTCCACTTCGTCTAATATCGCGTCGAGCTCGGTCAGCGCTTCGGGTTTTTCCACTTTGGCGATGAGCAGCGGCGCGGCGGGTTTGCCCGCCGAAAATTCGTTCAGCGCCGCGCGCGCCAGCCGCACGTCCGCCGCGCTGCGGACGAACGAAACCGCCACGGCGTCCACGCCCTGCGCGATTCCAAAGGCAAGGTCGGCTTTATCTTTTTCGGTGAAACCGGCAATGCGCAGCTTGACTCCGGGCAGGTTGATTCCCTTATGGGAGGAGAGCTCGCCGCCGGTTACGACGCGGGCGCGAATGATTCGCCCGCTCGTCGCCAGCGCTTCCAGAGTCAGCCTGCCGTCGTCCATCAGCAGGCGGTCGCCTGTTTGCACCGCGTCGAACAGCTCGCGGAAATCTACGGGGATGAGCGGGAAGGATTCGCGGGGCGGCTCGTCGTTAGCCGCATATAGCAGGACTTCCGCGCCGGCGACAAGCCGCATCGGCGCGCTCAACTTGCCGACGCGGATTTTTGGTCCCTGTAAATCTTGCAGGATTCCGACGGCGGCTCCTGCCTTTTGGGCTGCGGCGCGGATGGAGTGGATTCGCACGGCGTGCTGCTCGCGCGTCCCGTGCGAAAAATTCAAGCGGGCGACGTTCATCCCCGCGCCGATTAAAGACTCAAGAACCTGCTCCGACTCGGAAGCAGGTCCTATGGTGGCGATGATTTTCACTTTTCTCATGCGGAATTTGCCTTTCGCTTTTTCCTAAAAATGGGTCCATATTTGAGCGTTAGCCATTGAGCGGCGCAGCCCAGCCCCACCACCAAATACGCCAGCAGATAAACAAGGTCGGCTGTCGCGCTCCATAAATTGCCCGCGTTCACGCTCCACGAATAAAAGCCGCTGGTTTCCAAAACGGCGTACATTATATCCGCCGCGGCGAAAACAAACAAACCCAGCCAGGGGTAACCCAGCGCGCCGCCGCGGAAGCGGTACACGATGTTCGCCGCAGCCAGCCCGACGGCGAAATCCGCGGCGGGATAAAAAGCCGCCACCCACAAGGGAAAGCCGCGCTCGGCTTCCGCAAAAACCGAAAGCAGCCAGACCAGCGAAGCGGTCAGCGCCAGCGTTCCCAAGCCCCATAGCGAAAAGACGACGAGATTGAAGCGCGGCGTTGGGCGATACAACAGCTGATATTGCAAATAAATCGCCGCGCCAAAGAGGAGGTAAGCGCCCGCCCACAAAAGGTCGGCGAAGGCGACTCCAACTTCGCCGTAAAGTATGTTGTAAACCGCCCACAGCGCCTCCGCTAGAGTCCATGCCCAAAGCCCCGCCGCCAGCAGCGCCCAAATATCGCGCGGGGCGTCGGCGGGCTGATACTGCCGAAACGCCAGCAGAGCGAAGACGGCGCTGTATCCCGCCGCGAAGATGAAGAGAAAGTTGGCGAGCAAGTCGTTCCAAAATTCGTCGAACGGCTCGGCTGTATACAGGACGATGGCGGCGGCAAAAAGCAGCGCGGCAAGGGCGGCAATCCCTTGAAACTCGCGCATGCCTTTTCGTTTACGGATAAGAGTCGAATCTTCCATTGCGCTTTTGGGAAAAGGCGGGGCTTTCGCTTACGTGAAAAGCCCCGTTCATCTTCTTCGCCGATACGCTTAATTTTATCAGCCGTTTAGATGTAGCGCAACTCTTTCGCTTGCTTGATAAGGTCGGAACGAAAATCGGGATGCGCCACGTTGATTAATTCCTGCGCGCGCTGGCGGATGGTCTTGCCGTACAGGCTCGCCACGCCGTATTCCGTCACCACATAGCGAACGTGATTGCGGGTGGTGACCACGCCCGCGCCGTGTTTGAGCATGGGGACGATTTTGCTAATCGCCGTGCCGTCGCGCATGACGTTGACGCTGGGCAGCGCGATGATGGGAACGCCGCCTTTCGAGCGCGAGGCGCCGTACACGAAATCCAGCTGCCCGCCGACGCCGCTATACAGCTTGGGGCCAATGCTATCGGCGCAGACCTGACCGGTGAGATCCACTTCGATGGCTGAATTGACCGCCACCATGCGCTCGTTTTGGGCGATGACAAACGGGTCGTTGATGTATTCCGTGCGATGCAGCTCGATGAGCGGATTGTCGTTGACCCATTCGTACAGGCGCTTGGTGCCGAGAATGAAGCCGGCGACGATTTTTCCCGGGTGCAGCGTCTTGCGCGCGTTGGTAATCACGCCTTCGTTCACTAGGTCAATCACGCCGTCGGAGAATAATTCGGTGTGAATGCCAAGGTCTTTCTTGCTTTTCAAGTATCTCAACACCGCGTCGGGAATCGCGCCGATGCCGAGCTGCATGGTCGCGCCGTCGGGGATGAGCTCCGCGATGTGGCCGGCGATTTTTTCCACCACTTCCGAAGAGCCTTCCTCGCTCATCGCGTATTCGGGAATGTCGTAACTTACCGGGACGATGTGCGTCAGGCGGCTGATGTGAATGAACGAATCGCCCAGCGTGCGCGGCATTTTATCGTTCACTTCGGCGATGATGATTTTCGCCGATTCAGCCGGCGACTTGGTTAAGCCTACTTCCACGCCCAGACTGCAAAAACCGTGTTCGTCCGGCATGGAGACGTGAATCATCGCCACGTCCACCGGCAGCGTCCCGTGTTTGAAAAGCAGCGGAAATTCGGAAAGCAGCACGGGCGTAAAATCGGCGCGCCCTTCCTGCACCGCTTTGCGAATGTTGGCGCTGATGAACATGGAGTTTACGCGCAAATGCCCTTGCATTTCCGGCTTGACGTAGTCGGCGGAGCCGATGGCGAGCGCCTGACAGATTTCAACGTCTTGCAGTTCCGGCGCGCGTTCCACCAGCGCCGCGAGCAAATGCTTGGGGACGGAGACATTCCCGGTCAGGAAGATGCGGTTGCCTGATTGAATCGCTTTTACCGCCTCTTGCGCGGTCGTCGCGCGGGATTGGAAAATCGAATCGACTGCGCTCATTTCTCCTCCACCGGCGGAACGCGAACCAGATTGAGCAATTTGCCGTCGTGCGTGTTCACCGCGCCGCGAATGTGCGGGTTGCTCATGGCGGCTTCAATTCCATGATTGGCGATTTCTTGAATGTAGGGCAGCGCCGCGTTCGTTAAAATGCGGCAGGCGGAACGCGCCACCACGCTCGAAATGTTCGGCACGCAATAATGCAACATGCCCTCCTCGACGTACGTCGGGTTTTGATGCGTCGTCGGGCGGGAGGTTTCCACGCAGCCGCCTTCGTCAATGCTGACGTCAATGATGGCTGAGCGCGGCTTCATCGAGGCGACCATCTCGCGGGTGACGACAATCGGGGCGCGCTGTCCGCGAACCAGCACCGCGCCGATAACCACGTCGGCGTAAGCCACTGCCCGTTCAATGTTTCTCTTGGAGGCGAGCAGCGTCACCGCGGCGGGATACTTATCCTCAATGCGTTCCAGCGCGGCGAGGTCTTTGTCTATCACGGTGACGTGCGCGCCCGCGCCCAGCAGATAGCGCGTGGCGGCCGAGCCGATTGTTCCGCCGCCGATGATGACCACTTCCGCCGGCGGCACGCCTACCAACCCGCCCAGTGAAATGCCTTTTCCGCCGCAATTGTTTTGCAACATGCGCGCCGCAATTTGAGGCAGCAGCGAGCCGGCTAGCAGGCTCAACGGGCGCAGCACGGGCAGCCCGCCTTGTTCGTCGGTAATCTGCCCGTAGCTCACCGAAGTGACCTTTTTTTGCAGCAGCAGGTCAATCTGGTCTTGCGAGCTGGAAGCGAGGTGCAAGAAACCGGCGAGAATCGCGCCTTCCCGAATCCATTCGATTTCTTCTTTCACCGGGCGCGCAATTTTTACGACTAAATCGCCGCGGGCGAAGACTTCTTCGGCGGAATAGGCGATGCGCGCGCCCGCTTTCTCGTAGTCCTGGTCGGTGAAGCCGGCGCCGACGCCTGCGTCATGCTCAACGAACACCTGATGCCCGTTCTGCGTGAGAATTTCCACGGCAGCTGGAGCGAGACCTACGCGGTATTCGTAGGGTCTGCATTCTTTTGGCACTCCAATATACATGATTCCTCCATGAAATCAAACCCTAAAAGCGGCGGGCTTTTAGGGTTTGTTGATTACGCTATATTCAAAACTTCGCGGATGGAAGGAAGCGCCCAATCAATCGTTTCTTGGCCCACTATCAGCGGCGGCGCAAAGCGGATAACGTTGTCGTGCGTTTCTTTGGCGAGGATTCCTTTCTTTTGCAGCGCCTCGCAGAAACGGCGCGCGCCTTTCGCTTCGGGCTTGAGCTCCACGCCAATCAGCAAGCCCTTGCCGCGAACTTCCTTGACGTGCGGGCTGGGAATTTCGCTCAACTGCTCCACGAAGTAAGCGCCTAATTCGGCGGCGCGTTCCACCAGATTTTCTTCGCGGATAACGCGCAGCGCGGCGCGCGCGACAGCCGCGCCCAGCGGGTTGCCGCCGAAGGTCGAGCCGTGTTCGCCGGGCTGGAAGAGTCCCAGCACGGCTTTATCCGCCAACACGGCGGAAACGGGATAAAAGCCGCCCGAAAGCGCCTTGCCGATGATGGTCACGTCCGCGCGCACTCCTTCGTGATGCGCGGCGAACAGCTTGCCCGTGCGCCCTAAGCCGGTTTGAATCTCGTCCGCAACGAACAGGACGTTGTTCTTTTTGCAAATCTCCGCGACCCGCTTCAAATATCCGGCGGGCGGAATAATCACTCCCGCTTCGCCTTGAATCGGTTCCAGCATCACCGCCGCGGTGTTGGGCGTGACGGCTTTTTCCAGCGCTTCCGCGTCGCCGTATTTCACGACCTTAAAGCCCGGAGTGAAGGGACCGAAATCGTCGCGGTAGGAAGGCTCGGTGGAAAACGAGATGATGGTGGTGGTGCGCCCGTGGAAGTTGTTGCCCGCCACGATGATTTCTGCCTGATGGCGCGGAACTTTCTTAACCACGTAAGCCCACTTGCGGACGAGTTTAATCGCCGTTTCCACCGCTTCCGCGCCGCTGTTCATCGGCAGCGACATTTCGTAGCCGGTCATTTCGGAGAGTTCCTGATACAGCAGCGGCAGCTGGTCGTTGCGGAACGCCCGCGAAGTCAGCGTCACTCGTTTCGCCTGTTCGAGCAGGGCTTCTAAAATCTTCGGGTGAACGTGACCTTGATTGACGGCGGAGTAAGCGGAGAGGCAGTCGAGATACTTCTTGCCTTCCACGTCGTACACCCACGCGCCTTCGGCTTTGGCAATCACCACGTCCAGCGGGTGATAGTTGTGCGCGCCGTACTGTTCTTCGATTTGAATGTATTCCTGAGCGTTCATTGGATAACCGCCTTTTCTACGCGACGCCAAACAGCCGCGCCAGAATCGCTTTTTGCGCGTGCAGGCGGTTGTGGGCTTGCGGGAAAATCATCGAGTGCGGCCCGTCGGCGACTTCGTCGGTCAGTTCGTGGTTGCGGTGCGCAGGGAGGCAGTGCATCACAATGACGTCCTTATCCGCTTCGGAGACCAGTTTCGCGTTCACCTGATAGGGCGGGAAGACTTGCTCGCGTTTGGCGGCTTCTTCTTCTTGCCCCATGCTGGTCCACGTGTCGGTGTAAATGACGTGCGCGCTTTTGACCGCTTCATGCGGGTCGCGCAGGAAGGTCAGTTTGCTGCCGGTCTTTTCGGCAATGCGTTTGGCGATTTCAATCGCTTTGGGGTTGGGGTCGTATCCTTCGGGCGTGGCGGCGGTGAAGTTCCAGCCCAGCTGCGCGGAAACGTGCATCAGCGAGGTGGTCACGTTGTTTCCGTCGCCGACGTAGGTCACGTTTAGCCCTTTGGCGTTCTTACCGAAGCGTTCGATAATGGTCAGCGCGTCCGCCATCGCCTGACAGGGATGGTTGTAATCGCTCAATCCGTTAATGACGGGAATATCCGCCCATTGGGCGAGCTGCACGACGTGGTTGTGGTCGAACACGCGCGCCATCAGCGCTTGCACGTAGCCGGAAAGCACGCGGGCAATATCCGCGATGGATTCGCGCTTGCCCAGCCCGATTTCGTTGGGGGAAAGGTAAAGCGCGTCGCCGCCGCAGTGGCGCATCGCCATATCGAACGAAACGCGCGTGCGCAGGCTCGGCTTTTGGAAAATCATTCCCAATACCTTTCCTTCAAAAATCTTCTTGTTGCCCTGCGCGAAGCGCTCTTTCTTTAACTTCACTGCCAGGTCGAGCAGGTCTTGAATTTCTTCCGACGAGTAATCGGAAACGGCGAGAAAGTCTTTCATGGGTAACTCCTTAGAGGGATTTACTTCGAACATCTGCCTCACTAACGCCGAGCGGAGAGTCGCTAGAGTTCCCGAAGTTTAACTTGCATAGTATATCTTTAATCCTCAATTTACGCTTGTTTCAAGGGTCACGAATTGGGCGTGACGTTTATCGGTTTGTCGGCGCGGCGGGCGGAATTTTCGGAATTGATATGCGGAAACAATTCTCGAATGATTAATTTTCTGGTAAACTTTAAGAAGCTTAGAAAAACACCCGGCGGGCGACCCCCGCTTACCACTCAGGAGACCGAATTATGGCACAATCCCGCGCTGACCAAATGGTGCAACGCCTTCGCAATATGCAGGCTGCCGCTCCCGATATTGAGGCTTCCGCCGTCGTTTCGGTGGACGGTTTGATTATGGCTTCCGCCTTGCAGCAAGGCGTGGAGGAAGACCGCGTATCCGCGATGTCGGCGGCGATGCTCAGCCTGGGCGAGCGCATCTCCGGCGAACTGGGGCGCGGCGACCTTGAGCAGGTTTACATTAAAGGCGATAAGGGCGCCATCGTGCTGACGGCTATCGGCGAGGAAGCGGTGCTGACCGCTATGTCGCGGCAGGAAGGCAAACTCGGCTTAATCTTTTTGGAAATGCGCCGCGCCGCCGAAGATTTGGCGAAGCTGGTTGGATGATCCGCAAGAAGTTCTTTTACCCAAGATTGAAAACCCCAAATGGGGAGGGCAAAACGCCCTCCCCATTATCTTTGTTTCAGGCAGGCGTAGTCTTATGACCACAAAATATCTGTTTTTCACAGGCGGAGTCGTTTCCTCCGTCGGCAAGGGCGTGACCGCCGCCGCGTTGGGGCTGCTGCTGAAAGAGCGCGGCTTTAAAGTGGCGGTGCAAAAACTCGACCCGTATATCAACGTGGACCCCGGCACGATGTCCCCTTATCAGCACGGCGAAGTGTACGTGCTGGATGACGGCGCGGAAACCGACCTCGACCTGGGGCATTACGAGCGCTTCATTGACGTCCGTCTCACCCGCGTGAGCAACTTTACCACCGGGCAGGTGTACGCCGAAATCATCGCCAACGAACGACGCGGAGATTATCTCGGCGGGACGATTCAGGTCATTCCGCACATCACCAACGAAATCAAGCGGCGCATCCGTCTGGTGGAAAAAGAAACCGGCGCGGAAATCGTCATTTTGGAAGTGGGCGGCACGGTGGGCGACATCGAATCGCAGCCGTTTTTAGAGGCGCTGCGCCAGCTGCGTAACGAAGTGGGGCGGGAAAACTGCCTGTTTGTGCATGTTACCTGGCTGCCGGTCATCGGCGCGACAGGCGAAATTAAAACCAAACCGACTCAGCATTCCGTCGCCGCGCTGCGCTCCATCGGCATTTCGCCTAACGTCATCATCGCCCGCGCCGACCAGAAAATTGATAAAAGCCTGTGCGAAAAAATCGCCCTGTTCTGCGACGTCGAAAAGGAAGCCGTCATCCCCATGACCACCGCCGAAATCTTGTACGAAGTGCCGTTGCTGTTGGAACAGATGGGCGTCGGCGAATTGACCTTGCAGAAACTGGGCTTGCAAGCGAAGCGTCTGCCGAACATGGATCCGTGGCGCAAACTAGTCGAGGTGGTGCGCCAGCCCAAGCCGACGGTGAACGTGGCGCTGGTGGGCAAGTACGTCGAGCTGCAAGACGCCTATATGTCGGTGCGCGAGGCGCTGAAGCACGCCGCCATCGCCAACAACGTGGAAGTCGAAATCAGTTGGATTCACTCGGTGGATTTGGAAAAAGATAAAGGCTGGGACGCGCTGAAAAAGGCGGATGCGATTCTCGTGCCGGGCGGCTTCGGCTCGCGCGGCGTCGAAGGCAAGATTCACGCCGCCCAATACGCGCGGGAGAACAAGGTCCCGTATCTTGGGCTGTGCTTGGGAATGCAGGTAATGACCATCGAGTTTGCGCGCAACGCGCTGGGCTTGGAAGACGCTAACTCCTCCGAGTTCGACCGTAGCGCCGCGCACCCGGTCATTGATTTAATGCTTGACCAGCGCTCCATCACCGAAATGGGCGGGACGATGCGGCTGGGCTTGTACCCTTGCGTGTTGCAAAAAGGAACCAAAGCCGCCGCCGCCTATGGCGCGGAGCGCGCGGAAGAACGTCATCGTCACCGCTTTGAGTTTAACAACAAGTACCGCGAAGAGTTCGCCAAAGGCGGCATGGTGTTTTCCGGCTTGTCTCCCGACGGCAATCTGGTGGAAATTATCGAGCTCAAAGACCATCCCTACATGGTGGCGAGCCAATTTCACCCTGAATTTCTCTCCCGCCCGATGAAGCCGCATCCTCTTTTCGCCGGGCTGATTAAGGCGGCGAAGGAAAAAGGGAAAAAGAAGTAATCCGTCGTAAAAGCAAATAAGATAGACAGGATATTTAGGATGGGTTGAGCGAAAACATCCTGTTTATCCTGTCTATCTTTTTAACTCGCCTTATGCAGTGTCGCGCGCCCCCGGCGTAGCGCTAGATTTATCTCGCTTTTGGCGCTTGCATCCAATATGGGAGGCGACATGAATGTCGCGGTACGCGCCGTAAGCCAAATATCAATAAAGTTGCAAAAAAATCGCCCCGCCCCAAAAAACATAGAATAGAGGGCGTATTTACCTTTGCGTGGAAAATCCCGTCGCGGAGACGATATGTTGAATTCTCAAGCCATGACTGCGAAGACTCCCCCCCTGCTGCCCCCTCAAATTCAAAACGTCCCCTTTTGGGATCTCTTCTCCCCCAAACAAGCGCGGGAAATTTTTGAAGCGCTGCCGCGCGTTTCTTTCAAGGCGGGCGAAGTCATCCTCCGTCAGGGGATATTGAGCGATTGTTTCTACCTGATTGCGGAAGGCGGGGTGAAAGTTCGATTGGAAGATAGCTCCGGCGTGGTTTATGTGCTTGGCGAGCTGGGACGCGGAAGCCTGTGCGGCGAGCTTGCCCTGCTAAACGGACGCCCCAGCCGTATTACTGCGACCGCTTTGATGGATTCTACCCTGCTGGCGTTTAACCGCGCCGCGCTCACGAGCGTTATTCGCGCCGTCGAGCCGGAGCGGGTTTTGAATCTCTTCATAGAATTAGACGAGCAAATCCGCGCCGCCAGCGAGCGCGGCTTCCGCGAGATTTTAATGCGGCGGCTGCTTGATTCCAGAGCGGAAGCGGAAAAACAACGCGCGCTGACCGAAATGGCGGCGGGACTGGCGCATGAAGTCAACACCCCGTTGGGAGTCATCAATACAGCGGTGATGATTATGGCGCGCGAGCTTGCTTCCACCCCCGACGAGATGTCCGCGCAGCGGGCGGCGGAAATCGCCGAATCGCTCGAACTGATGCGCCTGAACGTGGAGCGCGCCAATCGCCTGCTGAAAGGGTTTAAGAAAGTCTCCGCCGGACAATTGATCGAAGAAAAGGAACTCTTTAACATCGCCGAAGCGACGGAAGAAACCATCAGCCTGATTTCCGCGCATCTCAAACAAAAGCAGGTGCAGGTGCAATTTCACAACAAACTGACCGAAGGGCAGACGCAATATTTTGGCTATCGCGGTCCCCTTTCGCAGGCGCTGATTAACTTGTTAACGAATGTGGAGCGTTACGCCTACCCTAACGGAAGCGGCGGGCTGGCGGAGGTCACGCTTTATATGGGCGAGGACGGAAAAAACTACTCGTTGAGCGTGCGCGACTACGGCGGAGGAATTCTCCCGCAGAATCAGGAACGCATCTTCGAGCCGTTTTTTACCACCGGCAAATCCATTGGCGGGACGGGCTTGGGGCTTTCCATCGTCAAGAATATTGTAGAAAAGACTCTTAAAGGGACGATAAAAATGAAATCCATCGAAGGCATGGGGGCGGAATTTATCATCTCCTTTCCCAGAGAACTGCCGTGATTCAGCCTTTCCGCGCGGCGAAAGGTTGCAACAGCGCGGCGAGATTTTCTCCCAGCGCGGCGTTGGCGTAACCGCCTTCCATGACGACGATGGAAGGCAGATTCAGCCCGGCGACGCGCCTGCCGATTTCCGCCAACCCGGCGCGCGAAAGTTTGAACTTGCCGAGCGGGTCTCTGTCGTAAGTATCCATCCCCGCCGAAAGAACCAGATAGCGCGGCGCAAAGTCCCGAATCAGAGCGAGCGCTTCATCCAGCGCGGCGAGGTACGCCGCATCGTCCGTTTCGGCGGGCAGCGGAAAATTGCGGTGAAAACCCAGCCCGGCGCCCGCGCCGCGCTCGTCCGCGTAGCCCGCGAAGTGGGGATATTCAAAATCCGGGTCGGCGTGAATCGAAACGGTCAAAACGTCCGCGCGCTCGTAGAAAATATCCTGCGTGCCGTTTCCGGCGTGATAATCCACGTCCAGCGCCGCGACTTTGCCCTGCGCCGAAAGCCAGTTCGCGGCGACGGCGGCGTTATTGATGAAGCAATACCCCGCGGCGTAATCTTTTCCCGCGTGATGTCCCGGCGGGCGACACAAAGCGAACGCCTCGCTTGCGCCTTCGGCGACGCAGCGCGCCGCGCTCAGGGCGCAATTCGCCGAAGCCAGCGCCGCCTGATAGGTTCCCGCCGTCACGCAGGCGGATAAATCCATCAGGTAATAGCCGCCCTTGCCGAGCAGACTCTTCGGCGCGCGGCGGCTCCGTTTTAAAGCGAAGGTGGCGGGAAGGAATACGTTGGCTTCGGGCGCGGCGGCGGATTCGGGGTCGAGCGCCAGCCATTCGCTCCAGCAGGTCGCCAGAAAGTCAAGGTACGCCGCGTCGTGCGTCGCGCGAATCGGGTCGAGACCGAAATCGGACGGCGGGGAAAACTCCGCCCAGTCCGCCTTTTCCAGCGCGGCGAGAATCCTGTCCGCGCGGTCGGGGTTTTCCAAATAAGGGACGCGCCTGCCCCCGTCGAATACTTCAAAGGCGGGGTCGTGTTTGCGATGCTCTTCGGAGTAAAAGATTTTCATGGTAAGACAATTTTACCCGCAAGCGTCCATGCAGCGGAGGATAAAATGATGGAACTTTTTGAAACGATTCACAAACGACATTCCGTCGGCAAGGTCAAAGCGGACGAACTGCCGCGCGAGCTGATAGTCCGCTTGCTGGAAGCCGGCAACGCCGCGCCCAATCACTTTAAGGTGCGCCCCTGGCGCTTTTTTGTGGTGAGCGGCGAAGCCCGCCGCAGGTTGGGCGACGTGATGGCTGAGTCGCAGCGCGCGCGTCAGCCGCAAATTCCGCCCGAAGGGCTGGAAAAAACCCGCGTTCTGCCTTTGCGCGCGCCGACGTTGATTGCCGTCGGCGTAGATAAGCCTGTCGAAGCGAAGGTTTTAGAATTGGAAAATTACGCCGCCGCAGCCGCCGCCTGTCAGAACATTTTGCTCGCCGCGCAGGCTTTGGGCTTGGGCGCCATCTGGCGCACCGGCGAATGGGCGCGCGACGAAAAGGTCAAAGCCTTTTTCGGCTTGCAAGCGGAACAACACATCGTCGGGTTTATTTACGTCGGCTATCCCGAAGCCGAAAGCGAACCCGCGCCGCGCCCTTCCTTTGAAGACCGCACGACGTGGATGGAATAAGGCTGAACTGAAAGCAAGACAGGACGGGCAGGCTTTAGAGAGTGTTTTGAAATTCATGTTCTAACCACAGATGAACACAGATAAATTGGATTTATAGGTAAATTCACCGCGTTTTTTATCAGAAT
>DAOUBR010000078.1:0-14966 GCA_034432535.1 Anaerolineales bacterium | reverse complement strand
GGCTAGGCGCCAGCCGTTCAGTCCGCTTGAGCGGACTTTGCATGGATAGCCCGGAGGTTTATCTCCGGGCGAAGCCGGCGCGCGAGATTGTCGGTCTTGCGCCGTTCCGCCCGGACATGTTGCGCCTTAACAAAATCTGGCAATCGCGTAGCAGAATAAATCTTTTTTGAACGTCCCGTCTCACGCTTCCCCGCGCAAGCGCTTCTCAAATTCGGCGAAGTCCACCCGCGCGGTCATATCCAAATGCAGCGGGGTGACGGCGACCATGCGCTTGCGTCGTAGAACGGTCACATCGGTGTCTTCGCCGTCGCGCTCAATATCGGCGCTGAGGCGGTAGGAAATGGAGCCGGGCTTTTCCCACGAATCGCGTTGAGCGGGGACGGGGTCGTAATAGCGCATGGAGGAAAGGCGCGCGGCGCGCCAGCCGGTCTCGCGGGTAGCGTCGGCTGGCACGTCCACTTTAATTAAATCCACTTCGGGGGGGAATTTGTTTTCCAGCGCGCGCCGCGCAAAGTAGCCGGTGAAATATCCCGCGACAGAAAAATCAATATCCTGCGAGTGAGAGAGATGATATTGCGGGGCGGTTTCCAGCGAGATGGCGACGGCGGGAATGCCGAAAGAAGCCGCTTCCATCGCCGCGCCCACCGTGCCGGAGACGGTGATTCCCATGCCGATGTTTTCGCCGTAATTAATGCCGGAGACGACAAGGTCGGGCTTGGCAGGGAGAATTTCAAACAGGGCGTGCAGCACCGCCTGAGCGGGCGAGCCGCCCACCGCAAAGACTTCCCACGCCTGCCCATTGACTTCCACCGTTTCGCGGCGGATGATTCCATCCGAGCCGCTGGGAAGGCTGCGCCCCATGCCGGTGGATTGTTCGCGCGGGGCGACCACGCTGACATAGCCGATTTGAGCCAGCTCGCGCGCGGCAGCCCACAATCCCGGCGAGCGAATGCCGTCGTCGTTGGTTAAGAGAATATGAGGCTTGTTGTTCATTGGAGTTTCCTGCGAATGGCGAAATAAAAAAGAAGCGGAATTGATTCCGCTTCCGTTGAGCGCCCTCGGACGGACTCGAACCGCCGGCCTATTGCTCCGCAAGCAAGCGCTCTAATCCACTGAGCTACGAGGGCGTTTATTGAGCGGGCGTGATTTTACCGTAGAGTCGCGGATAGGTCAAGCGTTTTACTTCGCCGGTTTTGCGATCACAATCACGCGATGCGTATTACTGGCGGGGGGATAGCAAGAGACCAGCGTCAGGCGCGAATCGGCGGAAGGCTGCAAATAGCGCCGATATTCTTGAAGGCGCTGAGAATCGACTCCGAGAATCGGCAAGCGCAGAACGGAACGCGCTTTGTATTCGTAAGTTTGATTCCGCGTTCGCAGGTAGATGAAATCGCCCGCTTGCAGTTGATACAAACGCTCGAAGATGCGCTCGTACAGGTTGTTATGTCCGTATAGGACCACGTTGCCGATGGAATCGGGCAGGGCGCTATCAATCGCCCAGCCGACTTTTTCGCGCGGGTCGTCCCATTCAAACGCGCCGCTTTGCAAATCTTCGGCGAAGTTAACGCGCCAGCCGACGGGGACGACTTCGGCTTCGACGCCCAACGCGGGGATGGCAATGGATTGAATCTGACGCTCGCCGAAGAGTTCGTCCGCCATGCGGGCAAGATCGGATTGAGGAATGGGCAGGGGCGGAGGCGGCGTAAAAGAAGCGGGCGCGGGCGGAATTTGCGGGCTGGGCGGAATCGCGCGCGTCACGCCAATCAATGGGGGAGGCAGGGCGCGGGTCGCCGTCGGCGCGACGGGGAAGGAAGCGCAGCCCGCCGTCAAAAGCAGGAAGGTCAGCGTCGCCGCGCTTTTGCCAGCCATAAGGAAACCGCCAAGCCCGTCAAAAGAATCCACGCGGCGGGGGAAAATAGGCGGGAATCCAGCGCCGCGCCGGTAGCGGGCAAGCCCAGGGCTTCGCCTTCGCGCGGGTTGAGAGTCGCCACGCCGTAGAAGGAAAAATGCGGGGCGAGCGCCAGCAGCCGCGCGTTGAGCGTATCCACCGTGGTGGGCAGCGCGCTCCACTTTCCCGTGCGAGCATTGTGGGCGGCGATGAATAGATTCTCGGCGTGTCCGCCGGCGGTTAACAAATCCTGCGCGGAATATGCGTAACAAACGTACACCGGCGGCGCGGGGTAAAGCGTGGGCGCGGGCGGCGAATAGCGGAAGTTCACGTCCGCGTAATGCCGCAAATCTAAGTACGCGCCGGGCATCGCGGGTGCGGAAGCCATCTGTTGAATCTTCAGCGCCGATTGATAGGACAGCGCGCCGGGAGCGATTTCTACGCTGAACGTTTCGGGCGCGGGGCTGCAAGCGAAGCCGGAAGCCGGTTGAACCGTCTCCGCCAGCGTTTGGGGGCAGACCGCGTCGGAAGGCAGAGTCGGCTGCCCGTAAGAATAAGGCGCGAAGAGCAAGGCGAGTCCATTATAGAGGGCGCCGGCTTGATTGTAGGAATATTGATAGCCGGCGTGTCCGGTTAAGGAAGCCATACCGTATTCCAAGCCGACGGTGGCGGATGAGCCGTCCGCGCCGGCGCCGGAAAGCGAGCGATATTGCAATTTGATTTGGTCGCTGCCTTCGTACAAAATGATTTCAAAGTTGAGGTTGGTGGAAGGCAGCCCGTAGCGGTTGACGTCGCGGTATTCAATGACGGTCTGGCGGTTGGGCGCCGCGCCAAAGGTCTGCACGTAAGCCGCGCCCCCGCCGCCAATGCTGGTCAGGTCGTCCCAAAACGCGGCGATGAAGTGGTTCGGTTTGGAGGCGTAAGGCAGTTCCTTGTTGGTCTGGTAGTTGCCGTCGAAAGATTCGGCGTTGTTGTTTCCCAAGGAGACGAAGCCGTTGGAATGCACGTTGATTGAGTTATAAGCCGCGCCGCCGAAGTTAAAGGAAAAAGGCAAGGGGAAGTTTTGATAGCCGCTATTGGGAAGCAAGTAGATGGCGCCGCCCGAAGCGTCCACCCAGTTGTAAGAGACGAGCGCCGGGCAGCGGTCGGAGCGGATAAGGTCGTATTCCACAGGCAGAGTCGGCGCGGGGCACAGGTTCATCGCCGCGCGAATTTGAATCAAGCCGTAGCCGTATTCGTTATCGAAACCGAGCGCGCCCAAATCGAGCGCGGAATTCCTCAGTGCCTGATACAGAGCGAGCGGAGATTGAAAGCAGCCGTTGTTCATGGAAAGCAGCAAAGCCGCCGCGCCGGAAGCATGCGGGGCGGCCATGGAAGTTCCGCTCAAATAGGAATATTGCGGCGTTGTGCCGTAAAAGACATTGTAGGCGGGGTTGAACGGGGTGGTGGAATAGATGTTCACGCCGGGAGCCATCAAGTCGAGGTCGGCGCCGTAGCTGGAAGTTGGCGCGCGAAGGTTGGCGGAATCCACCGCTCCGACCGCCATGACGGAATCGTAGCGGGCGGGGTAAGCCAAGCCCAAAGCGGGGATGTTTCCCGCGGCGGCGAAAATTGCCGCGCCGCGCGTATAAGCGTAATTGGCGGCGTTTTCGAGCAAGATCGAAGGGGAATAGCCGCCCAGGCTGGCGTTAATCACCTGCGCTCCGTGGTCGGCGGCGTACACAAAGGCGTCGGCGATGTCGGCGTAGTAACCGTCGCAAACCGAATTTAACACGCGCAGCGGCAAGACATTGACTCCCCAGGCGATTCCGGCGACGCCCTGGGCGTTGTTCCCCGCCGCCGCCGCAATGCCGGCGACGTGCGTGCCGTGTCCGCATTCGTCCTGCGGGGTGGAATCGTCTTGCACAAAGTCGTAACCGGGCAGAACGCGCCCCGCAAATTCGGGGTGCGTCGCGTCAATGCCGCTGTCAATCACGGCAATCACGACGGAAGGCGAGCCGAAGGTCACATCCCAGGCGGATACGGCTTGAATGGCGGCGGGCGCGTATTGCAGCGGGTAATCGGGGTCGTTAGGAATCATCTCCGCGTAAGCGCGATAATTCGGCTCAACGGCAAGCACGTCCTTGTTCTTTTTGAGCTTTTCGATATACGCCGATTCTTCTCCGGGCGGGACTTGAATCAGTCCGGCGTTTAATTTTTCCAGCCCTTTGCGCGCGCGGGGGGAGGCTTTCGCCTGTTCGGGCAGAGTCAGCTCGCGCAGCTGTTTGCCCGGTTTCATGATCACAATCAATTCGCCGGGAGCGAATTCCTCCTTCGGCTGGGGCGGCGCGCCGTCTTGCGAAGCGCGCGCCGGCTGCGCGAAGGAAAGCAAAACGACGCCAAGCGAAAGAACGATAAAAGCGTTTTTGATTCGCATTGCGCGGGTATTATATCTAAAAAAGAAGCGCGTCCCAATGTTTGATAGGATGGACAGGATATTGCTTCGTGTCATTCATTTGAATCTCTTGTTCGTTTAAGAAACCTGAGTTCGGAATAAGTTATTTGAGCCGTTCCGAAGGTTTTGCGGAACCAGCCTTCGGGACGCTTATTCCGAAAAATAAAAAAGGTCCAGAAGCGAAACTTCTGGACCTGACGCCGCAAGCGAGCGATTACGGATTCAATTCGATGATATAGGCAATGACGTCCGCAATCTGCTGTTGCGAGAGGGATTCGAGCGCGCCCCAAGCGGGCATTTGCAGCGCCGCGCCGGGGGGATTTGAGCCGTTTTGCAAGAAGAGGTCAAGGTTGTAGGCGAAGGCTTGCTTATCGGCGTCTTTGAGCAGCGGGGTAATCGGGTTCAGGGTCGGGACGACGCCTTCTTTAGAGCCGGGGTTGGGGACGCCCGCCTTGCCTTCCGCGCCGTGGCAGGCGGCGCAATTGGCGGCGAAAATTTCCGCGCCTTTGGCGGGGTCGCCGGTGAGGAAAATCGCCTCGCCGGGTCCGCCGGGGTTGGCGGGACGCGGCGCGTTGGGGTTAATGGCGAAGGCAAAGGTCGGGGTGGCGACCGCGCCGCCGGTTCCGCCCGCGAACTGAGTGGCCGCAGGCATGGCGGCGGGAATCAGCGTGGGGATGGGGGTGCGATAGACCTTCGGAAGCCCGCGATTGCAGGAAAGCGAAAGTCCGCAGGCGTTAATGAAAATAAACCCGATCCAAACCGCTAAGCCGACGACGAACACCGTCAGCGTTCCGTAAATTGTCTTGCGAACATCGTCGTTCATCCTCGCCTCCTTTTATTGCGCCGCTTTGAGCGTGCGGACGTAATTCACAATGTCCCAGCGCTCGCGCACGGTGAAGTTTTCGTTTAAGGCGGGCATGAAGCCGAAGCCGTTGCTGATGGTCAGGAAGATGGCGCCGTCGCTTTTCTGCTGGACGGCGGCGCTGGTCAGGTCGGCGGGTTTCTTCTGGGTGAAGAAGGCGGCGACGCCGCCGTTGCCTGTTCCGCCGATTCCGTGACAGGTGGCGCAGTGCGTCTCAAAGAGTTGTTTGCCGCGCGCAAGGGAAACTTCGTCCGCCGCGACAGGGTTTTGCGGCGCGCCGACGGCGGCGATATACGCGGGTCCCTCCACCGGAATCGAGCGCGCCGGAACGGGCAGGGGCTTTTCTTGAGTTCCGTAAGACGGCTGGATTTCCATGAAGACAATCCAGTCAATCTTAATCACGTCGTAAGCGAAAATCATCAAAACGCCGAGCAAAACCAGCAAGACGGCGAACACGCCGAGTAATTGTTTGAAGAGTCTCATAGATGCAGCGCCTCCGCAGGCTGGACGGATTCCGCGCCCAGTTTCTTTAAGGCTTCGGTCAGTTTCTTTTCTTCCACATGCGGGCATTCGACCAGAATGGCGATTTTGCCGTCGCTCACTTCGGGAACGTATTTCATCGGGCGATAGTTCGGGAAGAAGCTATCGAGAAACACGCCGAGAAAAGTGGAAAGCAACATGCCGAGCATGGTCAATTCAAACAGCACTACCACCGTCGGCGGTCCGGGGATGAAGGCTTGCGAGCCAACTTGAATGGGGTAAGGGTAAATATAAGGCGAGACGAAGACCAGGAACGCGCCGCCCAAAAAGCCGAGAATGGCGCCGCCCAGCGCGATGCGCGGGACGTTCGTCCACTGATGCGGGCGTCCCAGCATGGCTTCGGTGACTGGCACGCCAGAGATGACGTTCATGCACTCGTCGTCCACGCCGATTTTACGCAGCTGTTCAATGGCGTCGGCGGCGGGCTCAAGGTCGGCGAAGACCGCCAGCAAATCCACAACTTTCGATTCAGTCATCGCGTCCTCCTATTCCAAATCGCTGACGGCGACCACCGTCTCGCGCCCGAATTTCTTCAACTCGTGCGCCATCTGCCCTTCTTGCACTTCCCAAACGGGGATGAGCGGAATCAGTTTAGAAGCCGCCATGTAGAGCAGGATGAAGAACGCCAGCGTGCCGATTCCGAGCGGAATTTCCACGCCGGGCTGATACAGCCGCCAGGTGAAGGGCATGCGGTTGATGGTGAGCGAGATGGGAACGATGATGTAGCGCTCGAACCACATGCCGATATTAATGACGATTCCGACGAACCCCACCAGCCAGGGGGTGGAGCGCCATTTTTGATTCCACAAAATCGCCCAGGGGATCAGCACGTTGCAAATCAACATGCCGAACCACATCCAGCCGAGGGGGCCCGCTTCGTGGAAGTGCAGCAGCTGCTTCGTCCATTTATCGCCGCCGTACCATTGCACCATGTAATCGTTGAAGAAGAAGTACGCCCACGTCATCGAGATAATCAGCATGAGTTTGCCAATCGCGTCGAAATGCTCGGCGCGGACGAAATACTTCATGTTCTTCATCGTGCCGCGCACCACCGCCAGCACCACAATCGCCGCGCCCATGCCGGAGTGCAGCGCGCCGACGATGAAGTAAGGTCCAAAGATGGTGGAGCTCCAGCCGGGGCGGGTGGCAGCGGCGAAGTCCCACGAAACGATAGTATGCACGGAGAACATCACGGGGATAATGGCGAAGGCGAAGATGTTCATCGCGTTCCGCAGGTGAGTCCATTCGCCTTCCGTGCCGCGAAAACCGAGCGCGAGAATCTTGTAAACGCTCTTGCGCCAGCCGGTGGAGCGGTCGCGCGCCATCGCCACGTCGGGAATCAGCGGCAGGAAAAGGTACATCGTGGAAGAGAGCAAGTAGGTGGTAATCGCCAGCAGGTCCCACGAGAGCGGCGAATGGAAGTTGGGCCACAGCAAGCGCTGATTGGGGTAAGGCATGAGCCAGTAGGAAAGCCACACGCGCCCCATGTGCATAAAGATAGAGAAGCCCGCCTGCACCAGCCCGAAGGTGGTCATCAGCTCGGCGGCGCGGGTGAAGGGGCGGCGAAACTCCGCTTTGAAGACGCGCAAGATGGCGGAGATGAAAGTCCCCGCGTGGCTGATGCCAATCCAGAACACGGTATTGACGAGGAACACGCCCCAATAAGAAGGACGGTTCACGCCGGCAATGCCGAGACCTTCCGCAATCATTCTGCCCCAGGAATAAAACAGCCCGTAAGCGACAGTCACGGAAAGGATTCCGAAGACCAGCCAGAAGCGCCAGGTCGGCGGCGCGGTCATGGCTTCCATCACCATCTCGTTCATTTTCCCGCGCGGCAGCGGGTCGAGCATCAGGTGTTTTTCGCGCAAATGCTCTTCGTGCGAAGCGTGTTTATCCGCCATTCTCTTACCCTCCCTTCAAATAGGTCACGTTGGGAAGCGTGCCCAATTCTTCGTGAACTTTCACGCCGTGATTGTGTTTCTTGGCGAGCTGCGAAATCAGCGAATCAGGCTGATCCACGCGCCCGAAGGTGATGGCGTTGGCGGGGCAGGCTTGCGCGCAAGCGGCGGTAAATTCGCCGTCGCGGACTTCGCGCCCTTCCGCCTTCGCCTTGTCCTGCGCCTGATGAATGCGCTGAACGCAGAAGGTGCATTTTTCCATCACGCCGCGGCGGCGGACGGTGACGTCGGGGTTGAGCTGATTGGGCAGCGGTTCAGGACGCTCGTAATCGCGCCAGTTGAAGGAGCGAACCTGATACGGGCAGTTGTTGGCGCAATAGCGCGTGCCGACGCAGCGGTTATAAACCTGCACGTTTAATTTTTCCGCCTGAGAGTGAACGGTAGCGAACGCCGGGCAGACCGGCTCGCAGGGCGCGCTGCCGCATTGCTGGCACATCATCGGCTGGTAGGGGGTCATCTTCACTTCGGGGTATTCGCCCTCCCAAAAGCGCTCGATGCGAATCCAGTGCATGGAACGCCCGTAGCCCGCGTCTTCTTCGCCGACGAAGGAGATGTTGTTCTCCATCGCGCAGGCGGCGACGCAAGCCTGACAACCGGTGCAAATATCCTGGTCTATCAGCAAGCCCCACTTGCCGCTTTCTTCCGCGCTTAATTTGATTTCTTCGGGTCTGATCATGATTAATGCTCCTCTCCGAGACCGACGCCGTACACGCCCATCACGCTTTCGAGGCGCGCGAGATGTTTCTTCTTTCCGGTCTTTTCAATTTTTACTTTGACTCCGGCGAACGTTAAATCGCCGGTTTCGTTAAAGTTCGCGCCGAGCAAGTCGTTGGGGTTCACGCCGCGATTCTGCGCGTATCGCCCGTAAGCGGCGTGTCCCTGCCCAAAAGGCATGGCGACCGTATCGGGGCGGATGGCGGGATAAAGATAAACGGGCAGCTCGACTTCGCCGAAGGGGCTGATTACCTTCACCACGTCGTCGTCTTCGATTCCAAAATGATGCGCGGTGGCGGGATTCATCTCCAACCAGGTGTTCCACATCACCGTCGTGGTCGGGTCGGGAAGTTCTTGCAGCCAGGGTTTGTTCGCGCCCGCCTCGCCCAGCGTGGGCGAGACAAAGGGCAGGAAGAAGAATTCGCCCTCGCCCGCGAATTGCGATTCCGCGCCGCTCAAAGGTTTGGCAAGCAAATCGGCGGGAGCGGGCTTTTCGCGCTCGTCGGAAGTCGTCCACCAGCCGCCATGCTGCTGGAAGAGCGCCATAAAGGTATTGGCGTCGGGCGCGGAGAAGAAGCCGCCGGGCAAGCCCGCCAGCGGAGCGACCTTGCTTTGAAGGTAGGCGACCTCGTCCGTGAAGGGCAGGGCGAAAGCGCCGCCCGCCAGCTGTCCCGCCGCGAGCAGCAAGTCAATCGTCGCCATCGTGTTGTAGAACGGGGAAACGACGGGCTGCGCGCCGGATAAAGCCGACTCCGCGGAGCCGGTTTCCACGCGCTGATAGCCCCACGATTCCAGTCCGTGATGGTCAGGGAAGACGTAATGCGCCGCCATCGCGGTTTCGTCGGGGAAGGTCGCAAACGAAATCACCAGTTCGACGTTCTTCAACGCTTCTTTGAATCCAAGCGCGGCGGGCAATTCAAAGACGGGGTTGACGCCGTGAATGAAAAGGACTTTGTATTTGCCCGCTTTCATATTCTCGATGAAAGCGCGCATTTCCTTCGCGGAAGCGCCGCGCGAGCGCGCGTTGGAATTGGGCGCGGGGGCGGAGAAATACACGCCGCCGGGCTCGCCCAAATTGCCCGTCAGCGAATTCAAAGCGAGGACGGCTTCAGCGACAGCCAGCCCGTTGCTTTGACCCAAAGCCGCGCCGCCGGGGATGGCTAAGGGACGGCTGGCTTTGGCGAACAATTCCGCCGCCTGTTTCAACGTTTCAAATTCAACGCCGGCTTGCTCGGCGGCTTGCTGCGGCTCGACTTTGGCGAAGGCTTGCGGCATTTGCGCGCCGCGCGCTTCGAGAACTAATTTACCAATCGCCAGCGCGAGGGCGGCTTCAGAACCGGGGCGCGCCGGCAGCCAGAGGTCCGCTTTGGCGGCGGTGGAAGACATGCGGGCTTCGACTTGAATAAACTTGCCGCGCATCTTGGTCAGCGCTTCGCGCAAACCGGCGAAGCCGCGCGTGTAAGCGACAGGGGAAAGCCATGTTTCGAGGAAGTTCGCGCCGAAAGAGAGGACGACGTCGGCGCCGCCAATATCAAAGAAGGGCAGCGCGTTTTGCCCGAAGAGATTCCGCGCGGCTTGATGGAGAGTGGCGCGGGCTTCGTACATACCCAGCGCGCCGAAGCGCACGGGAGCGTTCATTCCCGCCGCGTCCGCCAGTTCGGAGACGAAATCAAAAAGATGGTCGGGCGCCAGACCGGTGAGAAAGGCGATTTCTTTCGGGTTGTGATTCTTGAGCGCGTCGGCGATAATTTGAGTCGCTTCGTCCCAGGAGAGTTTGCCGCCGCCGTTCTTCATCGGGTCGGTCACGCGGTCGGGGTTGTATAAGCCGTGCAGGGTCGCCTGCCCGCGCGCGCAAGTCTTACCGCGGTTGAGCGGGTGATTGGCGTTTCCTTCGACTTTGATGGCGCGTCCCTGCGAAGCGCGGACGACGATTCCGCAGCCGGCAGGACATTCGCGGCAGGTAGTGGCGTAATAAGTACTTAAGCCATTGTAGGCGTACTCAGGCATTTGCATATACGGCTCGCGCTGCACGTAACGCGAAGCGGGCCCGCAGCCGGTCAGCGCGGCGGTCGTCGCCGCGCCCACGCCCACGAGCTTAATAAAATCACGCCGGGAAAATGATTGAGTCATAAAGGCTTCCTTTCGCGCGGTTTAATAATGACAAGTGGCGCAGTCGGTGAGTTTAATCAACAACGTTTGATTGCCCGCCGCGCTTTTGGTATGACAATCGAGACACCACCCCATGTTGAAGACTTGCGGGTTTTTCGCGACGGTCACTTTGGACATATCGCCATGGCAATCTTCGCAGTTCTTTCCGGCGGCGATATGCGCGCGATGATTAAACTGCACAAAGTCGGGAACCTGCGCGACGGGAACCCACTTAATGGGCATTCCGCTTTCGACGGCTTGCTTCAACGGAGCGAGCAGCGGGCTGGTGTTCGTCTTGGCAATCTGCTGATGGCAGCCCCAGCATTTGGCTTGCGAGGGAATCCCCGCCGCCGGTCCGCGCGCCGCGCCGGGATGACAATAGAGACATTGGATTCCAAAACCGACATGGGTTTGATGTGGAAATTGAATGGGTTGAGGCGGCGCTTGCTGAGTGAGGTTAATCCCATACGCCGCGACGCTGAACAGCGCGAGGGAGCCGATTCCCACCGCAACCAGACCGAGCGGCTGCCTCAGCCAATCGAGAAATCGTTTGAACATGGATTCTCCTAAATGATGGGTTGACGAAGAAAACAGGGCAAACACAAACGCAGGTCACGCGCCCGCGTGACCCAAATTCCCAACAGGCGGATTATACAATAGAAAGGCAAAAATGATACATAATTGAGCAAAATTAGCGCATTATTACACAATCGGCCTCTTGTAAAGCGGTATGATACAATTTTACTCTATGAAGAGAACACTTCCCGCGTTGTTATTGCTTCTGGCGCTCTTCGCGGCGCTATGGGCGCTTTCCGCTTGCAGCCCGCGTAACGGCGCGCTGCCGCTGACGGGCGCGGCGGCGCTGCGCGCTCAGGTTGTCACCCCGCCCCTGCCGGCGGAAGACCATTCCGAAATCGGCTCGACGGACGGGATTTTCGCCATGGGCGTCGTCATCGCCGCAATTTCCATTTTGCCGGCTCTCATGCACAGAAAAAGCAGGGAGGGCAGATAAAAAGCTCTTCTGTCTCTTGGCGCGCCAAAACAGGATAATTGTCAATGGACAATTTGCGCGGAGGTCTGGATAATAGACAAGCTGATAAAAGACGAAACCGCCGAGAGCCTCAGGCGGCAAGAACACAGGAGAGATAAAATGACCGTCGCAACTTTACTTGGACAATACACCTACGAGCTGCGCCCCGTCGAGCGCGGCTACGCCAACCGCACGCTCTACATCAACCTCGACGATAACAGCATTTACGAAAAGCCCGTCGCCCAACAGATGAAAGACCTGTTCACGGGCGGGCGCGGCTTCGCGCTCAAATTACTGTGGGACGCAGTGACTCCCGAAACCAAGTGGGACGACCCGCAAAACGAGCTGGTAATTGCCAATGGACCCATTTGCGGAATCACCGCCTACCCCGGCAGCGGCAAGGCGAGCGTCGTCACCCTCAGCCCGCTGACCGAAAACGTGATTGACAGCAACGTCGGCGGATACTTCGCGCCCTTCCTCAAATTCTCCGGCTTCGACGCGCTGGAGATTCAAGGCAAGGCGAAGGAAGACGTGCTGATTTTCATTGACGGCGACAACGGCAAAGTGACCGTCGAGCCGTTCCCCTTTGAAATTGCCGATTCGCACGAAATCGGCAACAAACTCACCGAACATTTCGGCGGGGACGAAAAAGGCAAGCGCGGCGTTTCGGTCCTTTCCACCGGGCAGGCGGCGGAGCATATCCGCTACGCGCTGATTAACTCGACCTGGTACGACGTGCGCCGCAAGGAAGCGCGCGTCAAGCAGGCGGGACGCGGCGGCGCCGGGCGCGTCTTCCGCGATAAGAAAATCAAAGCCATCGTGGTCAAATTCAGCGACATGAGCGGCGATAAAAACGGCGTAGCCGATATGGCGCTCATCCGCAAAGCGGGGCAGCGCATCAACAGAGAAATTGCCGAACTGGACGACAAGCAAAACCGCATGAGGCAAGTCGGCACGGCGAACATCGTCGAGGTGATGGATCACTTCGACCTGCTGCCGACACACAACTTTCGTTACGGTTCGCACCCCGAAACGCATAAAATCGACTCAAAAGTGTGGAAGGAAAGATTCACGCAAGGGGTCCCCGACGGCTGCTGGCTTGGCTGCACCATGTCTTGCTCGCACGGGGTGGATAACTTCCCCATCAAGACGGGACCTTACGCCGGTCAATGCGCGCTGGTGGACGGACCCGAATATGAAAACGCGGCGGGTCTCGGCTCGAACATCGGCAACTTTGACCCGCAAAAGCTGCTGGAGATCAACTTCTATTGCGATACCTACGGCGTGGATAGCATCTCCTTCGCCAACAGCGCCGCCTTCGCGATGGAATGCTTCGAGGAAGGAATCATCACCAAGGAAGATACAGGCGGGCTGGAACTCAAATTTGGAAACGCCGACGCGGCGCTGGAATTGCTGCACCAAATGGCGCGCGGCGAAGGATTCGGCGTGACCGTCGGTCAGGGCGTGCGCTACATGAAGAATCTCTTCAGCCAGAAGAATCCCGCGCGCGCTGACTTCCTCCGCGATATTGGCATGGAAATCAAGGGGATGGAAATTTCCGAATACATGACGAAAGAATCGCTCGCCCAGCAGGGCGGCTATGGATTGGCGACCAAAGGACCCCAACACGACGAAGCGTGGCTCATCTTCATGGATCAGGTGCAAAACCTGCTGCCTTCCTTCGCCGATAAAGCGGAGGCGCTGCATTACTTCCCCATGTGGCGCACATGGTTCAGCCTGCACGGTTTGTGCAAACTGCCGTGGAACGATATTTCGCCCGAAAACAACAAACAGACGAAAGAACCCGCGAAGGTGGAAGAACACGTGGAAAACTACACCTGGATTCATCAAGGCGTGACGGGAATCCCGACCACGACCCAAACCCTACTCCGCCAATCGGAGCGCGTGTATAACTTCCAGAAAGTGTTCGCCATTCGCATGGGGCGCGTGGGACGCGAGCATGATTACCCGCCTTATCGCGCGATGGGCCCCGTCACCGTGGACGAGTACGAATCGCGGAAAGAGCGCTACGACGAGCAGCTCCAACGGCTGCTGGGAATAGACCCGACGGGTATGCCCACCGAAGAGAAGATGAAACGCCTGCGCGAATATCGCCTGTCGCAGTACGAGCAGATGATGGACGCGGTCTATGAGCGCCGCGGCTGGGACAAGAACAGCGTCCCGACCGTGGAGAAGTTGAAGGAGTTGGGAATCGATTTGCCTGAGGTGGTTGAGGTGGTGGAGAGGGCGAAGAAAAGTTAATAGAGAATGAAAAGGCCTCCGTTGATGGAGGTCTTTTTGTTTTATGGGGCTGATTTGGCGCAACGAAAACTGAGAAAGTAGGAGGTGATCGTTGGGTCATTCCGGTCGCGAGTAACAGCGCCAATAAAACCGACATCATACCACGACCCGCCCCGCATTACGTGGTATTGACCTGTATCAGGCCCAAAGGATTCGAGGAGGGCGAACTTTGATAATAGGTATAGCTATACCAATCATTTATCCATTCCGACACGTTACCTACCATATCATAAAGTCCATACTGGCTCTTGTCTTTTTCATAACCGCCAACTTTTGTGGTATCACCTCTCCAAGAGTTGTTTCCAGTTCCACACCAAATATTCGCAGTAGAGGAATAATCATCAATTAAACTGTCCAAAAGAATGCCTCGTGCAGGTTTTTCCCACTGGGCTTCGGTAGGCAATTTGCCACCCCGCCATTCGCAATATGTCTTTGCCATATTCCAATCCACATAGATGACGAGATCATCACCCAATTCAGGATTGCCGTAACAGGAAACATGTGTGTTTGAATACTTATGTTTAGGTGGATTACATGCGCCTGCATACACACAGCGTTGGTAAGCAGCGTTGGTTACTTCATATTTATCAATGTAATAAGCGTCAAGATAAACCGTGTGAGCAGGCTTTGCGTCGCATCCATAATCCTTACCCATTATGAAGTTTCCTGCTCGGATATACATCATGGTTACGCCGTCAGACTCAATTGACGAACCAATTCCCAAAGTAGGTATCGATGTGATGTTTGGCGGCTCAGGCGTATTAGTTGATGTTTCTGGCGCCTCTGTTGTAGGAATTTGAGATTCTGTTGAAGTTGGCAACTGTGACAGTCACTTGCGAAGCGACTGTCACAGTTGGGGTAGTCAGTGTTTCAGTTGGGCTTGGCGAAGTGGGTAAATTGCTAGCAATGGATTTTCCAATGAGGAGCAATACAAAAACAGCAACTATGATTCCACCAATAATGAAAATCGGCTCGTAATTTATCTTACTTATAGTTGCCGTTAGAGAGTGTTTTGAAATTCATGTTCTAACCACAGATGAACACAGATAAATTGGATTTATAGGTAAATTCACCGCGTTTTTTATCAGAAT
>DAOUBR010000077.1:0-11652 GCA_034432535.1 Anaerolineales bacterium | reverse complement strand
TGGGCGACTGGAAGGCGTAAACCCGCCTTGCAATCGTCAATATTCGGCGAGATAGGGAATATTCTCCGCCAATTGCAGCGAGCCGTCCTCGCGTTCGATAATCCAATATTCCAACGGGTCGGGGTAAACAGCCTGGTCTCGCAGCCACCATCTCTTCTGCGAGTACAGGTAAACCTCCGGCTCGAAGACGCCGGCGGCAATCAACAACCACCAGCCGCTGGGCGGGAGAGGCTTCATTTCATCGGGAAAGCGCTGTTTCATGGGGACAAGTATAAAAAAGCAGCGCGGGCAAAATCGTTATTTTTTCATTTCACTTCCCACGCGCGGCTTTCTCGTTCGATATTCGTAAAACTTGAAATCACCACAGATGAACGTAGACTTTCTGCGGCAAGACAAGCCCGCTTGAGCGGGCTTCGTAAAAATAGCCCCGACGTAAACGTCGGGGCGGGCTTCAGTATGAGATAAATCTCGCGCCACGACAGAAGGGCTTGCGCCGCCCCAAGATTTCGCGCGAGGGTATAATTTACGCGTCGCGTCGTTTCCTCCCGAACTTCCCCCTTTTCTATTTTGAACGGAGCCTGTATGCCTCACAATTTCACATTAATCAAAAAGCAAGTCATCCCCGAGCTAAAATCCGCCGCCTATTTATACAAGCACAAAAGCGGAGCGCAACTGCTTTCCGTCGTGAACGACGACGAGAACAAAGTCTTTGCTATGGGCTTTCGCACGCCGCCGCCGGATTCCACCGGAGTCCCGCACATCCTCGAACATTCCGTTTTAGGCGGATCCAAGAAATATCCCGTCAAAGAGCCGTTTGTCGAGCTGCTGAAAGGTTCGCTGGCGACTTTCGTAAACGCCATGACCTACCCCGACAAGACCGTGTATCCCGTCGCCAGCCAGAACTTGCAGGATTTCTATAATCTGATTGACGTGTACGCGGACGCGGTTTTGCATCCATTGATCAGCGAAACGACCCTCATGCAGGAAGGCTGGCATTACGAGCTGGAAGACGAAAACGCCCCGCTGACTTACAAAGGGGTCGTTTTCAACGAGATGAAGGGGGTGTATTCCGACCCCGACAGCCTGCTCGAAACGGCGGTCTTTCAAGCGCTCTTCCCCAAGCATGTGTACGGGCTGGACTACGGCGGCGACCCGCGCCGCATCCCCGATTTGACGTATTCCAATTTCGTCAAGTTTTACGGCGCCTTGTATCATCCCTCCAACGCCTATATCTTCTTCTACGGCGACGACGACCCCAAAGCGCGGCTGAAACTGATGGATGGATACCTGCAAGGCTACAAGCCGCTCAAAGTCAAGTCGAAGATTCCCGCCGCCAAACCGTTCAAAAAGCCGCAATCCGTGGAACGTCCCTATCAGGTGGACGAGGATTCGGATTTCAGCAAAAAGCATTATCTGACCGTGAACTGGGCGCTGCCCGATAAAGCCGACCCGGTCCTCGCGTTCAGCATGAATATCCTCTCGCACATCCTCATCGGCACGCCCGCTTCGCCGCTCCGCAAAGCGCTGATTGATTCCGGGCTGGGCGAAGACCTGGCGGGCATAGGCTTGGAAACCAGCGTCCGCGAAAATATTTTTTCCACCGGCTTAAAGGGAATCCGCGCCGAAGACGCGGAAAAAGTCGAGGCGCTGATTCTGAACGAGCTGCGGCGGCTCGCCGAAGAAGGCATTGACCCCGAAACCGTCGCCGCGGCGATGAACACCGTCGAATTCCGCCTGCGCGAAAACAACACCGGCGGATTCCCGCGCGGGTTGAGCGTGTATCTGCGGGCGCTCACCACCTGGCTATACGACGATTCGCCTTTCAAATTGCTGGCGTTTGAAAAGCCGATAGCGAAGATTAAAGAAAAGCTCGCCAAAGATAAGCGCTACTTTGAAAAGCTGATTAAGACGCGCCTGCTGGATAACCCGCACCGCGCCACGCTGCGGCTCGTCCCCGACCCCGAACTGGGAGCGCGGCAAGAAGCCGAAGAAAAGGCGCGGCTGGAAAAAGCCCGCAAGAAAATGAGCGAAAAGAAAGTGAAGCAGATCGTCGAACAGACGCGCGCGCTAAAAAAATTGCAAGAGACGCCCAACAGCCCCGAAGCGCTGGCGACTCTGCCCGCGCTCAAACTGGAAGATCTCGACCGCCAAAACAAAACCATCCCCATCGAAGTCGCCGAGCGCGATGGCGCGAAGATTCTCTATCACGACCTGTTTACCAACGGAATCGTTTATCTCAACCTTATCTTCGACATGCGCGCCTTGCCGCAAGAGTTGATTCCGATGATGAGCGTGTTCGGAACGGCGCTGACGCAAATGGGGACGAAGACCGAAGATTACGTCAAGATTTTGCAGCGCATCGGCAAAAGCACGGGCGGAATCAGCGCCGCCCCGCTGGTCGCCGCCGCCCAAGCGGGACGCGAAGACGTCTTCAAATTCGCGGTCAGCGGCAAAGCCACAATGGACAAAACTGCCGATATGCTCGCCATTATGAAAGACGTTTTGTTGACGGCGAACTTCGACAACCGCGAGCGCTTCCGCCAAATCGTCCTTGAAGCCAAAGCGGAGATGGAAGCCGGGCTGATTCCCGCCGGTCACGCTTTCGCTCACCGCCGCTTGCATTCGCGCTTTTCGCTGACCGGCTGGTTTAACGAGCAGATCGGCGGCGTGACGGGGCTGGACTATCTGCGCGCCCTCGCGGCGGAGATTGACTCGGACTGGGCGGCGGTCCTCGCCCGTTTGGAAAAAATCCGCGAGCTGACGATTCAGCGCGGCGGAATGTTGTTCAACGTCACGCTGGATTCTGAAAACTGGAAAAAGTTCTCCCCGCAATTGAGCGAATTCGCGCAGACGCTTCCGCTCAAATCCGCCGCGCCCGCCGCGTGGGCTCCCGCCTTCGCGTTGGAACAGGAAGGGCTGGCGGTCCCCTCGCAGGTCAACTACGTCGGCAAGGCGATGAATCTTTACAAAGCCGGCTTTGAAATGGACGGCGCGGCGGAAGTGGTGATGAACTTCCTGCGGCTTTCCTATCTGTGGGAAAAGATTCGCGCGCAAGGCGGCGCCTACGGCGCGTTCTGCACCTTCAACGATAAAACCGGCGTATTCGCCTTCCTTTCCTACCGCGACCCGAACCTCGCCGAAACGCTCAAACATTACGACGCGGCGGCCAGTTTCTTAAAGAATCTCAACGCGAGCCAGCTCGACGAGCGCGAGCTGACCAAAAACATCATCGGCGTCATCGGCGAAATGGACTCTTATCAACTGCCCGACGCGAAAGGCTTTACCTCGATGATGCGCTACCTGACCGGCGAGACGGACGCGCTGCTACAACAACGCCGCGAGCAAGTTCTCTCCGCCAACGGGGAAGACTTCATCGCCTTCGGCGAAGCTTTGGAGCGCGCGGCGAAAGAATCCGCCGTGGCGGTCGTCGGCTCGCAGACGGCGCTTGAAAAAGCGAACGTCGGACTGAAAATAAAGAAAATTTTGTAAGAGGATAAAAAAATGAACGTCGTCCTGAAAATCAACGGAACGGAATACGATCTTGAACTTTCCCCCTCTACGACCCTGCTCGCCGCGCTGCGCGGACTCGGTTTGCACGGAGTCAAATTCGGCGACGAACACGGGCTGAGCGGCGCCGATACCGTGCTGCTGGACGGCAAGCCCGTGAACGCCGGCTCGCTGCTGGCGGCGCAAGCGGAAGGTCACGTCGTCGCCACCATCGAAGCGTTGGGCGAACACCCCGAACAGGGCTGGAACAAGACCGCCGGGCTGCATCCGCTTCAACGCGCGTTCATCGAAAGCGGCGCGATTCAATGCGGCTATTGCACGCCTGCGCAAATCCTCGCGGCGAAGAGTCTTCTGGACAGGAATCCCAACCCGACCGAAGAAGAAGTCCGCGAAGCCATCTCCGGCGTGTTGTGCCGCTGCACGGGCTATCTCAAACCCGTGCAAGCCGTTCTCAAAGCGGCGGCGATCATGCGCGGAGAGACCACGGAGAGCGGCGCGCAAACCGCGGACCGTGGACCGCAAACCGCGGACCGCAGACTGTGGGAAGACAAACCCGAACAACCCTCGGCGCTCGAAACGCGCGTCATGCCCAAAGTGTTGGTAACGCCTGAAACCGACGGCTGGCAGGTGGTGGGCAAGCCCGAAATCAAAGTGGACGCGGTGAAACTGGCGCAGGGCAAGCCCGCCTTCGCGGCGGATTTTGAAAAGCGCGGGCTGCTGCACGCCAAAGTGTTGCGCTCGCCGCACGCGCACGCGCGGATTAAACGCATTGACGCGAGCAAGGCGAAAGCGCTGAAAGGCGTGGCGGCGGTTCTGACATGGCAGGATATTCCCCGCGTGGTCTATTCGACCGCCGGGCAAAGCGACCCCCTCCCGGGCCCGCTAGACGCCTTTTCGCTGGATAACAAGGTGAGGTTCGTCGGCGATAGAGTCGCCTTTGTGGCCGCCGAAACCCCTGAAATCGCCGAAGAAGCCTTGAAGTTAATTGAAGTGGAATACGAAGTCCTGCCCGCGATTCTTAATTCCAGCGAGGCGATGGACAGCCCGGTGAAGATTCACGACGAGCCGGAATACGTCAACTTTGCCGATTCCAACCCCGAAAAGAATCTGGCGGCTTGCATTCGCATTGATATTGGCGACGTGGAGAAAGGCTTCCGCGAGGCGGACGCGATATTTGAGGCGTATTACGAAGTCCCCAAAGTGCAGCAGGCGCACATTGAGCCGCACGTTTGTTTGACGTATTGGGACGAAGACGACCGTCTGGTGATTCGCACGTCCACGCAGGTGCCTTTCCACGTGCGGAGAATGCTCGCCCCCGTGTTGGGCTTGCCCGTCAAGCGAATCCGCGTCGTCAAGCCGCGCATCGGCGGCGGGTTCGGCGGCAAACAAGAAGTCTTGATGGAAGACGTGGCGGCGCATCTGACCATCGCCACCAAACGCCCGGTGTTATACGAATATACCCGCGAGGAGGAATTCATCGGCGCGCGCTCGCGTCATCCCATGCGAATCCGCATGAAGACCGGCGTGAAGCGCGACGGCACGATTACCGCCAACGAGATGTACGCGCTTTCGGATACGGGCGCCTACGGCTGCCACGCGCTGACGGTGACGGGCAACACCGGTCACAAAGCGATGGCGCTCTACGTGGGCGACGGCGAATATCGCAAGTCGCCGAACATTCGCTTTTACGCGGACGTGGTTTATACCAACACGCCGCCCGCCGGCGCCTTTCGCGGATACGGCGTGCCGCAAGGCTACTTCCCGCTGGATCGGCACATGGAAAAAATCGCGCGCGAAATGGGCTTCGACCCGATTGAGTTTCGCTTGAAGAACGCCATCCGTCCCGGCGAATATCACCCGTTTAGCACGGCGTGGAACGAGGGACGCGAGCCGCGCCCGGAAGTGATTCACACCGTCGGGCTGGAACAATGCGTGGCGCAGGGCAAAGCCGCCATCGGCTGGGATGATAAATTTGGAAATGAGGCTTGGCGCGCAAACGTTCCAAGTTCTAAATTTCAAGTTCCAAGTCAAGAACATGGAACTTGGAACATGGAACATGGAACTTCCGCGAAACGTAAGGGCGTCGGCATGGCGTTGGTGATGCAAGGCACAGCCATCCCCTACCTCGATATGGGCGGCGCTTCGATTAAGATGAACGACGACGGCTCGTTTAACCTGCTGGTCGGCGCGACGGATTTGGGAACCGGCTCCGACACCGTGCTGGCGCAAATGGCGGCGGAGGTGTTGGGCGTCCCCGTCGAAGACGTCGTCTGCTATTCGTCGGATACCGACTTCACGCCGTTCGATAAAGGCGCTTACGCCTCTTCCACCACTTACATTTCCGGCACGGCGACGGTCAAAGCCGCGCAAATGGCTGCGGAGCGAATCAAAATCCGCGCCGCAAAAATGCTGGGACTGTCCGACCATCAGGCGATTCGCTTAGCCGACCGCAAAGCGCACGCGCTGGATGGAAGGTTCGTCCCGCTTAGCGAAATCGCCCTCGAAAGCCTGCACCGCAGCGAACAGGAACAGATTATGGGCGTAGCGTCTTACGTTTCGCCCGTCTCGCCGCCCCCGTTTGCGGCGCAGTTCGCCGAAGTGACGGTGGACGTTGAAACCGGCGCGGTGAAGGTGGATAAACTCGTGATGGCGGTGGATTCGGGAGTCATCATCAACCCCGTCACGGCTTCAGGACAAATCGAAGGCGGCATGACTCAGGCGCTGGGGTACGCCGTGTGCGAGGAAATGACCTACGACCAAAACGGCGCGGCGCGCGAACGCGACTTTGACCGCTATCACATCTTCCGCGCGGACGAAATGCCCGAACTGGAAACCATCTTCGTCGAGACCTTCGAGCCAAGTCACCCCTTTGGCGTGAAAGCCGTCGCCGAGATTCCGATGGACGGAGTCGCCCCGGCGGTGGGCAACGCCGTTATGGACGCGCTGGGAATCAGCGTGGATGAAATTCCCATCACGCCGGAACGGGTGTGGTGGGCGAAACGCGCGGCAAATTGATGACGGAACTGCTCGCCGCGACGCCCGAAGCGATTGCTCGCGCCGCCAGCCTGCTGAAACAAGGCGGGCTGGCGGCTTTTCCCACCGAAACCGTGTACGGCTTGGGCGCAAATGCCCTCGACGCGCAAGCGGTGCGGAAAATTTTCCTCGCCAAAGGCAGACCCGCAGCCGACCCGCTGATTGTGCATATCAGCGGGGTGGAAGGGTTGCCCCTGGCGGCTCGCTCGGTTTCAGAATTATCGCTGCGGCTGGCGCAAGCGTTCTGGCCCGGGCCCCTCACGCTCATCCTGCCGAAACATCCCGCCATACCGGACGAAGTCACTTCCGGGCTGGATACCGTCGCGGCGCGGGCGCCCAATCACCCCGTGGCGCTGGCGCTGCTGAAAGAAGCGGGATTGCCCATTGCCGCGCCCTCGGCGAATCGCTTCGGTCACGTCAGCCCGACGACGGCGCAGCACGTTTGGAACGACTTGCACGGGCAGATTGACCTGATTCTCGACGGCGGCGCGACTCATATCGGCGTGGAATCCACCGTGCTAGACGCTTCCGTCTCGCCGCCGCGCATTTTGAGACCGGGCGCCGTCACCCGCGAGATGCTGGAAGAAGTCGTCGGGCATGTCGTCTTGCTGGAACAAAACCGCAAGCCGCAGCCGGGGCTGCCTTCGCCGGGGCTGCTGGAAAAGCATTACGCGCCCCGAACCGAGATGATTCTCTTCACGGGCGAGCGAGCGCGCGAAGCGCTGCTGGATTACCTGCGCGAACAGACCGCCCGCGGGCGAAAGATAGGCGCGCTGGCAAAAGACGAAGAAGCGGCGGAACTGGAACAAGCCGGCGCAATCGTTTATCGGCTGGGAGAAGATTTGCCCGCCGTCGCCCGCCGCATGTACGACGGTTTACGCTGGCTCGATAGTCAAAACGCGCAAACGATTCTCTGCCGCGAATTCGGAAGGATAGGCTTGGGACTTGCCATTTATGACCGCCTGAAACGCGCCGCCTCCCGCGTGATAGAAACTTGACGGCTGAACGTTTCGCGAGACTCTTCGGTCGCAAAAGACGCTCCCTCGGAGCGGCGCGCCAAGCGCGAAATCGCAAAGCTCGCTTAAAAAGCAGTTGCTATTTTCTTAAAAATAACGGACAATAGGGCGAGAGAAACGACCGGCGAACATTTTATCGGTAATCTAAAAGGAATCTCTCATGTGCGATACGCTGATTGCAACCCGCTCCGCCTCCGCCAATGGAACGGCTCTCTTTGCCAAAAATTCGGATCGCCAGCCCAACGAGGCGCAATTCCTGGCGCAATATCCCGCCCAAACGCACGCCGCGGGGGGCGCGGTTCGCTGCACTTACATTGAAGTCCCGCAGGCGGAAAGAACTCGCGCGATCTTGCTCTCCCAACCGTATTGGATGTGGGGCGCGGAAATGGGCGTGAACGAACGCGGCGTGACGATCGGCAACGAAGCGGTCTATTCCAAAATTCCCCCGAATAAAAAGCCCGCCCTGCTGGGCATGGACATGCTGCGGCTGGCGCTGGAACGCGCCGATTCCGCCCGCGAAGCGATGGAGGTCATGATTGACCTGCTGGAGCGCTTCGGGCAGGGCGGCAACTGCGTCGCCGAAGGGGAAATGTATTACCACAACAGCTTCATCATCGCCGACGCAAACGAAGCCTGGGTTTTGGAAACGGCGGGAAAAAAATGGGCGGCGCGGCAAATTGAAGATTCTTATTCCATCTCCAACTGTTTAACGCTCAACGAAGAGATTAGCATTTGCTCCGCCGACCTTGCCGCTTCCGCAGAATCCGCGCGGCGGCTGAATTTCGCCAAAGAATACTCCGACAGCTTCTACACCTTCTTCGGCAGGGGCAGGCGGCGGGCAAGCCTCACCGCCGAAGCCCTGCGGCAAGAGAAAGCGACCCTCGCGGGCATGATGAAAATTCTGCGCGGGCACGAAAGCGACCCCCAAACGGGCCTCTTCAACGTCGAAGTGTGCATGCACGCCGGCTTGGGTCCCGCGCGCATCAGCCAAAGCGTCGCTTCAATGGTCGTTCATCTGGACGGCGACTCGCCGCTGATTTTCGTCACCGGAACTTCCGCGCCCTGCGCCTCGGTCTTCAAACCCGTCTGGATAGACGCGGGGCTGCCCGATTTAGGTCCCAAGCCAACCCGCCAATACGACCCACAAACGCTTTTCTGGGCGCACGAAAGACTGCACCGCGCAGTTTTGCTCAACTATCAAGAACGGCTAGCGGCTTACGCCGCGGAACGCGACGCGCTGGAAAGACGGTTTATCGAAGGCGCGTTAAGGTTGAAAAACGCGCCCGCGCGGGAACGCCGCGACTTTACCGCCGCCTGCTTCCGCGAAGCGGCGGACGCCGAAGCGCAGTGGCTGAAACGGGTCGAACAAATCCCCGCGCGGCGGAGATTCCCGCACGCTCAGGCGTGGGATCAATTCAACCAAAAGGCGAACATGCCGCCCGTCAAATAAAATCCGTCGCGCCCCGCAAAAGGAGAATCTCATGCGCAACAAACTCGTCGTGGATATTGCCCGTTACACCGCCAGCGTGGACCCGCTGCCGCTGCTGGAAGGCGGAACGCAGCTCGTTATTTTGAAAGCGGATACTATGTTCGTCTCCAACGGGCGAACGCTGGTCAACGCCGGCATGCCCATCGCCGCGTATCACTGGATTGACCCGACGCGCGACGCCGCCAAACAGGTTCAAGAAACGCTGAGTCTGATTCAATCCAGCGGGCTGCCGGTCCTCGCGGTCTTCCCCGATTTTGAGCAATATTGGGCGAAGTGGGACGAATGGTATAAAGCCATCGCGGGCGTCATCTCGTGGAGCGCGGTGACGCGGCTGGGCGGACAAAAGCTCTCCGACCACGCGCGGCAGGTCTTTGAGGCGTTTCAAGCCTCCGGCATGAAGACCGTCGGGTACACGCGGGCTTCCTTCGTCAAGGAATACGCGCCGCAGGCTTCGCAGTGGATCGCTAAATATCCATGGTGGCTGGCGCATTACGTCAGCGTCGGCGCGCAAACGTTGAGCTGGGACGAGATGAAAGCCAACGTGCTGCCGAAGGTAAACTTTGAGCCAGCCCTGCCTCCAAGCCTGACCGCCGCGCACGTCGTGGGACGTCAATTCACCGGCGATAAACTTTCGCTGCCCGGTTTATACGCCGACGTAGAACGAACCCAATTTTCGGCGGCCGACCTCAGCCTCTTCGACGACCAGTTTTTGCAAAGCATCGGAGCGCTGCCCAACCCCAAGCCGCTGCCCCCCGCCAAATATGAAGCGGCGGTGACCGCTTCCGCGCTGAACGTCCGCAGCGGACCCGGCGTGAATTACCCCAGGTTATACACGTTGAAAAACGGCGACAAAGTAGAGATTACGGACATTAACAAAGGCTGGGCGAAACTGCGCGCATACCGCGACGAATGGTGCAGCGAGGAATATTTGAAGATGGTCTTCATCGGGCAGGGCGAAGAAGAGCATGAAGAAGAACAGCCGATTGAAAACCCGCTGAACGTCAATTACCCCGGCGTGACTTACGAAAGCTTCCGCCGCTTCAATACGAATTGTCATGTCCTGCTCATTGACCCTAACGGCAAGCGCTTTCACGTCACGCCGTTCACCAAATTCAGAACGGTGAGTCAAGCCGCGCAGGAGTTGAAGGCGCAAATTGTCGTGAACGGGGACGGCTGGGGCATTGACGGGCGGGTTCCCAATTCCATCGCCGCTTCGGACGGCAAGGTGTATCAGCCGCGCCAATACACCTACCGCCCGTGGATCAACATCTCGAAGGACAATAAAATCACCTTCGCGTGGCGCAAGCCGCAAAACTTATATAACGCGGTCTCCGGCGACCGATATTTGATTCAGAACGGGTTATACAATCAGGCGATTACCAACATCTCGAAAGCGCCGCGCACGGCGGTCGGTTTGCTGCGCGACGGGCGGATGATACTTATCGTCTGCGACGGCCGGACGGCGGAAAGCCCCGGCTTGACCTTCCGCGATTTGGCGACCATCATGCTGGAATACGGGACGCTGACCGCCATCAATCTCGACGGCGGCGGTTCGACCGCGATGTGGATTACGGACAGAATCGTGAACGTGCCGATTGACGGGAACGTCAAAGGCAAAGAGCGCGCGGTGGCGAATCACCTTTGCGTGTTTATCTAAAAAAAACGCGCGCGGATTCATCTCACGTCCACGCCGGTCAATCGAACCAGCGCGAAGCGAATCAGATTGACCGACAGGAGCAAAACGAGGTGCAGCGCGGCGCTTAGCCCGAAGAGAATCGCCGCGCTTTGCAAGAATCCGTCCACCAGAGGCGCGAGGTTCGCCAGCATCCATCCGCCCGCGCCCGCCACAATCGCCAACGCCAGCAAAGCTCCCGTCCACAACGCCAGCGACAGCCAGGCGCGGCGATCCGATTCCGAAGGCGTCATCGTGCTGGAAACGGTAAACGCCAGATAAAACCACAGGGAAAAATCGGGAATGCGCGGGATGGCGAGCAGCCCTTCAAAAAACAAGGGGAAGTTGCCTTGCGCCAGCACGCTCCACAAAGAGCCCAGCCTCATTTGAAAGATTCCCGCGTAAGCGAGAAAAGCGCTGCCGGTCAAGAGCGGCGCCAGCCCGATGAGAGAATCGCGCAAGACGTCGCTGCGCGCGGTTTCAACGTATCCCAATTGCAGACGTCCGTCGGGCAGCGCGGCAGGCAGCAGCGAAACCCTGCCCGTGCGAACGCGCAGCAGCTTCGCCATGAAGAAATGGCTGAGCTCGTGCAGCGCTACGCCCGGAAAGAAGAGCAGCGAAAACAAACCATGCGAAAGCGGGCGGCTGCGGGTGAGAATTAAAAAGACGATTTGAATCTCGCGGTGCAGCGCGCGTTGCAGCAAAAGCAAAGGGACGAGCGCCGCCGCGAACCAGAAGAAACCGGCGAAAGGCATGGCGCTAATTGTAACGGACGAAAGCGGCGGCTATCTTAAAAAAAACAGCGTTTCGACGTTGAAGCGTGATACGCTTGGAAAATTGGCTTTAAGAGAGTGTTTTGAAATTCATGTTCTAACCACAGATGAACACAGATAAATTGGATTTATAGGTAAATTCACCGCGTTTTTTATCAGAAT
>DAOUBR010000076.1:0-24949 GCA_034432535.1 Anaerolineales bacterium | reverse complement strand
TATTCGTGAAAATTCGTGGACGGTTTGAAAAAAAACGCGAACCGTTGGCTTCTGACAGCGCCAGAAACTTTGAATTTGGAATTGCTGTTACCTTATAAATCCAATTGATCTGTGTTCATCTGCGGTTGGAACATGAATTTCAAAACACTCTCTTATGGCTTTCCCAAAGTCTGAATTCACGCTCGAAAACGCTTTGTCGCCATCACGTTATGGCAAGACTCCGAAGGGGGCGAAGCAATCTCAATTGACCTGCAAAAACGAGAGCGCGCTTCGCTTTCAGCGATTCGCAATGACGGCTATGAAAATCATTGACTCTTTGCGGCAGAGCGGTTTGAAAACGCTCTGCTGCAAAGACGTTATTGCGAGCGAAGCAATTCAAACGCCTGCCAGGAGATTGCTTTGTCGGCTTTCAGCCTCCGCGCAGCGACATGGAACAATGTTTGCGACAAAGCAATTTGAAAACATTTTTTAGCATGAGGCGCGCGCAAGGGGAACGGAGACGAAGACCTGAGCCTGCCGAAGGGCGGCTCGTCTTTGGCGCGCGCTTCAGGTATGGCGGGCGACGTGAATCCCCATTCAATTTTGACCCTTGAAGTCGCTCGCGCAAAGCCTTTGGGACGGTTCACAAGGCTTATCCAGAATTCAGGTTAATTTGCAAAAGCGCAAACTCAAAGCGGCGCGGGCGCGAACTTCTTTATCCGAATATTGCAATCGTCAGGACTCCGACGAAGACGACCGCCGCGCCCGCCATGCGGTTTCCGCCCATCGGTTCGTTTAAAAACTTCCAGCCGAGGAAGGCGCCGATGACCGCGCTCACTTCGCGGATGGCGCCGGAGTAACTCAGCGGGGCGAAGGAGTAAGCCCGCAAGGCGAGCAGGTACGCCGCCAAGCCTAAAACCCCGCTTGCCAGTAGAACTTCACGTTTGCTTTTCCATGTCCGCGCGAAGCTTGCCCAGCCGTATTTGCGAATCAGATACGGCGTCGTAAAGAAGGGGATAAGCGTAAACAAAAACAAGCCGTAAGGCAGCGCGGGAATCTTTCGGACGGCGAATCCGTCTACGAAAGTGTAAAGGGAAATCGTCAACGCGACGGACAACGCCGCGAAGACGCCGCCGAGTTGCGGCTTTTTCCCTTTCTCGCGCGGGTTCGCGGTCCAGCCGATGAAAACAATTCCGGCGATAATCAGCGCCAGCCCAATGCTTCCGCCGGGGGTGAAACGCTCCTGCAAAAAGAGGGACGTCCACAGGACGAGCAGCGCGGGAGCGGCGCCGCGCGCAATCGGATACGTCAACGAAAAATCGTATCCGCCGTAGGCGGCGCACAGCAGAAGAAAGTAGGCGGTTTCAAGCAGGGCGCTGAGCAGCGCGATTCCCCACAGAGCTTTTGGCGGCAAGCCGGCGAAGGGCATAGCAAGGGCGGCGAAGAGCCCCGTCAGAAGCGCCTGCCAGCCCATAGCGATAAATTTTTCCTCCGCGCGTTTGAGCAAAAAATTCCACAGCGCGTGCATGGCGGCTGACGCGAAGAGCAGCAGCAGGGCGGCGGCTGGCATGGCGGCGGATTATATTCCCGCTGCTTCTTCCATGCCGTTTTCGCGGGCGATTTCTTCAAAGAAGATTTCAATTTCGTCCATGAACTGATCCAAACCTGCGACGCGCGCTGCAAACCCGTCTTGGTCAAAGCCGGCTTGGGCGGCGGCGTTTTGCCACGCGTTGCGCTCTTTGCTTGCGAGCGTTTCGGCGCTCAGGGTCCAGGCGTGAAAGAGGGGCCAAAACGCGGCGAGCGGGATGGTTCCTTTTAGCAGGGCGCGGACGGCTTTGTCATAATAGCTGAAGCGCGCAGGGTGAATGCGCGCGTCTGCGCCGCCTTTTTCGCAGGCGCGTTTGAAATCGGCGTTCCAATCTGCCAGCCAGCTTTCAATCTGCGCGGCGCCGGCTTGACTGGCGCCGCTTAGGGCGAAGGCGGTCGCGGTCATTTCCGGCTTGCCGACGGCTTCGGCGCGAGCGGGGAATTCCAACAGCAGGCGGCGTTCTTGAAGGGGCGGCCCGCTTAATTCAACGACCGCGTTCAAGGCGTGAAAGAGCGATTTCATATATTTTTTGACGACGCGCGGCGTAACTTCGCTGACGTCGTTCAAATCGAACCAGATTTGCCGACCGTGCGATAACATGCGGCGGCAGCGCGCCAGAGTCATGCGCGGCTGCTCGAAATCGAATCCGGCGCGCAGGCTGGCTTGTACGAAGTCGAAGAATTTCTCGCGCTCGTACAGCAGGATGGGGTCGTAAATTTCATAGCCAAGCCACGGGTCGCCGCGCAGCTCGCGCGGCTTGCTGAATTGTTCCTTTGCGCGGCGGCTAATATCAAGGTGAAAATCCGGCGTGAGATTGACGAACTCGCGCGTTTGAGTCGGCGCGCTTTTGTGGACGAAGACGACGTCAATGTCCGCCGTGCCGCCGAGCATTGGGTCCGTGTTCAGCAGCGAGCCGGTCAGATAGGCGGCGATAATATCGGGGTCGTTATACGCCCGTTCCTGGGCGGTCTCTTTGGCGATACGGAGAAGCGATTCGCGGGTAACTCGCATGGCGTTTCCTTGCGTTGGGTTATAAAGGCAGGGCGGGTTGGAAGGGCGCGAGGTTGAGCGCTTGGCGGATTTTATTTTCCACCTGTTTCAAGTCTTCGGGGTCGTGAATCACGTCCAGTTCGTTGGTATCTATTTTTAACACCGGCGTATGGTCGAACGATTTGGAAAAAAAACTCTCGTAAGCGGCGTTGAGTTCGTCAATGTAGGCGCGCTCCATCTGGCGCTCGTAGGGTCTGTCGCGGAAGGCGATGCGCTTCATCAGCGTATCCGTGCTGGCTTGCAAATAGACCAGCAAATTGGGCTTGGGGATCTTCTCGCCCAGCGCGTCGTGGACCTTGTGATACATATCCAGTTCGTCGCCGCGCAGGTTAATGCCGGCGAAGAGCGCGTCTTTGGCGAAGGTGTAATCCGCGATGAGGTTTTTCCCTTCCGCTAGAATCTTGGGGACGTTGTTGTTCTGCTGGTGATACCTGCTGAGCAGGAAGAAGATTTGCGTTTGAAAAGCGTAGCGCGCGCGGTCGGCGTAAAAATCCGAAAGGAAGGGGTTTTCTTCAAACACTTCGAGCAAAATTTCCGCTTCAAACGGGGTTTGCAGCAAGCGGGCGAGCGTGGTCTTTCCAACTCCAATCACGCCTTCGATGGCAATATACATGATTATGAAGCTCCAGGAAAATGTTTATTTAAGGATACCATAAATCGGGAGGAAAATTGCGCTTGACGCATTCTTTATTTCCCCGTAAGATATGCGCCGCGATTTAGAACATTAATTCAGGCGACAGTCATCTGGCAAATGACTGTCGCCTGCCTGGAGCTTACACATGGATTTAGGCAACGTTCGCAAAGTGGATATTGACAAGGAAATGCAGCAGGCGTATCTCGATTACGCGATGAGCGTTATCGTGGCGCGCGCGCTGCCCGACGCGCGCGACGGGCTCAAGCCCGTGCAGCGCCGCATTTTATATGCGATGTATGACATGGGCATTCGCAACGACACGCCTTATAAAAAATCCGCGCGCATCGTCGGCGAGGTGCTGGGTAAATATCACCCGCACGGCGATTCGGCGGTCTATGAAGCGATGGCGCGCATGGCGCAGGATTTTTCTATGCGGGCGGTCTTGGTGGACGGGCAGGGCAACTTCGGCTCGGTGGACGGAGACCCGCCCGCCGCCATGCGTTACACCGAAGCGCGCCTCGCCAACCCGGCCTTGGAACTGCTGGCGGACATTAATAAAGACACGGTGGATTTCGTCCCCAATTTTGACGATACGCTGACCGAACCGAGCGTGCTGCCCGCCGCCCTTCCCAATCTGCTGGTGAACGGCGCGACGGGCATCGCCGTCGGCATGGCGACTTCCATCCCGCCGCATAATCTGGGCGAGGTGGTGGACGCGCTGGTTTATATGATTGAGCGTTGGGAAAAGCTGGACGATATTGACGTGGAACAACTCATGAAGTTCGTCAAAGGTCCCGACTTCCCGACTGGCGGGCTGATTATCGAAGAAAAAGGCGACGAAGGAATTGAAGCGGCTTACGGCACAGGGCGCGGCAAAATCACCGTGCAGGCGAAGGCGCACGTCGAGGAGATGGAACGCGGCAAGAGCCGCATCATCGTCACCGAGCTGCCTTACACGGTCAATAAATCCAGCCTTATCGAGCGCATCGCCGAGCTCGCCCGCGAAGGTCACCTGGAAGGCTTGTCCGACTTGCGCGACGAGTCCGACCGTCAGGGCATGCGCATCGTCTTGGAATTGACGAAAAACGCCGAGCCGGAAAAAGTTCTGGCGGCGTTATACAAACGCACGCCGATGCAAACGACCTTCGGCATTAATCTGTTAGCGCTGGTGGACGGCGAGCCGCGCACGCTGACGTTGAAGCAGGTCCTGCGCGTTTACATTGAACACCGCCTGACCATCGTCAAGCGCCGCGCTGAATTCGACCTGGCGAAGGCGAAAGCGCGCGCGCACATCCTCGAAGGCTATCTCGTCGCCCTCAAAAATCTGGATGAAATCATCGAGCTGATCCGCTCCGCGCCGGACGCGGACGCGGCGCGGACAAAATTAACCAAACGCTACAAGCTGACCGAACTGCAAGCCAACGCGATTCTCGATATGCAGCTGCGCAGGCTTGCCGCGCTGGAACGCAAGAAAATTGAAACCGAATACAAGGAAGTCACGGCGACCATCAAAGACCTGACCGACTTGCTGAAAAACCCCAAGCGTATGCGCGGCGTGGTGGCGGACGAGCTGCTCAAAGCGAAGGACTCCTACGGCGACCGCCGCCGCACGCAAATCGTCAGCGTGAAAGCCGGCAAAGCCGCCAAACTGCTCACCGCTTCCGACTTGATGCCCGAACAAACCGTATGGATAAGCATGACCGCCGACGGGCTCGTCTCGCGCACGCACGACGACAAACAGCCCAAACATTCCGGCTCCGACGCTCCGCGCTTCCTCGTTAAGGCTTCCACGTCGGATACGGTCTATTTCGTCGGTAAACTGGGCAAGGCGGCGGCGGTCTCGGCGCATTTGATTCCTGAAGCCGAAAAACCCGGTCAAGGCTCGTCGTACTACAAGGTTTGCCCGCTAACCGAAAACGACGAATTGGCGGCGGTCTTCTCGCTGCCGGCGAATAAATCCTCGCTGGGGGCGGAGACCTGCGTCTTCACCGCCACGCGCTTTGGCATGGTGAAGAAAACGCTTGTTTCCGAATTGCCCGGTCCCTCGGCGCAGACTTTTACGCTGGTTCGCGTAAACGAAGGCGATTCGCTCGGCTGGGTTGGGCTGACCGACGGCGGCAAGGACGTCTTGCTGGTCACCCGATTGGGCATGGCGATTCGCTTCAAGGAGGATGAAGTTCGCCCGATGGGTCTGGTCGCCGCGGGCGTGAACGGAATTAAACTGGACGACAAAGACGAACTCGCCGGCATGGAGATTCTTCCCGCGCCGGGCGAGATTTTCATCCTGCTCAACGACGGCAAAGCCAAGCGCGTCCCCGAAAAGGAATTTCCCCGCCAAGGGCGCTATGGCAAGGGCGTGATTGTTTGGGATTTGGCGAAGAAGGAATATATCGTCGGAGCGGTTTCGGGCAGACCGAACGCCGTGGCGACCGTTCATCTCAGCAAGGGCGCGCCCAAATCGGCGCGGCTGGATTCCGTCGCCATTCGCAAGCGCGCCGCAAGCAAGGGCGATCTCGCGGCGGAGGTCAAGTCGGGCGAGGAGGTCGTTTCGGTCAATCTGGCTTGGGACGCGGAACGGTACGTAAAAGCGGAGAAGAAGGCGGAAGCGAAAAAAGCCGCGCCCGCGAAATCGCCCCCGAAAAACAAGTCGGCTGCTTCAAAGAAAGCGGCGAAACCGGCGGGGAAGAAAAAGAAGTGAAGCGAAAGCAAAACGCTCCGAGCGAGAAAAAGCCCGGAGCGTTTTTTAAAATAAAGTTCAAGGCAGCGCGCCGTCCGCTTCGCATCTGGGCGGAAGCGAAAATCAACCCGCCTTCTTCTTTTCCCTGAGTTCCGCCAAAATCTTTTCGATATGGTCGGCGTTTTCGGGCGTGGGGTCCCAATGAAAGCGCAGCTTGGGGAAGGCGCGCAATTCCACCCGCGCGGAGAGCTCGCGGCGCAAGAAGCCCGCGGCGGTTTCCAGCCCGGCGAGAATCTTTTGGGAGCGCGCCGCTCCTTCTAACGCCGAGATGTAAATATCCGCAAACGCCAGCTCGCGGTCTATCTTCACGTCGGTCACAAAGATTTGACGCAGGCGCGGGTCGTTCACCTCGCGGATGAGCATCTCCGCCAGCTCCTGCCGCACCCGGTCCTCAATGCGTTTTAAGCGAATTCCAGAAGGCATATCAACCAACCATCCGCTCTATTCGGCAATCCGACTATTCCACCACATAACACACCAGCTGGTCTCCCGTTTGAATATCGCTAAAATTCTTAAAGCCGACGCCGCACTCGTAGCCTTGGCGAATTTCCTTCACGTCTTCTTTCTCGTGGCGCAGAGAGGAAAGGTCGCCCTCGTAAATCACGTCCGCGCCGCGATAAAGCCGCGCCTTGGCGTTGCGCCGCAGCTCGCCTTCGGTCACTTTGCAGCCTGCGACGCGCCCGAATTTGGAAGCGGCGAACACCTGTAACACCTGCGCCCGCCCGATAACGCGCTCTTTCAATTCCGGCTCCAACATGCCTTTAAGCGCTTTTTCCACGTCTTCGGTCATGCGGTAAATGATTTCGTACAAGCGCAAATCCACGCCTTCTTTTTCCGCCATGCGCCGCGCGTCCACGTCGGCTTGCACGTTAAAGCCGATGACAATCGCGTTGGAGGCGGCGGCGAGCATCACGTCGTTCACGCTGATATTGCCTGTTTCGGCGTGAAGAACGTGCAGCGAAATTTCGCCCTGTCCCAGCTTGTTCAGCTCGGTGACAATTGGGTCGAGCGAGCCTTGCACGTCCGCCTTGACGATGAGATTCAACCCTTTGGCTTTGCCCGCTTGCACGTTGGCGAACAAGTCTTCCAGCGAGACTTTCTTCTTCGCCTGCGCTTGCGCTTTGGCGGCTTCCAGTCGTTCTTGCGCGATGGCGCGCGCGACCTTATCCGAGGCGACCACTTCAAAAATATCGCCGGCGGAAGGCACGTCGTTCAACCCCATCGCCGCGACGGGAGTCGAAGGTCCGGCTTTTTTAATCGGCTTGCCGCGATAATCGGTCATGGCGCGCAGCTTGCCGTAGGCGGTCCCGGCGATAATCGCGTCGCCGGCTTGCAGCGTGCCGTTTTGCACCAATAGCGTCGCCACCACCCCTTTGGATTTATCCAGCTCGGCTTCGATGACTGAGCCGATAACCTTGCCGTTGGGGTTGGCTTTGATGTCGGCGTTATCCGCCACGAGCAAAATGCCTTCCAGCAGGTCGTCAATTCCCTGTTTCTGCTTCGCCGAGACGGGAATCACCATTGTGTTGCCGCCCCATTCGTCGGGGACCAGCCCGAGCTCCGCCAGCTGTTGCTTGACGCGCTCCGGGTTGGCGTTCGCCTTATCCACCTTGTTCAAAGCGACCAGAATGGGGACGCGCGCCGCTTTCGCGTGGGCGATGGCCTCCTTCGTTTGCGGCATCACCCCGTCGTCGGCGGCGACTACCAGCGTTACAATATCCGCGCCCTGCGCCCCGCGCGCGCGCATTTGGGTAAACGCGGCGTGACCGGGCGTATCCAGAAAAGTAATCAGCCGTCCCTTCTTTTCTACCTGATACGCGCCGATGTGTTGCGTAATGCCGCCCGCCTCGCCTTCCGCCACGTTGGTCTGACGGATAGCGTCCAGCAGGCTGGTCTTGCCGTGATCCACATGTCCGAGAATGGTCACCACCGGCGGGCGCGGTTTCAGGAACGCCTTGTTCTCGCCGGCGATCATTTGCCGCCACAGCGGAACTTCCCCCGTTTCAACGGCTTCCGCTTCCGCCGCTGTCGCTTCCGACACGGCTTCAAAACCATATTCGCCGACCACAATCGCCGCGGTGTCGAAATCCACCGTCTGATTGATGGTCGCCATCACCCCGTTTGACATCAGCTTTTTAATCAGGTCAATCGGGCTTTTTTCGATTTTTTGCGCCAAATCGCGGATGACGATATTGGCAGGCAGTTCAATTTTCTTTTCGCTCATCAGCCACCTCCTTCCAAAATTGCGAATCGGAAAACGTGCCGATTCGCGCAACAACGCCTTCCGCGGAGATAACCATGAGCGCGTGGCTTAACCGTTCATGGTCGTCTCGCGGGGCTCCGCCTGAGGCAGAGAATTCATAAACGTTTCCAATGCCGCGCGGTCTTCCGGTTTAATCTCAGTTTTCAACGCGCTTGCCAGCGCGCCTTTCAAGCCGCGCTCCCAACATGAGCGAAGGTCATGCAGATACGCGCCCCGCCCGGCGAGCTTGCCGGTTGGGTCAATTTTTACTCCGTCGGCGGCGCGCACGATGCGTATCATCTGGCGCTTCGGCTGCGTGGCGCGGCAGCCCACGCAGGTCCGCTGAGGAATGTGCTTTACTCGCGTCGCAGGTTTCTTGCTCACCTTGCTTCCTGAGGGTTACCAATCTTCTTCCGCGTCGTCGCCGCGCTTGTGAATCTTGCGCCCGACCACCGCGCCGAGGTCCTCGTCGTATTCCAGCTCGACGGACTTTTTCTTGCCTTTCTTGCCTTTTTTCTTCTCGGCGCTTTCTTCTTCTTCTTCCGCCGCGCCGCTTTGGAAGATTTCCGGCTTCATCTTGAACAGTTCATCCAGCGAAACGCCGTCCTTCGCGTTTTCGTTGATTTCTTCTTCGGGCTGCGCGGGCTTCTTCTCTTTCTTTTCTTTCTTGACGGCGGATTTTTCCGCCTCCGCCGGCGCGGGGCTTTCTAACGGGCTAACCGGTTCGGCTTGCGGCGCGGCGGATGCTTCGGGCTGGGCTTCTTCAGCCTGCGGCTCTTCGGGGAAGCTCAGCGCCGCCAGACACTCTTCGATATTTTGAATCGCTTTGGGGCCGATTCCGGGCAATCCCAGCACGTGGTTCGGGTCGGTCTTCAAGGAGAATATCAACGCTCCGACGGTTTCAAAGCCGGCTTCGGTTAAAATGTTGAAGACATGCTCCTTGATGTTCGCGTCCGCCAAAGGCGTTTTGAACGCGGCGGCGGGAATTTCGGCGCGCGCGGCGAGCACGCTTTCTTCCGCCTCTTCCATCTTGATTTCGGGCTGCAGGCGCTTTTCCACGCGGTCAACAAATTTTCCAAGCAGCTCGTACTCTTCCGGCGTGACCGGGCGCTCTTCCGCCTTTTTGGCGAGAATTTCCGCGACCTGCTCGCTCATCTCCACCGCGGAGGGCAGCGCCGCCGCCAGTTCGGGGTTTTCGCGCAGTTTCGTCAGCGCGTCGCCCGCCGCTTCCACCAGCGATTTGACGTCAATCCGCCAGCCGGTCAGCTTCGCCGCCAGACGCGCGTTTTGCCCGTCGCGCCCAATCGCCAAACTGAGCTGGTCTTCCCCGACCACCACCGTCGCGGTGCGCGCGCCTTCCGTTTCCGAAAGGTACACGCCCGAAACCCGCGCCGGGCTGATGGCTTTTGAAATGTAAACCACCGGGTCGGGGTCCCATTGAATGATGTCTATTTTCTCGTCGTGTAGTTCTTTGACGATGGCTTGAATGCGCACGCCCTTGACTCCCACGCACGCGCCAACGGGGTCAATGCCGGCTTGGGTAGCGGAGACGGCGACTTTGGCGCGGGCGCCCGGCTCGCGCGCGATGGCGCGAATTTCCACAATGCCGTGATAAATTTCCGGCACTTCGTTTTCCAACAATCGGCGCAAGAAGTTGCGATGCGCGCGCGAGAGGATGATTTGCGGCCCTCGCCCGCTGTCTTTCACTTCCATCACCACCGCGCGCACGCGCTCGTGCAGTTTCAGCCGCTCGCCGGGAATCTTTTGATTGTTCGGCAGAATCCCTTCCGCCTTCATGTCCAGCCCAATGGTCACGCTTTGCGCGTTGCTGGCTTGCACCACGCCCGAAATGATTTCGCCAATCTGGCGCTCGAAATATTGCATCTGATTCGAGCGTTCCGCCTCACGGATGCGCTGTTGAATGACCTGCCGCGCGGTTTGCGCCGCCACCCGTCCGAAATCCGCCGGCGTGGATTCAACCACCACCATATCGCCGGGCTGCGCGTCCGGCTTGACCTTGCGCGCCTCTTCCAGCGTCACTTCGGTGCGCTCGTCCACCACCGCGTCTTCCACTACTTCTTTTTCCGCGTAAATGGTCACGCTGCCCGTTTCGGGGTCGAGCTTGGCTTCCACATGCTGAGCGCTGGATGCGTTCACCGCCCGCCGATACGCCGAAACCATCGCCGACTCGATGGCGGCGACGACCACGTCTTTGGCTAGCTGCTTGTCTTCCAAAATTTGGTTGAAGGCAAGCGCGAAATCATTCTTGGGCATGCTTACTTAACTCCGTTTGTCCTGTATTTACATAAACAGAAAAGTGGGGGAGACCCACTTTTCCGCGTCTTCTCTATGGGGCTTGCTTACGGGCAAAATTTTAGCACACAGCGTTTAAAGTTGCAAGGGGGGTCACACGAATTTGATTCGCCGCGCCGCAAAAGCCACCATGCGCAGCAGCAAAAAGCCGTGTTTCCAGCGCGAGATGTTCGTCTCGCCGTAGGTGCGCTCGCGGTAGCGGATGGGCATATCTACAATCTTCAAATTGAGTTTCGCCGCGCCGAATATCAGGTCGAAATCGCCGAAGGGGTCGAAATCGCCGAAGTAAGAACGGTTGGCGGCGATTTCCAGATAGTCTTTTTTATATAAAACTTTCGTGCCGCACAGCGTATCTTTGATGGGCTGCCCTAGCAGCCACGAAAACGCCATGCTGAAAAACTTGTTGCCGATGAAGTTCAGCAGCCGCATGGCTTCTTTTTCCATCGGGTACACCAGCCGCACGCCGTTGATAAATTCGCCCTTGCCCGAAACGAGCGCTTCGTAAAAGCGCGGCAGGTCTTCCGGCGGGACGGTTAAATCCGCGTCCAGAATCATCAGCACGTCGCAGGTCGCCTTCTCGAAGCCGAGCCGAATCGCGTCCGCTTTTCCGATTCCCGGCTGGCGGTGCAGCTGGCTTGGAATTTCGGGGTGACGCGCCATTTCTTTTTCAATCGTTTCGTAGGTGTTGTCTTTCGAGTGTCCTTCTACGAAGACGATTTCGGTCTTGCCGCCCATTTTGGGGACGCGCTCAAAAATGGCTGTGATGTTGCCCGCTTCGTTGCGCGCCGCCACCACCACCGAGACGCTCGGCTTGTTTTCGGAGGGCTGCGGCGCGGGGCGCGCGATGACGAAATTGGAAAGCGCGAACGCTTTGAAGGGCCAGACCTTCACAAGGTAGCGGTTGGCGAACCCGCCCAGCGGCAGCGGGAAGAGAATCTCCTGCCAGCGGCGGATTGGCTCAAAGCCCGCCAATTGCAGCATGTTATCCGCGTCTTGCGGGGTGAGCCAGTTCTGATATAGCATCGGCGCGGCAAGGTTCAGCGCTTGCGCCACGCTCAGCGGCAGCTGCCAGAGGTGGCTGTAAAAATTCATGATCACGCGCGTATGCGGTTCGCACAGCCGCCGCGTTTGTTCCAGCGCGCGTTGCACGTCCCACAGGTCGTTCACCGTATCGGAAAAAATGACGACGTCAAACTTGCCTTCGATTCCCGAAAGGTCGTGCGCGTCCATATGATAGAACTCGCATTTGGGGTGACGCTGCGCGGCGCGCGCCAGCGCCTCGGCGGAAAAATCCACGCCCACGCCGCGCGCCGGGCTCAGGCTGGCGAGCAAATCGCCCATTCCGCAGCCAATTTCCAGCACGCGCTGATTGGGGTGAACGAGAAAGCGATAAATTTCTCGCAGTCGGCGGTGATACCAGCCTCCCATGCCTTTCCAGGTATCTCGCTTTTGCGCCACTTTATCCCAGTGCGCCATGCGGGTTTGTTGGTAGAGTTTGCCTGCTTCGTCAAACGGGGGATGAATGTTCATAAGGCGATTGTATTCTCACAAAGGAAGTTTGAACAGGCTCGGATTTTCAGCCGTCGTAACGAATCGGCTCGACCTGTCTTTTGCGCTCTTCGTTCTTTTTTCTTTCGCGGGCGTAATAAAACGTCTCGCGCAGCTGCGGCGTGACCATGCCCGATTCTTTGTATCCCATGCGCGTGCCGTAAAATTGCATGAAGCGAAACCAGAAAACCGACGGCAGGCTCTTCCAGAAAACGCCCTCGCGCGCGGCGTGCCACAAGTCGCTGGCGACGTTGGTCGTCGTCAGCCGCGCGAAGTCGTACCAGTTGAAGTGCGCTTCGGGGTGAATCTTTTTGAAAGCCATCGCTTCGCGCTTGTACCGATTGAACACGCCGCGCGGCGTTTCGTTGTGAACGTGAATAATTTTCGCTTCGGCGACGTAGGCGATATGGTAGCCCTGTTCTTTCGCCCATTTCGCCCAAGCCAGGTCTTCCAGCCCGGTGAGCGTCTCGTCGTAGGGGTTGCGTTCCCACAGGCTTTTGCGAATGGCGGCGTTGGCGTTGTTGCAAAAGGCGGTCTTTTGTCTGGGCGCGCTTTCTTCGGGATACCATTGATGAAAAATCTGCCGCTCGGAAAACTTGGCGAATTCGGGCCCGCGCTGCTTGCCGTAACTCAACGCGACGTCGGGGTCTTCAAACGGGCGCAGCAGCGTTTCCAGCCAATCGGGGTAAACGGGGTAAACGTGGGCGCTGGCGACGACCACCAGCTCGCGCGTCGCGGCTTGCACGCCCAAATTGAGCGAGCGCCCGAAGGTGAATTCCTGCGGGCGAATGCGCGCGACCTTCGCCCCGTAGGATTCGGCAATCGAAACGGTCGCGTCGGTCGAGCCGGAATCGACCAGAATCACTTCCGCATCTTGCACCGTCTGCTGCTTGATTCCCCGCAGCAGCTTGCCGATGTGCTTTTCTTCGTTGTAGGCGCGAATAACGATGGAGCAGTTCATGGGTTCGGTTTTTTCTTGCGGACGTAGAGGATTTTTTCCACGCGCGCGATTATTTCGCCTTGCGCGTCTTTGACTTCGGCGAAAAAGACCGGCTCCACTTTGCGCTGCGAATCGGCTTGCGCGCGAATCTCTTCCACGCGCTCGCGCGGGATGTGAAAGGAGGCGGTCAGCGTTCCGCGTCCCGGCTTGAGGAAGGAAATCGTTGCCGCTTTGTCCCAGACGATGTAGTCGTCGCCCAGCGCGTCCATCAAAATCAACATGTACCACGGGTCGCACATGGCGTAAAGCGAGCCGCCGAAGTGAACGCCGACGATGTTGCGGTTGAGAAAGGTCATCTTTAACCGCGCGTGAACGGTCAGCTCGTCTGTTTGCCGCGCGGTAATGCCCGCGCCCAGCAGGGGCGGATACCAGTTAATTAGTTTTAATCGAACGCTTCGCCAAAAACGCTTCATTACCAGTCGGCGTCCTTTTCGTATCCCAATTGCGCGAGCAAATCGCCCGCGACGTCTTTGAAGAGTTTCTTATGCTCGTCTTTGAAATATTTTTTCCATTCCCCGGTTTTTCCGCTGCGGAAGGTGGGCGATTTCTTCGGGTTGATGGATTCTTCCAGCGCGGCGAGAATCGTTTCGCGGGGCGCGGAAACTTTCGCCCGCGCGAGGAAATGCTCCGCGATGCGGGTCAGCGCCGCGGGGCGGTCTTGAATCAACTCCTCGAAGCGCAGCGACAATGTTTCGGGACGTTCCAACCAGCCGAGATACGGCGCGAAGCGCTCGGCGATGTTGGGGAATTCGACTTGCGCTTCGGGTCTGCCCAGGATACTGACCTTGAGACGCGCGTCGAAATCGGGCAGGGATTGATAATAGGCGTGATGCACGTGCCGCGCTTCCATCTCGGTCACATAAAAAACGTGCGAGACGACTACGTCGCGCGGGTCGCGGAAGATGAAGTAGGGGATGAAATCGGGCGAGCAGACGCGGGCGAGAATCTCCGGGCGGGCGAAGAGGTGCGCCGAGGCGACGTCGCGCGCGCGCAGCGAATCCACCCACTTTCGCGCTTCTTCCGGCGCGCGCTTCTTCCCGCTTTCGCCTTCGTACTCCGCGTAGAAGGAATGCAGCCGCGCGGCGTAGGGCGCCACTTTGGCGAAGCCCAGCAAAATCTGGTCGAGCAAATGCGTGCCGCTTTTGGGAAAGGAGATTCCCAGCAGGGCGGGAAAATCGCCTTGCAAATTGGCGAAGCGAACGCGCTGAATGGTTTTTTCGGTTTGATAGAGAACGGAACGAAAGGCGGATTTCAACATGCCCCTATTTTACGCGAATTTGCCGCGAGGCTACGAATATTCAAAATAGCGTTTCAAGTCCAGCGCGCGTTTTTCAAACAAGTTCCACACGAATAAAGAAATCAGCAGCGCGGCCAGCCCGCGCAGGCTATCCAGCTCCGTTCATTATAAAGAAGTAGTCTCCGCTTTACAGCCATTTCCACGTCGTGCCGTCTTTGCCGTCTTCCAACGCCACGCCCAGTTCTTTCAATCTATCGCGTATCAAATCTGAAAGCGCCCACATTTTTTGTTTGCGGACTTCGGCGCGGACTTCAATCAGCAGGTTGATGAACGCAGCCGCGCCCGAAGAGCCTTGCTTCTCTTCCAACCGTAAACCCAGCGCGTCTTTCAATTCGCGAAAAACGGTTTGCGCCGCGTCGAGCTGCGCCTGAGTCGCGCCGTTATCGCGCGCGCTGTTAATAGCCTTGACCAGCTCAAACAGCGCCGCTACCGCGCCGGCTGTGTTGAAGTCGTTGTCCATCGCTTCGATGAAATTCGATTTGGCTGATTCAGCCGCGGCGCGCAACGCGGAATCGGCTTCCGCGCTCAGCCCCTGCGCCGATGCCAAAGCCGGGCGCAGCCCCGATTTGAGCCGCGCCACGTTCTTTTCCGCGGCGTCGAGCGTTTCGTCATTAAACATCAGCGGGGCGCGGTACGTTCCGTTTAGCACCAGCATCCGCATCACGTCCGCTTCGCGTTTGGAGAGAAATTCCTTAATGCTGATGATGTTGCCCAGCGATTTGGACATTTTCTCGCCGCCGAGCTGCAACATGCCGTTATGCACCCAATAGCGGGCGAATTCTTTGCCAGTGTAGCATTCGCTTTGGGCGATTTCGTTTTCGTGATGCGGGAAGATTAAGTCGTTGCCGCCGCCGTGAATGTCAATTTGCTCGCCAAGCTCGGCAAGGTTCATGGCGGAGCATTCAATGTGCCAGCCGGGGCGACCCTTGCCCCAGGGGCTTTCCCAGTAAATTTCGCCTTCTTTGGCGGCTTTCCACAGCGCAAAATCCATCGGGTTTTCTTTCGCTTCTCCAATTTCAATGCGCGCGCCGGCTTGCATTTCTTCCAGCTTGCGCCCGGAGAGCTTGCCGTAAGCCGGGTCGCTGGCGACGCGGAAGTACACGTCGCCGTTGGCTGCCGCGTAAGCGTGACCCTTTTCAATCAGCCCTTCGATGAATTGGATAATGAGCGGGATGGTTTTGCTCACCTGCGGGTTGGAGGTGGCTGGCAGCACGTTTAGCGCTTTTAAATCTTCGGCGTATTCGTTAATGTAGCGCTGGGAAAGCGCGAGCGGCTCGACCCCCAGTTGATTGGCGCGGGCGATGATTTTATCGTCCACGTCGGTGTAGTTCATTACGAACTTGACCTGATAGCCGCGATATATTAAATAACGGCGGATAATATCAAAAACCAGCGCCGACATGGCGTGACCGACGTGCGCGTCGTTATACACCGTCACTCCGCAGACGTACATCTTGACGAGATTCGGCTCAAGAGCGACAAATTCTTCGGTTTTTCGAGTCAGGGTGTTGTAGATTTTCATTTGAATTACGGGTTGGTAGCGTGAGAAAGTTTCAGGTTTCCAGGCTGGAAAGCCGCAGGTTGCGGGCGAGAGTTCGTTATTTTACCGCATTTGTTTTGCGGAGTTATAAAACTCGCACAATTTCTTAAGCGGGCATATTGCGCATTTTGGCTTTCCCGCGCGGCAGAGCTCGCGCCCCAAGCGTATCAGGTTCAAATGCGCGGCGTAATATGTCTGCGGCGGCAGCAGAGCCTCCATGTGCGGGTGCGCCTGCTCGACGCTCATCTTTGCGGGGCGCAGCCCGATTCGCCCTGTGACGCGGTAGATGTGCGTATCCACCGGGAAGGCGGGTATGCCCAGCGAAAAGCACAGCACAATTGCGGCGGTTTTCGGACCTACGCCGTTGAATTGAGTCAGCCATGCGCGGGCTTCTTCGACGGGTAGCTCCTTAAGAAAATCCAGATTCAAGTCGCCGCGCTGTTCCGTAATGGCGCGCAACACGCGCTGGATGCGCGGCCCTTTCTGGTTGGCGAGCCCGGCGGGGCGAATGGCTGCTATCACCTCTTCTTCTTTCGCGTCGCGGGCTTGCTCCCACTTCGGGAATTTTGCTCGCAGCGCCTCAAACGCGCGGTCGCGGTTTTGGTCATTGGTGTTTTGCGAGAGAATCGTTGAGACCAGCTCGTCTATGGCGGGCAGCGGGTTCCTCCACTGCGGCTCGCCAAACGCCGCCAGCAATTTTTGGTGAACAGCCAGGGCGCGTTTTTGTAGCGGGGAAGTCTTGCTCACTCTCGCAGCCTTATAGCGTAAACGCCGGACGCGATTCGCCTGTGGCTAGCCCCGCGTAGTTTTTCAAAATCTTTTTAGGACCAAAGCCCGCCAGCGCTTTTAATTGCGTCTCGTCCAGCGCGCCGAGCTGCCGCAGGATTTCCAGCGTCGTCGCCGGGCGGGCTCGCGCGCGCAGCTCCAGGTCTTCGCTCAGGCGCGAGGGGTCGCCGTCAGCCACTTTGAAGGCGATTCCTACGCCGAATTCGCCGATGACGCCGGGCAGGATTCCGACAATCTGGAATCCTTCCGCGCCGCGTTTGGTGACGATTTTGCCCCCGCCGACGCGCATCAATTCGCAATCGAACTCGCCGTAGTTGCTCACCATTTCGGGGTGGGCGGTCATGGCGGCGGTAATTTTGCGGCAGGCTTCCGCGCGCGCGGGCGCTAATTCGCGCGGGTCGCATAGCCGCGCCATGCCCAGCGCGGCATTGTATAGCGGCATGGCGAAATTGGGCGCGGAGCAGCCATCAATGCCCAGCGTAATTTTTTCTTTTTCAATGCCGCACATTTCGGAAACGGTTTGTAAAATGTCGCGCTGAACGGGATGGTCGTTGGAGAGGTAGGTTTCCAGCGGCAGCCCAAGCATTTTGGCGCGCGCCAGCATGGTGGTGTGTTTGCCGGAGCAGTTGTTGAAATTCGGCGTCGGGCGAATATCGTTCTTGACGACGTAACGGAAATTCGCCGCGTCGCCCGGCAAGTGCGGCCCGCATTGCAGCATGGATTCCGTAACGCCGATTTTTTGCTGCAAGGCTTTCACCGTTTCAAGGTGCATTTGCGCCGTTTCGTGCGAGGCGCAGGAAATGGCGATTTCTTTTTGGGTGTAGCCGTAATGTTCCGCGCCGCCGCCTTCGATGAAGGGCAGGGCTTGAAACGGCTTGGCGGAAGAACGCAAAAAGGCGACCATCTGCGGGTCGCCGTAAGAGCGCAGGAGGTTTCCATTTGCATCTACGACGGCTATCGAGCCGTAATGCGTGGATTCGACGATCCCCCCGCGAAGTAATTCAAGAAGAGGCTGCATGGAGTTATTCCTCAATTTGGGGTTGAAGCGGATGTTCCGGCCGCATGTTGTAATGCAGCAGCCCGTAGCGCAGCCGTTGGGCGTATTGCTTGTGGCGCGCGGCGGACGCTTTGAAGCGGGTCATCAGGCTGGCGACGATTTTTTCCACCGTCGCGGGGTCAGGCTTTTTTCCGGCGATTTTGCTCATTTTAGATTGCACGAGACCCAAAATCTCAATTTGGTTTTTCACTGCGTTAACGGAGACCACGCCGCCGCGCCCGCTGACGATGACGTAGCCTTTGAATTCGGGGCTGAGCAGGACGTTGAGCGTTTCAATCCACGCGGCGAGGTTCGAACCGGCGAGGAAAGGCGGCTGATTTTTTAACACCGCGTCGCCGACGAAGACCGTTTTTTCTTCGGGCAGCCGCGCCCAAATGGCGCCGCTGGCGGGACCGGGACGATGTTCCAAAACGACAGGCGAGCCGCCCCAGTGCATGGTCATTTGCTCGGTGAAGGAGATTTCAGGCGGAGACCAGCGTACGCTGCCCAGCCCGGCGATCGCTTCCCAATCCGAGCCGGTTTCTTCGCCCTGCGCCTTGAAGATGCTGGGGCGGGAACGGAAGGAGTGGGCGGTTTTTTCGTGGGCGATGACCACGCAATCCATCGCGCGCGCGCCCAACGTGCGGTCGGGGTGAGCGTCGAGGTTGATCAGCGCGCGTTCCATGCCGCCGCCCAAATTCATCAACGAGGCGCGCCATGCGCGCGCGTCTTCGGGGGAGGGCGGCGCGTCAATTTGAATCAGCCCGCGCGGGGCGACAATCACCCCCAGCGTGGCGCCGGGAAACTGGTCTTCGATATATACGTTTTTGGCGATTTCCTGCATAGTTCCTTCTTTGTGTGGCGGCTTTCCTTTTTTTTTTGAGGGGCAAGCCCGTTCTGTTTCGTGAATTGAAAAAAACAAGATTCCATCTTTCGCGGCTTTCGCTTTTTCAAATCAAGCGCCGCAATCTTCGCGCGCTCAACGCTCGACGATTTTTTGAACCGCGATAGGCGCGGTCAGATAAAACGTGGCGCCTTTGTTTTCTTCGCTTTCAACCCAAATCTGCCCGCCGTGTCCCTGCACGGCGAGGCGGCAAAACGCCAGACCAATCCCCAGCCCGCTTGGACCTTCTTTTTCGCCGCGCAAACGGGTGAATTTATCGAAGATGCGTTCCGCTTGTTCCGGCGGGATTCCGGGACCGTTATCGCGCACGAAGAATTTGACGAATCCGTCCGCCATCGGCGTCGCGCCGATTTCAATGATCCCTTCTTTGGGCGTGAATTTGCTGGCGTTTTCCAGCAAGTTAACGAGAACGCGATGCAACATGTCGCGTTCCGCCCAAATTTGCGGCAGGGGCGGATGCGTTTTATCTTGGAGCGTTTGCCGTTTCCCCGCGACGACGGGCAGCGCGTCGCGCACCGCTTCGGCGATGAGCTCCGCCGGGTCCGTCGGTTGTTGATTGGCGATGGGGACTCCCGCTTCGAGGCGGTTTACGTCCAGCAGCGAATTCACCAGCCGTTGAATGCGCGCGGTGGAACGTTTCGCCACGTCGAGCGTTTGTTGAAACTCTTCGGAATCGGAAGGCGGTCCGGCGAGCATTTCCAGGCTGGCGACGATATTGCCCAGCGGCGAGCGCAGGTCGTGATAAATCATCGCCAGCAGGTCGTTGCGCAAGGCTTCCAGCTCTTTGCGCGCGGTGACGTCGCGCATAATCCATTGCAGGCAGTCGGTTTGCTCGAACTCGACCCGGCGGACGTGCGTTTCCACGTGAATCGGCGCGTTGTTGTAACGGTGCAGGAAGGATTCGTATTGGCAATCCGCGCCGTATTTTAGCGCTTCAAAATTCAAGCCGGTGACGCTCCATTTGACTTCGTGCAGCTGGTCAACGCTCATCTTGCGCAGCTGCTCGGCGGAATACCCGCTGATGCTCGCGGCTTGACGATTGGCTTCCAGAATAACGCCTTCCCAATCGGTGATGAGGATGGGATCAATGCTGTCTTCAAAAAGTTCGCGGTAACGTTCGTGCGCTTTTTGCAGGCGGTCGGTGAATTGCGCGTTTTGAATCGCCGTTCCGGCGAGACTGCCCAACCCGCTCATCACCAGCAGGGCGTCGGGGTCGAAGGCTTCGGCTACCGGGTTGATGGCTTCCAGCGCGCCGATGGCTTTGCCCTGCGAGAGGATGGGGACGATGGCGACGGCGTTGATTTTAATTCCGCCGAATTTTTCTTCTTCGGCGAGCGAAGCGACGCTGGACGGAGAGACGACCATGCCCTTGCCGGCGGAGACGACTTTGCCCGCTATGCCTTTGCCGGCGGGGATGCGCCTGCCGGGAATGTTGCCGGAATTGCGTCCTGTCGCCGCTTGAAAGGTCAAATCACCGCCGGATTCGACGAGCGCCAGCGCGACGGTCTCCACTTGTAGCGCCTGCATGGCTTGATTGAGAATGCGCCGCCAGACGTCGCTCAGTTCCAGCGAGGCGTTGATGGAGGCGGCGCCTTCCGCCAGCGCGGTCATCACCCGCGCTGTGCGTTGACTTTCGGTGTATAGCCGCGCGTTCAAAACCGCCACGCTCGCCTGGTCGGCGATGGCTTGCATCAGCTCCAAGTGTTCTTTGGTAAAAGCGTTGGGGACGGGATGAACGAGGGTTAAGACGCCTACAAGCCGCTCGCGCGCCATGAGCGGCACGCAAATCGCCGATTTGGCGCCGCTTTGCCCGGCGGAATCGTCCGCGCGGCGCAGCCAGCGCTCGTCCTGGCTGGTGTCGGCGACGAGCGCCGGTTGGCGGTGTTTCACTACCCAGCCCGCCAGCCCGCGCTCTACGGTATCGCGCAGTTGCTGCGTGGTGTGTTCGTGCAAGGTCTTGCCGTACACAATCGCCGCGTCCACCGGCTTGCCGTTATCGTCCAGAACGACGATGCTGCCGCGTTCCCCGCCGACGTATTGCAGCGAAGCGAAGATAAGGCGTTGCAACACAGTGCGAAGGTCTAACGCGGCGGCGACTTCGCGGCTGACGTTGATGAGCAATTCGAGCAGGGAGCGTGCAGGGTCTTCGGGCATGCCTCTATTAAATCACAACCTTAAAGCAAAGTACAGACCTTTTGGTACAATTCGTTCATGCCTCTTGAAGCCGCGAAAATTAAGGCGCTATGCTTTGACGTGGACGGGACGCTGAGCGATACCGACGATTTATACGCGCGGCGGCTGACGCGCCTCTTTCCTCGTTTTCTCTTCCGCGAGCCGGAACGTCTCGCCCGCCGCCTGGTGATGTGGATGGAATCGCCCGGCAACGCGCTGCTCACGCTGGCGGATTCGCTCGGCGTGGACGATGAAATCTCGGCGGCGCTCAGCGCGCTGTCGCGCCTGCGAAGAAGAACGCGCCGCAGCTTGTTGCTCATCCCCGGCGTGGACGAAATGTTGAAAGCGCTGCGCGGACGCTACCCCATGGCGGTCGTCAGCGCCCGCGACGAACAAGGCACGCTGGCTTTCCTTGACCATTTTGACCTGACGCGCTATTTCGACGCAATTGTCACCGGGCTTTCCGCTGAACATACCAAACCTTATCCCGACCCGGTTCTTCTCGCCGCGCGCAAGATGAACGTCGCCCCGCAAAATTGTTTGATGATTGGCGATACCACCGTGGATATTCGCGCGGGCAAAGCGGCGGGCGCTCAAACGGCGGGCGTGTTATGCGGCTTTGGCGAGCGCGCCGAGCTGCAAAAAATGGGCGCGGACGTTATTTTGGAAGACACGACGCAACTACCGGCGATTTTGGGGCTGAATAGATAAGACGGTTGTAATTTTGTTTCGTTCGCTGGAAATGCAAAAAAGAACCCGCGCCAGGCGGGTTCTTTTTTGCTTGAAGAAAAAGCGTTTACGGAATGGCGAAGGTTCGCATTTCCGATAGCACGCTGGAACCGAACTTGAAGGCGTCGTAAGCGACCACGCACCATGAGTAATCGCCCGAAGCCAGATTCCTGGGGAACTGATACGAATTAATTGCGACGGCTGCGGGGGTGACGTTGCCCGTGCAGGAAGTGGAACCGGGTTTGACGTACACTAAATATTTAGCGGCGCCCGGAACGGCGGTCCAGCTCAGGATGGGGCGCAGCGGGTCGGTGAGCAAATCTTCCGCCAAGCCTTCGGGCGCTTTGATGGCGGTCTTGAACATGAAGGCGGGAGTCCACGCGCTGCAAGCGTCCACGCCGCCGTCGGAAGAGCAGGTTCGGACGCGCCAATAATAAGTTCGCAGCGGGGTTAACGCCAGGTCGGCGGGGGTGAGCTGGTAGCTGTTGCTCAATTCGCTTGCGGCGCTTGCTTGAATGATGGTCGCCGCGGAGAAGGTCGGGTCGTTTTCCGAAATTTGAATTTGATAATCGTCAAACGTCTGACCTTGCGGGGTCATATCCGGCGCGGGCAGCTTCCAATAGAAGGTTGGTTTGTAATCCTGCGCGGCGGGCGGGCGGACGCTTTGCACCAGGCTGCCTGTGGCGGGCGCAATCAGTCCGCTGGGAGGCAGGGGCGGAGCGGGCGTGGTGAAGTTGGCGGACGCGCCGTACAGGCTGTAGCCGTAGGTCAAGTCCCAGGCGAAGACTTTGGCGTACATCTCCGCGTTTTTCGGCAAATCCACGGTGGGAATATAGCTCGTTCCTTGAACAAAGCCGGCGGGGGAGAAGACCATCGCGTCGTCCAGCAGCGAAGGAGTTCCTTTGGTGACGTAGAAGTAAATCTTGTAATACTTGGCGGGCGCGGCGCTATCCGCCAGGATGACCGGGTCCCACGTCACGGTGGGGCGCAGCGTGGTCGGGTTGGGGAAGGTTACCGTTACGTTCTCAGGACGGTCGGGGGAAATTTTCAGCGTGAAGGGCGCCGACCAGTTGCTATATTCGCCGTTGGCGTTGTAAGCGCGCACGCGCCAGTAATACGTTTCCGCGCCGTAGAGCGGACCGTAATCAATCGGTAAGACCGTGTCGAAGTCTTCGTGCATTTGGAACCACGGCTCGTTCAGGTCGTTCACCGTCTCGTAATCGGGGCTGCCGGGGTCGGTTTCGTGCGCGTGAATGATTTGCGGATAAAGCGGGAAGTTCGTGTAATCCGGTATGGTCCGCGACATGACCAGCGGGACAATCGGCTCTGTCACCGGGTCGGTCGGGTCCATTGGTACGCTTGGGTCGGGCAGCGGGTAGGTGATGGGCGTTACCACATAGGGCGGCACGCTGTTGCTGTAAGTGTAGCCCTTAAAGTCGCTGAAGCGTGAGATTTCAATTTCGTACTTGCCGAACGCCTCGCCGTTGAGGTCCACTTTACTCCATACCAGACGCGGAGAGCTATCGTTGGTTAAAGCGCCGTTGCGCGGGAAGAGCAAAGTGGGCGCGCTGGGCGGGTTGGGAGTCTTGAAGACTTGCACTTGAGACCATAGCCCCTGTCCGGCCGGGGCGTAGACGGGGTGATACGGTTGTAGCCGCCAGCACAGATTCTGATTGGCGGGCAGGTTGGCGACTGGCGTGTATTCTTCCTTGTTGCTGGGGACTCCCACGCTGTTGGCTTTGACGTTGACGCTGATGAAGGGCTTGAAGCCGTTATTGGGGTCGTTCAGGTTGCATCCGCCCGATTGCGCGCTGGCAATTTGCAACACAAAGGAAGACACATTGCCCAGCGAAAGCTCGTCCCATTCCCAGCGGAAAGTGGGGCGCAGAGTCAGCAGGTTGATGTTATCGCCCGTCGCCAGTTCCACGCCGTAGCCGTTGAGAATGCTCTTGGAGGGACCGCCGGCGGGACCTTCCAGCCCCGGCACGTTGCCGTAGGTTGGACCCGGGTCCATCGTGTTAGACTGCACCTGCCCGACAATGCCGGTGGTGAATTTGAAAACGGAGGTGGAAAAGCTGTAATCGCCGCCGGTGGAGTAAGCCAGCACGCGCCAATAATAGGTGATGGCGGGGTCGAGTTCATCCGCGTTGGGAAGGGTGTATTCCACCCAGCCGGAGGTCGGGTCGGGCGCGGTGGGAACGGGGGTGGGGCTGGCGTCGTCCCATTTCAAAACAGGAGCCAGCAACGGGTCGAAGGCGGCGTTGGCGGAAATTTGCAGCTCGTAATGGTCCACGCCGTCTCCCTGGCTGACGCTCGGCTGCCATTTGAAGGTGGGGGTCAGGTCCATTTGCAAGACGCCGTTCGCCGGCGCTTTCAACACCGGGCGCGTGGGCGGAATGGCGGAAGTGAACGAGGATTGCGACCATTTGCTGTTGCCAAGCGTGCTGTTCAGCGCGCGCACCCGCCAGTAGTAGGTACGGTTGGGGAGCAGGTCTAGCGCAGGCGTGTATTTGGTCAGCGCGGTGGCGGGGATGGTGGCGCTAATGGCTTTGGCGCTAAAATCCGGGTAGAGGGAAAGCTCAAAAGCGTAGCCGCTGGTCGCTACCGTTTCTACGTTGGGAGACCAGTTGAAGGTGGGACGCAACGTGTCGTTGTTCGTCAGCGCGCCCAGCGCGGGGAATTGCGTTCCCACGCGGAACACGCCCGTCGTGGACCAGTAGGAATACTGCGAAGCGGTGTCGTCTTCGGCGCGCACATGCCAGTAATATTTTTTGCCGTAATCAAACGTGTTGGCGGGGATGACGACCGATTCCGTCGGGTATAAGGGGTCGCCAAAAACCGAAGGGGCAACGCCTGTTCCGCTCGCGGTCAACGGGAAGACAAATTTCCCATAATTGGGGTTCGAGCCGAAGGTCCCGCTGGTATCTACGGTGGCGTATTCTGAAATTTCCCAGTCGTATCCTTGCAGCGTCGCGCCGAGCGGAACGCTGGATTTTGACCACTGCAGAGTCACTGTCTCGGCGGTTACGTCTATGGAGACGACCGTGTTGCCGATGGGATACTTCAAGCCGGGTCTGCTTGGCAGGGCGACGGGCGCCCAGGCGGCGGAAGCCAGCGCCACAATCAATGCCAACAATAAATATCTAATAGATTTCATCAGTATTTCTCCTTGTTTTCTTGCGCCTGTCGCGCAGGCTTTCAATTTGATTGTGATTGAAGAATGGGGGAAAATTGATAAGCCAACGCAGGTCATAGCAGCATAAAGCAGAATAAACAAAAAGTCAATATACCGTAGCGCCATTTTCATGGCTTTCTCAAAGTCCGGTTTCAGGTTAGAAAACAAACAGGATGGACAGGATTTTTAGGATGAGCCGCGCAGAAAACAGGGTGAAAA
>DAOUBR010000075.1:0-31980 GCA_034432535.1 Anaerolineales bacterium | reverse complement strand
CGTCGAGACGCGGAGAACACAGAGAAGCCTATGAAAAAATCTCCGCGAACTCTGCGGCGTATTTCTGAATTTAACCCTTATTCCCATGGCTGTCTCATGATCGCTCGCGCCGCTTTGTTTAACAGGGTCAGCAGGACGTCTTCACCCTGTTTTCCGCGCGGCTTATCCTAAAAATCCTGTCCATCCTGTTTGTTTTCTAACCTGAAACCGGATTTTGAGAAAGCCATGCCCTTATTCCGAACTCGCGTTATATAGAATCAAATTTCCCTGCTCGTTCAGTTCCACGCGCAGCGGACGCAGCGGCGCTTTGGAAGGTCCGCGCGTCACCAAGCCGCGATTGTCGTAGCGCGAGCCGTGACAGGGGCATTCAAATCCTTTTTCGGCTTGTTCCACTGTGCAGCCGAGATGCGTGCAGATCAGACTATACGCGCGGAAGCCCTGTTCGTCATGAATCAACACGGCCGGGACGTGATTAAGCATGACGCGCGCCCCCAACGGATAGTTATAGGGCGAGCCTAAATCGTATTCCGCAGGCGGCGCGGGGTCCATCTCAAACGAGAGGAAGCGAAACAAGCCGCCCAAGCCAAGCAGCGCGCTGACGCTCAGCAGCGAATCCGCCGCGAGTTTCAGAAAATCTCTACGGTTAATTTTTTTCATAGAACCTCAAAAACTCCGAACAACGTCAAAGCCAGCAGCAAAGCCGTAAGGATGGCGAAGGACAGTTGGACGATTCGCCCGCTGCGGGGAAACCAGCTTCCCTGCTCAGCCGATTCGACGCCGCGAAAGAGATAGGGCATAAAGCCGATGAAGAGCAGCGCGACAAACGGAAGCAAAACGCCGAGCAGGAAGGGGTCGCCGAATTTCAAGAGTTGCTGCACCCACAGGAAAAACCAAGGGGCGTTGGCGTCGGCGCTGGAGACGGTCGCTTCGCGCAGGGGAACGGCGAGCGGCGCGGGCATAAACGCCGACCAGAGCAGCAAAGCCAGCCCGACGACGAGGGCGGCGAAGACTTCGCGCCGCAGCAGCTCAAAGCGGGAGATTCTTCGCTCGCCAGCGCGCTCCGACGGAGGCGGCGCGGCGATTCCCCCGTCGCGGCGTACGCGAAAGAGATGCCAGACGACCACAAAAGCAAAGGCGGCCGTCAAGCCGAAGATATGCCACGAGTAAAAGCGAATCAACGCCGCGGGTCCGATTTTTCCGCCGCCGACGGCGAAGGTGTATAACGCCTCGCCGACGAAGGGAACAGCTTTAAGTAAATTCGTCCCTGCCGTCAGCGCCCAACGGATTCCCTCGTCCCAGCGCAAGGCGTAGCCGGTGAAATCGAGCAGCAGCGCCAGCGCCAGGAGCGCCGTTCCCAGAAGGAAATTGAATCTTCTGCGCCCGCCATACGCGCCGGTGAAAACCACCCGCGCGAGATGAACGAAAGCGACGACGACCAACAGTTGCGCCGCCCAGTAATGCAAGTTTCGCACGAGAAAACCGAAAGGCGCAAAGGTCGTAATCGTCTCTACGGAGACGGCGGCTTTTTCCGGCGTGGGAACGTAATACACGGTTTCCAACAAGCCGGTGATAAAGAGAATCAGGCAGAGCAAGACGGCGATTCCGCCCGCCCCAAGCGTGTGCCGCCAGCGCGCCTGCAAAGCGGGGACGCTCGGCGGATGCAGATGGGCGATGAAGTTCGGGCGCGGCGCACGCGGCTGGACCTCAGGAGAGAGGCGCGGAAGCACGTCGCGGGCGAACAGCGCCAGCATGGCGAGAAAAAGCGCGCCCGCAAAAGGCAGAACCGCGGCGGCGTCTTCCTTCGGCTTTTGAATCAGCCGATGCACTGGCACGGCGGAAGCGTTAAATTCGCTCAACGTCAAACCGGCGGGCAGGCTGCCGTTCATCTCCAACAGGCGGGCTGTGACTTGCCACGCTTCTTCGCGGCTGAGCGAGCCGGGCTTCCACCACGGCATCATGGCGGAGACGTAATCGTAAAGTTGCTGCGCGTTTTGAAAGCGCGCCAGCGAGCCGGGCAAAGCCAGCGGCGGAATGGTCAGTTTTTTGGGAATCTCAAAGCCGTGCGGCGGATGGTTTTTGCCGTGACATTCGGACTCCCAGCAGTTGTTATCCTGACCAAAAGCGCCGAAGCGCCATTCGTCGGTCAAGCCCTGCCCGACGTCGCCATGACAGGCGAGGCAAATGCCCCAATAAATCAAACGTCCCCGCTCCACCTGCGAAGGGGATTCGGAAACGGCGGGCTTATCGAGCCGCCGCACGTCAAAGGTCGGCGTGGGACTGGGGAGCGGGGTCGGCGTTCCCGCCGTTTGCGGGAAGGGCTGCGCGCTTGCGCGTTGAGTTAAAAGCGCGCTCGCGGCAAGCAAGGCGCAGGTTCCCAACGTCAACAAGGCGAAGCGTAAGAAAGAACGACGCTTTGAAGGAGGCGTTAACATCATTTGCGCCGCGACTCTAACACGAAGCGCGGCGCAAACAGTAGTGAAGAATATCCTGATTATTTCCCCGCCGCTTCCTTGCAAAGGATGAGCTGCGCGTTCTGCATTCGGCATTGCGCCCAACGCCCGCCGAACTTGACGAGGACTTGCAGGTCTTCGAGCGTGTTATCGTAACCGCCCACTGCGAGAAAACGTTCCTGGCGGACGAGCGCCTCGACGGGTCCCAGGGCTTTTGCGTGCAGTTGGCGCGCGCGGGCGAGGTCTATCTCTTCCTTGCCCTGATTTTCCACGACGAATTGAATCGTCTGGTCGAGCGAGAGTAGCGCCTCGCGGAAATAGACGTTAATCAAGTTATCGGTCACCGCGCCGCCGATTGCCATGACGACGACGCAAATAAAGAAAGGCGCAATTTTTCCGAAAGCGGAAGCGGAAAACGCGGCTGATTCGGTCACGGGCTGTTGCAACGCGCCCACGACCAGCATGAAGAAGAAAAGCCACGCCGCCACCACGCCAAAACGGTAAGGAAACTGCACGCTTTCGGCGCTATACGTCGTCAGCGCGGCGTATTGCGGGTCGAGTTTTGTAAGCAGAAAAGGCGTAATCTGCAAGGGCAGGGCGACGATCATCCACGCGAAAAAGAGCGAAGAGGCAATCCATAGCAGCGCGCCCGCCAGGCCGCTATTCGTCAGCGCCGTCAGCCAGCCGACCAAAGCGCCGAACAAAGCGCAAGCCGCCGCGCCCACAGCAAACGCCAGCCAGGGGAAGTACACATGCGCGCCGCTTAGCATATAGCCGTTCCAGCCCCACGAAGCGGCGGCGAAAGCCAGCCCGGCGACCGCGCCGTACACGATCCCAAACGCCCGCCGCAAGCGGATAATTTCGGGGTTGACCCGCGCTTCGCCAAACGGATTTAACGATTTCATGGCTGCGCCTTGCTTACGCCCAGCCCCGCGCCTTCGGGCAGAAACAAATTCGCGCCGTCGTAGCGGACGCCGACAAAGGGGTCGTTCCTGACGAGCAGGGGTCCGTCCAGATCGAGCTGGTCGCACAGCGGGGCGATGTGCGCCGCGGCGGTTACGCCGAGAGAGCTTTCCACCATGCAGGAAAGCATGATTTTCATGCCGTGCGCGCGGGCGGTGTGAATGGTCCGCAGGGCTTCGCGCAGCCCGCCGGTCTTCATCAGTTTGAGCGCCACGCCGTCAATTGCGCCGGCGAAACGCGCGGCGTCCTGCGAAGTCTTCACGCTTTCGTCGGCGTAAATGGGAGTTTTGATTCCGCGCCGCTTCAGGTTTTCATGCAGCCAGCGATAGGATTCCACGTCGCCGGCGGGGAGCGGCTGTTCAATCAGCTCCAAATCATAACGGGCGAGGCGCTCAATCAACTCCAGCGCCTGCTGCGGCTTCCACGCCGCGTTGGCGTCCACGCGCAATTTAGCGGCAGAGACGCGCCGAATCGCCGCGACGGATTCTTCGGCGTTCTCCGCGCCGAGTTTAATTTTGAGAACGGGATAGCTGGACTCTTTCGCCTGCGCCGCCATCGCTTCGGGAGAATCAATGCCGATGGTGAAGGAAGTCGGCGGCAGCGGGGCGGGCTTCAGCCCGAAGAGTTTATACAAAGGCTGACCGACGAGTTTGCCCCATAAATCGTGCAGAGCAATATCCACCGCCGCCCGCGCCGCGCGAGAGCCTTCGGGCAGCTTGTTCAAAATCTCTTCGAGCAAAAAGGGGTCGTCGCCCAAAGGGGGCAGCGCTTTAAGGTAAGCCGTCAGGCTTTCTTGCGTGTCGCCGTAATAGGGGACGGCGGCCGCTTCGCCATAGCCGACATGCCCCTCATGCTCAATCGCCGCCAAGACGTTGTAACGCTGGTCGCTCGCGCCATGCGAAACGCGGAAAGTCGTTTTCAGTTCCAGCGTCATGGGGTGAACGGAAAGTTTCATAAAATCGTCTCCATTTACCGAAATCTTCTCGCGCCGCGATAATTCTCATGCAGCCATTTTCGGTAGAGTTTGCTTTTCGGGTCGAACGAATTATACGCCGTTCCCCAGTCGGTTCCGTTCGAGTGAATGAAAAGCTCGCCGCCGAGCGAAACGCCGACGTGGCTGATGTGAACCTGCCCGTCGTCCTCGTCTTCCTCGCCGAAGAAGAGCAAATCGCCGGGCGCGGGCTGCTGAACGACCTCGCCCGCCTCGAACTGCTGGTCGGCGTCGCGCGGGATGGTCACGCCGAGGAAAGCGTAAAAAGTCCCCGCCAGCCCGGAGCAATCGAAGCCGTAAGGCGAGCGTCCGCCCCACAGGTAAGGCACGCCGACAAAACGCTTGATATATTCCAACGTCTGCGCGATTCCTTGCTCGTCGGCTTTGGGGCGTCTCTCCAACGGAAGAATATCCGCCTTCGGAATCCGCCACGTCCGCTCGTCGGGCAGCTGGATGGAAACCAGCGCGTCTTTTTCTTCGGTCACGCGAATCGGCGCGGCGAAGGGAATCTTGTGAACGAGCTTGCCCTGCTCGTCCCAGGCGTCCGCCAGCGCGGCGGAGACGACGGCGTTCAACCCGCTCTGATATTTTTTAACTTCATTTTCCGAACAGATATGCAGCGCGTTGGCGTGAACCCAGCCTGAATACGAATCGTGTTCGAGGCGGATGTGAGCCCAATCGCCCTGAAAGTCCATTACGCGGGCGGCTTCTCCCAGCCGCGCCTGACTCACCCGCTCGGCGAGGATGGACGGCTTGCGGCGCAAATCCTCAATCGGGCGGTTGAGCAGCGCCCACGGCGTTTCTTTGGCGATCAAAACTTTCAGCCGATTTTCGGCGGGCGGAGTCGGCAGCAAGGACAGGACTTCGGCTTGCATATCTTCGTTCAAGACCGTTCCGCTCAAGACGTTTTCCGCGCTCAAGCGCGGGTCGAAGATTCCCTTGCGCGAATCGGGATAATGCGCGAGACGATAACGATACAGTTTCTCGCTCGCCTCCGTTCCGCGCCGCGCGAGAAAGTCGGTCACGCGCTTGATCCATTCGTCCAAAATATCGTCGTGAACGTTGTGACCGATTCCCTTTGGAATCCACAGCTCGGCGGCGGGAATGTGACGCGCGATGAATTGCCCGTGCCTGTTTTCCGCGTTGACTCGATCCGTCTCGCCTTGAATGACCAGAGTCGGGCGGTTGACCTGCGCCAGGTCTTCGGGCGTATAGTTCGGCTCGCGGATGATTTCCTCCACCGTCATCTTGACCAGCTTGCGCCAGTAGTCCTTGCCCAGCGGCTCGTGCAGCGCTTCCATCTCTTCCTTCCACAGCGGCTGATTTTTTTCGATGTTGTCGGGGTCGAAGAGGGGCGGCTCTTTGACGAGCAGGTCGGGGCTGACCCAGGCGTTCGCCGCCTGCGGCACGCAGGTTTGCACGACTTCGGGATGTTCGAGCAGCGTCACAAGCGCGACGTTTCCGCCGTTGCTGTGACCGACGACGTGCGCGCGTTCAAAGCCCAGCGCGCGGATGGTCGCCGCGACGTCCGCCGCCAATTCTTTGAACGAGTAGCTCATGTTCGGGTTGGACGAGCGCCCGTGGCCGCGGCAATCGGGGACGATGACGAAATAATCTTCGGCGAGCAGCGGGGCGACTTTGTTCCAGCAGGAATGCCCGGTCTGCGTCGAGCCGTGAATCAGATAAACGGGCGCCTGACCTTCGCGGCGTTTGCCGTAGGTCTGGTAAAAAATCTCCGCGCCGTTGACAGCGAGAAAAGGCATCAGGACCTCCAATCAGCGCGCCAGCGCCAGCAGCGTGCGGAAAGCGAAGTAGATGGTGACCATATCGTCGCCGACGTATTGCACTTTGCGGTCGCTCAGCCGCACTACGCCGGGCATAATCATCGCCTTATCCGCCATTTCGGATTGCATCAATTCCAGCGTCATCTTGATTGGCGCTTTAACCCTGAAAGGCTTGGGCGCTTTTCCGGCGACGAGTTTCTTCATGGCGCGTTTGGCGGCGTCTTCAATCAGTTTGGCGGAGACGGCGGGCGGGTAACATTCCGCCGCCATACGCCCGATGGCGCGCTTGACCACCGCCTTTTCCAGCGCGGCGCCAAAGACGTCCTGCGCTTCGGCGCACACGGTCTGGTCGCCGGAAATCATAATCACGGGGACGTTGAAATGTCCGCAGACCGCGCCGTTGAGCGCGGATTCTCCGAAGAGTTTGCCGTTGATCCACAAATTGCACACGCGCTCGTCGGACCAGGTATGGTCGAGGATGGCTTCCTTCGCGCCGACGCGGGCGTGATAGCCGATGAAGAAGACCGCGTCCACGCCCTGGTCCACGCCATGCACCATCGAAAGCGGCATGGGCGTTCCGCTATTGAGAACGGCGCGCGGGTCGAGTTCTTCAATCAGGATGTTGCGGCTGTTGTTGTGACCGTCGGTGACGGAGACGGACTCGGCGCCGCCGGCGAACGCCCCGCGAACGGCGGCGTTAATGTCGGCGGTCATCAGGCTGCGAAAGCGGGCGTATTCCGGGTGAGACGGCATGACCTGATCCCAATGAACCACGCCAGTAACGCCTTCCATATCGGCGGCGATTAAAATTTTCATGAAGTTCTCCTTTTGCTCAAAAGATTCCAAGAAGCCAAAATCAAAATCAGGGACGCGAGCGCGGCAAAGGCGGCGGACGCGCCGCGGAACGCTCTTGGAGAAGATTGTACGACAATCGGGGTCGGCGTGGCGGAGGGCGCGAGGAGAATCTCCGCCGCGTTTTCGGAAGTCAGGTCGGCGCGCGCGTCCCACAGCCCGTTCTCTCGCAGCAAAAAAGCCGTCGCCTGCCATGCTTCTTCGTCCGTCAGGCTGCCGGGCTTCCAATAAGGCATGGCGGCTTTAATGTAAGCCCGCAGCGCGGCGGCGTTTCCAAATTTTTGCAGCGCGCCTTCGCCAATCACCGCCGGAATTGTTCGCGGGATTGTGAATCCGCTCTCGTAAGGGTTTTTGCCATGACATCCCGAAGCCCAGCAGTTATGGTCTTCTTCGGGGTAAGTTTCAATAAACTCCTGAGTCAGCCCTTGTCCCTTATCGCCATGACAGGGCAGGCAAGAAAGCCAATAGACCTGCGCCCCCCTATCGGCTTGAGAAGGCTGGGCGGGCAAAGTAGGCTGGGCGAGTCGATCCGGCGTGGGCATGACGGTTTGCGCGGCGGCGCCGCCCATATCGAAGAATAGCCCTGCGCAAAGCAGGGCTATTCCAAAAAAGGCGAAAATGGTTTGCAGCGCGCGGCTTCGCGTCACGGGTTAGGTCTTTCCGCGCATGCGCGGGTCTAGCACGTCGCGCAGCGCGTCGCCGACGAGGTTGAAGCCCATCACATAAAGGACCAGCGCCACGCCGGGAAAAACGATGATGTACCAATAAACGTCGAGGCTGGTAATCCAGTTGCGGGCGAAAGCCAGCACCTGCCCCCAGTCGGCGTAACCGACGTCCACGCCGATGCCGAGGAAGGACAGCGCGGCGAAGGAAAGCACCACGTCGCCGATGGCGAGCGAAGCCAGCACCAGAGTCGGGAAGACCGCGTTGGGGATGATGTGACGGAAGAGGATGCGGCTGTCTTTGTTGCCGATGACGCGCGCGGCGAGGATGTAATCGCGCTCCTTGACGGAGAGGATGTCGCCGCGAATGATGCGGGCGTATCCCAGCCAGCCAAAGGCAATGAGCGAAATCATCACGGGCAGGGTGCTCCTGCCGATGACGGGAGTCAACACCGCCGCGAGAATCAAGGTCGCCATCAGGCTGGGCAACACGAGCAGCACGTCCACAATGCGCATGATGACGTTATCCACCCAGCCGCCATAGTAGGCGGAGACGGAGCCGACAATCACGCCAATCAACACGGTGGAGACGACCACAATCAAACCGGCTTTGAAGGCTGTGCGGGAGCCCCAAATGACGCCGTAGTAAATATCGTATTGACCTTGCGCCGTACCGAAGAGATGCACCCATTGGTCTTTGCCGGCGACGGCTTTATACCAGAAAGGAACTTCGGGGGCGTTCTTCGTCCACTCCGAGCCAATCTCGCGCGGCTGAGATTTAAAGCCGTCGCGCGGGATTTTATACGGGTCTTTTGGGTTCACCGGCGGCGCCAGCAAAGGGGCGGCCAGCGCCACGAGGATGAAGAAACCAATCAAAACAAACCCGGAAATTGAAGCGGGCGTTTTCAACAAGCCCTGCAAGATGCGATAGTTTTCGGGTCCGAGGAAGCGCTCCAACCGCCCGATTTTCCGCATGGAGACGGCGGCTTCGAGCAGTTCGTTGTTGCCGGAGGGAGTTTGAGTCATGAAAAAGAGACCTCCTGCCTACGAAAGGCGGACGCGCGGGTCCACGAAGGCATACAGCACGTCCACAATCAAATTGGCGACAATTAAAATCAGCCCGTTGAAGAGGGCGAAGCCCAGCACGGTAATCACGTCCAGTTGAGCGGAAGCCTGCGCCGCCGCCGAGCCGATGCCTGGATAATCGAAGACGGTTTCGGTAATGATGACTCCGCCCAGCAAGCCGACGACCGAAAAGCCTGCCAGCGTCACCACCGGCAGCATGGCGTTCGGGCGCGCGTGCTTGAAAATCACGTCATGTTCGGGCAAGCCCTTGGCGCGGGCGGTGGTCACGTATTCCTGGCGCAGCGTCTCCAGCATGGAAGAGCGCGTCACGCGCAGGAAGGTCGCCCAGCTGATGTAAGACAGGGTGAGAATCGGCAGGAACATGTGGCGCAGCGCGTCGAGGAAAACGTCAAAGCGTCCGTTCAGCAGCGCGTCAAAGGTCAGCAGCGTCGTGTAACGATGAAACTGGTCGGAGGCGACGACGCGGTTAAACTCGTCGCTTAAGCGTCCCGGCGGGAACCATCCCAATTTGGCGTAGAAGAACATCAACACCAGCAAGCCGAACACAAAGGTCGGGAAGGAAGTGCCAACGATGCTGAAGACGCGGGCGGCCTGGTCAATAAACCCGTTATGGTGAACGGCGGCTTGCACCCCCAGCCAGATGCCGACGAAGATGACTGGCCCCACCGCCCAAATGGTCAGATCCAGCGTGTTAGGGAAGCGATGAGCGATCAAATCCGCGACGGGCTGCGAGCCGGTTCTCGACCAGCCAAAGTTGCCGAAGAGGATGCCGCCTTCGCGCTCGCCGGTGGTTTCATCCACCTTGCCAATCATCCAGTTGAAGTATTGCACATGAATCGGGCAATCGAGGCAGTATTTCTTAATGGCTGCTTCAACTTGGTTCGCCTTGGGATCGCCGCGAATGTACAGCGCGGCGCGCTCGTCCGGCTCCAAAAATTGAATCATCCCAAAAATCAGCAAGGTCACGCCGAACAGCAGCACAGGCACAAGCAGCAGGCGGCGGATGATATAGTTAAGCATTCATCACCTCAACGTGAATTAATGACTTGCAGTCCGGCTTGCGCCGAAAAGGTTTCGAGGCAAGCCGCGCCGCAAGGCGTGGGGAGCTGTCGCCAGCTCCCCACGAAACAAACGGCAGGAAGGTTAGTCCTTGTAAGCCTGATAGAAGTAGTTGCCCGAGAAAATCGGGTTCAACACCAGGCCGTGCACCCAGCGCTGTTCGAAGCCGTGGCTGGTGGCGGTGGCGAGCAAGACGGTCGGCACCTGCTCGAAGTACAGAGCGTTGGCTTCTTCGTAAATCTTCTGGCGTTCGGCCGGGTCGGTCGCCGACACGCCTCGATTCAGAATATCCTTGAACTGCGCTTTCAGGTCGTCGGGCAGGTTCTGGCGGCTCGCATAGGTGCCAAGCATGTAGGGCTGATACCAGTTGTGCGGGTCGTGAATGTCTTCCGCCCAGCCGCTGGTGAAGTACGGGGCGGCTTTTCCGCGAATGGTGCGCAGGAAGGTGGGCCAGGGCAGTCCGACGGTCTCAACGACGAATTTGTCGTTCACTTCCGCGAGATTGGAAGCCAGGATTTCAGAGATAATCTGGCGGGAGGTGTTGCCCTGATTGTAAAGCGCCTGCAGGCGGAAGCCGGTGGTCCAGACGTCGCCTTCGGGGTCGTCGCCGGCGGGGATTCCGTCCTTGTCGAGGTCAGCCATCTTGAAGTATTCGGCGGACTTTTCAAGGTCGAAGGTGTAAACCGGGGCGTCAGCCTGATAGCCGGGCATGCCGACGCGGGCAAGGACGGGTTGCTGCACCGCTTCGCCGTCAAAGACGTCGTTGATGTAGGTGTCCCAGTCAAAGGCATAAGCAAAGCCCTTGCGGATGTTGACGTCCGAGAAGAAGTCCCGCGGAATGCCGTTGCCGTCCAGCTGGCCCGAGCCGATGTAGTTGGAGCCTTCGGCAACGTTGAAGTTCATGAACAGGTCCTGGCTGGAGAGGGACGGACGCCCGATGTACAGGCGCATGGGTCCGCCGGTGCCGGGTTCGTCGTTGCTGGCGCAGGGGGTGAATTTCTCAACGCCCTTCTTGGAGGGGTCGTACGCGCAGACCACTTGCGGGTCGCTGTAGCTATTGGTGGCGGGGTCGTACACGCGCATTTCGCCGACCATGGCGTCCACCTGGGAGCGGTTTTCAGCGGGGACGGCGACAATGTCGGCGTCGCCGGCTTGCAGCATGGCAAAGCGAGTGCCCCATTCGTCAATGGACTTGATGACAATGCGATCGAGTTTGGCGGGTTCACGCCAGTAGTTGTCGTTGCGCACCAGCACGAGCTCTTCGCCCTGAGTCCAATGGTCGAGTTTGAAGGGACCCGTGCCGTTCATAATGGGGGTCAGCGGGTCGTTTTCGGAAGGAATGGCATAGTAATTCTGCCAGGTGTCGCAGGAGCCGTCCCAGCCGCCGTTGGCGATGGTCCAGTCCTTATCCATGATGGAGCCCCAGCCCTGAGCGATGGTGGGGATGAAGGGTCCCCAAGGCTGAGCGAGGGTCATGGTCACGGTGCCGGCGGCTTCGTCCGCCACAATGGCGCCGGTGACTTTTTCGCAGGCGGCTTTCAAAGCGGCGGGGTCGGCGGCTTTCAAAGCTTCCTGGTCGTCGGCGAGATTACCTTCGGGGTCCACCAGCAGGGAGACGTCATCCACGCCGACGCCAAAGAACGGCTCAGCCAGCAGCCACTGGGGTCCGCTGTAACCGCCATAGAGCAGACCGCGTTGGAAGGTGTAAGCCACATCTTCCGGGGTCAGGTCGGCGCCATCGTGGAATTTCACGCCGGAGCGAATCTTGAAGGTGTACACGGTGCCATCGGAAGAAACTTCCCAAGATTCAGCCAGTTGCGGGACGAACTTATCGGTGGCGATGCCATCGTAGAATACGAGGGTCTCGTACACGTTCTGGATGATTTCGCCGCCGGCGGTTTCATAGGCGAGAACGGGGTCGAGGGTTTCAGGCTCGCCGATGGTCGCAATGACCATCGTCGTCGGGTCTTTGGACTTAAAACCAGCGGGGGCGCTGGCGGCGGGAGCTTCTGCAGCGGGGGCGCTGGCGGCGGGGGCTTCCGCAGCGGGCTTTTCAGCGGACGGAGCGGGGGCGCCGCCGCACGCGGAAAGCGCTATGCTCGCGACAACCAAAAGGCTCAGCAAAGCAAAAAACTTACGCATTGTTCTTCTCCTCATAAAGGTTTAAAGGTTTAACGGACAGACTGACAAACTTACATGCAAGGGTAAGCGATATACGCAGGCGCTCACCTCCTTTCAATTTATTATTTGACCAAGTGACAAGCCACAAGATGGCCTGGTTGGACCTCGCGGAATTCGGGGCGCTGTTCGGCGCAGATTTTTTCAGCAATCGGGCAGCGCGTACGGAAGCGGCAGCCCGAAGGCGGGTTGACCGGCGAAGGCACGTCGCCTTCCAGAATGACGCGCTTGCGGTTGGCGTCGGCGACAGGGTCGGGAATCGGCACGGCGGAAAGAAGCGCTTGCGTGTACGGATGCAGCGGCTGGCGATACAGCTCGTCGCGGTCAGCAAGTTCCACCACCACGCCTAAATACATCACCGCCACGCGTTTGCTGATGTGGCGCACCATTGAAAGGTCGTGCGCGATGAAGAGGTAAGTCAGGTTAAATTGCTCTTGCAATTCTTCCAGCAGGTTAACCACCTGCGCCTGAATGGAAACGTCCAGCGCGGAAATCGGCTCGTCGCAGATGATAAAGGAGGGCTGCAATGCGAGCGCGCGCGCCACGCCGACGCGCTGACGCTGCCCGCCGGAAAATTCGTGCGGATAGCGGGTGGCAAACGACGGGTTCAGCCCCACCAATTCCAGCAAATGCGCCACGCGGTCGTGGACTTCCTTGCCCGCCGCCACGTTGTGAACAATCAGCGGCTCGCCGACGATTTCGCCGACGGTCATGCGCGGATTCAGGCTCGCGTAGGGGTCCTGGAAAATCATCTGCATTTTGCGGCGCATGGCGCGCATTTCTTCGCCTTTAAGCTTCGCCAGATTGACGTCTTCAAAGAAAATATCTCCGGCGGTGGGCTTATATAGCTGCAAAATTGTCCGCCCGGTGGTGGACTTGCCGCAGCCAGATTCGCCCACCAAGCCCAAGGTCTCGCCGCGAAAGACGTCAAAAGATATGCCGTCTACGGCATGCACCGCGCCCACCTGACGTTGAAACACGCCGCGATAGATGGGGAAGTGCATTTTCAAGTCTTGCACTTTTAATAGAGTTTCAGGGTTATTTGCGGTCATGAGCGCGGTCTCCCCGTTTTTACGTCCACCCAGCAGGCGATGCGATGACCTTCAGCAATCGGCTCAAGGGAGGGGTTTTCTTTCCAGCAGCGTTCCATCGCCCACTTGCAGCGCGGGGCGAAGGGGCAGGCGTTGGGTTTCTGATACAAAATAGGCGGCTGCCCTTCGATGGAGTACAAACGCCCGTGTTCTTTTTCGTCCACGCGCGGCAGGCTGCCCAGCAGACCAATGGTGTAAGGATGGCTAGGGTTGGCGAACAGGCTGTGAATCTCGGCTTCTTCAATGATGCAGCCGCCGTACATCACTAGCACGCGCTTCGCCAGTCCCGCCACCACGCCAAGGTCGTGGGTAATCCAGATAATCGCCATGCCGAGCTCGTCGCGCAAGCGCTTGACCAGGTCGGTGATTTGCGCCTGAATGGTCACGTCGAGGGCGGTGGTCGGCTCGTCGGCGATCAACACCTGAGGGCTGCACGCGAGCGCCATCGCAATCATCACGCGCTGACGCATGCCGCCGGAGTATTGATGCGGGTAATCCTTTAAGCGTTCTTTAGCGTTGGGGATGCCCACCATGCCGAGCAACTCGGCGGCGCGCTCGCTGGCTTGCTTTTGGGTCATGCCCACATGCAGCATCAGCGGCTCTTCCAACTGCCGACCGATGGTCAGCACCGGGTTGAGGGAAGTCATGGGGTCCTGGAAAATCATGCCAATTTGCGCGCCGCGCACATGGCGGATTTCTTCGGCGCTCATTTTTAACAAATCGCGCCCCATGAACAGCGCTTCGCCCGCGACTACTTTTCCGGGAGGAGAGGGAATAAGCCCCAACACGGAAAGCATAGTCACGCTTTTTCCGCAACCGCTTTCCCCTACAACGCCAAGCGTCTCGCCTTCTTTCAATTGAAACGAAACGCCGTTTACGGCATGGACGATACCTTCGGGCGTCTTGAATTGCGTTTCGAGCCCTTTAATATCTAATAAAAGTTCAGGCATCCACAAGGTCCTATTCTTTGGAGTGGAATGGGTTTCACAATGGCGTCAGGGTTTGATTATACACAATTCGCCCGAAGCGTCAAACGCAAATGTCAAGAATCGGCGTGATTTTTGTAACAATGAACGCATAAGTTCGCATTTTTCAGTTTTCAGTTTGAAAACAAAACTCATATTGCGAATTAACAAATTAATCTGGCAATAGCGTACCGCGAGATTGTTCTCGCCCTTCCGTGCGCCGCCCAAATATGGGGCGCGATATGAATGTCGCGGGACGAGACCCCAGATCTGGATTGCTAGAATAATTCGGAAAAGCGCAATAGGCGCTGCTTGCGACGAGAAGCGATTACGCTAAGCCGATTGAAAACGCAAAAAAGACGCCCTCTCAAACGGAGGGCGTTTTTTGGGGTCTTCTCTATTCGGGCTGGGACCACTGGCGGAAGATTTCCAGGTCCGCCACTTGAATGCGCCGCCCCTCAATGGCAATCGCGCCGCTGCGCTCGAGCTCTTTCAGCGAGCGCGCCACCACCTCGCGCACCGTGCCGAGCCGCGCGGCGAGCTGCTCTTGAGTCCAATGCCTTTCGGGCGGCGTTTCTTCAATCAGCCGCGCCAGTCTGTGCGTGACCTGATAGAACGCCATCTCGCTGACCTTCTGCACCATGCCGCGCAACATGCGCCCAAAGTTCGCTAAAACTTTTTGAGCGAAGGCTGGACTCCGCTTAAGCAGCGCGCGCAGCGCTTCCACATCCACCACCCAAGCACGGCAAGGCTCCAGCGCCTCCACGTTCACGGGATTCGCCCCGCCGTCAAAAGCGGGGACTTCGGCGAAGGTATTCCCTTCGAGCAGAATGCGGATGATGTACTGGCGTCCCTGCGGCGAGACGCGGAAGATTTTGGCGCAGCCATCTTCAATGATGTATAGCCCGTCGCACGGGTCGCCCTCCCAAAACAAGGTCTCGCCGCGGCGATATTCTCGCAGACTGGTTTTTTCGGCGATTTCTTCTAAAAATTCTCCCGGAAGGTCTTCAAAGTATTCGTTGCGCCTTAAAGCCTGAGATCTTTTGGCGAGAGACGTTTCCAATATTTTCATATCTCGCTCAACAAGACGCGGTCGGTTCCGCGTTGAATTTCCCAAGGGTAAACGATGAAGGCGTCGGTCACGGCGGCGTAATAATCGGGGCGGGCGCTGCCGAACAAATTGCGATACGGGTTGAAATGCAGCACGCAAGTTTCGGGAAAGCCGCCCGCGGCGGAGACGCGATTCTTAACGGCGGTGATGGTGCGCCCCGAACCCCAAACGTCGTCCACAATCAGGGTGGGACGTCCGCGCAATTTATCTTCGGCGGGAAACTGGATGAATTCGGGCCAGACCATCAGCGCGGCGCGTTGATGGCGAACCTGAGCGGGGAAGTCCACCGCGGCGGTGAGGATGTGCGTGACGCCCATCGCCTCGGCAAGCAAGCCGCCGGGGATGATTCCCCCGCGCGTAATCATCACCATCGCGGTAAATTCGCGTTTAAATTGCGGCAGCAGGTAATCAATCAGGCGGTCTATTTCTTCCCATGTAACGACTTCGCGTCGCGGTTGCTCAGGCTGCATATTATGAAACGCTCCACGCTGGTTTCGCAAAGCCCCCGCACGAGGGAAACGCTTTGCGTAGTTGATTATAGCAAAAAAAGCAAGCCGCGTTTGAAACGTGGGCTACGTCACCCGCGCCACGCTCCCGCGCTCCGTCTTCTCGATTTCAATACGGTTGGGAAAAGCGTCCTTCAACTCTTCCAAATGGGTAATGACCAGAATCTTCTCAAAATCCTTCTGAACGAGGTTAATGGCTTCCACCAAGCGCTGCCTGCCGAGCGCGTCTTGCGAGCCGAAGCCCTCGTCAATCACCAGCGTTTGCAAACGGGCGCCCTTGCGCCGCGCGAGAACTTCGGAAAGCGCAAGGCGAACGGCGAAGTTTACGCGGAACGCTTCGCCGCCGGAATACATCTCGTAATCGCGCAGCCCGCTGCCGTCGCTGATGCGAATTTCCAGCGTTTCTTTTCTATCCTCGCGGTTCTTGTCCTTATACTCCTCTTGCGTCTCAAAGCGGATGGAAGCCTGCCCGCCGCTCAGGCGATCTAAAATTTCGTTGGCTTTCTCTTGAATTTGCGGAAGCGCCTGCTCAATCAACAGCGCGGGAACGCCGTTCTTGCCGAAGGAGCGTTCCAAAATTTTATAGCGCGCAATCAAAAGGCGCAGCGCCTCGCGCTGACGGACGTATTCGCGCTTTCTGGCGCGCAGCGTCTCCAACGCCTTGACTTTTTGCGCCGCCCCGCCCGCCTCCTCGCGCAGAGCGTTTTCTTCCTCGCGCAGAGTCAGCAGTTCCTGTTCGGCTTGAGCCTCGTCGGGGAAGGAGCCTTGCGCCGCTTGCAGCGCGGCGGCCGCCGCTTGATGTTCGGCTTCCAGCTTTTGCGCTTCCGCCTGACGGGCTTTGATATCGGCTTGCAGCGAGGCGATTTCGGCTTCTATTTGTTTCGTCACCGCGCGGGCGGTTTCCAGCTTGCGGAAGCGTTCCTCCGCCTCGCGCCCTTGCAATTCCGCTTTGCGTTTGGCGTCGTGCGCCGCTGCGTCGTAGCCGAGCCGCGCCAGCTGCGCCTCCAGCGCTTGAAGTTGGCTGCGCGCCTGCGGAGCGAACGTTTCCTCCGCGAGACTCTGTTCCAGCGCCAGCAAGCGCGGTTGCCCGTTTTCGTTCCACTCTTTTTCAGCCGCTTCCAGCGCCGCCAGACGTTCGCTCATTTGCGAAATGGAGTTGGAAAGTCGCAAGCGCTCGTTTTCAAGGGCAAAAAGCGCCTCAATTTGCGATTGGCAATCGGAAATTTCGGCTTCCAATTCTTCGATGGATTTTTTATTCGCGCGAAAAGAGTCGCCCTTGCTTTTGCCTTCCGCTTCCAATTGTTTCAGCGTGGATTCGCGGCTTTCCATGTCCAAAGGCTGACCGCACAAGGGGCATTCCGCGCCTTCGGCGGAACGCAGAGAATCGATCCGCTCCTTCAATTCGTTCATGCGAAGTTTTAGCGAATCGTTTTCCGCCTTTAGCGAAGCGATTTTCTCGCGCGCCGCGCCGCGTTTGAGCTCCAGGTCGGCGCGTTGCGCCAACCGCGCTTCAGCCGCCTGCAAGCTTTCGCGCGCTTCGTCTATTTTCTCTCTCAGCCCGCCGCTTTCCGCCGCCTGACGGCTGACCGCCGCCGCCTGATTTTTCAGGAGTTCCCGTTCCCGTTCCAGCCGCGCGCGCTCGGCCTCGATTTCGCGCAGCAAGGGCTGACGTTTCTCTTCATGCTCGCGGAAGCGGCTCGCCAGCTGATCCAGCGCTTCCAACTCCGCGCGGGTTTGCAGCCAGATTTCGCGCTCCGCTTCGACTTGCGCGGCGCGCTCCAACAGGCTGGCGTATTCGGCGCGGGCGGATTCTTTTTCCCGCATGCGAGCTTGCGCCTCGTTCAGCGCGGCGCGCGCCGTTTCCAGCGAATCGAACAGCGCACGCGCAAGTTTCCTTTGCCCTTCCAGCAGCGCCGCGTTCTTGCGGATTTCGTTCAAAGCCGCTTCGCGCGCGACGCGGACGGCGGAAATTTGCGCCAGCGATTTTTCCAGCTCCGCCAGACGCCGCTTGCGCGCGTTCTCCTCCGCCAGTTCGAGGTCAATATCCTCCATCAGTTTGGCGAGCGCCTGCTCTTCGTTTTCTAACGCGCGGCGTTTTTCCACGGCGCGCTGCCTGTATTCCTCCCAGGCTTCCAAGCCCAAAATCGAGCTCAATAGCTCCTTGCGCTCGCTCGGCTTGCTCTGCGTGAACGAATCGGCTTTGCCTTGCAGGAAGAACGAAGCGTTGGTGAACGTCTCGTAATCGAGGCGCAAGGTTTGCTCGATGCGCTTCTGCGTCTCGGAGACGGATTTTTCGGTCAGCGGGCGCCAGGTTTTTTCCGCGTCGTCCCAAATTTGAAATTCCAACGTGGTGGTTTTTCCGCGCGGCAGGCGGCGGATAACGCGATACAGCGCGCCTTCGTATTCAAAGGTCAGCGCGGTTTCGGCGGCTTTCGCCTCCTGATTGAGGTTAATCACGTCGGCGCCCTTGCCGCGCGCCTTGCCGAACAGCGCCCAGGTTATGGCGTCTAACAGCGAAGACTTGCCCGCGCCGTTGTGCCCCGAAATGCAGGCAAGGCGAAACGAATCGAACTGTATTTCGACGGGGTCGAGATACGAAAGAAAACCGGCAATGCGCAAATGTTTTGGAATCATAGGAAGCGAAAGTTTCTTGGATTATAATCGAAGCATGTTTGAGACCGAAGCCCCCAACGCCCGGCTGAGAAATTTTCTAATCGCCGTCATTATCCTCACCATTCCGTGCTACTGTCTCGGCTTTATCGTTCTCTCCATTGTGCCGCCGCCCGTCCCGCCCACGCCGACGGCGACCGTCACCCAAACGCCCGCCGCCGCGTCCGAAACCGTCACGGCTTCCGTCAGCCCCACGCCGCAAGTCCTCACCGGCACGCCGACGGAAATTATCACCCCCACGCCCAGCGCCACGCCGACCGTCACCAACACGCCTTTCTTGCCCAGCACGTTTACGCCTTCGGTCACGCCCACTGCGAGCGTCACCTTTACGCCTAGCCTCACCTTCACGCCTAGCGCCACGCCCAGCGCCACGCCCACCCTGCCGCTGACCAGCACGCCCAGCGTCACGCCTTCCAGCACGCTGGTCACGCCCACGCCGACTCCCAGCGTAGAGCCTTCGCCCTCGCCCACCGCTTTCGGCGGAGGATAATTTTTGGTAAAGGAAAGACCCTGAAAGTCCGAACGACTTTTAGGGTCTTTGTATTCAATATGAGCGATATTCTTCCCTTCCTCAAATCATTAATTTCCACTTCCGGCATATCGGGTTTTGAATCGCCCGCGGCGGAGCTCATTCATCAAAAATGGGCTGCGCTGACGGATGAAATCTCGCGCGGACAGCTCGGCTCGGTTCACGGGTTGAAGCGCGGAAGCGGCGCGAGCAGCCCCCGACCTTCGGTCTTAATCTCCGCCCACATGGATTCCATCGGGCTGATGGTGACGCAAATAGACAAAGGCTTTTTGCGCTTGACCAACGTCGGCGGCGTGGACCCGCGCGTGCTGCCGGGGACGCCGGTCGTCGTTCACGCCTCGAAAAGCGGCGAAGAGCTCTATGGCGTAATCGTCATGCCGCCTGCGAATTTGCTGCCCGAAGGTCAGGGCAACGGCGTAATAGGGACGCGCTATCTACTGGCGGAGACCGGGCTAACCGCGCGCGAAGTGGAAAAGCGCGTGCAAGTCGGCGATAAAGTTTCCTTCGCCAACGAGCCGCTGGAACTGGCGGGCGGCTGCCTCAGCGGTCATACGCTCGATAATCGCGCTTCCGTCGCCGCGCTCACCGTATGCCTCGAAGAACTGCAAAGCAAATCCCACGAATGGGACCTGTGGGCGGTGGCTTCCGTGCAAGAAGAAGTAACGATGGCGGGCGCCATCTCCTCCGCCTATCAAATTCGCCCGACCGTCGCCGTCGCGGTGGACGTCACCTTCGGCAAGGGCGGCGGCGCCAACGGCTGGGAGACCTTCCCCATCGGCAAGGGAATCACGCTCGGAATCAGCCCGGTGATTCATCCCGCTTTGTTCAAACGCTTCAAGGAAACGGCGGAACGCTTCGAGATTCCCTTCAAGGAAGAATTCATGCCGCGGCGTTCCGGCACGGACGGCGACGCGCTGCAAGTGACCGCCGACGGAATCCCGACGATGGTCGTGGGAATCCCGCTGCGTTACATGCACACGCCCGTCGAGACCGTTTCCGTCAAGGATATTCAACGCGCGGGGCGGCTGCTGGCGGAGTTCGTCGCCTCGCTGGAATCCGATTTCATGAACAAGATTGTTTGGGATTAATGCCATGCCGTCCATCTCGCGCTCTCAAATTAAACTGCTGGAAAAACTGTGCAACGCCGCGTCCGTTTCAGGCGACGAAGGCGAAGTCCGCCGCATTGTGCTGGAAGAAGTTAAGCCTTACGCGGACGAAGTGAAAGTGGACGCGCTCGGCAGCGTGCTGGTTCGCAAACGCGCCGCCGGAGAGAAAAATCCCCTGCGCGTTTTGCTGGACGCGCACATGGACGAAGTCGGCTTTATGATTGTCGCCGACGACGGAGACGGCTTCTATCAATTTCAAATCGTCGGCGGAATAGACGAGCGCCATCTGCCCGGTAAACAAGTCCTCGTCGGCAAGGAACATACGCCCGGCGTGATTGGCGTCAAGCCGATTCACCTCGCCGGCTCGTCCGAGCTGCAACGCGCGGCGGACGTCGATTCCCTGCGGATTGACCTCGGACCCGAAGGCAAAGCCAAACCGGGCGACCGCGCCATGTTTGCCGCTCGCTTCCGCATCGCGGGTCCTTCCATCCTCTCCAAAGCGATTGACGACCGAATCGGCGTGGCGATTTTGATCGAGCTATTGAAACGCGCGCCGAAACATATCGAGTTATGCCTTTCTTTCAGCGTGCAGGAAGAAATCGGCTTGCGCGGCGCGAAAGTAGCGGCGCATTACTTCGAGCCGGACCTCGCCATCGCGGTGGATTCCACGCCCGCGCGCGACCTGCCGCATTACGAAGGCGAAGAAAATTACCAGTACAACACGCGGCTGGGATTCGGGCCCGCCATTTATGTGGCGAACAGCTCGACGATAGACGACCCGCGCCTCGTCCGCTTTCTGGCGCAAGTCGGCGACAAGCGTAAAATTCCCTACCAGTTCCGCCAGCCGGGCGGAGGCGGCACCAACGCCGGCGCGATTCAACAAAGCAAAGCGGGCGTCCCCGTCGTTTCGGTCTCCGTGCCGCACCGCTACACCCACTCCCCCATCAGCGTCGCCCGCTTGGACGATTGGAAACGCGCCCTCGACCTGCTTCAAGCCGCGCTGGAAGAAATGAATCCCGCGTTGTTGAAATCGCCAAAATGAAACCGCTGTTCCCCGACTTAAATTGATTGAAGGACAAAAATTCATGAAGCAACTTCTCAAAAAACTCACGGAAGCGTTCGGACCTTCTGGCTATGAAAGCGAAGCGCGCGAGCTGGTCTTGAAGGAAATCAAGCCGCTGGCGGACGAAGTCCGCGTGGACGCGCTGGGCAACCTCATCGCGCGGAAGAAACCCGCGCCGGGCGCGAAGAATCCCAAAAAGGCAATGTTCGCCGCGCACATGGACGAAATCGGTCTGATGGCGAGTCACATTGATAAAAACGGCTTCGTGCGTTTCGCCAACATCGGCGGCGTGTTCGGCAGATACACGCTTGGCGCGCGCGTGCGCTTCGCCAACGGGACGCGCGGCGTAGTCGGCTATGACCGGCTGGAACGGGTTCACGAAGCGCCGTCCATCAGCCAGATGTATATTGACGTGGGCGCGACCAGCCCGAAGGATTGCCCCGTCAAAGTGGGCGACCCCGCCGTCTTCGAGCAGGCGTTTACGGAAATGGGCGGGCGCGTCGCCGCCAAATCGCTGGACGACCGACTCGGAGTTTTGGCGTTAATTGAAACGCTGCGCGGAATCAAATCCACGCCCCATGATTTATATTTCGTCTTCACCGTGCAAGAGGAAGTCGGCTCGCGCGGCGCGGGAGCGGCCGCCTACGGCATTGACCCCGACGTGGGAATCGCGGTAGACGTCACTCCGACGGGAGATACGCCCGCTTCGTTGAAAATGGCGATGGAATTGGGCAAGGGGCCCTGCGTCAAAATCCGCGACGCGATGGCGCTTTCCGACCCGCGCGTGGCGGAATGGATGATTCAAACCGCCGAAAAAGCGAAGATTCCTTTCCAACGCGAGGTGCTGCTCATGGGCGGCACGGACGCGGATAAAATTCAAGTGACGCGCGCGGGCGTGCCTTCGGGCGCGGTTTCCATTCCCGTGCGTTACGTTCACTCCGCTTCCGAAGTGGCGGATATGAACGACGTCGAGAACGCCGTCAAATTGTTGAAAGCGCTGGCGTCCCGCCCGTTGAGTTTTTAACCGCTCGCAAAAACAAAAAAAAAGCGGTTTGACGTTCGCGCGTCAAACCGCTTTTGATTTCAAGCGAAGGTTTATTCGGCTTTCTCTTCCTTTTTGCCCGCGCCCGCCATAATAAGCGGGATTGCCAGCCCCGCGGCAAACGCGCCGGTAGCCGTCGGTCCCGTGAAGCGGGTTATCGCCGCAATCAGCGCAAAGAAACCCAGCGCCAGCGCAATTTGCAGTTGCCATGCGGCTTGTTTGTAAGCGTCCATCATAAAGCGCCCCAAGCCAAAGCCCAGCGCCCCAAACCCCAGCGCGCGCAGAAGGTATCCAAAAACGGATAGAATCAAAAGCAGCTGCGTAACGAAATTTTCCATTGCTTCTCCTTTTTTTCGAGCTCGCCGCCCGCGCGGCGCGACGAGAGGAACGACCACGACAAACGCAATTATACACCCGCGCGCTTTCAGCCCAGCCAAGCCCACAACGCCCAAAGCAGAATCATCGCCGCGCCGATTCCCATCCGCGCAAGGAGCGACCAGCCCCAACCGCTCATCCACGCTTTGACGTTTTCCCACGCGCCGCGCTTATCTTTCATTCGCCGCAATTCGGCAAGGTAAAGCGCGGCGGGCGCGGCGGGGATTCCCGCCAGCGGAGTGAAAAATAAACTGACGAGCAACCCCGCCGCGAAGGAGATAAAAATCGAGCTCCAGGGAATCTCCTTATCGCGCATGTGTTTGGCGATGATGACGTTATCGGCGAAGTTGCCCAAAATCATCAACAGCGTGAGGAGCGCGAAGAGCAGCCAGCCAAGCCAGCCCATTTGCCCTGCGAGCGTCAAGACGACGGCATAGACGAGCGTCGCCAGCCACATCACGGTCAGACCTGGGAAGACAGGAACGACCAGCCCCAGCCATCCGGCAAGCAGGGCGAGCAAGGTCAGCAGATTCAAAAACGTCTCGGCGAAGACGCGCCAAAATTCCGGGTCGTTCATCGTTTCTCCGTCTTCGGCGGCTGGCGTTAGCGAATGACTTCAATCCCGCCCATCCACGGGCGCAGGACTTGCGGCACGACAATCGAGCCGTCGGCTTGCTGGTAATTTTCCATCACGGCAATCATCACGCGCGGCAGCCCCAGCCCCGAGCCGTTGAGCGTATGCAGCAGGCGCGCCTTGCCGCCGTCGGCGGGACGATATTTGATGTTGGCGCGGCGGGCTTGAAAATCGGTCACATTGGAAACGGAAGAGACTTCTAGCCATTCGTCGCAGCCCGGCGCCCACAATTCGAGGTCGTAAGTCAGCGCCGCACCGAAGCCGAGATCGCCCGTGCAAAGCTGCTTGACGCGGTAAGGAATTTCCAGCAGGGCGCAGGTCTCTTCGGCGTCTTGCAGCATCTTCTGGTGCATCGCCTCCGATTCTTCGGGCTTGCAGTAAATGTACATTTCCACTTTGTCGAACTGATGTCCGCGCTTGATTCCGCGCACGTCGCGCCCGGCGCTCATCTTCTCGCGGCGGAAGCAGGGCGTGTAAGCGGTGTAGAAACGCGGCAGCGAGGCTTCTTCCAAAATCTCGTCCATGTGCAGCCCGGTCAGCGGAATCTCCGCCGTCGGCACGAAGTAATAATCCTCTTCGTGGTCTTTATAAAGATTATCGGCGAACTTGGGCAGCTGCCCCGCGCCGAAGACCGTCGCGGTTTTGACCATGAAAGGCAGATATTTTTCCTGATACCCCTGACGAATGTGCAGGTCGAGCATCCAGGCAATCAACGCGCGCTGCAAGCGCGCCCCCGCGCCGTGCAGCACATAAAAGCGCGAGCCGGTCAATTTTGTGCCGCGCTCAAAATCAATAATCCCCAACGCGGTTCCCAGTTGCCAATGGGGCTTGGGCGCGAAGTCGAACGAGCGCGGCTCGCCCACCGTCTTCAAGACGACGTTCTCGCTATCGTCCTTGCCGTAAGGGACGCGCGAGTCGGGGATATTGGGCAGTTTAGCGACCAGCGCGCGCAGTTCCGCGTCAGCTTCTTCCACTTGTTTATCCATCTCGGCAATCTGGTCGCCTACCGCGCGCATCGCCTCAATTTTGGATTGGCGCTCCGCCGCGTCTTTCATCTTGCCGATTTCTTTGGAAACGACGTTGCGCTCGGCTTTGAGCGCCTCGACCTTTTGCAGCAGGGTTCGGCGCTGCTCGTCCAGCGTGAGAATTGCGTCCACCGGCGCGGGGTCGTCCTGACGGTCTTGCAGCGCCTTGCGGACGACTTCGGGCTTTTCTCGAATCAAATTGATATCCAGCATTGCGGCTCCTCCTTGGGGGCGGAAAAAGCAAATCCGCCCGCCCAATGAATAAAATGCGCCCCTCATCCGTTTGCAGGACGAAGGGGCGCTCGTGGTGCCACCTGCATTCGCCGCGCCCCGCATGGGCGGCGCAGCCTCGGACGCGCGATAACGGGCGGCTCCCGGTTCCCTTACAGTATCTTCGTTACTCCTACGGGAACGACGCTGGCAAAGGGGATTTCATCCGTTGGCGGACCGCCTCGCACCGTGCGGCGGCTCTCTGAACCGTTATCGGGTTACTTGTCTTTGCGCGGGTCTTTTTGAAAGAACAAGGAGATTATAACGAAAAGCGCGGCTTTCTTCAAGGAAATTTGCACGCGCGGTTTGAGTCGTTCAGCTTGCGTAAGAACCAATCGCCTTTCAAATGGCGGTCGCCCGGCAGCGGGCAGGGATATCCCTTGGCGTACAAGAGATATTGCGCGGCAGGGGGAATCGGCTGCAAGCCCTGAACGAAGGAATTAATCGGCGTCAGGACGCGCGTCAAGCCGCGCCCGAAGAGCGGGTATTCAAACGTATTTGGGGGAAGGTAAAGAGCCACAACCGCGTCTTGCGGGACGAGGAAATCAAACGCTCTGAGCTTCGCGGCGTACGCCGGCTGTTTGGAGGAAAATTGCTCGTCGCGGTTCATCGTCAGCAACGCGCGCTGACCGTATACGGCGGAGACGGCGGAAACGCTCGCAGCCAGCGCAATCAACGCCAGATACAGCCGCAACGCCTTCGCGTTGGTCGAAATCCACCAACCTGCGGCGGGCGCGGCGAACACTGCGCAAGTCATAAAATACCTGCCGCGCGCCGAATCATAGGGGCCGGAAAAAGCCTGCGCGAGCAGAAACGCAAACGCCGCCAGCGCCAGAACGAACAGATCGCGGTTGCCGGCGCGGCGCAGCGCCGCCAGCGCCGCCGCGCCCCACATCAAGCCAAAGCCCAGAACGCCCCAAGAAACCGCTCTGTCGTTTTCATATAAAAACGGCGAAAAGCCCTCGGCGAAATCGGATTCCAAATTCAGCGGGAACGTCAGCGCCCGCAGCGGCAGGCGCAGCAGCCGCTCGGCTTGTCGAACTGGCGGGGAAGGCGGCAGCCCGTCGAACGCCAGAAAATCAAACGCGAAGCGCAGCAGGTTATATCCGCCCGCTTTCAGAATATAAGCCGCGTCCTGCCCTTCAAACGAGTGCATCTGGCGCACTTTGAGCGGACCGACCAGACTCCCGAATCGTTTATAATTTTCCGCGTAGCCCGCAGGCAAGACGAGGAAAATCCCCGCCGTCAGCGTAAACGCGCCCAAAAGCAGCAGATTCGCCAGCGCGCGCTTTTTGTCCGTTTGAGACGTTAGCGCGTATAAAGCGACCAGACCGAAAGAAGGCAGCGCCAGCGCGGAAGAGGCTTTCATGCCTAAAGTCAAAGCCAAAGCCAGCGCGGCGATAAATAAATAAGCCCGGCGCGGAATCCGCCGATACGCCATCACGCTATACGTCGCCGCGCCAAAGCAAGCTGCAATGAGCAAATCGTTCTGCGCCGAAACCGCCAGAACCGCGCCTGAAACCAGCAGCGCGCCCGTCAGCGCCGAAAAAGCGCTTTGGGTTTTGCTCAGCCCAGCCTGAAGCGAAACGGCGTAAATGGAAAGAACAAGGACGCCGTGCGAAACGTATTCCACAAGCTGAGTCAAGTTATCTCCGCGCCCGCCGACCAGAAAAAGGTATATCAACAGCGCGACAGAGTTCTTCGGATGAATCGCTTGCGCCCAATAATTGGCTTCCAAAAAGGAAAAGTTTCCCTGCTGCAAATAATACGCCATGCGCGGCAGGTGATAAGTCAGCGCGTCCCAGGTATGCGGGACGGTGAACAAAACCAAAAGCAAGTTAAAGCCAGCGGTAAAGAACGCGGCGAAAATCATGGGCAGAATAATCGCCTTTTGATCGCGCCGCAACCCAGCCAACCACGCAGCCCAACTTCCGACGCTTTGAACGGCTTGCGGCAAAAGCGTCAGGCGCGGCGGTTTCAAACGCAAAACCAGCCCGCCTGCCAGCGCCGCCGTCGCCGCGCCCAGCGCCGCCCAAGCGCTCAGGTCCGCCAGTCTGTTCCAAAATGAAAGCAGGTAAGCCCAAACCGCGACCAGCGCGGCGGAAACAGGGAAAGCGAACAGCAGCGTTTCTTTTAAATCCGCCGGGCGCAGCAGGCGGACCAGCCAGAAGGCGGCAAGCAAAAGCGAAACAGCGGCAGTCAGGTTATCCGCCCAGTCGTTCGCTAACAAGGGGAAAAGAGCAGCCGACATATTTTTAAATTATACATGGCTTCTCAAAGTCCGGTTGCAGGTTAGAAAACAAACAGGATGGACAGGATTTTTAGGATGAGCCGCGCAGAAAACAGGGCGAAAACATCCTGTTGATCCGGTTAAACAAAGCGGCGCGAGCGATCGTCAGAAAGCCATGTTGAATTACATCAGCCGCCTTTTGGAGCGCGCGCAAGTTGGGGTACAATTCGGCGCATGGACGAAACAGCGCTTCTTCAATCCGCGCAACGCGGCGACCTGGACGCCTTCAACACGCTCGTTTTGCATTACCAAAACGCGGTCTACAACGCGGCGCTTCGCGTTTTAGGCGACGACGAGCTGGCGCAAGACGCGACGCAGGAAGCCTTTATCTCCGCCTTCAAAAACCTGCCCTCCTTTCGCGGCGGGTCGTTTAAGGCGTGGCTGATGCGCACCGTGACCAACGCCTGCTACGATGAACTACGACGCAGAAAGCGCCGTCCCACCACGCCGCTGGAACCGGATACGGAAGACAGGGACGAAGTGGAATCTCCGCGCTGGCTCGCCGACCCCAGCCTGACTCCCGAACAGCAATTTGAGATGGATGAGTTGGAACACGCTCTGCAACACTGCCTCGACGACCTGCCCGCCGAGTTTCGCGCCGTGGTCGTCATGGCGGATATTCAAGGTTTGGATTACGGCGAAGTCGCCGTCGCCGTGAAAGTTCCGCTCGGCACGGTGAAAAGCCGATTGGCACGCGCGCGCTTACGTTTGCGTGAATGTCTGCGAGGATTTGAGGAACTATTGCCCGTCGCATTTCGTCTGAAAGGAGAAAGCATCCAATGAACAATCAAGACCTTGACCTCCTTTCGGCTTATCTGGACGGACAGCTCTCCGCGAGCGAAGCCGCCCGTCTGGAATCGCGCCTGCGCGCCGACCCGCAACTGGAAGCGACTCTGGCGGAGTTGCGCGCGGCGCGCAAGCTTTTGCGCGCCCTGCCGCAGCGCAAAGCCCCGCGTAATTTCACGCTCACCCGAAAGATGGTGGGCTTGAATCCGCCGCTGCCGCATTCTTACGCTTTCTTTCGCGCAACGAGCGCTTTTGCCAGCGCGCTGCTGGTCTTCACCTTTGTGGCGAACGCGCTCGCCCCGCGTTTGAGTTACATCGGCGCGGCGGGCGGCATGGGCGGCGGCGGATATAGCGGGCTGGGGATAGGCGGCGGCGTGGAAGAAGGTCCCGCGCTGCTGGCTCCGGCCGCCGAAGCCCCAGCGCTGGCAGAATCCGCTCCGCCGCCCGAAGACGAGTCGCGGGTGGCTCCTACCGCCGAGGCGCCGATGATGAAAAAGCCCGCGGCGGAGAATCAGCTGGAAGCGCAGAGTCAGCCGCCCGTTGAAAAATCCGCGCCGTTTTCCCCCGCATGGCAAGCCGCACTGCTAACGGCGGCGGCGCTTGGCGCAATCGCCATGTTCGTGCAAAGGGAATGGGCGAAACGCAAATGGCATTAAACGATAAGCAAATCAATTTTTGTCCGCGCTGCGGAACGCCGACGACGCGCCGTGAATGTTTCGGCGCGGAACGCCCGGTCTGCCCGCAATGCGGTTGGCTGTATTTCAGCGACCCGAAAGTCGCCGCCGCCACGTTAATTGAATCGGAAGGGCGCGTGCTGCTGGTGCGCCGCGTCAACGAGCCTTTTCGCGGGATGTGGACTCTGCCCGCCGGATTCGTGAACGGCGGAGAAGACCCGGCTGAGGCGGCCGCCCGCGAATGTCTCGAAGAAACCGGCTTGACGGTTCGAATCGCGCGCGTCCTCGACGTCATCTACGGGAAGGAACATGAGCGCGGCGCGGATTTCGTTATTGTGTATCAGGCGGAAGTTTTAAACGGAAACCTGCGCGCGGCGGACGACGCCGACGCGGCGGAGTGGTTCGCGCGCGACGCGCTGCCCCCGCTGGCTTTTCGCGCCACAAAACAAGTGTTGGAAAGATGAGTTTGTTTCAGCCCGCTTTTTTGAACGAGTAGGGGATATACATCAAAAAGCCGATTGCGATAAGAATCTCTCCCGCCAGCACGCCGCTGGCTTGCAAGGGACCAAAATACGGAACTTGCGGATACGCCTGCGAACCCATGCCAAAGACGTCCGCCATGCCCGTAAAAACGCACACGACATAGCCGGTGGCGACGATGCGCGCGCCGACGTCGGCGACAATGGAGCGCTCGCCGCGCCCCCACCATAGCGAAGAAATTCCCATATAGCCGCCCATGCACAGAATCCCCAGCCCGACGGTGAAGACGCCGATTTGAATAAAGCCGACCACCGGGCTGCGATCCCAGCCAAACAAGCCGGGCTTGGCGCCGATGGCGAAAATCAAAAAACCCAAAAGCGAAATAAACGCGCTGAGCTGGCGGCGCGGCGCGGCGTCGGGCAAAGCGTCTTGAAAATCGGGGGGCAGGTCGGTCATATCAGGGCAAATCTCTTCGCAAGCGCGCAATCCAGTTTCCGCCGAAGACGTTTTCCACGTCCTGTTCGGAATAGCCGCGCGCTTGCAATAGGGGGGCTAATTTTTGCAAATCGGCGACGGTATCCACCTCAAATGGGATGGATTCTAACCCAAAGCCGCCGTCCAGGTCCGAGCCGATTCCCGCGTGCAGCGCATCGCCCGCTATCTGGCAGATGTGGTCAATGTGCGCGGCGACCGTTTTGAGCGAGACTTCTTCGCGGCGGTCTCTGCCGGACTTCCAGCCGGTTTTGAGATAGGAATTATACACCGTCACCCCCACGACGCCGTCGCGCTCAATCACCCCTTCGATGACGCGATTTGAAAAATGGCGGTTGGAGTCGGCGTTCGGCAGCAGGGCAAGGCAATTGCCGTGCGTGGCGACGACGGGACCGCGATAGGAGTCCAGCGCTTCCAGCGCGGCTTTTTCGTCCATGTGGCTGAGGTCGAGGATGAAATTGAAATCCGCCATCGCGGCGAGCAATTTGCGCCCTTCGGGCGTGAGGGGGCCGGGCTCGTTCCAGCCGCCGGAATAGCGCGTGCCGACCCAAGCCAGCCCAATCAAGCGCAAGCCGAGTTCGTGCCATTCTTCCAGTTCGTCCGCGCCGCGAATGGCGTCCGCGCCTTCCATCAAAGGAATCAACCCAACGGGGCGCGCGCCAGGCGCGGGAGCTTGCCACAGCCGCAGCGTTTCTTCCAGTTCGGCGCGGCTGGTTACGAGACGAAACATATCGGGTTTGGAATCGGTCAGGCGGCGATAGAAATCGAGCTGCGCGCGGCAAAGTTGATTGGCTTCTTCAAAGGTTTTATAAACCTGCGCGGCCGCGGGGCTGTTCCTGCTCCAACGGGCGGGCATGGCGTATAACGTGGCGAAGACCAGCGCCACCTGCCCGCGCTGATAATCTTCCCAGCCGACGGTCGCGTTTTCGTTATCGGCGACGGCGTAACTGCCGACTTCGCGGCGGCGAATTTCGGCGGCGGAGAGAGAATAATCGCGCCCGTATTTGAGCGCGTTGTAAGCGAGGTCGGCGTGAGCGTCAACAATCAAAGGCATGGCGAATATCGAAAAAGCGCGCCTCGCTTTCGCGGGCGCGCTTGCGTCGTTACGCTTGCGGCTCTTCGGGGTTGGTCTCTTGCGTTTGTTCTTCCCCGCCAGCCGGACGTTGTTCTTTGAACTCTTGCGTCAGCATCTTGAAGTCTTTGTCGGCGAAGGCGGCGGAATCCACCTTGCGCAGCGACAGCCCAATGCGGCGTTGGTCCGCGTCAATGCGGATGACGCGCAGCGTCTTGACCTCGCCCTCTTTCAGGACTTCCTTCGGATGTTCGACGCGGGTTTCGCTCAGTTCGGAGATATGGATGAGACCTTCAATGTCGCCTTCGAGGCGGGCAAACGCGCCAAACTTGGTCAGGCGGGTAATCGTCCCTTCCACCAGCTGCCCGACGCTGAATTTTTCGATGCGGGCTTTCCACGGATCGTCCATCAGGGCGCGCATGGAAAGTCCGATGCGCTTCTTTTCGCGGTCAATGTTGATGACTTTGACCTGAACTTCCTGCCCGACTTCGAGGACCTCGCGGGGGTGAGAGACGTGTTCCCAAGAGATTTCTGAAAGGTGAACCAGGCCGTCCGCGCCGTTCAAGTTAACGAAGGCGCCGAAGTCCGCCAGACTGGTGACGCGCCCGGTGTAAACTTTGCCTTCTTCCAGTTCATTAATGACGCGGTCCTTCATGGACGCGCGGGTTTCAGGGTTGGCGACCCGCTCGGAAAGAATCAGGCGGCGGCGTTCTCGATCCACTTCGATAATACGGACGGAGATGGGCTGCCCGACCATTTTCTGCCAGCGCTGTTCGGGGGTTTCTCCGGCAGCCTGACCGCGCCGCGCGGCGCTGACCTGCGAAGCGGGGATGAATCCGCGCAGGTTGCCGATGGCGGCAATCAGCCCGCCTTTGTTAAACCCGATGATTTTGGTGTCTATGGTAGCGCCTTCTTCCACCAATTTTTCAACGTTTTCCCAGGAAATTTCTTCTTGCGCGCGCTTCAAAGAAAGGACAACGTTGCCGTTTTGGTCTTCGGGATTGAGGACGTAAACGTCAATTTCCTGTCCCACTTGGAGGGCGGCGCGTTCTTCCATCGAAAGTTGTTCCAACTCACGCCCGGAAATCACGCCTTCCGACTTGGCGCCCACGCTCACCAGAATCTGGTTGGCGCCGACGCTGGCGATAACGCCTTTGCGAATTTCGCCGACTTGCGGCAGTTCCACGCTCAGCGATTCGCTTTCGAGCAGCGATTCCATTGTCTGATGGTTGTGCTGGTCTCCCTGGTTGTTCTCGACTCCTTGCCCGTTGGGGGCTTTGTTCTCATCCATTACTGCGGCTCCAATTAACTGAAATGTAAGCGGCATTATACAGGCGATTTAAGAACTTGACAACCCTGAAGGGCGCGAGCAGTACGGCTTTTTCAAAGTCGCGATTCGGGCTGGCGAACAAACAGGATAAACCGCTGGAAGGCGAGGCAAAAGACGTCCCGTTTATCCCTTTAAGCGGCGACAACCCAAAAGCCGTGCGCGCCGGCGTCTTTTATATGTGACGACAAATATATATTAAAAAAGTGATAAATATACTTCAAATTAATTAAGTACGCCGTAAATTAAGATTCTGTGAATTTCTTGTTGTCGATTTGAACAGCCGCGTAATGAGAGTTGAGTTTGGTACGTGCTGATTGAATAGAGAATTGCCAATCAATTTTAATGTGTTTGGTATCGCGTTCCTGTACCAAAGCCAGAATTTCTTGTTCCAGTCGTGTCATGGTCGGAATACGGCGGTGAAGACATTGGCGAGCTAGCGCAGAA
>DAOUBR010000074.1:0-1558 GCA_034432535.1 Anaerolineales bacterium | reverse complement strand
ACGGGCTGGAAGTTTTGCAATCGTTGGAACGTCAGCGCTACGACTTGATTTTGATGGACGTGCAAATGCCGGAAATGGACGGGTTGGAAGCGACCCGCTTCATTCGCAACAAACTGCCGCCCGCCATTCAGCCCTGCATTATCGCCATGACCGCCAACGCCATGCAGGGCGACCGCGAGATGTGCCTGGCGGCGGGCATGGACGATTACGTCAGCAAACCGATTCAAATCCGCGAACTGCAAGACGCTTTGATTCGCGCCGGACGAGCGTTGAAAAGCGAATAGCCGCGAACCATTTATCCTTATTCTTGATTTCTCTATGTCGCCTCCTAATATTCCTTACAGCGCAGCGCTTTTTGTGGCTGGTTTTGCCTGTCTGGCGATCGCTTATGTCGTCTGGCATTTACGCTGGCAAGCTGCCGGCGCGCGCTCTTTGACGGCGCTCTTAGCCGCTTTAAGTTTTTGGAGCCTGACCTACGCCCTCTTTTGGGCAGATTTCCCCGCGCCCGCAGCCCTGCCGCATTTCTGGCTGGATGTGACGATGGTCGGCGTGTGCGTGACGCCGGCCGCGCTGCTAGTCTTCGCTTTCGAGCTGGCGCGGCTCGAACAATTGCTGAAACGCCCGGTGATTCTGGCGTTGACGATTGAGCCGCTCGTCGCGCTGGGGTTGCTGTTTACCGACCCGTTCTACCACAATTTGTTCTTTGGCGGAAAGCGCGAACTGAACGTCACCTCAATCATCAACGGCGGTCCCGCCATGTGGGCGAACATCGCTTACTCTTATCTCCTCGTTCTGCTGGCGGTGGTGATTTTAGCTTTCGCTTACTTCCGCTCGGCGGGATATTACCGCCGTCAAATAGCCACCATCCTTGCGGGCGTCTTCATCCCTTGGGCGGTCAATTTCGCTTTTCTGATGGGCGTTGGCGGGGTGGAAGGCGCCGATACCACTCCTTTCATCTTCTCGTTCACCGCGCTAATTTTCGCCTATTCGCTCTGGCGCTACCGCCTGCTGGATGTGACGCCCGTCGCTCGCAACGTCGTCGTGGAGAATATGAAAGACGGCGTCATTGTGCTGGACGCGCAAAATCGCATCACCGACCTCAATCCCGCGGCGGAACGCATGTTGGAAATTCCCGCCGCGCAAACCATCGGCAAACCCGCGATGGAAGCGCTTTCCGCCTGGGCGGAGATTGCGCAGCGTTATCTTTCTTCCATGCAAGACGCGCAAGATGAACTCAACGTCGGCGGCAGATGGTATCAACTCAACCTGGCGCACCTGAAGGACGAAAGCGGACGCTTTTTGGGCAGGGTGGCCACGCTGCACGAAATCACCGAGCAAAAACAAATTCAAAACGATTTGATTGCCGCCCGCAATCAGGCGCTGGAAGCCTCGCGCGCCAAATCCGCGTTTGTCGCCAGCATGAGTCACGAAATCCGCACGCCGATGAACGGCATTATCGGCATGACCGGGCTGCTGCTGGATACGCCCCTGACCGAAGAGCAGCGCGAATACGCCGAAACCATCCGCAGCAGCAGCGATTCCTTGCTGACCATCATCA
>DAOUBR010000073.1:0-19319 GCA_034432535.1 Anaerolineales bacterium | reverse complement strand
TTTCATCGTAATTCTCCTTATGATTTGGAGGGAAAACGACGTATTTTGAAAAATTTAACACTGGGAAAGAAAAAAGATGCGCTCCAAAAGGGACTCGCCGCGCAGCGACGGCGGCGAGCTCCTTTTATCCTCTCTTTTGCCACGGCAGGTTGTCCAAATCCACATTGCCGCCGCTGAGGATGATTCCAACCTTGAGCCCGCGCAGGTTTATCTTTCCTTCCCACAGGACCGCTGCCGCGACGGCGGAGGAAGGCTCGACGATGATTTTGGCGCGCTCCCAGATGAATTTCATCGCCGCGACGATTCCTGCCTCGCTCGCCGTAACAATTTGCTCGACGCGCTGTTGAATGACGGGGAAGGTGAGAGTCCCCAGCGAGGTGAGCAGCCCGTCCGCGACGGTTTTGGGATTTTCGGAGGGGATGATTCTCCCCGCCTGCATCGAGCGATAAGCGTCGTCCGCCATTTCCGGCTCGCCCGCAATCACGCGGATATTTTTCTTCAACTCCGTCGCGGCAATCGCCGTTCCGCTGAGCAGCCCGCCGCCGCCGACGGGCGCGATAACCACGTCGAGGTCGGGGACGTCTTCCAGCAGTTCCAGCGCCGCCGTCCCCTGTCCGGCAATCACTCTCTCGTCGTTGTAGGGGTGAATCAACGTTGCGCCGGTTTGTCGGTTAATGTCCGCCAGCGTGGATTCGCGGGCTTGCAGGGTCGGCTCGCAAAACGTAATCTGCCCGCCGTAGCCCGCTACCGCGTTCTTCTTGACGAGCGGCGCGTTGTTCGGCATGACGATATAAGCGGGAACGCCGCGCAGTTTCGCCGCCAGCGCCAGCGCCTGGGCGTGATTGCCCGAAGAGTGCGTGGAGACTCCCCGCGCTGCTTCTTCGTCGGTCAGAGAGGCAACCGCGTTGCACGCGCCGCGAAATTTGAACGCGCCGACTCTTTGAAAGTTCTCGCATTTCAGGTAAATCTCCGCGCCCAGTTTTTCATTCAAACTGGCGTTGGTTAAAACGGGCGTGCGATGGGCGTAAGGGCGAATGCGCTCCGCCGCCTGACGAACGTCGGCGAGGGTGACGGGCATGACTTCCTCCTACAAATAGGGTTGGTTCGCTTCGGCAATCTTCGCTTTGAGATCAGCCAGCATCGCTTCGGCAATCTCCTTGCGCGTTTCGGCGAGGTCGTTCAATTCTTCGGGGTCGTCTTCCACGTCAAAGAGATGGATTAATTCGCCGTTGTTGATTTGCTCGTAGCCGAAGTAGTAATGCAGCTTGTAGCGTCCTTTGGTCAGCGTGACGGAGGTGCGGTCTTTGATGGGCTCGTCGCGCTGGGTGTAAAAGGAGCGGATGGCGTAAACGCTGCGCTGCGGCTCGGGTTCGGCGTAAGGCGGCAGGATTTTCCCTTCGCTCCACGCGGGGACGGGCTGACCGGCGAGCTGCGCCAGCGTGGGCAGCAGGTCAATGGCGCTGGTGGGGACGCGCACGTCCAGCCTTTCTTTGCGCTGCGGCTCGAAAATCAGCAGCGGAACGCGGATGATGGGCTGATACATTGTATCAGTGCTATGCCCGCTGATTCCGCGCTCGAACAGCTCGCCATGATCCGAAGTCAGGACGAGGATGGTGTTTTCCAGCAGCCCTTCTTCTTCCAACTTTTTATAAAACCTGCCGAACTCTTTATCCGCGTAGAGGATGAATTCGTCGTACAGCCGGCGGTCGTCGAGTAATTCGGGATGCTCTTTGTCCTTATCCAGGGGGCCGTGCGGTTTGGAAGGGCGCGTGAAGCCGTCGCCTTTAAATTTGCCCGAAAATTCCAGCGGCGTGCGATAGGGGTCATGCGGCGGTAGGAAGTGGAAGTAACCGAGAAACGGCTTGGGAATTTTCGCCAGCCGCTCGCCGAGGTAATCTATCGCGTCTTCCAGCAGAAAGGCTTCGCTTTTAATAGAAGGAATGCCCAATGGAAAGCGGCGGCTGATTTGCGCCGTCGTTTGTTTTTGCAGCCGCTCAAGCAGGCGCGAAATGAAAAGAGAATAAGCGTATCCGGCGTCTTGCAAATTGACGTTCCGCGTCCAGCTGATGTAGGAAATATCCTCGTCTTTGCCGAATAACGCCGAAATAAATTTTCCATAAGATTCCAGAAATAGATTTTCTCTGGGTATCCATTCGTCAATGAAAGCGGAAAACTGTCTGAGCAACGTGTTGACCAGAATGTTGTGAGTGTAGGCGATGCGGTAGTGATTTGGAAACGCGTTGAAAATATTATTCCCCATCACGGCGGGAGCGACCATGTCGTTATAATGAAAAGCGCGGTGAGTCCACAGCATGGTCCCGCTCAAAAGCGAAGCCGTGCCGGTGGTGGTGTAATTGCCGGCGGCGTAATGCCGGTGATAGACGATAGCGCGTTCCGCCAGCCGCGCGATGTTCGGCGTGGTCTCGCGCTCGTAGCCGTAGAGCGAAATGTTGTACGCGCTGAAAGCGTCAAACACGACGATCAGGACGTTTTTCCCGTTGGGGGCGGCGCGCAAAAAGCCGGGAGCCGCCGCGCCCAGCGGCAGCAGCCCCGCCAGTTTTAGAAAGTCTCTGCGATTGATTTTGTTGCTCATTGCGGTTGGTCTTCTCGATATTAAGGAAAGATAGGGAGATTCAAAGGTTGCGGACGAGGATGATCATCATCCCGGCGAAGCTCAAAAACAAGTAAAGCAGGGTCAGCGTGGAGAGCCTGTCCATAAAATCCAGCGTGAATTTCAGCGCCTTTTCCGAGCGCAGGATGAAATAAACGGGGACGACGACGGAAAGCGAAACCAACGCCAGCGCGACGATATACATGGCGAGGACCGGGCGCCCGGTGGCGGCAATCGCCCGCAGCGCCCACAATGGCGCGCGCGCGCCCGTCAGAAAGTACGTTTGTTCCAGCATGGACCAGAGCGCCGTCAGCAGCAGCAGGGTCCCCATCAGGGCGACGCGCCGCTCCACGCTCCACCGGCGCGAAACCAGAAATCCCAGCGCGGCGGTCAGCGCGAACCAAACCAGCCCTTCCACAAACGCATAGGCCATCCCATAACTGACCACGCCCAGCGCGTCCCACAAATTGGTGCGCTTGGAAACCCAGTCAATATCGCGAAAGCCAAGCAGCAAGGTCCAAAATAAAAAGGGAAAAGCGCAAACGAGATACAGCAGCCACAATCCCTGTTTATGATAAAAGGCGGTCTTCGATTTCTCCATGTAAATAAAATATCCTTTTCGTAAGGCGACTTAAATTTCAAGGCGGCCGACGCGGCGCGGATGCGAATAGACGTTGAATCTATGTTTGCGCCCGTAGCCAATCAACGTCACGCCGTAACGTTCCGCCATTTGAATAGAAAGCGAAGTGGGGGAGGTGCGCGAGATGACGACGGGCGCGCCCAGCCGCGCGGCTTTTTGCAGCATTTCGGAGCTGATTCGCCCGGTCGTCATCAGAATTCTTCTTTGGGGAAAGATTCCGCCCGTCAGGCACAGCCCGGCGATTTTATCCAGCGTGTTATGCCTGCCTACGTCTTCCGCCGTGATCAGAATCCGCTCGCCGTCGCTGAGCGCGGAAGTATGCACGCCGCCCGTTTCGCGGTAGAGCGATTGGGCTTCAAAGAGCGCTTCCACCAGATTTCCCACCGCGTCCGCATCCAGCTCAAAATCCTGCGGGTCGAATTGCACGTCCGGTTTGGCGAGCAAATCCACCGCCGTCACGCCGCCGGCGCAGCCCGAAGTTTGCCGCCATGCGCTGGGCTTCTTCGCCGCGTGCGTCAGCCAGACGTCCACGTTATCGCCATGTTCGCACAGGCGCGCGTCCGCCACTTCGGCGAGGCTTTCAATGACGCCCTCGTTGTATAAAAATCCCACCGCCAGCGCTTCCAAATGAACCGGCGTGCACATAAAGGTCAGCCATGCTTCGCCGTTGACGGTGAGCGAAACGGGCGTTTCGACGATCGTCTCGGCGTCGCGCGGCTTCCATTTTTGAAACTCGTATTGCCAGAAGCGAAGGGAATGCCGGGGAGCGAGGGAATCTTGCTTCATACCGATAAGGGATTAAGCGTCAAGCGCGGGCTTTTTCTCCGCGAGGCTGTGAACGCGGTAAAAGACGTCGGGGTCGGCGAGAAAAGCGCCAAGGCAGGACTCCGTGCAAAAGTAAATTGTCCGTCCGCGATATTCGGCGCGCGGGAAGTATTGCGGGTCGGCGTAACGAAAAATCCGCCCGCACAGCGTGACGAATTGCGGGGGAGATTTCTTTGCGGTTTCGGCGGTCGGCTCATTCATCCGCTTGCAGCCTTCCAATGGGAATCACGCATGGGCGCGAGAGGATTTCTTCGCCGTGCGGCGCTTCGGCGAGCTCGCCCGTCAGGTCTTGCCCGGGGAAGTGCAAGCCTTCGTGCGTTTCCAGCCGCCATTTGGGGCAATCGGTCACGTCGTACACAATGCCTCGATAGGCGACCAGTTTGCGCGCGCCGCGTTCGCCGGAGCCGCGCTTTAACTCCGCTAATGAAATGATGCGGTCTGGCGCGTTCATCGTGCGCCGATTTTAGCAGGATTTAGAAAAAGCGTGGGCTTGAAAAAACGCAAGAAAAGCAAGCGCGCGACTCTCTAAAAAAAACGGAAGGAAGCGCAAGGTTAAGGTATAATCTTCTAGCTCGCAAGCGCAAATCTCTTTCAAGGTTGAGTATGTCGGTCCCATTTTCGCTTCCCAATGAATATTGGCCCTTTCTGCAAGTTACGCCGCAAGACGTAGAGAACTTGTCTAACTTTTTGTTTGAACGCGAGACGCCCATGACGGCGCGCGATTTGGTCGCAGAGTTGATTCGCGCCCGAATCGAGGCGGAACGCAGCGCGGCGGAGGGCAAGCAAAAATCCGGCGGGCGTAATTTCTTCCCCAAAGAAAAATATCAGCCCGGCGAAACGCTCGTCTTTCCCGCGTTGGGGTGGAAGCGCGGGGTGGTGAAAGAAACGCGCCCGGGAGTCAATCCCGCCATCTCCGCCTTCGACGTGCTGACGGTGGAAATGGAAGACGGCGCGACGCGCATGTTCGCCGCGAACTATCCTGAACATCCGCTTAACGACGCGCCGCTTCCCATGCCCGAAGGACAGGAAGAAGTTAATCCCGAAGCGATTTTGCGCGAATACGGCGACGCGCTGGAAAAGAAACTGGAAGCCGCCTTTGAAGCCGACGAAGGGCTGGCGAAAATTGCCGGGCGTTGGTTCCCCCGCTCGCTGCTGGTGGATATTCACCAAGGGCAGCTCAATCTGGTGGAAGCCGTGCTGGATATGGCGGGCGGCGAGCCTTTGCCGACGGAAGCGCTGATGAAAGACCTGGAACTGCCCGCGGGAATCAGCCCCATCCTGAACGAATTTTCGCTCAATTACGCTTTGCAAAGCGACAAGCGCTTCGACGAAGTCGGTCCCGCCGGACAGGTGCTGTGGTGTTTGCGGCGGCTGGAGCCGGAATACGTCCGCGAAGTTCCGCCCCCGCTGCGCTACTTTGAAATCGAGCATGACCGCGCCGCGCTCACGCCCGCGATGCTCAAACTGGAAGAACAGCTGGACGACGAGTTAACCCCCGCGCGAGACTACGATCCCAAGCAAGATTCCGGCGCGCTCACCATCGCGCTGATTTATCCGCACTTGCGCGCCGGCACGCTGCCCATGTCGCCGCGCGCCCGCCGTTTGTTCCCCAGCGCTTACCAAGCGCCGCGCGTGCGCTTTACGCTGGTGGACGGCAAAACCAAACAACGCATCCCTGCGTGGGTCGTCCGCGAACACGGTTACGTCTTCGGTTTGCGCGAGTGGTACAAAGCTCATCAATTAATTCCCGGCTCGCTGGTGGCGCTGCGCCCCGGAGAAAACCCGGGCGAAGTGATTGTCGAGGTCAAGAGTCAGCGCTCCTCCAAAGATTGGGTGCGCACGGTGATGGTAGGCAAAGACGGCGGTTTTGTGTTCGCCACTTTAAAGCAGCCCATCACCGCCGAATTTGACGACCGTATGGTGATTCACGTGCCGGATTTCAAATTGCTCGACCCGGTATGGGAAAAGAAAATCCCCTTCGACGAGCTCGTCTTGCTGGTGATGCGCGAGATGGCGAAATCCAACCCGCAAGGGCGCGTTCACGCTCAGGAGTTATACGCCGGGGTGAACCTTGTGCGCCGCGTTCCCCCCGCGCCCATCTTCGCTTTGCTGGCGACTAACCCCGCCTTCAAGCATGTCGGCGATTTGCACTTCCGCTTGACCGAAGAAGATGAAGAGGAGTTCGAATGAGCCTGCTCAAGCCCACCGTCAAAACGCCCTTTCACATTGACTTCGACTGGTGGAAGCAGAATGAGAGCGATTGGCGCGTGTTCCTCGTTTCCTTGCTTTGCCCCGAACACCAGGAAGCCTTCGCCAACTTTGAGGAAGGCGAGATGATAGATTGGGTGGACCCGAAGACCGCCGAAGTCAAGCAAGTGGACGGCGTGCAGCATACGCTGATGACTCATTGCGCCGCGCTGCCCGAATTCGCCGACGCGCGCACCGCGCTGGTGGAAGCCGTCTTCCGCGCATTCCTCGTCAACGGGAATATTCCCATGTCGGCGGAGGAATTGAGTAAGAAACTCGGCAGACCCGCCGACACTATTTTGCGAACCATTTCCGGTCCGCGCGTATATCGCGGGCTGAGACCGTATCAAGAGAGCGAGCCGGTCGCCGAACAGGCGGCGTGACGCCTTTTGATTTGTTTCGCTCCCGTAGCTCAATGGATAGAGCATCTGCCTTCTAAGCAGCAGGTTGTGGGTTCGACCCCCGCCGGGAGCGCAGAAGCTGAACGAATTATTTTTTTTACAGGAGATTTTACATGCCGCTCGCAAAACGTAAGGGTCTGATTAAATTCGCCGGGATGGAGCAAACCGTCGTCGGCGAGGATATGGTCGTCGGGCAGAAAGCCCCCGACTTTACGATTCAACTGAACGATTGGACGCTGAGCAAAGCCTTCAAGGAAACGCCGCGCAAGGCGCGCATTATCGCTTCCGTGCCTTCGCTGGATACGCCCGTGTGCGACCGCGAAACCCGCCGCTTCAACGAAGAAGCCGCCAAACTCGGCAAGGACGTCGCGATTATCGTCGTCAGCATGGATTTGCCCGCCGCGCAAAAGCGCTGGTGCGGCGCCGCCGGAGTCGAACAGGTGATGACCGTCTCCGACGCGGTGAAAGCCGACTTCGGCAAAAAATACGGGACGTTGATGGAAGAAGTTCGCATTCTGCGCCGCGCCGTCTTCGTGGTGGATAAAAAGCGAATCGTGCGCTACGCCGCTTACATGCCGACCAACGGCGACGAGCCCAATTACGACGAAGTTTTGGAAGCCGCGAAAGCCGCTTTGGGTAAATAGCGTTTGAGACCTGACTGTCGCGGAAAATCGGTCAGGTCTTTTTTTGTAAAGGAGAAGGTTGCTATGCCAACGATTGTTCGCAAATCAGAAGTCGCGCTCATGGAAGCCCGCCGCAGTTTGCACGCCGTCAGCTGGCAGGTGCGCTCGACGATGTGGAATCCGCCCACGGACGTGTACGAGACCGACAAGGCGTACATCGTCCGCATGGAGATTGCCGGAATGCGCGAGGAAGATTTCGAGGTCGTTTTAGAAAACCGCATTTTGCACATTTCCGGCTACCGTCCCGATTCCCCCGCGCGCCGCGCTTATCATCAAATGGAAATCCGCTTTGGAAAATTTTCTGCCGCCATTGGGCTGCCCGGCGCGGTGGACGCCGACTCGGCTCACGCCGAATACAAAGACGGCTTTCTCACCGTCACGCTGCCGAAAGAAAAACAATCTCACAAGGTGGAATAACCATGCCCGCTCAACGGTGGCAAACCGGAGTGACCGAATTTTTCCATTCCATTGGAGAGACCGACGAAGAAATCATCCGCCGCTTTATGTTTGCGGGCGTCCTGCATTCCGCCAAAAGCGAAAACGAATCGCCCGCTTCAAGCGCTAAAGAGCAAGGCGACGAACCCTCCTTCCCCGAAATTCTGCCCATCCTGCCGCTGCGCGGGGTGGTGGTATACCCCAACACCGCCGTGCCGCTCACCGTCGGGCAGCCGCGTTCCATTCGTCTAGTGGACGACGTTGTCGCGGGGGATAAACTCGTCGGGCTGGTCTCCGCGCGCGACCCGGAAAAAGAAACGCCGGGACCTGAAGACCTGTATCAGGTGGGGACGATAGCCACCGTTCATCGGCTGCTGCGCGCTCCCGACGGCACGGTGCGCTTGCTGGTGCAGGGCATGAAGCGTTTTCGGCTGGGCGAGTTCGTCGCCGAAGAGCCGTATCTCAAAGCGAAGGTGACGCTTTATCCGGAAATCGAGCAAGATAGCCTGGAAACCGACGCGCTGGCGCGTAACGCCCGCGAGCAGTTCCAGCAGATTACGCAGATGATTCCCTCCTTCCCGGAGGAGCTCGCCGCTTCTATCGCTTCCATCGAAGACCCGCTGCAAACCGCTTATACCATCGCCAACTTTCAGCGCATCGAGCTAAAAGACGCGCAAGAAATTTTGGAACTGGACGCGGTGAACGACAAGCTGAAAAAACTCATCGGCTTGCTGGTGCGCGAAGCGGAAGTGCTGCAAATCGGGCAGAAGATTCAAAACGAGGCGCGCGGCGAAATTGAAAAAGTGCAGCGCGAATACTTCCTGCGCGAGCAGATGAAAGCCATTCAGCGCGAACTGGGCGATAAAGACGAGCAAGCCGTCGAAGTCGAAGAGTTCCGCAAAAAAATTGAAGAAGCGGGCATGCCCGAAGAGGCTTACAAACAGGCGAAGCGCGAGCTGGACCGCCTCTCGCGCCTGCCCACCGCCGCCGCCGAATACGGCGTGATCCGCACCTATCTCGATTGGATGGTCTCGCTGCCCTGGTCCAAAACCACCGCCGATAATCTGGATATCGCTCACGCGCGTAAAATCCTCAACAAAGACCATTACGGGTTGGAGGACGTCAAAGACCGCATCCTCGAATTTCTGGCGATTCGCAAACTGCGCCTCGACCGCAAGGACGAAGCCAAAAAAGAATCGGACGACGCGATTCGCCGCGAGCGCGAGGGCGTGATTTTATGCTTTGTGGGACCTCCCGGCGTGGGCAAGACTTCGCTGGGGCAATCCATCGCCCGCGCGATGGAGCGCAAGTTCATCCGCGCTTCGCTGGGCGGCGTGCGCGACGAAGCCGAAATTCGCGGACACCGCCGCACTTACATCGGCGCCATGCCCGGCAGAATTTTGCAATCGCTCCGCCGCGTCGATTCCAAAAACCCCGTCTTCATGCTCGACGAGGTGGATAAGCTCGCCTACGATTTTCACGGCGACCCGGCTTCCGCGCTGCTGGAAGCGCTGGACCCGGAGCAAAACAGCGAATTCCGCGATAACTATCTCGAAGTCGCTTTCGACCTTTCGCAGGTCTTCTTCATCGCCACCGCCAACACGCTCGAAACCATCCCGGGCCCGCTGCGCGACCGCATGGAAATCATCTTCCTTTCGGGCTACACCGAAAACGAAAAGCTCGCCATCGCGCGCGGCTATTTAATTCCGCGCCAAATCCGCGAGAACAGCCTGCATGAAGAAGAAGTCTCTTTTACCGAAGAGGCGCTGCGGATGATTATCCGTCAATATACGCGCGAGGCGGGAGTGCGCAATTTGGAACGCAAGATCGGCGCCATCTGCCGCAAGGTGGGGACGAAGATTGCCGAAAAAGGCAGCGCCCGCTTTGAAGTGACTCCCAAAGAGGTGGAAGAATATCTCGACCACCCAATTTACCTTGGAGCGGAAGAGCTCAACAAACGCACGTCTATTCCGGGCGTGGCGCCCGGTCTGGCGTGGACTCCCTTCGGCGGCGACGTGCTGTTCATCGAATCCACCGCCATGCCCGGCGGGCGCGGCTTTCAAGTGACCGGCTCGGTCGGCAACGTGATGCAAGAATCGGCGCGCGCCGCTTTATCTTACGTCCGCGCGCACGCCCGCGAATTTAACATCAGCCCCGACTTCTTTAACAAAAACGATATTCACATGCACATTCCGGCGGGAGCGCAGCCCAAAGACGGACCCTCCGCCGGGGTGACCATGGCCACCTCGCTGGTTTCGCTCGCCACCGGCAGAAAGGTCAAGCCGCAAATTGGCATGACCGGCGAAATTACTTTGCGCGGGCAGGTTCTTCCCATTGGCGGCGTGAAGGAAAAAGCGCTCGCCGCTCACCGCAACGGGCTGACGACCGTCATCCTCCCCAAACGCAACGAGCAAGATTTGGAAGACGTGCCGGAAGAAGTTCGCAAGGCGATGAATTTTATTTTCGCGGAATCGGTGGAGGACGTGATTAACGCCGCGCTGCAAAAAAACGCCCCGCAGAAACAAGCCGAGAAAAAAGCGGCGAAACCCGCCCCCAAGAAAAAAACGACTTCCGCAAAGGCGAAAAAGAAAAATGGCAAAAGCAAAAGTAATGCTCGCTGAAGACGACCCGACGATGGCTTCCTTGCTCAAAACCCTTTTGAAGCTGGAGGGCTTTGAAGTCTCGGAAGTCTCGGCGGATTCCGACGTTCTGGCGGAAGCGCGCAAACAAAAACCCGACGCGCTTTTGATGGACGTGCATTTGGGCAACCAGAACGGGCTGGAGGTGTTGCGTCGTTTGCGCCAGAGCTCCGACCTGGCGAATTTGCGCGTGGTGATGTCTTCCGGCGCAAGCGTTAAAGACGAATGCATGAGCGCGGGCGCGGACGCCTTCCTGCTCAAACCCTACATGCCCGACGATTTGATAGCCTTGTTGAAGAAAAGCCTCGTTTCTTAAAATGTCTATTTCCTTGCGCGAATTTAACTTTGAAACCGATTACGCCGCCGCCGCGCAGTTGTGGGATTCCACCGCGGGCGTGAGCGTCGGCCCTTCCGATACGCCCGAAGAGATTCAAAAAAAATTGCAACGCGACCCCGATTTATTCCTCGTCGCCGAAGCGGATGGACGCCTCATCGGCACGGTGATTGGCGGCTATGACGGGCGGCGCGGGCTGATTTATCACCTTGCCGTGCGGGCGGAATATCAGCGGCGCGGCGTGGGCGATGCGCTGCTGAGCGAAGTGGAAGCGCGGCTGAAAGCCAAAGGCTGCTACAAGTGTTATCTGCTGATCATGAAGGACAACCCGCAGGCGATTCCTTTCTACGAGCGCCGCGGCTGGGAAGAGATGACCTTCGTCCGCATTTTTGGAAAAACGCTGCGACGAAACGTCCATGCGGAAGAATCGCCAAAACCTCGATTCAAAGGAGTTAGAGAGATGGGTCCGCTTCGTTTTGGAATTCTAACTCTCTCCGACCGTTCGGCGCGGGGCGAGCGTCCCGACGCTTCCGGTCCCGCGCTGGCGGAGTTGGTTCGCGCCTCAGGCGGAATCGTCGCCGCGCAGCGCATCTTGCCGGACGACGAAGATTCCATCCGCGCGGCGCTGATGGAATGGGCGGACGGCGGCGAGCTGGACGTGATTCTCACCACCGGCGGAACGGGCTTTGCCCCGCGCGACGTCGCTCCTGAAGCCACGCGCGCCGTCGTTCAACGCGAAGCCCCCGGTCTCGCCGAAGCCATGCGCGCGGAAAGTTTGAAAAAGACTCCCCACGCCATGCTCTCGCGCGCCTTTGCCGGTATTCGCGGACGGACGCTCGTCGTCAATTTGCCCGGCAGCCCCAAAGGCGCGACGGAAAACCTGCAAACGATTCTGCCCGTCCTGCCGCACGCCGTTCAATTGTTGACCGAAGACCCCGATTCGGAAAAATCGCATTAGCGACGGCGCGGGAAAAAAGGCAGGGAGAGACCGCCGCCCGCAACCGTTTAAATAAAAACAACCGACGGGTCGCAAAAGCGATCCGTCGGTTGCGTTTCTTGCCTACCCTCCCCAGGGCATTTCCGCGTATTTTTCAAACAAATCGTCGTGCATTTTCTTAAACAACTTTTCGTGACCCGCTTCCCAATGCGCCAGCATATCCAGCGTCTTTTTGGCTTCGCCTTCGGCTTTGGCGGCGGCTTGAGCGTAAAACTCGGCGAAATCGCGCTCGATGAGATACGCCATTCGCAGCGCGGGTAAATCGGCGACCATCGCTTCGCTTATCGTCTCGGCGATGGCTTCGCTTTGCGCGCGGTCGGCGAAGAAGCCCGCTTTGGGCAGTTCCGCCGCGGGCGCGGGTTTGCCTTCGGTCAGCGCGTCCAGATGCGATTGAATAAACTCAATGTGTTTTTGCTCTTCCGCGGCGATGGCTTTGAAAGCGCCTGCCGCCGCCGCGTTGTGCAGCCGCGCCGCGTTCTCTTCAAAGAAGCGCTTGCCTTCGCGCTCGCGTTCCAGCGCGTATTCGAGAATTTTACGGATGTTCATGCCTTTTTCTCCAGAGTCGTCTTATCAAACCGTCAAACCAATTCCACTTTCACCGCGCAAACCTTATATTCCGGAATCTTTGAAACCGGGTCGAGCTCGGCGATGGTCAATTCGTTGGCGGAGGCTTCGGGGAAGTGGAAGTTCGCGTACACCACGCCCGGCGGCACGCGCTCGGTGACCAGCGCCTCCGAGACGATGCTCCCGCGCCGCGAGGTAATGCGCAGCGTCTTTTTGCCGTTCACGCCCAGCCGCGCCGCGTCGTCGGGGTTGAGCTCCACCAGCGGCTGACCGTAGACTTGCATGATTCCTTTGGCGCGACGGGTCATGTTGCCGCTGTGCCAGTGATATAACACGCGCCCGGTGCTTAAGATGAACGGATATTCGTCGTCGGGCAGCTCCGGCGCGGGGACGAAATCAATCGGCATGAACTTGCCCTTGCCGCGCGAGAACGCCTTCGTGTGCAAAATCGGCGTTCCGGGGTGGTCTTTCGACGGGCAGGGCCATTGCAGCCGCTCGCCCGCTTCCAACCGCGCGTGCGTGATTCCCGCGTAAGAAGGCGTCAGCGCGTTTATCTCGTCCATGATTTCCGAAGTGTTCTTGTAATCCCACTTCGCGTAAGGCGCGTCCATGTTTAGCCTGCGGAATTCGGGGTTCTGAATGATCCGTTTCGCAATCTCGGCGATTATCCACCAATCGGGTTTCGCCTCGCCCAGCGGGGGAATGGCTTGCCGCACCATCTGGACGCGGCGCTCGGTGTTGGTGAAGGTTCCCATCTTCTCGGCGAAGGAAACGCCCGGCAGCAGAATATCCGCGAATTTGGAAGTCTCGGACGGGAAGATTTCTTGCAGCAGCAAAAAGTCGAGCTGTTCAAGGCTGTGACGGATGTGCGCGCTATCCGGGTCCGAGACGGCGGGGTCTTCGCCTAAGATATACAACGCTTTGATTTTGCCTTCGAGGACGCCGGGCGTCATTTGGGTGACGGTCATGCCGACTTTGGACGAGAGACCGTTGACGATGGACGAGGGCTGTTCCGAAGACGGCGCGTCGCCGTCCATCGTCCCCCAGGCGGCTGCAAATTTGGCGAGCGCTTCCGCGTTGGTCACGGGTTGATAAGCGGGGAAGACGTTGGGCAGCCCGCCCATATCGCACGCGCCCTGCACGTTGTTTTGCCCGCGCAGCGGATTCACCCCGCCGCCCGGCTTGCCCATATTGCCCAGCAGCATTTGCAGGTTCGCCAAATCCATCACGTTGCGCACGCCCGTAATGTGCTGCGTAATGCCCATCGCCCAAATCACCGCCATCGGGCGGTTTTCATTCATCAGCCGCGCCGCTTCGCGCAAATCTTCTATGGAAACGCCCGTTATCTCGCTGACCTTTTCGGGCGGATATTGCATGACGGTTTTCTTAAACTCGTCGAAATCTTCGCAGCGCTCGGCGATGAAGGCTTTATCTTCCCAGCCGTTTTCAAGGATGAGATACATCAAGCCGTTGAGCAGCGCAATATCCGTGCCGGGCTGTTGGCGCAGATGCAGCGTCGCCAGCTCGGTAATATCAATGCGGCGCGGGTCGGCGACGATGAGCTTCGCCCCGCGTTTGCGAATCGCGCGGCGAATCATCGTCCCGAAGACGGGATGCTGCTCGGTGGTGTTCGAGCCGATGATGAAGAACAACTCCGCTTTCGCGGCGACGTCGTCCATGCTGTTGGACATCGCTCCAGAACCGAAAGAAGTAGCCAGACCGGCTACCGTGCTGGAGTGTCAGAGACGCGCGCAGTGGTCTATGTTGTTCGTCCCCAAGACCTGCCGCGCGAATTTGTTCATCAAATAGTTTTCTTCGTTCAAACACTTGGCGGAAGTGAGCGCGCCGATGGAATCCGCGCCGAAGTTTTTCCGCGTCGCGCCGATTTTCTGCGCGGCGAGATTCAGCGCGGTATCCCAATCCACCTCGACCCATTCCCAATCCGGGTTTTGATTCTTCGCCTCGAGATTCCCTTTCGGCTTGCTCCCGCCGTCGAGCAGATATTTTCTCACCTTCGGTTTGGTCAGCCTGTCGGGGTGATGAATGTAATCGTAAGCGTATCTGCCTTTCACGCATAACGCCATCCCGTTGACGGGCGCGTTCGGGTTGGAAGATACGCCGATGACCTTATCGTCTTTCACCAGCAAATCGAACTGACAGCCGACTCCGCAGTAAGCGCAGGTGGTCGTTACCTTTTTGACCTGATGCGCGCGCGCCATGCCGTAATTCATCTTGTTGGAAAGCGCGCCCGTCGGGCAATACGCCACGCATTGACCGCAGGATTCGCAGCGAGCTTCGAGCATGGTCGTCCCCGCGCCCGCTACAATCACTTCGCTAAAACCGCGCTTCGCCACGCCCCACACCTGCCGCCCTTGAATCTCCTCGCAAGCCAGCACGCAGCGGCGGCAGAGAATACACTTGTTCATATCCACGCGGATAAAAGGATTCGGGTCGCTATCGACGGGGTAGCGCGTTCCCTTCGCGCCCCAAGCCGGGACCTGAACCTGATATTCGTAAGCCAAATCTTGTAATTCGCATTCGCCCGCCACGTCGCAAGTCAAACAATCCTGCGGGTGATTCGCCAGCATCAGTTCGAGAGTCAGCTTGCGGTCTTTTCTCGCCTTCTCGCTGTCCGTTTCAATTTCCATCCCCTCCCAAATCGGAGTCACGCACGCGGCTTGCAAGAAGCGCCCGCCCTTCACTTCCACCACGCACATGCGGCAGTTGCCGGTGGGGGATAAATCCTTGTGGTAACACAGCGTCGGAATGCGCACGCCATGTTCCCTTGCGACTTGCAGGATCGTCTTTCCGCTTTCCGCTTGAATTGCTTTGCCGTTTATTTTGATATTGATCATGGTTTGTTCCTTGTTTGAAAGTCGAAAACCTTCCAACTTTCTAACCTTCCAAAACCTCCGCCTTGGCGAACTCCGCGCCGAAACGTCCTAGCGCCGATTTCATCGGAATCGGGACGCTCTGCCCAAGCCCGCAGAAGGAAGAGTCTTGCATCAACGCGGCAAGGTTGGTCAGCTCTTGAACGTCGCCTTTCCGTCCCTCGCCTGCCGCCATGCGGGCTAAAATTTCCAGCGAGCGCCACGTGCCTGCGCGGCAGGGCGTGCATTTGCCGCATGATTCCGCCGCGAAGAAATGCAGCAGCTCGCGCAAGAACGCGACGACGGAAACGCTCTCGTCGCAAATCAGGAAGGAGCCGGCGCCAAGCGAAACTCCCTTTTGCGCCGAAGCGAAATCAATCGGGACGTCAAGCAGGTCCTTGCCCACAATCGTCCCCGCCGCGCCGCCGCACAAGGCGAACTGGAACTTCGAGCCTTCTTTCATTCCGCCGCCGAATTTCTTGATGATTTCGCGCAGCGTCAGCCCGAAGGGCGCTTCAAACAAGCCGGGCTTTTTCACATGCCCCAAAACCATGTATATTTTCGTCCCGCGCGCTTGCGACTCGTTCAAGCCGTTGAGGCTTTTCCACCACTCCGCGCCGTTTTTGACGATGTGCGGAACGGCGCAAAACGATTCGACGTTGTTCACCGAAGTCGGCTGCCCGCGAAAACCGGATTGCGGCGGGAAGGGCGGGCGCAAGCGCGGCTCGCCGCGTTTGCCTTCCAGCGATTCGATGAGCGCCGTCTCTTCGCCGCAGATGTACGCGCCCGCGCCGCGATGGACGTGGATGTTGAACGAGAACTCCGTCCCCAGAATTTTCTCGCCTAAAAGATTTCTCTCTTTCGCTTGGCGAATCGCGTTTTCCAAACGGCGCGCCTGATATTCGTATTCCCCGCGAATGTAAATCCACGCTTCGGAAGCGCCGCAGGCGTAGCCGCCGATGGCGATTCCCTCGATGAGCTGATGCGGATTGGAATCAATCAACACGCGGTCTTTGAAAATCAGCGGCTCGGATTCGTCCGCGTTGCAGACCATGTACTTGGGGAAGCGTTTCTCGTTCGCCACGAAGCGCCACTTTCGCCCGACGGGAAACCCCGCCCCGCCGCGCCCCTGCAAGCCCGAAGATTCCACTTCCGCGAGAACTTCTTCGGGCGTCTTCGTCAGCGCTTTTTTCAACCCTTCGTAAACGCCGTGCGCCAGCGCGTCTTCAATCGAATCGGGATTGATTTTGCCCAGCAGGGCGGTCATCACGCGGACTTCGCCCTTGCGCGGCTTGCTGTAATCCGTCGGGACCCCGCGCCAGCCTTTGCAGACTTTCGGCGCTTCCTTAAGAGCGACGGGACCCGCCTGCTCGTCTTCGACCAAAACTGCGGGCGCGCGGTCGCACAACCCCAAACAAGACGTGCGCTCGACTGTGTATTCATCCCCGACCTTTTGCCGCCAAGCGTCAATCAGATTCGCCTGCTTGCCGGCGCGTTCCAACCAACAGACGGGACCGTCGCAGACGCGCAATACTTTCTTGCGCTCTTGCAGACTCAGCATGGAGAAAAAGGTCGCCATGCCGTACAAATGATGGGGGGGAAGTTTCAGCGCGCGCGCCGCGTCAATAATAGTTTCGGGCGTGAGCGCCGGCGCTTCTTTCAAAATTTCCAGCGCGGCTTCCGGGTCGCGGCGGTGTTTTTCCGCCAGCGCTTCAATTTCAGGGGAAATCGGGCGGTGTTTAATTGTCGCGTTTGTCATGCTGTTATCTCCATTCTTGATTATCGCGTATTTCGCCGATAAGGGTAAGTTTCATTCCTCCCGCTTTACGGGGAAGTTTGTCTATCTGCATGGTGACTTTTTTCACAAACCAAGCGCGGCTAAAAAAAGCCTTTCGCATAAGGTTTGAACAATATTGCAATTGTCGGAAACCTTCAAAGCAATGATAAAATAAAAATACTCATGGAACTAAAGGAGTATCCGCTGCCTGAAAAAATGTCCGGGCGCCCTTATGGGACGGATGAGCAGGGGCGCGCGCTCAACCGCACCAGCGGGCTGACCGTGCGCGCCACGGTGGATTACGCCGCCGAATGCGTAGCCGAGCGCGCTGTGCGCGAGCTGCCCGCGGATTTTCCGGCGCATGAACGGGCGGAACGATTCAACCGGGCGAAAGCGGAAGCGCTGGCGGAGATTGTCCGCCGCCTCAATCGCGCGATTGGCGACCCGGCTTATTACGTGGATGAAGCGTATTTGTACAAAGAGGGGAATCGCTACTCCGTCGAGTTCGACGTTTTCATGAGCGTCATTTGCGAGGAAATTTCGGAAGACCCGGCGTTTCATTTCCATCGCGGCGCGTTGAGCATTCCCGAAAGCATTACGCGGCTGACGCGCCCGCTTTCCCTGCGGCAGGTTTACGGCTTGGTGCCGCGCTTTGCCCGCTGGTTCGCGCAGACCGATTTTCGCGTGGCGCGGGCGAGCTCCAATTCGGCGGTGATTCAATGGCGCTGCCAGGAAGACTTAACGAAAATTCCGCGCGAGCTGCATTACACCTTTGTAGAATACAGCTGCCAGTTTATTCAAGGCTCTTTGGCGAGCATCCCCAACAACTTCAATCCGCAGGCTCCTTTTTCGCGCATCAACGAAATGCGCTGCATGTTAAACGGCGACGAATGCTGCGAGTGGGAATTCGTATGGGAAGAGGAAAAGCCGCGCGGCTTTTGGGAATGGCCCTTTTTCCGCCCGGAAAAAGCCGCGCCCGCCGCAACGCCCTTCTTTGACGAGGACGCCAACCTGCCGCCCGAAGAGACTCTGCCGCCCTTCCCAACCCAAATGACCGGCCCGCCCTACGGCAAGGACGAGACGGGCAAGCCGGTGCGCGGCATTAATGGCGTGTTTGTGCGCGGCACGGTGGAGTTTATGCTCGAAACCGTCGCCCGCCGCGCCGCGCAAGCCCCCCTGCCGCCGGGCGTTTCTCCGCAAGAGCATATCGCCCGCGTCCAGGCTGAAGCGCTGGACGAGCTGGTTCGGCGGCTGAACGAAGCCATGCCTGCCGAGCGTTACCGCCTCCCCCCCAAGTCTTTGATGAATCTCGGCTATGTCTCTATTGAATTCAGCGCCTTCGTGCGCGAAATATGCGCGCGCATCGCCGGGACTCCGCATTTCTACTTCAAGCAGGGACGCGGTCTGGCGCGCAGCGTAGCTTACATGCTCAGCGCGCTTCCCCTGCGGCAAGCTTTTCAAGTCGTGCCGCGCTTCGCCGAAAAATTCGGCGATATTAACTTGCACGTCGTAGAAGTCGGCGAAACGTCCGCCTCGCTAAAATGGCACGTCGGTTCCATGGCGGAAAAAGTCTCTCCCGAATTGCTGCCGCATGTGATTTACACCACTTGCCAAACCATACAAGGCGCGGTGGGATATATGCCGACGGTCATCGCTCGTCAACCGCCCGCGCAAATCAAAGAACTCAAATGCCAGCTGCGCGGCGACGATTATTGCGAATGGCAGTTTTCATGGGAAGCGGAACGCCCTTCGGGCTATCGCAGCCTGTGGCTTTCCGCCCTCTTTTCGGCCCTGCTTTCCGCTTATGTCTTCTTCCGTCTGCCCGGCTGGGAATGGACGACATACGCCGCGCTGCTCGCGCTGCCCATCTTCGTCGGCTGGAACTTCTATCGCCTGCGGCAGATGAACTACTTGCTTTACGAAAAGGAAAAACTGTTGCAAGAACAGCGCGAAGCTGCGGAACAACAATACGACGCGCTGCAAAAATCTAACGCCGATACGCAGCTGGCGAACCTTGCCTTGCAGGAAAAAATCGCCGAGGTCACCGCTCTGACGGCGACGCTGGAACAGCGCGTCGAGGAGCGCACCCGCGAGCTGGCTATCGCCCGCGACGCGGCGCTGGAAGCCTCGCGCGCCAAATCCGCCTTCCTCGCCAGCATGAGTCACGAAATCCGCACGCCGATGAACGGCATTATCGGCATGACTGGGCTGCTGCTGGATACGCCCCTGACCGAAGAGCAGCGCGAATACGCCGAAACCATCCGCAGCAGCAGCGATTCCTTGCTGACCATCATCA
>DAOUBR010000072.1:0-9000 GCA_034432535.1 Anaerolineales bacterium | reverse complement strand
TCGATGCGTTTGAGTTCGTTCATCAGCCGGTCGAATTCCGCATCGCTGATGAGCGGCGCATCCAGCACATGATAGCGGTAATTGTGAAAATGAATTTGGGATTTGATCTCTTTGTAGCGGGCTGTTTCCGTCATGGGCGTATTATACGCCATAACCGCTATTCAATTTTCTTCCAAATGTCCAGCGGTTTCTTTGAGATGGGTCGGGCGGGGGCGGAAAGCCGCGCTTCATATTGCGCTTCGCCCGCTGCGGCGGGGTCGTCAGCTCGCTGATGAAACAAATTGCGTTCCACCAGCAAGTTGACGATATGCTCCGTTTGTTCCCGCGTAAAGCCCAGCTTCTCTTCAAAGACGGATAGGGCAAATCGCCGTAGCCGAATGACAAAATTCAGCGCGGAGCGCAGCGGCTCGGAAAAGAGTATCACGTCCGAAGGTTTAAGGTCGCCTGCGCAGTCGGAAATTTCGCGCACGGCGGTCTCATAAGGCGATTCGCTCATGGATTCCCCTTAACGTTTTTGCCTTTTATTTCAACATCTCCGCCAGCTGGCGCATGGATTTCGCCATTTCGTTATCGGGATATTGCAGCGAGAAAATCCCCGCGCTGGCAAGAGTCATCATTTCGTCGGAATGCGGGAAAATGGCGCCGACTTTCGCGTCGTACTTTTCTTCCACTTCCTGGCGAATCTTTGTTCCCCCGTCTTCCATCCACTTGGGCGGGACTTTGTTGACCACAATCAGCAATTCCGGCACGTCGAGTTTCTTCGCCACGTCCACTGTGACGATCGTCCCTTGAAAATCCTGCTGGTCGGGGCGCATGATGATGACTAGCGCGTTCGAGATGGCGATGGAAAGCAGCGTTTCTTCATTCAAGCCAGGGTGCGTATCCACCAGCAGGTAATCGAGGTTCATGCGCTCAATCACCTGCGTAAAGCCGTCGTTGAGCAACCCAACGTCGTAATTTTCACGCAGGATGCGGGCGATTTCGCCCGGATCAATGCTGGAAGGAATCATGAAGATTTTTCCTTTAATGGGAACGTTCAGCTTGGCGGTGACGTCGTGCGCCGCGTCTTGAATTTCGCACTTGCTCCACAGGTAATCGTTCAGCGTGGGCGACATTTCCTGCTCTTTCATACCAAACAAGATGTGAATGCCGGGCGAGGCAATATCGGTATCTACCACGCCGACGCGCGCGCCATCCGCTGCCAGCAGCGCGGCAAGGTTCGCGGTAGTGTTGGATTTACCCGTGCCGCCGCGGAAAGAATGAACGGAAACAATTTTTGACATCTTTCCTCTCCAAAGGGATGATGTGACGCTACCGAATGATTATAGCCTAAAACTTGACGAAGCCGGGCGAAATTTTAAATATGGCTTTTTGCTCTGTTGCAAAGAGCCAATATCTGTCATTGCGAGCCGCCGAAAACGGCATGGCGTTCTCGTTTGCGCAAGCCATTTGAGATGGCTTCAACCCCTTCGGGGTCTCGCAATGACATGATTTCAACCTTTGCGAAGTCATTGCGAGCCGCAGCAAGCGGCGAAGCAATCTCCGCGCACATCAGGGGGGCTGCATCGGCGGCCTTTTGGTCCGCCTCGCAGCGACACAGCCAGGTGTTTGCAACAAAGCGTATAGGGGATATTTTCACGACGCTTTCCTTTTCTCGTCGCCGACTTACATAGGGCAGCCGCCCCGAAGGGCGGCCGCCGATTTACGGTCTTATCGAACTTTCGAGAAAAGAAGCCTTAGCGCGTCTTGTTGCTGCCGCCGACTTTGCCGCCATAAGGCAAGCCGCCGTTGGGGTGCCCGTCGTACGCGGTATTGCCTTGCGGGTCGCCGATGACGCATTCGTCGGCGAGGTAGAAGTTCCCTAAATTGGCGGCTGTGCCAAGGTTATCGCCGATTTGACCAATCTTTAGCCATTCATACACTTTGTCAACGCGGTAGCGTAAGCCGCTTTCAGTGGCGCCCGCGTAATTAGAAGTCAGCGTAATTTGCGTGTCGCTATCCACCGTGGCGACGGTGTAGAGCGTCTGAACGTTCCCGCTATCTTCAATCCAGATTTTGCTGCCGTTGGTCAGGTTGGAAGTGAAATTATTTCCTGTTACAGTCGCGCTGCCGTTGGTGACGCTCACCGCGTCGTCCATCCATCCCAACGAGGCGCAGTCGCTTTGCAGGCTGTAGGCGTAGGGCGCCTGAAGCGGCAGCATGTTAATCCCATCTCCGCCCTGAATATTCAGGTTGGTGTTAATATCCTTTGCCACAATGGGCAACCCGGCGCGCCAGAAGCGCACCACAATGGGACCGGAGTAGCTCAACATGCTATCTTCGCCTGCGCCGTAGTCGGTGAGGAAGAACTCGTATTTGGGCGTGGCGACGAGCAGCGGATTGTTCCAATAAGGGTTGGTCGCCACCGTGGAAGGCGCCATGCTGACCGATTCCATGCCGAGCTGGTCGTAATAGAGACTGCCGCCGTCGCGGTTCCAGCGGGTTTTGAAGGGCGGCGTCAACGGCAAGCCGCCTACCAGCAGCGGGTTATATAGCGAGCCGGCTTCCACGCCGTCTTCGTTATAGAACCAATCTGCCGCGAAGGGATTGCCAATGATTTTGGTGGGCAGGGTTGCAATGCCCGCGGGCAGGAAGGTAAACAGGTCAAGGTCGCGCGGATCGTCGTTGAACGGTCCGTTCTTTTGGTAATCCCAGTCTGCCACCAGGGTCATTCTGCCGGTGAGCGGCGGCACAGAGACGTTCAAAAACTCGTCGGTGTAGAAGGGGTAGGACGGGTCCACGGCGGCGACAACGGCGTTGACGGCGTAGCCCGCTTTGTTGACCTTGATGGTGTTGAAGGTCGTTGGCGCGATATAAGTCTTGGGAATGTTAATCAAGTCTACCATGCTGGTGTTGGCTTGCACGGTGGCGGTATCGCGCGCCAACGTTCCTTGCACCGCCTGCACAGTAGCGCCGACGAGCGGCAGCCCGGTCGAAGCGTCCTGCACGTAGGCAGTGATGGCTGTGCGGTTCATTGCCGCCGCCACGTCCAGATAGACCGAGTCGCTCATGTCCTGCTCGTTGCTATAGGGCGAGCTGTTACCGGGAACGCAGTAAGGAACTTCGCCGGAGTAGCCATCCCCAATCGGGTCGGTAATATCTTTTTCGGCGTCGTATCCCTTCGTAATGTCGCTCGCCAGCACGCCCGAGTCTACGGCGGTGGCGAGCGTTCTGCCGGTGTTTATTAATTGGTTCTTGAGCATGGCGGGGGTCCACGCCAGATTGGTGATGAGCCATGTGGGGTTGACGCTCAACACGCGCGCCGCCGCGCCGGAGACGAAAGGAGCCGCCATTGAAGTGCCGCCCATCCAGCCGTAGCCGGGGTTATCCGGGTCTTGGGCGGCCGATTCGAGAAACGGGTATTTCACGGGCAGCGTGGAATAAATGCTATCGCCCGGCGCGACAATTTGCACCCATTTCCCGTAGTTGCTGAAATCTGCCAGGCATTCGTTGGGCGAGAAGTTTTCGCCGCTGTCTAAAACCCCGTCGTTGTTTATGTCCACCCACAGCGCGCCGTCGCCGAAGCCGACGTCGTTATATCCTCCGACCGCGTCGTAATCTGCGCCGCCGACGGGCGAATATCCCGCGCCGACCGAGATAAGCCCGGAGTAAATGTTATTAACGTTGGCGCCGGCGCAGGGAGAGCCGGGCGTTCCCGTGCCATCTTTGCAAACATAATCTGCCGCCCATGCCGCGGGGAAGGTGTAAGCGGATGAGCTATTGTTGCCGGCGGCGGCGACCACCAGCTTCTTCTTGACGTTGACGGCGGTGTTCAGCGCGTTATAAAGGTCCGAGGAAGCGGGGAAGCCGCCCAGACTCAGGTTAATCACGCGCACAGTGGCGTTATTGGCGCAGTAATTCAGCGCCTCAATCAGGTCAAAGGTTGTTCCCCAGCCTTGCGCAGTCAGCGCTTTGACGGCGATGGCGGTTCCATTGGAGACGCCGACGACGCCTTTCTTGTTCGCGCTGTTGGCGACGAGAATGCCCGCCACATGCGTGCCATGCCCGTTATCGTCGTTGGGGATGGAATCTTCATTGACGAAATCTTTTCCGTTGATGATTTTGCCGGCGAGGTCGGGGTGCAGGTTGTCTACGCCGGTGTCAATGATGCAGACCAAAGGCGAGACGGTGGAATTTGACCAGATAACGCTGGTATTGGTTTCCCACCAGCCCCATGGGTCGCCGCTGGAGCTGTTGGTAATTTCTACGGGGTACGTGGGCGTGCCGCGCGCTCCGCTGCGTAGCGAGCGCAGTTCTCCCTTGTTGATGGCCACGCGCGCGCCGTTGGCGCCGCGGCGATAGACCGTATCCGACTTTAAGGCTTGCGCCGCGCCTTGCTTGCCGTTCGCTTCGGGAATCCAGCCGATGTAGTTCGGACCGGCGCTCTGCACTCCAGCCAGCGCGGAAATTTGCGCGGCAAGGCTTTCTACGTCGGCGTCTTCGGCGAAGCTCATCAGCGCCAGATTGCCTTCCATATCCACCACTTGCGCGCCGACTTGTCCCGCCAGCGCGGAGGCTTGCGCCTGATAGGCTTTGAGCGTTTTGCCGCCTTCAAAGGTGACAATCACCTCGCCCGGCACGTACAAGCCGGGCGCGTCCTGCGCCTGAGGCGCGGGGTTGCTTTGCGCGGCGGCAGGCTGAGCGCTTGCCATCGCGGTCGCAATGAGAATCATTGCTATAAGTGCATTAAAAAAACGAGAGATTTTCATTGGCATTTCTCCTATAAATTGGGATAGCGAGGACGATTTTTTGTCACGATGAATTTTGGAGTCTATCCGTATAAAATCATTATATAACAAAAAACTCTTTTTTTTTTCGCCTGAGAAAATTGTAGGCTGAGCGTAAAGCGGCTTTAATTTTTTCTGTTTTTCAGCAATTCTTTCACGCGCGGGAAGTCTTTGTAATAGCCGCGATACCGTTCCGGCAGCATGGCGGCGATGCGACACATAACTTCGTCCGCCGCCTGCCGCAGCAGGGCTTCGCGCTGCTCGCCCTTGACCGATTTAATGTCCGGCGGGAAGTACATCTCATCCGCCGCGCGCACGGTGATTTTGAAACGCCGCAAGCGCTTGAGGTGGGCGAGGACAATTGCGTCTTCTGTGCCGGTCAGGGCGACGGGGATGATGGGAACGCCCGCCGAGCTGGCGATGTAAATCGCGCCCGGTTCGGCTTTGAGCAGCTGCGCGGTTTTGGAGCGCGTGCCTTCGGGCGTAATGACCATCACGCCGCCGTTTTTCAGCCGCGTGATAAATTCGCGGATGGCTTTCATATCCGCCTGTCCGCGCGTAAGCCAGGTGACGTTTAGCCACCAGCCCGCCAGCCGACCCCACCAATATTTCTTATATTTGTCGGTCAGCGGGTGAATCAAGTCGTCGTTGTCTATGACGTAATACACCACGAGCGAATCCAGCCGCCCGAGGTGATTGGCAGCGAGCATGTATCCGCCTTTGGGGAGCTTGCTCAAATCGCCGTGAATTTCAATCTCGGCGAAGAGCGGCAGAATCTTGCGGGCAAAGAAGCGAACCGAAGCGGCGGATTTCATTTCCGTCTCCGGGCGCGTTCCGCGCGCAGTTCCAGCAGGCGTGGATGGTCGGCGTAATAGCCCAGATTGTTTTCCGGCAGCATGGCGCCGATGCGGCACATGATTTCGTCCGTGTATTCTTGCAACTTTTCGTCGCGATTTTCTTTGGGGAAGGGCGGCAGGGTGAATCCTTCGTCCGCCGTCAGGCGAATGCGGGTTTTGCGAAAATGTTTAAGGTTGTCGAGTAGGAGGCGGTCTTCCGAGCCGGCGATGGCGACGGGGACGATTTTCCAGCCCATCTTGGAGGCGAGGTACGCCACGCCGGGCTTGCCGCGCGCCATTTTCTCGTCCCGCGCGCGCGTGCCTTCGGGAGCGACCACCAACGTCTGCCCGCTCTCCATGCGGCGCATCATTTCGCGCATGGCTTTCAGATCGGGGTTGTAGCGGTCCACGAAGACGAAGTTGAAATATTTGCCAATCCAGCGCCAGAGGAAGAATTTCTCCCACTTTTCGGCGACCATGATGAAAATGTCCCAACGGTTGAGCGAATAGAGCGCCAGCGGCACGTCCAAAAAACCGAGGTGATTGACGGCGATGACGAAGCCGCCTTTTTCGGGAAGATATTCGTAGCCGTCCCGCTCGACGACGGCGATGGTATCCAGAACAAAATGAATCAGCCAGAGCAGGAATTTTTTCATGCGCGGAATTTTAATGCGAAGCGACCTTTTTTTGCAACGGAGGATTTTCGCGATAGTATCTCGATTTTTGCGTAAAAGTGAGCGTAGCGCGAGATTCTTGCCCTGAGCTTGTCGAAGGGTATCTCGCCTTTGGCGCAGGCGCACCCAGATATGGGGAGCGATATGAATCCCCATTCGGGGAGGAAGTGTCGCGGCGCAGACGTCCCGCTCTTCCGCTTTAAGAAAAAGAGCGGTTAAACAAAAAAACGCGGAGAATAAAAACTCCGCGCTCTTGCGACGACGGCGCGCCGCTTTTTTAAGCGTAGGCGCTGTTCACGTTGTCTTGATGGTTCGGCTCGCCGTAGGCTTCAAACATCTTGATGAAAATATCGTAATCCTCGCGGCTGATGTTCACCAGTTGAAAGCCGACGTTGTAGCGCGTCGCGTCGTACTCGTCGCGCCTGCACCAGCGGGAACGCGCCACAAAAACCAGATAGCTTTTGGGGGCGATGCTCCCGATTTGTTCAATGCGTAATTTGAGGTTGGTGTTGGGCGGCAGCGGGTCTTTGCAGTCGAGTTTGAATCCGCGCGCGCTGATGTCCGCCATGTGACCGACCGCTTCGCCGGTCATTTCGTTCATCACGCGCATATAATAAGAAAAATTACGCCTCGATAAACTTCTGCGTTCCGTCGCCATCTGCGCCTCCTTTCAAAAAAGATAGGCAAATACAGTATAGCACAGATTCCCTGAAAACAATCGTCCCGAAGCGAAACGTTCCTTCGCCTTCGGGACGATCGCCGCGCGCCGATTACGCTTCCGCTTTCAAGATATGCGTGAGGATGGTCGCGCCGGAGCCGCCGATGTTTTGCGCCATGCCGATTCGCGCGCCGTCCACCTGCGTTTTACCGCATTCGCCGCGCAATTGCTGAGCGACTTCCACCAGCTGATACACGCCCGTCGCGCCGACAGGATGCCCGCGCGCTTTTAATCCGCCGCGCGTGCAGACGGGGATTTCGCCGTTCACGCCAATTTTTTCTTCCAACCCCAGGCGGATTCCCTGCCCGCGCTCGGCGAATCCGCAGGCTTCCAGCGAGAGCGCGGACATAATGGAGAAGGCGTCGTGCAGCTCGAAGACGTCAATCTCTTGCGGCGTTACGCCCGCCATTTCGTAGGCGCGTTTGGCGGATTGATACGCGGCTTTCAGGAAGAGCGGGTCTTTGCGCGAGTGAACCGCGATGGTATCGGCGGCGGAAGCCGAACCGGCGACCACGATGCGCGGCTGACGGCGCGCCTTTTCCGCCGGGACGAGCAGGATGGCGGCCGCCCCGTCTCCGATGGGGGAGGCGTCCAGCAGGTTGATGGGCGTGGCGACCATCGCCGATTTTTCGAACTTTTCGACGGTGATTTTTTCGTGCAAGCGGGCGTAAGGGTTGTGCATGGCGTTGGCGTGCGCGTTGATGGAAAACGGCGCGAAGTGTTCGTGCTTCCAGCCGTATTCGTGCATGTAACGGCGCATCACTAGCGCGTTAATGCCGACGAAGGAGATTCCCTGCTCCACTTCGTAATCGGCGTCGGCGGCGGTGGCGAGCGCGGCGGTGACGTCGCGCCCGGCTTTGTCGGTCATCTTTTCCACGCCCAGCGCCAGCGCGGATTCCACCTCGCCCGAAGCGACCGCCATGAGCGCGGCACGAAAGGCCGCCGCTCCGGAGCCGCACGCGGCTTCCACTTTCACCGCTTCGCGCTTCCACATCCCAATCCAATCCGCAAAGACCGTTCCGAGTTGGTTTTGCCCGCTGATCATCGGCGAAAGCATGTTGCCCGCGAAGAGCGCTTCGGGCCTTTCCACGCCGGCGTCTTGCAGCGCGGCAAAGCAGGCTTCGCCGCCCAATTCGCGCAGCGACTTATCCCAATGCTCGTCCACTTTAGTTTGACCAATTCCGAGGATGGCTACTTTTCTCATGCCTCCATTTTACCCTTTGAGACTATCAGCCGCTATCAATTTTTTTCCGCGCCCGCCGCTTGACGCAAAGCGCCTTCCCGCGTATAATCCGCGCCGTTCAGGAGTAGTAAGCGCGACGCAGCCCGATAGAGAAGGAGGCGCAAGGTGGAAGCCTCCGCGGGAAAGCGGCGCTGAAGTCGCCTGAAACGTTCGCCGAAGAAAGCCGCGCAAAGCAGGAACGGCGAGTAGAACGGCGCGGGCTTGCCCGTTATAGCAAAGGCTGATGATGGTCAGCCGCGAGAGCGTCAGGTATGCGAGTCGGATAAACGACGAGACCGCAAGCCCCTGACGAATTGAGGTGGTACCGCGGAGCGCGCGCTTCGTCCTCTTTGAGGATGAAGCGTTTTTTTATCCTTCCGTCCGACTATTAAATTATCCGACTATCAAGGAGCGCGAATGAGCAAACACGAACTTCCCAAAGCGTACGATTTCAAATCCGCCGAGCCGCGCATTTACGAAGCATGGGAAAAGAGCGGCCGCTTCAAGCCGCATAACGACCCGAACAAGCCGGACTTTGACCCGACCGTCAAGCCGTTTGTCATTTCCATCCCGCCGCCCAACGTGACGGGCGAACTGCATCTCGGTCACGCCATGTTCGTCAGCGTGGAAGACCTGATGATTCGCTATCACCGCATGAAGGGCTATTCCACGCTGTGGGTACCGGGAACCGACCACGCCGGCATCGCCACGCAACTGATGGTGGAACGCGACCTGCTCAAAAACGAGGAGGTGACGCGCGAAGAACTGGGACGCGAGGAATTCA
>DAOUBR010000071.1:0-64192 GCA_034432535.1 Anaerolineales bacterium | reverse complement strand
CAGCCGTCAGGGTCGTCTTCCCATGGTCAATGTGCCCCATGGTCCCAACGTTCAGATGCGGTTTGCTTCTGTCAAATTTTGCCTTCGCCATTGTGAAAACTCCTTTATTATTACTGAAAAATACGAGTCAGCGCTTGAGCCCTCAATGAGATTCGAACCCATGACCTCACCCTTACCAAGGGTGTGCTCTGCCGACTGAGCTATGAGGGCTTAACGTGCTGTTTCCCCGTTGGCGGGGAGCGCCGGCTTAAGCCCGCGCTAGTGGGCAGTGAAGGATTCGAACCTCCGAAGTCTTCTGACAACTGATTTACAGTCAGTCCCCTTTGGCCACTTGGGTAACTGCCCATGTTTTTTTCGACTGGCGCTTCGTCCGCCGGTCGCTTAGCCCCTTGCAGACAAGAGGCTAACCGAATTACGGACCAGGCGCTGGAGCCGACGACGAGAATTGAACTCGTAACCTTCCGCTTACAAGGCGGGCGCTCTGCCGATTGAGCTACGCCGGCAAATAAGCAGCGGGATTATACCAAATCAACGCCCAGCGTCAAGATTTATTGCAGATTCATTTTACCAGAATTTCATCCGCAAACGCCCCTTGACAAGCGTTTTTTTTTAACGTATAAATAGAACAGATATTCTATTATGTATAAGACCAATCGCTATTCTATGGTTCTTGAATCGCTGGCGGAACTCGCCGAAGAACGAAAGACCGAGCCGGCGGCGCTGGCGGACGGCCTGCCCGCGCTGAGCTCCGTGCTGGCGGAGGCCGCCCCCCTGCCCCCGGAAGCGCTCTTCCTTGGCATGGCGGAAGACGGCTTGCCCGCGCTGCTCAACCTGTACGACCCGCTGCCCGGCGCGGTCCTGCTCACGGGAGATTCCGGCTGCGGCAAGACCCGCCTGCTGCAAATGCTCGCTCGGGCGGCGGAAACGCTGCACCCCGCCGAACGGCTGCAATACGGGGTGGCGACCCGGCGTCCCGAAGAGTGGAGCGACTTTCAAGGTTCGCCGCACAACAGCGGGATATGGCGGATAGAAGATTGCGGCGAGTTGCTGCAATCGTTATCCGATTGGGCGCACGGGAATCGTGGCGACGGGCAATTCTTCTTGCTGCTGATTGACGACCTCGGCGCGCTGATTGAAATGGACGAAACAACCCGCCAGAATTTGCGCTGGCTGCTGCTGCGAGGCGCCAGCCGCCGCGCGTGGACTTTTGCGACGCAGAACGCTTCGCGCGCGCTTGAATTGGGCGCCTGGTTGGATTTCTTCCGCACGCGCTTGTTCGGGCACATAGAGAACGAAGAGGACGCGCGAATTGTCGCCGGCGGCGCGGATAAGATTTTCCGCGCTTTGGTAAAGGGCGTGGAGTTCACCTTCCCCGAAGGCGACGATTGGTTGAATATGTGGATTCCCGCGCTGGGCTGAAAAAGGAGACGCCATGCACACTGGATTGTTATGGTTTGACGACGACCCCGAAGCGGCTTTAAGCGTCCGCGTTCAAAAAGCGGCGGAATATTACTTCAAGAAGTTCGGGCGGGCGCCGGAAATTTGTCTCGTGCCTCCCGCTTTGCTGGAAAAAGGTCAAAGCCACGCGAAGATAGGCGCGCTGACCGTTTGCGCTTATCGCCCGTTAGCGCCGCGTCACTTTTGGATTGGGGTAGAAGAGAAGAAGTAGCCCTATTCGGATGTATCTAAATTGTCGTGTACAAGCGGCGCGAAGTTAACCTTGCGGCACGAATTTGCCTATTCCCCCGCCGCGACGACCAACGCGACAGCGTGACTTGCGGCGTGACTCAAACTAACCGACCAGACCGTCAGCCCCAGCTCTTTTGCCCGACGTTCCGCTTCCCCGCGCAAAATCAGGCGCGGGGCTTTTTTTTCGTCGCTCAGGATTTCAAGGTCAAGCCAGCGCACTTCGCCGACGCCGCAGCCCAACGCTTTGGCGGCGGCTTCTTTGGCGGCGAACCGCGCCGCTAGCGATTCGATTCGCCCGGCGCACAGGGCTTGCTCGGCGGGCGTATATATCCGCGCGAGGAATTTTTCGCCATGGCGCTCTATCGCCTCGCGCAGGCGGTTTATTTCAATCAAATCAACGCCGGTGGAGAGATGCATAGAGTAGAGTGGACGGCGGATAGCGGGCTGATTAGGGTCCCGCGGTGGAAATGACCAGCTTATCAGGGTCAATATATTTTCGCGCGGTCGCCAGGATTGACGCGCGGTCAACGGAGCGAATCATTTTTTCGTATTGCAGATAATAATCCAAGCCCAGCCCGTAGCGCTCGATGTTGAGCAATTTACTCGCCACGCCGCCGTTAGATTCCAACGAGAGCGGCAGGCTGCCGATGTAATTGGCTTGCACGTCTTCCAGTTCGCGGCGAGTAACGCCGTCCTTGACAAAGCGGCGCAGCTCTTTCATGATAAGGTCAATCGCCCGTTCCAGGTTTTTCGGGTTGACTCCCGCGCTGACTTCCCAGCTGCCAGGTCCTGTTCCGGCGTGCAGGCTGGACGAGGCGTAGTAAGCCAACCCGGCTTTTTCGCGCACGCTTTCGCCGATTCTGCCCATCATGCCAAATTGACCGAGAATGGAATTGCCCAACGCAGCGGCGAAATATTCCGGGTCGTGGCGGCGGGGACCAATCGTTCCGATAATTAAATCCGATTGCGCCTTGCCTGCGATGCGGTGATGATGACGGACGGTCTTCTTCACCGGTTGGTGCGGCGGCAATTCGGGCGGAGTCTTTTGGCGCGGAGCGTTCCAATCGCCCAGCGCCTTCCAGACCATTTCCACCGCTTTCTTCGGCTCCACGCCGCCGACAATCGCCACCGTCATCCCTTTGGGACCAAAGCAGGCGCGGTGGAAGTTTTGTATATCGCGGCGAGTAATCGCTTGAATGGTTTCGACGTAGCCGTCGTCGGGTCTGCCGTAGGGATGGTTTTTGAACAACATACAGTCAAAATGCAACGACGCCATGTCGTAAGTATCCTGCTCGCGCAGACTTAAACCGGTCAGCAGCTGCGCGCGCAGTTTTTCCAATTCGTCTTTTGGAAAGGTTGGGAAGCGTAGCGACTCGGCGAAGACGTTGAGCAGCAGCGGCAGGTCATCCGCAAGCGCGCGCCCGCCAAAGTTGAGGTTATGCACGCCGGCGTCGAACCCCGCGCTCGCGCCGACGGATTCGAGCCAGTCGTAAATTTCGTCGAAGGTATGAAACTCCGTGCCGCGCATGAGCGCGGAGGCGACAAAATCCGCCAGGCCGAGTTTGTCGTCGGTTTCGAAGAGCGCGCCGGCGGGCAGGTATCCGCCGACGGAGACGGAAGGGCCGCTGAAGTTAGCGCGCGCCAGCACAACGACGCCGTTGGGCAGGACCTCGCGGAGAATATCCGCCGAGCCGGGCAGGAATGAGAAAGTTCGCTTTGCGGACATTTACGCCGCCTTTTGCGGAATGTAAAAGCCGACGACGCGCTTTTGCGGCTGGAAGTATTCGCGCGCGACGCGCTGAACGTCTTGCGAAGTCGTCTTTGCGAGATTGTCGAGGTAGGTCTCGTACCAGGCATACGAGGCGAGGGTTTCCGCGTATCCCATCCAGAACGCCTGATAGGTGACGCTTTCGCCGCCGTAGGCGAAGACCGCTTGCGCCTGTCTGACCGCGCGCGCAATTTCTTTTGCATTCACCAGCCGCTCTTGCAATTTTTCAATTTCCGCGTCCAGCGCGGCGAGAGTCTCTTCCGGCTTGCGTTTGGGATGAACGAGCATGACGACGCGGTACAGGGTCGGGTCTTGGGCGGCTTCGCCGCCCGCGAAAATATCCGTCGCATATTCCCCATCCACCAACGCGCGGTAAAGGCGGGACGTCTTGTTGGAGACGCCGCTCACGCCGCCGAACAAGCCGTCGAAAATTTGCAGCGCGAAGTAATCGGGGTGCGAAGCGGGCGGGATGCGGTACGCCGCTTGAATGAAGGTTGTTTCGCCTTCGCCGTTCAGCGTGAGGCGCGTTTCGCCTGATTGCGGCGGTTCGGGGCGCATCAGGCGCGACGGAGGGGAGGCTTTTGGAATTGGCTCGAAAAGCTCTCGGATTCGTGCGAGCATTTTCTTCGTCTCAAAATCGCCTGCGACAGAGAGGATGGCGTTATTCGGAACATAATAAGCGCGATAATGACGATACAGGTCTTCGCGGGAGATGGAGAGCAAATCGGCTTTATCGCCGATAATTTCGTGATGATAAGGATGCACGCGGAAGGCGGCATGATTGACGGCTTCGGAGAGTTGAAAGAGCGGTTCGTTTTCCGCGCCTTCGCGCTCGGAGATAACGACCGTGCGCTCCGCTTCCACCTCCTTCGGAGCGAAGAGGCTGTTGGTCATGCGGTCGGCTTCCAACTGCAGGGCGAGGTCAATCTTATCGGCGGGCATGGTCTCGTAATAGCGGGTGGAATCGCGGGTGGTGGAGGCGTTCCACCTGCCGCCCTCGCGCGAGATGGCTTTATCCAACATGCCGGCGGGAAATTTCTTCGTCCCCTTGAATTGCATGTGTTCCACCCAATGCGAGATTCCCGTCTTGCCCGTCGGTTCGTCCCGCGAGCCGACGCGATACCAAATCCAGGAAGAGACGATGGGCGCGACGTGAATTTCTTTCAGCATGACCTTCATGCCGTTCTTGAGCGTGACGCGGGTCGTTGCATTTTTCATAAGCGCGGATTATACCCATAAAAAGACGTCCGCCGCGCGCAGGGAAAGAAGCGGGCGCTTACTTGCAAAGCGCCTGTCCTTTGCCGTTTTTCGCGTCCGCTTTGACCAGGCAATACAAAGGCTTCACCACTTCCTGCAAGCCGACAAAAGGCGCGTGCAGGTCGGTTTCGTTCAGCGGAATATCCACCGCCGCTTCGAGATTCACCGGAATGGACGTATCCACCGGCACGGTGAGATTCAAGCGGATGGGCAAAACCGTTCCGGCTGGCAAAACAATGTTCGCCGCCGCGCGGGTGATGTTCAGTCCGCCGGTATTGACCGTAACCAGCGCGTTGGTAATCAGGACGTTTTCGCTCAAGACGACGTTGGTTTGCTGGTCGAGCTGCAAATCGAATTTGACGGGGATTTGCGCGTTGACAGGTATCGTTTTTATGATGTGCGCGTCGTCCATTTTTTCGAAGTTGGAATACAACCCGCCGAGCAAATCGGGCAGCATGGTCAGAGCGTTGATATTTCGTCTTTGCAGCAGCGCGAGCAGCGCCAGCGCCGCAATCAACAAGACAAGGTTCATCGTCAGAGAAATCACGCTGGCGAAGGTCCAAAACAAGGGACCAAGTTTGGAGGTCTTGGGCTGCGAAGCGTCCGCGGCGTTGGCTAACGGCGCGGACTCGCCTGATTTTGGAAGGGAAAAATCGCTTTTCTGCGGGGCGGCTTTTTCGGCTTTGGGCGGGGAAGCGGGAGCGGGCTGCGGCTGCTGAGAAGCAGGTTTGCGCGGCAAACGGGAAAGCGGGTTGTTTTGCGAGTTATCCGCCATGAAAGACCTCCATGAAGAAAGATAGGACGGGCAGCGTTTGAGCCGAGAGGAGCGGTTCTTTTTTGCCGTAAACTTTACAAAAAAACGGGATAAACGGAATTTCAAAGATAGACGAGGGGCGTTGAGCGTAGTTTTACCATAAAGCGCGCAAAACGGACAAACAGCCGTCTATCGGACGCGCTCGTAAATTCGCACGTCGGGGTTGACGGCGTTGAGTTGAATTTGCGGCAAGTAAGGCGGCAGGCGGTAGGAAAACTCCGCCAGCAAGCGGAAGGAGGAAACTTCGCCCGCTAACAATTTTTTGAAGAACTCGCATTCCACCGGGTTGGTGGCGCACACGGAGGGCGTCTCAAACCGCCCGTAGGTGTAGCTATCCACCGTTAGATAGTCGGTATCCCGTTGCAACAGCCCTGCTTCGCCGAGATTGTATTCGTAGCGTCCGCCCGTCGGAACGACGTCCGTGGCGTATTTGACGAAGAAAATCGGGTAGCTATACGCCTTTTCAAAACGCTTCTTTTCGATGGTCGGCGGGTAGAGAGTGTATTCGATAATCTTGCCTTCGGCGGGCAGCGCGGCGATATATTCTCCCGCGGGGATGCGCGCGTCGTTCATGAAAAGCAAGGCGACGCTCGCCAGCCGCAGAAACGAATAAACAAAGCCGGCGCCTAGCAAGGCGTAAAGCAGCGCGGGCGCAAAAGTCCATTTGGTTTTCAGCCAGCGGCTTAGCTCTTGGATAAAAAAAGCGCCCAGAATAGAAAGAAAAGGCACGAAAGGGATGAAATAGCGCGGGATGTAGTTAATTGAGGAGAGGAAAGGCAGGTCGAAGATAACGACGGTCAGCAAAAGGATGGAAAACGCCGCCGCCTGCTTCTCTTCCATCTCCGCTTTGCCGAAACGCCGCCGCAGCAGCCGGGCGGCAAACCATAAAAAGGCGAGAATGAAAACGGAGTAGGCGAAGCTGCCCACCGCCTGGCGGAAGACGCCCCATTGACCGAGCAGCCCGACGGGCGATTCGCTATTGAAGCCGTAGGCGGGATATTTCAGCAGCGCGGGAATGACCCGCTTGAAGTAATACGCGGTCCAGAGCAAGGCTTTGGGGGTGCCGAGGACGTATCCCCCGTAGGACAAGACTGCCCCAATGAGAAGCGTTTCGCCCGTTCGGAATAAATCGCGGCGCGCTTCGCGCGCGTTCATCAAAAGGAAAACGCTCAGCGGGACGAGCAGCAAACTGCCGCCGGTGAATTTGCTGGAAGCGGCGAGACCAACGGCGAAGAAGGAGGCATAGAGCCAGCCGCGCGCTTTTTCAAATTGAAATTTGACGGCGAAGAAAACGGCGAGGATGGAAAAGAGCTGCAAGTAATGGTCGTTGTGCGCGAAGCGCGCGTTTTCCGCGCCGACTCCGGCGGCGACGTAAAGCAGGCCGGCGAGCAAAGCGGTCAGCGCGTTTGCGCCGACGGTTCGGGCGAATTGGTAAATGAGGACGGCGCTAAGCGCGCCCAACAAAGCCGAAACAACGCGCGCGGCGACGATAAATTCGGCGCGCGAATAACCCAAAGCATAAACGACCTTGCCGACGCCGTACATGACGTATTTGGGCAGCGAGGGGTAATTAAAATCCGGCTCGGTTTCGTCGAAGATCAGCTCGCCATCGAGGGCCTTCGCCGCGCGCCAGACCATCTCGTCGGGGTGCCACAGGCTGGGCGCGCCCCACCTGATTCCCGGCAGGGAGACGGCGAGAAACAAGATGAACAAAAAATTTTGCGCCAACGGCTCGGAGAGTTTACGGTTCATCGCAGGTCAATCCATTCCATGGGGAAGCGAATAAAAAGCGGTCGTTTACTTTTACCATCAGCGCGCGAACCGCGTCAGACGATTGGCAGCCAAGCGCGAAGACTTCCGCAGCGTGCGGAAAATATGCGGGGGCGAAAGCGAGCGGCAGGAAAACAGGGACGCGGTTTGCGCCAATCAACTTGAACTCGACGCGGTTGGTCAGTTTGGCTTGGGTCAGGTAAACGGCGTCGCCCCAATAATCGTCTCGCTTGTAATAGGCAGGATACAAAGCGCGCCCATAGGCGACGAAGGCGCGCGGCTCGTTTTGCAAGAAAGCAGCGACTTGCGCGGGAGAAAGCGTTCCGCCTTCAGGCAAAGCCAGTTCGCCGGGGAGGTATTTTTCAATCAGCGTTTGCGAAGGCAGGGCGGGATACCGTTCCGGGAAGCTCGCCTCAAACAACGGCAGCGAGATTCCCAAGACGGCGACCAGACCCAAAACAAGGGGCGCGCGTTTCCATGAAGCGGGGATGAGAGAAGTTGAAACTTCAGGAATCGGCGCGGCGGATTCGGCGAAGCGCAGCGAGAACAAGGCGAGAGCCCACGCCGTCGCTTGAATCAAACCGAGGGCGGCGTAAAGCGCAACCGCCCAATCCATCGGTTGAATGAAGCGCCAGCCTGAAATAAAGATAAAGGTGACGCTGAAATTGTAGGCGAAATGCAAAAAGAGCGGCAGGATTCCCATCCAGCCCGCGCGGCGGAAGGCGACTGCCAGCCCGACGGAAATAAGGCACAGGTACAAAAAGAAAACGAGCAGGTTGCGGGCGGGAATCGGCGCGGCAGGCGTTTGCCATAGCGGCTCGCCTTTCAGGTAGGAATGCAAATCCGCAAAGCGCCAGTTGAGCGGAAGGTACGCGAGCGATAGAACCTCGTTATGCAGCGTGTATGATAAAAATTTGGGGATGAATTTTTCGGGATGCGCGGTCAGGTTGCGGACGATGAGCGCGTTCATGCGACTGGCGTAATCTTTTGGGTCTTCGCCCGGCAGCTGTTGAATCTCTTCGGGCGCATCGGCGTAATTGCCCGCGAAGAAAACGGTGTAGGCGTCCTGATACTCAATGATCGCCTTGCCGGAGACGCGATAGTTGCGCCAGACCCAAGGAGAGACGGCCAGAAACACCCCCAGCAAAAAGACGGCGGATTTTTGCAGCGCCGCCTTCCAGCCGTCCCTTTTGGAAATCCATATCCACAAGAGAATGATGGGGAGCAGCATCTGCGCCTGACTGCGGATGAGCAGCGTCGCGCCAAAGAACGCGCCTGCCAGCGCGCCCAGGTAAGCCTGGTTGCGCGAATCTTGAAACCAGGCGACCAGGAAGTAAACAAAGAGAACCAGAGTCGTCGCGGCGGGCAGGTCCGACATTAAAAGTTTGGAATGCGAGACCTCGATAAGGTTGGTGGCGGCAATCGCGTTCATTTCACGGAAGACGATCAGCGCCGCGGCAAGGATTCCCGACGCGCGCAAGCCCAACCGTCGCCCCAGCAGGTAAACAAAAGCGGGCATGACGGCAAGAACGGAGACCTGCGCGACGATGAGCGTTTCAAACTTCTGCCCGAACAGCCAATGCAACAGCGCGAGAAAAATCGCGTATAACGGGCGGATGGTGTAATCAATCTGGCGGCTCGATCCAATCAAAATGTTTTGCGCGAAGTGGTCGTATAGCGCCGCGTCGGAATGCGGATAATATTCAAAGTTAGGGGGCGTCGGTTCGGGGGTGAAATATCCCCAGCGGGTCATCGGCTGCGCGTTCCAAAGCAGCGCGGCAGCCAGCCAAAAAGCAAGGGCGATAAGCGCGTCCGTTTTGGAGATTCGTTCCAGCCGCGCGCCCCAAATCAGGAAAGCGCCCGCCAGCGCCCAGGCGAACAAAAGTTGCTGAAAGAGAATCGGCGCGCCCGGAGCCAGCCAGCCTGTTTTTTGCGGGATGATTCCAATCCCGCTGAAGGCGATGAACACCCACAACGCGAAGAAGCCAGCCAGCGCGAAAACGGACGCGGCAAGAATCGGACGGGCGGGCTTGAGCCGCTCCCAATGCGGATTCTCCCCGCGAGCGAAGAAGAGCGACGCCAACCCTTGCAAGGCGAGCAGAGTTAAAAGCGCGGCGAGCGGCAGCAGGCGAACGTAACGCGCCTCGCCCACGCGCTGCGGCGGAAGCAGCAGGAAGAGAAGTCCCGCCGCGGCGAGGATTCCCGAAAGCAAGGCGAAGAAGCGGCTCTTTTTGGAAAGCGCGTCGTTCAGCCAAAGAGAAAAGCGCGCAGAGGAGAAGGTCCGCGCGAGAGAGACGAGCGCCAAAATCAAAATCAGCGCCGCGAAGGCAATCTCTGCAAGCCGAAAAGCGGAGAAGCCGAACAACGCCGCGCCGCCCGCTTCGGAAGGAATCGCAGCCAGCGCATAGAACGCGGCGGCGCTTTCCGCAGCCGCGAGAGCGAAAAAGATTTTCCACAAAAGCGTTTTGCGTTCGGGCATAGTTACGGGGTTTGCTTGGGAAACTCCGCGAAGACGCGCAGCAGCGTGACGGAATCAATTTCGTCGTCGCCGGTTAAGAACGCCGGGCGGATGCGCGCGCGCGCCTCTTGAAAGGCGGGCAGGTCGCGCTCCAATACGCGCAGTTCCGCCGTTTGGAAGGAATCTTCAAAAATCTTTTGATAATCGCGCAAACGCAAGCGATTCAAATTGCTGGCGGGGTTCAGCCAGCCCTTCCAGACGCTTTCGGAGAAGGTCAGCATTTCAAAAGGCAGTTTGAAGTAATGGTCGCGCAAATCAACGAAGTGCAGGTGAGCGCCTTGCGGGGCGGTCAGTTTCGCCAACGCGCGGGTAATACCGTCTACGTCATCGAGGTGTTCATACACCGATGTACTTAATACATAATCCACCTGCGCGATTTGTTTTTGTATCGAACGTTCGCGGACGTCGCCATGCAGCAGGGTGATAAACTCATTGCGCGGTTTGACGTCGCCGTTTTCAAGGGCGAGAAAATCAGCGTAGGCAGGCAATAACGCTAGGTTGCGCTCTCTGTCGAGGAGGACAAAATGGTCGCAGAGAACAACATGAGCCGCGCCGCGTCGCAGCAGTTCCGCGCCGACGGCGAAGCGTCCGCCGTAGCCGAAAAGCAGAATCCGCGCGCCCTGAATGGAACGCCCGCAAGCAGCCAGTTCCGCGACGTAACGCTCAACGGCGGCGAGCGGGTCGCTCGATTCCAACCCGGGGCGGATAATCCAGCGGCGTTTCAAGAGGAAACGAGCCAGCGCTTCGGGCGTAAAGCGACGAACAAGGCGAAGAAAGAGATAACGAAGGTTCATGGGAAAGGAGTATTTTACGGCAACAGGTCGCTGCAATCAATGGGTTGGGCGCGAGGGACGAGCAGCTGCACGCCGACTTCGCGCAAGGTCTCGTCCGGCTCGTAGTAGCACAAGATAGGCCCGGAGACGTATTTCACCCACGCTTGATTCTCCTCGCCGAAGTGATAGTCGCGGTCTTTGATTGGCGTCCGCAGCGGTTCGCTAACGATCAGGGAAAAGCGATGAGCGGCAAGGTCGCGGTAAAAGCGCTCAAAATAGGGCAGATTGGGGCGCATGGCTTCATTCATCAACATCTTTTTTTCATATTGATTGACGAACAAAACGTCCTGAATATAGCCAAAGGTCAGCAGCTGGCGCTGGTCAATGAAAAGAACCTCGCCGCGCGTCTTCGCCGCGTTCACCGCCGCGCGAACGGTTTTTAACGCGGCGGCGGAGATTTCAGCGGAGGGGATCATACCCAACGATTTGACGTCCTTCGAATCGGTCAGGAGCAGCAGGCGATTGGCTTGATAGGCGAAGTGGTAGGGATAGAGTTGACGGACGTAAGGGCTGGCAGGGTAAAGCAGCATAAACGCCAGCAAGAATTTGAGCGGCAGGGAAAACGCCTGGACGCGGCGCAGCCAGGCTTCGCCGCCGTTGCGCCAGGCGACTGCGGCGGCGAACGTGAGCGCAATCAGGAACATATCCAGATTGTGCAAATCGCCGCCGCCGCCGATTTTGGCGCTGGCAATCAACCCGACGAATAAAAAGGCAGCCAGCGGAGCCAGCAAGGCGAGCCGTTGCCAAAAGTTTAAGCGCCAGACTCGCGCGCGGAACAAGTAAGACAGAAGAAGAATGAGCGGCAGGACCGCGAGCGCGAGCGAGAGCAAGACGCCGTAACGGTAAGTGGCGTTGGGCAGCAAGCGATACCACAACAAGGGCTGCGTGGAAACGGATTCGGAAACCGTAGCGGGCGAGATAACCACCGCCCACTGCATCCATTCAAAGCGCAGCCATTGAGGCAAAAAGAAGCCGCCGAACAAGCCGGAAAGCCCCAATATAATGGCGCGCGCCCAGGCTCGTTGAGCGGCAGGTTTCTCTTCCATATCCGCGTCGAGAAATTCCAACATGCCAATCCACAAGCCGGGCGCAAACGCCCAGTTAAAGCGGCTCATCCACGCGAAGTAGCTGGCAAAGACGATAAGCGGCGCGGCAGCCCGCAGCGGTTTGCGCCAAGCCCAAGCGGTCAGCGCGGCGGCGACGACCAGCGGCGGGTGAATAGGTCCCTGCGTAAGGAAGACAAAAACCGCCAGCGTGCCCAAAACCCAGACGGCGGGCTTTTTCCTCGAGGGTGAGAAGAGAATCAGACCCAAAAGGAGATAGGGCCAGATTTGAAGAAGCGCCTGCCAGGCGCGCTGCGTTTGAATCGTCACGCGCGGCAATAAGAAAGGCAGCGCGCCCAACAGCTGTCTGCCAAATTCCAACAGCACGGGGTCTTGTTCGCCCGGCGCAATTTGATATAAGCCGCGCCCGAAGAGCATGGAATAATCCCACATGCGATTGCCTTCCGACCAGCCGATGGAAAACGGATAGGAAGAGACGCGAGCGAAAGGCGCGAACATCAAAATTTCGGAAGCGACGAGCAAGAGGGCGATCAAGAATTCCCCCCACCCTGTCAGTTTGCGCCCTTTGGAAATCAGCGCGGAGAATAAGAAGGCGGTCAGCGCCCAAATCAGCCAGCGCATGAAGGCTTGACGGAACAAAACGCCGCCGATAGTGTATTGAAAAAAATACGCGGGAAAGAGCAGAATAAAAAAAGCGAGCAGCCAGCGCGCCTGTGCGATTTTTTCGCGCAGGGCGATGAACGTCTCCGCCAAAGGCGTCAGCGCGGCTGGCTTCCAAACTAACAGGAAGAAGAGTATCGCCAAAGCGAGCAAAAACAGCGTAAAGAGCAAAAAGAGCGCCAGCCACAGCCAGGCGAAACGTCCCACCGCTTCGCCCGTGTCCCAGGCGGCGTTATAAAAGCGAACGCCTTCCGTCCAGAGTTGAAAGAGAATCAGCGCCAGCGGCGCGTTCCATAAAAATTTTGCGGCTCGTATTTTCATCGGTTCATGCAAGCTCCAACTCGTCGCGCGGGTTACGGTAATATCGCGGAACAATCCTTCGGCTCTTTTCGCGGGACGAGCAAATGAACTCCTACGTCGTTCAAACGAATTTTCGGCTCATAATAGCACAGGGTCGGCGCGGCGACGTATTTAATCCACAAGTTGTTTTCTTCGCCGAACTGATTTTCGCTGCCCTGCTCGACGCGCCGCAGCGGGCTGGTGATAATCAAAGAAAAGCGGCGGGCTGCGAGGTCTTGGTAAAACGGCGAGAAGTATTCGCGGTTCAGGCTCAACGCTTCGTTAATCAGAATTTTCTTTTCATACTCGGCGACCAGCGGAACGTCTTGAATATAGCCGAAGGTCAGCAGCTGGCGCTGGTCCATGAAAAGGATTTCGCCTTTGGGTTTGGCGCGCTCGACCTCGTCGCGGATGGTTCGCAGCGCGTCTTCGACGTCTTTCGCGTCAGGGCGCAAGCCGAGCGATTTTTTATCGGGCTTGTCGGCGAGAATCGTCAAGCGCTGCAAATCGGCGTTTAATTCACGAGGGCGCAAACTTGCAAGGGAAGAAAACGCGGGCAGGGTTAAAAGCAGGACAAGCGCCCAGCGCCGCGTGGCGGACGCGGAAGCGCCTTCAAGCAGCCATTCTCTGCCGCCGCCATACCAAGCCAGCGCGCCTACAAAGACCAGCGTTATCAGGAACATATCCATATTATGCAAATCGCCGCCGCCGCCGATTTTGGCGCTGGCGATCAAGCCCACCGCCAGAAGGACGAGCGCGGGCAAAAGCAGCACGGCTTTTTGCAGCGGGCTGATTTTCCACGACGACTTGAAAGAAAGGAGCAGAAGCAGCAACGGGACGACGGCAATAAGCAGCGCCGGCAAGACTCCAATTCGATAGGTCGCGTTCGGCAGCAAGCGATACCACAAGAGCGGCTGCGCTTTGATGATGTAAGCCGCCGTTTCGAGCAAGCCGGGCGAAGCCTGCGCGACGGGAGCGGAAGAAGCGGCAGGCGCGGCAGCGGGAGCAAAATAAGCGCGCACGAGCGGCTGAAGATAGAAGGGATAGAAAAATCCGCCGAAAATTCCCGCCAGCCCCAAAACGACGGAACGAATCCACGTCCTTTTGGCTTGTGCGCGCTCCATCAGCGAGCCGCCGACAAATTCCAGCAGGACGCTCCACGCGGCGGGCGCGAATATCCAGGTGGTGCGGCTCAGGCTGGCGAAATAGCCCGCGCCCGCCGTCAGCAAAACGCCAACAGCCAAAGGAGAATTCCATGCCAACGCGACGGCGGCGGCGCTCAACAGCAGCGGCGGGTGAATCGGTCCCTGCTTCAGAAACAGGAAAACCCATAAAGGCAAAAACAGCCACTCCTTTTTGTCCTTCGCCGAAAAGCGAAACAACGCCAAGCCAAATATAAAGTACGGGAAGACGTAGGTAAACGCGACCCAGAATCTTTCCATGCCGATATTGAGGGAAGGCAGCAGGAAAGGGAATCCGCCGAGAAATTGCCGCCCAAAATCAAGCAACGCCGGGATTTCTTTATCCGCCGGGTAAATGTAGCGCTCCCTGCCGAAGAGAAGCGAATAATCCCACAGGCGGTTGCCTTCGGACCAGCCCAGCGAAAAGGGATACATCGTCACGTCGGAAAACTCGAAGGCGAGGGCGAAAGAAGCGGAAGTTAGCGCCAGCGCGGCGAGCAGTTCGCGCCAGCCCAGCGCCGATTCGCCTCTTGTGGTCAGCGCGGCGAAAAGAAAGGCGGCGAGAATCCAGATCCACAGGCGCAGATACGTTCCGTGAAATATCACGCCGCCGGCGGTATATTGAAAAAAGAAGGCGGGGAGGATCAGCAGCGCCAACGCGGCCGCCCAACGCAGGCTTCCCGCCTTTTCGCGCAGGGAGATAAAAGCCGAAGCGAGCGAGCCGTAAGCCCAGCCGAAGGCGGCGGCAACCAGCAGAACGCAAGCGAAAACAAAAAGCGCGAACAACGCAAACCAGCTAGAAGCGAACCCGCCCAGCCGCGTTCCCGTCCCCTGCGCCACGTTGTAAAACTCCAGGCAAGCGCCAAAGGAGACCCAAACGAAAAAAGCCAACGGAACGGCGGGTTGAAAATTGGGACGTTTCATTAAAAAAAGCCCTTCATAGCGCGGATTAATTTCGGCGGTCAAGGCGCTCGAATATCGCGTTTAAGTATTGTCCGCACATGCGCTCGGCGGTGTAAGATTCTAAAACGCGCCGTTTAGCGGCTTCGCCCATTTGCCGGCGCAGGGGCGGGTCAGCCGCCAGCCGCAAGATGGCTTTCGCCAGCGCGGGGGAATCTTCCAGCGGAACGACAAAGCCTTGAACGCCGTCTTGCACCACTTCTTCGACGCCCTCTACTTTGGCGGCGACGACGGGCAGTTCCGCCATCATCGCTTCCAGCAGCGCCATCGGCAGCCCTTCCCAGCGGGAGGGCAGGACGAATATATCGGCGGCTTCCAGCAGTTCGCGGACGTCGTCCCATTGTCCGAGCAGGCGCGCCTTGCCATCCAGCCCGCGTTTCGCAATGAGACTCGCCAGCGTTTCCTGTAAAGGTCCGCCGCCGCAAATTCCCGCCGTCACGTCGGAGCGCGCGCGGGAGACTTCCGCCATCGCTTCTATCAACAAGTCGTGGCCCTTTTCGCGCACCAATCGCCCGACGGCAAGCGCAAAGATATCGTTTTCGCTCAGCCCCAGCCGCGCGCGGGCGGCGTCACGCGCGGCGCGGTTGATTTCAAAAGGCGAAATGGAATTGTATATCACTCTCACCCGTTCGGGCTTGACGCCCTGCTGGATGGAATTCTGGCGCGCGCGGCTGGAAGAAGCGACCAGCGTTTGAATCACGCCGAGATTGACAAGCGCGGCGTGCAGCCGTTTGCGTTGGAAAGACATGCCCGGAATTTCGCCCAGATTGGTGCCAATGCGCGCTGGCACGCCCGCCAGCCATGCAAGCGGAATGCCAAGCAGGTTGCCGTCGTGGGTGAAGGCAATCATCGCGTCGAAGCGCTCCGCGCGCAGCAGCTTCCACAGGTTGAGCAGCCCGGCGAACAAGTCGCGCAACTGACGCGGCGCTCCCGCCTGTTTATAAAAATCGCTTAGCTTGTAAATGGGGAAGCCATGCTCCGCCTCCCATTGCTCGCGCAAGCCATCGCGATCATAAAAGAAAATCGCCGCGACGCGGTGGCCGTTGCGTCGCAGCCAATGGGCATGTTCGAACAGCAGTTTTTGCGCGCCGCCCACCGCCATTTGAGCGCCGAGCAGCGCTACGGATATTTTTCTATCTTGCGAAGGAAACGAAGACATATTCGACTTTGAAATTTCCGCGCCGCCCCAAACGCGCGGATTTTTTTAAGGGAGGAATTGCTCGCGGCGCTCGCTGAACTCGCTCATCGCTTGCTCGTAATCGTCGTGCCTGCCAATATCCAGCCAGTAGCCTTCAAAATTATAAACATTGACGCGCTGCCCGGCGGCGGTGAGATTCTTCACCAGGTCGGGCAGGTCCAGCCGTTGCCCGCGCGGGACATATTGCAAAACCTGCGGCTCGAAAATATAAACGCCCATGCTGACGGCGTAGTGATACGTAGGTTTTTCAATGTAATCTTGCAGCCAGTTATCGGGGCTGATTTCAATCACGCCGAGGTCTATTTTCACGTCGCGCCGGTAACAGGCGATGGTGGCAATCGCGCCGCGCTCGCGGTGATAGCGCAGCATCGCGCCGTAATCGAGGGTGGTGAGCAGGTCGCCGTTCATGACCAAAAACGTATCGTTCAAGTTTTCCACCAGCGCGAGCGGTCCCGCCGTGCCAAGCGGAATCTCCTCGCGCGAATAATCCAGGCGCACGCCAAATTTGCTCCCGTCGCCGCAATAAGCCATTAAGAGTTCGGCAAGATAACCCACCGCCAGCGTAATCTCGTCGAAGCCATGCCGCTGCAACTGACGGATGACAATTTCCAAAATGGGCATATCGCCGACGGGCATCAGCGGCTTGGGGAGGATGGCGGTGTATGGGGCAAGGCGCGTGCCCTTGCCGCCCGCAAGAATGACGGCTCGCATGGTCACACCGCGTATTCGTCCGGTTGATACAATTCGGGATGGGCGGCGACCCATTCAACGACGGCGCGCAAACCGTCTTCCAATTTAACGCGCGGCTGCCAGCCGAGCATGCTTTTCGCCTTCGCGTTGGAAGCCCACAGCCGCATGACTTCGCTCTTTTGCGGGCGAATGCGGCGCGGGTCGGTCGTCACTTTGGGGCGTTTGCCGAGGAGGTTGAAAATCATCTCCGCCAAATCGCCGATACGAACGGTATTATCGTTGCCGAGATTAATTTCCTCGCCGAGAACGTTTTCCGCTTCCGCCATTTTCATGAACCCGTCCACCGTATCGGAGACGAAGGTAAAATCGCGGGAAGGTTCGAGGCTGCCCAGCTGGACTTCTTCGCGGGTCAGCGCCTGCGCGACGATGGTGGGGATGACCGCCCGCATGGATTGGCGCGGTCCGTAGGTATTGAAAGGGCGAAGAATGGCGACGGGCAAAGCAAAAGAGCGATAAAAGCTTTCGGCGACGCGATCGGCGCCGATTTTGCTCGCCGAATAGGGAGATTGTCCCTGTAACGGGTGTTTCTCGTCAATCGGGACGTATTGCGCCGTGCCGTATACTTCGCTGGTGGAAGTATGCACCACGCGGCGAACTTCAAAATCGCGCGCGGCGGTCAACACATTGAGCGTGCCCATCACATTGACCTCAATCACCTCGCGCGGGTGAACGTAGGAATAAGGAATGGCAATCAGCGCGCCAAGGTGAAAGACCGTATCCACGCCTTTGACCGCGCCGCGCAGCGCTTCGGGGTCGCGCAAGTCGCCGTGAATTAATTCGATTTGCGAAAGGGTTTCCTTCGGAAGCCAGCGCAACATGCCGGGGTCGTTGCGCGAGTTGTAGCGGACAAAGGCGCGCACCTGCGCGCCCTCCTTGGCTAATCTTTCCGTCAAATGGCTGGCGATAAACCCGCCCGCGCCGGTGACTAATGCTGTTTTACCTGTCCAATTCATTCGCGTTCTTCCTGTTTGATTTTTTTGCGCCAATCGTTCAGCAAATCGAGCAGCGAGCGTTCAATGGGAATTTGCGCCCGCCAGCCGAGCTCGCGTTCCATTTTCTGCGGGTCGCCGACTTGAATCGGCACGTCGTGATTTTGTCGGCGCTGCGGGTCGAAGACCCTTTCAATTTCAACCCGCGCGCGGGAAGACAATATCCGCAGGCATTCTTCCATTGAAACCGCCTTGCCGGAGCAGACATTATAAATTTGTCCAGGCGTTCCTCGCCGCGCAATCATATCATAAGCGCGGACGGCGTCGCGCACGTCCACATAATCGCGGAGGGCGGAAAGGTCGCCGGTGTGAATCACCTTCGGTTTATGTTTTATCTCTGCCTGCGCGATTTGTTTCGCAAAAGCAGAAGGCGCAAGCTGCGGCGAAAGTCCGGCGCCCAGCAAATTGAAAGTGCGCGCAATCATGACCGGCAATTGATAGGCATGCCGGTAACGCAACGCCACCTGCTCCTGCGCCAGTTTGCTGACGGCGTAATGAGTCAGCGGGCGCGGGGAAAAGGTTTCGGCGATGGGTTTTGCGCCCGCGCCTTTTCCATACACCGCGCCAGAACTGGCTATCAAAATGCGCGGTTTCAAGCCGATTTCCAAAATTGCATCGAATAGCGTCGCGGTTCCCAAAACATGAACATTATAGAATGTCGCCATCTCAGGCGCTTTTAAAATCCCTGCAAGATGAAAAATAATGTCGGGTTGGGCTTTTTCCAACGCGCGCAGCAGGCTTTGGGGGTCGGTCAGGTCGCCGCCGAAGACGCGCTCTTCTTCGTTGGCGCGCCGATCAAAACCAAAGACCAGCGCGCCTTTGGAGGTTAAATACTTTCGCAAAGATTGACCGATGAAGCCGGAAAAGCCGGTGATGAAGACTCGTTTCATGTGCGGTACGCCGCGGCGCGCAGTCAGTCGCCGTCTAAAATTTTCAAATATTCGTCCACAATGCGCGAGAGCGAAAAGCGCTGCAACCAGAGCGGGTCGGGCTGGGGGCGCGGCGCCGCGAGGGTTTGCAAAATGGCTTGCGCCAGCGCCTGGCTATCGCCCACCGGGACGAGTTTGCCGCGTTTGCCGTCTTCCAGCGCTTCGCGCGGTCCGTGCGGGCAATCGGTGGAGACGACGGGGCAGCCGCAAGCCAGCGCTTGAATTAAAGCGGCGGGCAGGCCTTCGGAAATGGAAGATAAGACAAAAACGTCGGCGTTTTTCATGTAAGAAAAGGGATTTTCCACAAAGCCGGGCATGGAGACGCGGTCATTTAAATTCAACTCCGCTACGAGCGCTTCCAGAACGGGGCGCTGATTCCCCTCCCCCAGAATCAACAACCGCGCGGGCGATTCCGCCGCAATGTGCGCAAAGGCGCGAATGAGAGTTCCGAAATCCTTCAAGACGTCCAGCCGCCCTACCGCCAAAATCAACGGCGGATGATGGGGCGCGAACCAGGGGTGAAGCAAAGGCTCGTCCGCCAGCCGCTGCAAATCAGGCGTGACGACGGGGTTATATATTGTGCGAACGCGCTCGCGCGGAAGGCTGATGTGCGCGGCGAGGTCGTCCGCCACGCCGTTGGAGACCGCGAGGATTTCATCCGCCCATGGGTAAATTCGCCTTTGGAGGAAACGGTCCACCGCGTTTTTGAAACGTCCTTTGGGCTGTTTGGAAACGGCGTTGGCGACGCGAATCACCACGCGGGTTGGCGCGCCCGACAAGCGCTTCGCCGCCAGGGCGGTCATGCTGGCGAGGTTGAGCGTGGTCAGCAAAACGCGAGGTTGCTTTTGGCGCAGGTAACGAACCAGCGGGAGGAAGCCGCGATACAGGTCTTTGGCGCGCAGCTCGACGAGGCGCGCGGCAGGCGAAAGGCGTTTTTGAAACACGCCGCCTGATTTGCACAAAACGACTTCCACTTCGCGCCCGCGCTCAGCGAAGGCGTTGATTAAAGTCAGAAGAACCTGCTCCGCGCCGCCGCCTTCCAGACTTTCTAGAAAGACAGTGATTGAATCGGCTTTTTTCAAAATGTGGAACTCCGCCTTGATTTTACCGTAAGCCGCCGCCTAAACAGCGCAGGTGTACTGGCTTTCCAGCCACGCCTGAAACATGAGAATCGTCCATAACGGATACTGCCAGTTTTTGCGTCCCTGAAGATGCTCGTCCCAGCGGCGTTGAATCAGGCGGGGGTCGAGGAAGCCTTCGCCTTTGATTCTTTCGGCGCTTAAGAGCGCTTCCGCCCAATCGCGCAGGGGACCGCGCAGCCAGGAATCAATCGGCACGCCAAAGCCCATCTTGGGGCGCTCCATCAGTTCTTTGGGAAGGTAACGATACAAAACCTGACGCATCAGCCATTTGCTTTTTCCGTTTTTGACCTTCATCTCAAAGGGCAGTCGCCACGCAAATTCCACGACGCGATGGTCATCCAGATAGGGGACGCGCCCTTCCAGGCTGACCGCCATGCTGGCGCGGTCGAGTTTGACGAGAATATCTTCGGGCAGGTAGGTCGCGAGGTCGAGGCTCATCATCCGCTCGATGGGATTCAAGCCGCGCGACAGGGGCTGGTCAAACGCCGTCGCGGGTTCTTTTCCATTGAGGACGACGGAGTCGGGGCGACTCCACTGCGAAACGAGGCGCAAATACAAACGCTCGCGGCTTTCCGCGCCGAGAACTTCGGAAAGGAAAAAGAAACGAGTGCTTAAACGCGCCTGATTGCCTCGCGCCAAAAATTGCGAAACGCCGCCGCTGAAAGCGGAAAGCCTGCGCCGCACGGCGAACGGAATCCAACCGAGGGCGGACCAGACGTTCTGCGCGCGGAAGTAGCGCGAATAACCGCCGAAGAGCTCGTCGCCGCCGTCGCCGGAAAGCGAGACGGTCACATGCGCGCGCGCCAGTTTGGAAACCAGGTAAGTGGGAATTTGCGAAGAATCGCCGAAGGGTTCATCGTAAAAAAAGGGGAGTTTCGGAACGACGCTCAGCGCCTCTTGAGGCGTGACATAAAGTTCGGTATGCTCGGTCCCCAAACGGCGCGCCGCTTCTTTTGCGTAAGGCGCTTCGTTGAACGCGGCTTCGTGAAAGCCGATAGTGAAAGTCTTGACGGGCTGGGCGCTTTGCGATTGCATCAGCGCGACGACGAGCGAAGAATCGATTCCGCCGGAAAGGAAAGCGCCCAGCGGCACATCGGCGACCATCCGCAGGCGGACGGAGTCGCGCAGCAGGGCTTCCAGCTCGTCCGCCGCTTCCGCTTCCGTTCCGCGAAACGGGGCTTGCTTGCCCGTTTCAATCGCTTCCCAAGCCGACCAATAAACCGACATGGATTCGGCGGGCTGTTCGGAATCGAATTGCACGCGCAGCCAACTTCCCTGCGGCAGTTTTTTGATTCCGCGATAGATGGAATACGGCGCGGGAATGTAAGTGAAACGCAGGTAAAGCGCCAGCGCGTCGCGGTCAATTTCCCCCTGAAAGGCGGGGTGCGCGCGCAAGGCTTTCAGCTCCGAGCCGAAGAGCAAGACGCCGTTCTGCCAGCCGTAATACAGCGGCTTAATGCCAAGCCGATCTCGAATTAAATAAAGGGCGCGTTCCCGCTTATCCCACAGAGCGATGGCGAACATGCCGTTCAATTTACGGACGGTTTGCTCGACGCCCCACTCGACGACGCCGTTTAAAATCACTTCAGTATCAGACGCGCCGCGAAACACATGCCCGCGTTTGAGCAGCTCTTCGCGCAGCTCGCCGAAGTTGTAGATTTCGCCGTTGAAGACGACGACATAGCGCCCATCGGCGGAAAGCATAGGCTGACGTCCCGTCGGGGAAAGATCGAGGATGGCAAGACGGCGAAAGCCGAGGACCGCGCCCGCCGCTTCGTCCACCCAGAGTCCCTCGTCGTCGGGACCGCGATGGCGGATGGAGTCGGTCATGCGCCGGGCGATGGCGCGGAGTTCCTCCGCGTTGCGGGCGTGAAGAGAGACAAACCCGGTAATGCCGCACACGTCAGCCGCCGTTTTGTTGGACGAACACAAACTCGTTGCAACCGCTTTGTCCGCCGACGGTTTTCAGGCGCGCCAGTTGAAATCCGCGCGCGTGGTAAAAGTCAAAAATCTCTTCCGGCTTGGCGACTTCAAAGGGGTAGCCGCCCGCCCAATCCACCACGTCGTGCCAGGCGGACATGCCGCGCCGTTCTTTATAGCGCCGCCAGCTTTCAAAGGGTTTGAGGCGCAACAAATCGCGCAAGGTTTTCAAGCCCCAAAAGCGCAGCAAGACGGGGACGGTTATTGTAAAGCGCAGGAAGGGCGGCAGAGCGTTATAGGTCTTTTTCACCCACAGCCAAAAACGGCTGACGCGCCCCTGGTCGTTGTAAATGGCGATGAATAACACGCCGCCCGGCTTCAAGGGGATGACGGCATTTTCCAACGCCTGCCACATATTGCCCGTGTGATGCAGCACGCCCCACGAATAGACAACATCATATTTACCCAACGACTCGAGATATTCGCGGTCAAGCGCGCTGCCTTGCTCCACCTTCCAATGAGCGGCGAAAGGCAAAAAGCGACGCTTCATTTCGTTCGTACAATTTACGCTTTGCGGGTCGTAATCGAAGGAGTGAACTTCTTCCGCGCCAAGCCGCGCCGCCGCCAGCGAGAACAATCCGCTGCCGCAGCCGATATCCAGAAAGGTCTTTCCGCGCAGCGATTCGATTCCAAGCATGGCTTTCAGCGAGCGTTCGGCTTCGGCAATTTGCGTTTCTCCGACGACGGAAAGAAAGGCGCTCCAATTTTTTCCAAATTCAAAACGCGAGTCAGGTTGTGCGTTCATAGCCGAGTCCTTACCAGTTGAGTCAAAAGTTGATTCCAAACCGCGGCGGTTTGCGAAATTTCATACCGCGCGGCGACGGAAGCAAACTGCGGGGAAACTTTCAAGGCGCCCGCCCGCCCGCGATCCAGCAAATCTTCCACCGCAGAAGCAATTTGGGCGACGTCCTGCGGCGCGGCGACGGGACAGCCCGCTTCGCGCAGCAAATCAGCGGAGGCGCCTTCCAACGGAGTGATTCCCAAAATTGGTTTTTGGAACGCCAGATAATCCACCAGTTTGCTGGGCAAAAAGACGCTCTCGCTTTCATTGGGCGCGTCAATGAGCAGCAGCGCGTCGGCTTGCGCCGAAAGTTCGGCGCTTTCAAGATGCGAAACGCTATCGCCCATCAAGACGAAGCTTTGCAGCGCAAGCGCTTGAACCAAAGGTTGAAAGCGTCGCAGGTCTTTGCCCCAGAAAGAGACTTCCAACGTCTCTTGCAGGGGGCGTTTTTGATTCAAAAGCGCCAGCGCGCGCAAGAAAGTTTCCGGCGTGCGCGCGCCGTAAAAATTGCCGATGTGACACAAGCGCAGTTTGTCGTTTTTCGCGCGCGGCGAGACGGCTTGGGGCGCTTCGTAACAATGCGGGATGACATACGCCTTGCCGCGCCACGTGGGCGGATATTTGCTCATCGTCAGTTTTTGGGTTCGCGCCGAGACGAAGACCAGCGCGTCGGCTTCGCGGACGACAGTCTCCTCCATCTTGCGCAGGAACGCGCCCTGAAATTTCTTAAAGCGAATGAAAGGGTTATCCGCCCAGGGGTCGCTGAAATGCGCCACCCAGGGGAGTCTGGTCAGGCGCTTTAAGCGCAGCCCGATAAGGTGGCCGGACCAGGGCTGGGCGAAAGATATAATGGCGGAAAAACGCTCCGCCGCGAGGAGCTGCAATCCTTTTTGAATTGCGCCTTGCATCCAGGTTCGTTGAAAAAAAGGCGACTGGTCGAAGAAAAAAAACGCTTTGCGCAACACGCGCCAGAAGAGGGCTTCTTCGTCGGAGGCGACGGAGACGGCGCGATAAAAAGGGGCGTATTTCTCCTCCAGCGCAGGATCGAGGCGGACGCTTGAAATCGCCTGCGGCGCGGCGCGCAAGACGTCCGCCTGCCAGCCGAACAAGCTCAGCCCTTTCAAAGTCCGCGCGACTTGAATGGAGCGCGGGAACAGCAAAGGCGGAGTCGCCCAAGAGACCGCCAATAATTTCTTTAAGTCGGATTCCATTCGCGCATCCAAAGTTCGAGGATCAGGAGATTCCAAAGGATTTGTTTCGCGGCGCGCGAGCCGCCGGGGCGCGTTCCCGCTTGCAGTTGTTCATTAACGACTTCGGGCTGCATGAGTTCATTGAGGCGCGTGTCTTTGGAAGTTAAAAGCTCCGTCGCCCAGTTTTTATATTGATTTTCCAGCCAATCATAAACAGGGACGGGAAAGCCCTGCTTGGGGCGAGCGACGATCGTTTCGGGCAAACGCTTGCGGGCAAAGTCGCGCAGCACGCGCTTGGTTTCATACTTGCCCGAAGCCCCCCGCCCTACCTTAACCCATGCAGGCGCGCGCGCCGCCCACTCGACGAGGCGATAATCCAAAAACGGCACGCGCAGCTCAATGGAATTCGCCATCGTCATCTTGTCGGCTTTCATCAGCAAATCTTCCACCAGCCACGATTGGCAATACGTATATAAAGCCTGATGCAAAGGCTCGCGGCTGCGGACGCGCGCCGCATCCGCCCGCGTCACGTCGAACGAATCGCGGAATGAATCTTGCGTCTTCAATAACCGCCGCTTTTCCTGCGAGGATAAATAGTTGGTCATATTGAGCGGGCGCCGGATGTGAAATTGCTCGATGGGCGTATTGACCCAATCCACCGCGGCGGGCGGCTTTCCGCCGAATAAACGCGCGGGCAGGTCGCGCCGCAACCACGCCGGCAGGCGTTGAATCTGCCGCAGGCGCTCCCATTTTTGCGCGGAAAGGTCAAAGCTGTAACCGCCGAGAATCTCATCGCTGCCTTCGCCGGAGAGGACGACTTTTACGCTGCGCCGCGCCAGACTCGAAACGTAATATAAAGGCACGGAAGCGAGGTCGGCGAGCGGCTCATCGGAAAAATGGACGAAGCGCGGCAGGAACTCCAGAAAGTCGCGCTCGTCAATCACAATCTCGTGATGGTCTGTGCCGACGCGCCGCGCGGTTTGCCGCGCAAATTCGCGCTCGTCGGCGGCGGGCGAATCTTTAAACGCCACCGAGAACGAATTCAGCCGCACGTTATGCGCTTCTCCAATGGCGGCCGCCACCGCGCTGGAATCCAACCCGCCGCTCAGCAAGACGCCCACCGGCACATCGGCAATCAGGCGCAGGCGCACCGCGTCGAGAAAAAGCGCTTCAAATTCCTGTAAGTATTCTTCTTCGCCGCGAGCCGTTTCAGAATCGGCGTAGGGAATATCCCAATAGCGTTCAAGAATCGGTTCGGGGCGCTCCGCGCTGATCGTCAAGGCGTGACCCGGCGGCAATTTGTGAACGTTCTTCCAAATCGTCTCCGGCTGCGGGACGTAACGGAAGGTCAGGTAATCCCACAACGCCTGGCGGTTCATTTCGCGCGAGACGTATCCGCTCGCCAGCAGCGCCTTGATTTCGGAAGCGAAGAGGAAGTTCTTGCCGTCCCAAAAATAATACAGCGGCTTGACTCCCATGCGGTCGCGGGCGAGGAACAAGCGGCGCGCGACGCGGTCCCAGATGGCAATGGCGAACATGCCGTTGAATTTGTGGACTCCCGCCGCGCCGTCGCGCTCGTATTGCCGCAAGACGACTTCGGTATCCGAAGCGGTTACGAAGGAAGTTCCTTGCGCGAGCAGGGCTTGGCGCAATTCGCGGTAGTTATAAATTTCGCCGTTGAAGACAATCTGCTTCGTTCCGTCGGCGTTGGCAATGGGCTGACGTCCGCCGTTTAAATCAATGATGCTGAGGCGGCGCATGCCCAGCCCGGCGGAATCGTCGGCGTAGCAGCCTTCGTCGTCGGGACCGCGGTGGACGATGGCGGCGCACATTTTTTTCAACAACGGCAAGCGCGCCTCCGAATTCAGCGTCAGGTTGAAGTATCCGACAATGCCGCACATTAGAGGTAAAATCCTTTTTGTTTAACGCCCCAAACCCCAAGTCGCCACTCGCTAAATCCTTGAACGACAATGTCGCTTTCGCGTAAAGCAGGGAAAATCTCATGCTCGTTCCACGTATCGCACCATGAGTTGACGTAGCCGTCGTAATTATTGATAAAACGGTAGTCAAAATCCGGGTCGTCCACCGTCATAAAGAAGATTTTCGTCAGCCATTTAAGAATTGGAACGCGATTTAACTTATACCAAAAATCGGAAGAGAAGAAACGCACGACGGTTACGCTTACCTCATGAGGCAAGAGGCGAAACGCGCGCAGCCAAAGCCAAACGCTTGAAAACGTCAGCAGCGTAACCAGATATTCGAGCGGGCTTTTGACTTTTCTGCCAGATTCAGCGGCTTCATAAGGAATCGCTTCGGAGGGGTACACCCAAAAATTAACCTGCGCGCCATATTTTGCCGCTTTGCAAGCGTGGCGTATGGCTTGCATTGTATTGCCCGTGTGCATCAACACCCCCAGCGAGAACACGTAATCGAAAGTCTCCTCGGCAAACGGCATTTGAAACACGCTGGCTTGAACCATAAGGATGCGAGGCTTATATTCAGGGAAACGCTCCAGCATGATTTTACGAAAGACGTCCACGCCGCGCGTCAAATCCAGCGCGACTATTTTAGCAGGCTGATAATCCGTCAACATACGCCAGGTGTACTGCCCGACGCCGCAGCCAATATCCAAACCAGTTTATCTCTGGCGTATTGATACGCCTTGCCGCCGTGATTATTTCTATCAAAAATATCGTGGATGGCGTAGGCTTTGTCGTTTTTGTCGGCAATGCGGTAATTAATTCCCTTGCCGCGGTCAATTTCAACCCATTTATAGTCCCACGATTTGTTATATTCGGTATTCGTAATAAAGCGCGGAATACCGTTGATTACGGGGTAACGGTTGTCTGAAGGTAGGCACGCCAGCTCGCCCGTAAGAATCTCGCCATCGGCGTCTGTTTCAGAAATAGACGCCATTGCCAACGGCTCTTTTGTAACGGGGCAGCGCAACAATTTTAAATCTTCAAGATACATCTCGCCTCTCTTTTTGACCGGTAATCCACAAGCTCCAGCCCCAGCGGCGCGCCAGCGCTTTGAGCATGGGTTTGGGAAGCAAGCGGCTGAACATAGGGAACCAGAAATCGAAGATGCTATCCAGGTCGGTGCCCAGAACGCGGATGCGCACGTTTTCAAATTTTTCAAAAAGAGCGCGCGCTTCAGATTGGGTGACGGGCCAGGTGTGCGGGTTGCCTTCGGCTTGCGCGCCGTCGCCGTAGCGGCTGGCAAGTTGCAACGGGGAGAGGAAATCGTTTTCCAAATGCAGCCAGCCTTCGACGTATTCGACGAGGAATTTATATAAAAACGAATCGCGGTGATACAACATCACGCCGGCTTGCGCGCCGGGCTTCAGGACGCGCCAAATTTGCTCGATGGATTTCTTCGTCTCCGGCGAATGATGCAATACGCCCCAAGAGTAGGCGTAATCGAACGTATGATCGGCGAACGCCAGGCGCTCTCCGTCCGCTTCTTGAATTTCGCCCTGCAAGCCAAAGAGTTCAAAACGGCGGCGGGTTTGTTCGACGGCGACGGGGTTTAAATCCACCGCCGTCACCTGCGCGCCATGCAGCGCCCAGTTCATCGCCATACAGCCCATGCCGCAGCCTACCTCCAACACGCGCTTGCCGCGATATTTTTCATAGTCGAAAATTTTGCCGAAATATCCGCTTGAATCATGCAGCGGCTGATTCCATTGGTAAAACGTCCGGTCCGCCTGCTCAAAGAATTCGCGCGAGCCGAATTCCACCTGTTTGCGGGTTCCGCTGGACGCGAGATATTCGGTTTCGCCGTGTTTGCGCCCATAGGTCATGGGGTTGGCTGCCCACCAACTGCGAATAGATTTTTTCACTTCGGGTTTTTGCTCTTCGCTCATCTCTTACCTGGAGCCTTTCTTCAAAAAATCGTACAACGCCAGCGGAAGGGAAAGCAGCGCAAAGAAAAGCGCCAGCGCGAATTCCACCAGCCAGGTTCGTTCCAAAAACCGCCGCCCCAGCAGCCTGCGGCGCGCGACGGAATCCAGCGGGAAAAATCTGCGCCTGCCGTTCAAGACGTAGCGCCGGGGAATATGCAAGCGAGCTACGGCGCGCTCCACGCGATTCCAGCCAAAGCCAATGGCGTCGGGATAGAGAAAAACGACCGCGTCGTAGGCTTCCGCGCGCAACCTTTCCAGCGCGGAAAAATCCCAACGCGCTTGAAAGAGTTCCCGCACGGCGGACGCGTCTTCCGAAACGGGGGCGAGCAAATGCAGCTCGGGTTTTTGCCCGCTCTGCGATACAACTTCGCGCAAGGCTTCCAGCATGTAGGCGAAATTGCGCGGGTTGGCGCGGGAATAGGTCGCTTTGGACTTCCACAGCAGGGCTTTCTTCAAGGCGGGCAAAACGGAAAAATCAAGCTGGCGGAAGGGCGCGCCCGCAATCCATGTCTCCCAGCGCGGGGAAATTTGCATAGGCTGAAAGACGCACAATATTTTTTTGTGGGCGAGCGTTTTCGGGTCTATCAACGCAATCATGGCTTATCCTACCATTTCCAAAAGGTCTTCATAATGCAAAGAGGGAAGGCCGCGCCGCGCGGCATGGGCGACGGCTTGAAAAAAAACCTCGTTTTCCGCCGCATGCGCCGGGTCTACATAATAATTCAAGACTCCCGCGACGCGACGCGAAAGCAAATCGTCTACGGTGCGCTGAAACAAGGCGGCGTAAGAACTGCGCAGCTCAGGCTGGGCGGGGCTGACGATGTAACTCCACGAATCCAAAATTTGCAGCGGTTTGGCGACCGAGCCGGAAACGGGAATTTCCGTCAGCCCGTGGACGCGCCAGATAACGCCATGCTCAAAGGCGCAGAGCGGAAGCGTAGAAGTCGAGAAACGATAGCCCAGCTCGCGGCAAGAATCGTGTATGACTTGCAAAGTCCGCGGCTGCTGCAACATGCCAAAGTGCGGGGCGCGGAATCCCTTTGGGGCGCAGCCGACGACGCGCTCGACGATTTCATGCCCGCGTAAAATATCCGCGCGGATTTCTTCGGGAGTCATTTCGTTGTAAAACGTCACGCTCCAATAGCGCTCGCCGCGCTTTTCCGCGTGCGGCAGCGCGCCATGATTGATGAACTGCGCGCCGTCTGCGGCGATGTTGCGGAAGGTCTTCGCGCCCATTTCAAGAATTTGTCCCGGCGCGGCGTACGTTTCTTTGACGCCGAGTTCCCGCAAGCGGGCGTGGAGTGTTTCCGCGGCGGGAATATCTTCGGGCGTGTCGCAATCGAAGGAGAGAATCAAATACAGGCGGTCGAGTCCCTGTCGGCGGGCGAGGCGGTCGTAGCGGCGAAAAAGCGCAGCCGGGGCAAGGCGCGCGGCAAGCCGCAGCCCAAATTCGAACGGGTTGCCCGCCGCTTTTTGTATCAGGCGCTGATACGGCTTCACCTTGATTCCACCCCTTCCCGCTTGGTGGCCAGCGCGTAAAGCGAAGTGCTCTGCGTGGGAATCAAGCGTCGTCCGAAAAAGTCGAAGAGGTCGTCCACCCATTGATATTTGCGAATCCGCGCGTCAAGTCCCCAATGCGGCAGCGACCAGCCCAAATGCGCCACTTCACCGACCTGGAATCCGGCAGCCGTCATCTTTGCCTTTAAGGATTGCGCGGTATAAAAGTGAACGTGGTCGGTCGTCTTCAACGTTTGGGGTTGGAGTTGGTAAGCCAGCCGCCACCACGCGGCGCCTTCGTTGGGAGTTCCCAAAATCAACAAGCCGCCGGGCTTGAGAATGCGCTGAAGGGTTTTGAGCGCCTGTGTGTCGGCGGGAATATGCTCAATGACATGGTTGAAGAAAATCACGTCGAAGAAGTTATCGCGGCAGGGAAAATCGCAAATATCGCCCATAAAGAGCGAAACGGGCAAGCCGCGTCGAGCGGTTCGCGCCAGGCGGATGGGGTTGTAATCGCTGGCGTAAAGGCGCTCGGCGTATTTTTGCAAAAAAGGCAGGTGGTTTCCGTCGCCGCAGCCCAAATCGAGCAAGGTTTCGGCTTTTTGCCCGCCGCGCGCCGCGAGATATTCCGCCAACCGCGCTTCGACAAATAGACGACGTTTTTTCAAATGATGGCGCCATGGGCTGGTCTCTTCGGGGGGCTGTTCTTCGAGATACCAGCCGGGTTTGACGGCGCGGGCTTGCTCCAGCGCGGTAGTATGTTCTTCCAAATTGCGGACCAAAAGCGGGATTCCCGCTTCCACGCGGTAGCTGCGTCCGCAAGATTGGCAACGCCAGAAATCGGCGGTCGTTTCCGCCTTCTCCGCCGCGCAAAAGAGGCATTGAAAAAAGTCGGAGCGAGGAGAGAAATCGTTTTTTTCCATACGTTAACCTTGTTCGCGTTCCGCGCCTCCAAGCGCATGTTCGCGGTAAATGCGAGCGTAATTCGCCTCGGTGACGGCTGGCGCCCAATGTTTTTGGGCGTGGGCGTACGCCGCGCGTCCCAGCCGCTCGCGCAGGGCGTCGTCTTCCATCATCTTTTTCAGCGCGGCGTAATAGGATTCTTCCGTATTTTCAACAAACGTCAAAAAATCGTCCTTCAATTCCGGCACGGGTTCGCCCAAACGGCGGTTGATGACGACCGGCATGCCGACCAGAAAGGCTTCAAGGGCGGCTTTGCTAATTTCCCAATGCTCGGTATGCACGACGAAAATATCGTAATCCGCAAGGCTGGCGCACAGCTCGTCGTTGGGAATGGAGGGGCGGAATATGGTTCTTTCCGCCACGCCGCACTCTACGGCAAGGTTCTGCAGGCAACTCTGGTAAGGACCGTCGCCGACCAGCGTCAATTCGGCTTCGGGCAGCCGCCGCAGGGCGCGAATGATATTTTCAGGATTTTTGAACTGAAAGTGCCGTCCGACGGAAATCAAGCGGACAGGATGATGCAGACGATAATCTTCTTTCTTCCGTAAAAACGCGGGGTTCACTACGTTATAAGCCACTTCGTAACGTTCAACGCCGATTTTTTTTAGATACGGGATTATCGGCTGATAAACGGGCAGAACTTTATCGGCGTGAAGCAAGGTTTGCGCGGCAATGGGTTTCATTGCCGCGTAATACAATTTGCTTTTTAAGCCTTGCGATTGCTTGCGGACGTCTTCGTCGAAGTTGATATGCAGAGAAACCAGATAAGGGATTCCCAGCTCGCGCTTGATTTGCATGGCGACAAAAGCGTTTAAATAATTCGCATGGCAGCGAATGAGAGCGGGTTGAATCTGCCGCGCCAGTTCGACGGCGGGTTTTGCCCACCATTTCAATAGCCATGGGCGCAGCCCCAAGCTCCAAAAGAATCCCAGCCTTCCAAAGGGCAGGTTATGGAGAAACAACCGCGCGGAGCCGACGGTGCGCTGCAGCGCCGCTGGGTCGGGGCGGTCGTCGTTGGTCATCAGAATATGCACCTCGTCGAACAGCTCGCCGGGGTTGTAATAGCGGTCGGGATATTCGCCCTTTTTAATGATTTCGGTGATGTAATCGGGGATAATCACCAGCAAAGTTTTATTTTTCATCTTGGTTTTCTCGCCATAAATAGAACGACAGGTTTAAGCGGATTCCAATAGGAGAGGATCAACGCCGCCTTAAAGAGCGGCTGCAGGCGCAGCGCGCCCAAAATTTGGACGAGCGTTTTGACGACGGGAGATTTGATGGTTTCGGGGCGGTCCGCCTTAAGCAGTTCGGGGTATTCCAGCGCGAATCCTTCTCTTTTCAATCCGTTGAGGACGCCCCAATGAGTGACATAATAAATATGCCGTTCAAAGAAAGCGGGGTTGCGTTTCAACAAGCGCAAATAGGAACCGGCAAGTTTGCGCGGCAGCAGCGGAATCCACGGGACGAAATAATGCGCCTCGCGGCGAAACGCCGCGTAATTTGGAGCAATGCCCATAAAAACGCCGCCGGGTTTCAACAAGCGATAGGCTTCGCGGATGACCAATCGGAAATCGGGGACGTGTTCGAGCAAATTCCACGCGGTGACCACGTCGAAAGCGGCGGCGGGGAATTGGGTCGCTTCGGCGCTTTGCAGCCAATAGACGGTTTGCGGGTCGAGCGCGGGCAGGGTCAGAGCAAGGCGCTGGCGCGCAAAATCAACGTCAAATTCAGCCACGTCAACGCCGCAAGCGTCCACCCCGTTTTGGCGGCATACCAACACGAAAGAGCCGAAGCCGCAACCGAGGTCCATCAAACGCGCGGGCGTTTCGCCGAGCGTTTGTCGCATCTCGGCGAAGAGGCTGGCGCTCAATTCCAACCCGGCGTAATCTTGCAGGTGGCGTTCCACGCCGCTTTCATCCAACATGCCGGCGTATTGCGCGCGCAGATGGCGGCGGAGGGAATCGTAAAGCGAGGTCAGATTTTCTTGCATATAGCTTCCATGTTTTAAAAAAATCAAACGGCGCCGCGTTGGGCGAACCAGGCGCCAAGCATAAAACCAGTCATCATTAAAGCGGCGGCTTCAGCGTTTCCGCTTTTGTAACTGGACCATGCGCGGCGGTAAGGCGCGGCGTTCACAGCGGAATGGTCAAGGGCGGCGTAGGCGTTTTCAAACGCGCGCTCGAAGCGCGGGTCGTTGCGAACGCTTAAATCCCAGCGCAAATTCCAGCCCATGCCTTTTTTGCGGCTCCAGGCAATCTCGTTGGGCGCATAGCGATTGTAATAGACTTTAGGCAGATATTTGTTGTATATCGGGCGGAAAAAGCTCGCTAATTTATAACGTTGCGGAAGACGAGCGGCGAACTCCACCATGCGATAATCCAGAAAAGGGCTGCGAACTTCGACCTGCGCCGCCAGCCCCGAGATATCGGGCAAGCGAAAATTGGCTTCGCTGGAAGAGCAAGTCAAGTCCATGAACATTCTGAAGTCCGTCAGCGAAAAGGCGCGGCATTCCCGCGCTTCGGCGGCGATTTTATCGGCGGTTTGGGCGAGCGCTTGCCGTTCGGCGGCGCTGGCGATGATTGGCGCGGATCTTTGCTGAAGTTTGAAAGAGGAATACTCCGGAACAGGCAGCCGCAAAATGGCCGGAATTGCCTGCGGCGCAAGCCGGGCAGCCCCAGCCAGCGCCGGGTTCACAAGGCGCGCGATTCCAAGCGCAAAATCCCTGCGGCGCAAGCTTTCATAGCCAATGTAGCCGCCGAACATCTCGTCTGCGCCGTTGCCAGAAAGCACAACTGTGGCTTGCGGCTTGATGACTTCGTACAGACGCTGTGAATAGACCAAAGGCAGCTGGTTGCTGGGTTGATCGTAATATTGATAAGTCTCGCGCAAGTCAGCCAGCAAGTCGTTATGATAGTCGAAGTGAATATATTCCCATTGCAAATCAAGCAGTTCCGCCGTTTTTTTGGCGTTCAGCGTCTCTTCGCTGGGGTCTTGCGGCGTGTGATAGTCAATGGTGTAACAGGCAAGCGGAAAATTCAACTTCTTCGCGCACAAGGCGGCGATTGTGCCGGAATCAACCCCGCCGGAAAAAGTCAGCGCCAGCGGGACGTCGCTGCGCAAGCGGACGGCGGTCGCATCCAGCAGCAGCGCTTCGTATTCTTCCAACAAAGCGGAGAAGTTCTTTTTCGACTTTTCGGAAAAGTTCATCCGCCAATAACGCCTTGGAGCGGAAGGCGAACCGCCCGGCTTGACGAAACAATAAGAGGCGTAAGGAAGCGCGTAAGCGTCTTCATAGATGGCGGTCTCTTCGGGAAAGCTGCCTAACACAGAATAGATGGACGCGGCGGCGGCGGAAATTTTACCGCTCCAACCAGGCAGGGCGGTAAAGGCGTCCAACGTGGAAGCGAAGTAAAAATTGCCGCCCTGCGCGAACCAAAACAGAGGTTTCTTGCCGAGATGGTCGCGGGCTAAAAAGAGGCGTTTCTCCAGGCTATCCCAAATTGCAAAAGCGAACATGCCGTTCAAATCGGCGCAAACGCGCTCGCCTTTTAAAGCAAAGCCCGCCAGAATGACTTCGGTGTCGCTTTGGGTTTGAAAGCGGGCGCCCAGTTTCTGATATTCCAGCCGCAGCTCTTTATAGTTGTAAATTTCGCCGTTATAGACGATGGTAAAACGTCCGTCGGCGTCGTGCATGGGCTGGTCGCCGGTGGTCAGGTCAATGACGCTTAAGCGGGCGTGGAAAACGCGAATATTTTGCTGGTCGCTCCATGCGCCCTCGCCGTCGCGTCCGCGATATTGAATGCTGGCGCGCATGCGCTGAAAGGCAGTTTCAGGAATGGCTCGAATATCTTTTGAAACGCAGCCGGCAATTCCGCACATCGGTTATTTGCTCCTCTTCGGCAGCCAGCGTTGGGCGCTTTTCCAAACAGGGGCAAGCTCCGCCGGGCTGAACAATTGAAAGAAATAGGATAGCGTCAGATACGCCGTCCCGCCTGCGAAGGCGGAAAAAGCAAAACGAAAAATGGGCAACGCCCCCGTCGCGGCGAATTTAACCAGCAAGGCAATCAGTAGAGCGGCGACGGCGGCGACGGTCAATTTGATTGCAAAAGCCGCGTCCACGCCAACTTTCAGACTCTGCCGCGCAAAATACCAGCTGATGGCAAAATGCAAAAAGTAGGCGAAAAAAGTGGAAACCGCCGCAGCCAAAATCCCATACCTCGGCACGAAAATCAGATTAAGGGCGACATTTGCCGCCGCCGCAACGCCCAGCGAAATCACCAGCAAATAGCCGCGTCGGTGCGCGTGCAGCGTGTACGTGAATACCCCGTTAATTTGAAAGACGGCGACTCCCGCGGCGACATAAGGAACCAACGCCGCGCCAGCGGCGAAAGCGGGAGTGGAAAGAACCGCAATCAGGTCCGCCGCGCCGACAGAAAATAAAATCACCGCCGGCGCATAGATAAATAAAAGCAACTTGAGCGATTTTTCAAGGTAACGGCGCGCCTGTTGCGGCTGATTTTCATTAATTGCGGCGACGACAAAAGGCATGAGCGGGGAGAAAATCGGCGCGGCAATCTGACTAAGCTGCGCGCATAAGTTATACGCCACCTGATACACCCCCAGCGAGTCCGTCGTCAGAAATTTTCCGATGATGAAGCGGTCGCTGCTATCAATCGCCCACGCGCCAAAGCCAGCGATGAATATCGTCATGCCATAGACGTAATACTTCCCCAAATCAGGCAGATGTTTAAGCGACAATGGCGCAGGCGGGTCTTCAGAACTGATGATCCAAATCATCAAGGCGCATAAGACCAGTTGGGCAAGCATGGAGGCGTATAAAACGCCGATCACGCCGAACCAATAGGCGCCCGCCAGCAATAGCGCGAGCTCTAGCGCTGAAGCCAGCGCCGTAATTTTAGCGTACCCCGCCCCCTGCCGATTATTGAGGATTTGCGCGTACAACGTCATCTGCAAAGCGCTGAAGGGGATAATCGCCATCGCCGCGGCAAAGAGCGGAAAGGTCGCCTCCGCCGGCAGCAGCGCTCGTTGAATCGGCGAAAAGAAAACCAACAGCGCCGCATACGCCAGCAAGCCAAAAGCAAACGTCGTTTGGGCGATCGCCCAAAACTCGCGGCGTTTCTCTGCCGGCGGCTTGCCCGGAATAAAAACCGTCAACGCGGTTGGCGAACCCAGCGTCACAAAAGAAGGAATCAGCGCGGCAAGGGCGGAAAGGGGCGAAAGCAGCCCATAACCCGCCGCGCCAATCAGCCGCGACAAAACAGGCAGGGTAATCAGCCCGCGCAAACGAAGGATCAGCTGCACAACGCCAAACGCAAAAACCTGGGCGCCAAACGATTTACGCGATTCGGTCCGCATGCTCTTCCTGTTTTAGTCGGCGAAGCCGTCGCGGTAGCCATACCAATCGGAAAGCGCGCCGCGCATTTTTTCCCGCAGGAAATCAATATCGGGCGGAGAGAGATATTCGCGATAGCCGCCCACCTGCCCTTTACGGACATGATAGGCTTCGGGGCTTTTTTGCACATCGCCGGTGGCAAAGATGGGCAAGCCGGAACTTTGGTATATTAATTGGGGTTTTTCTCGATTTTTTTGTTCCAATTTGCGCATGTTGTCAAAGCTGGCGAATTCCGCCGCCTGCGCGACGTACTCCTTGCGAATGGGAATATTCCAAAACGCCAGCAACGCCTCCAAAACAGGTTCGGTCTGTTTCCGTAGATCTTCATAACGCAGCAAAAAAAGCCGTTGAAATTGAGCGCGGCTTTTTTCCCAAGCCGCGTAAAAAGCAAGCGCTTTTTCCACGCCAAAAACAGGGTCGCGAATAAAATCTGAAATTTCGCCGGCATAAGCAGGCTGAACTTGCGTTTTATGCTGCCAATAAAGCGAAACCAGCATATCGGGGATGGCGCGCACCAGTAAGACCGTTTGTTTGCGGCGGTAAGGAGCGGTCAGGTCTAGCCGTGCAAGGTCGTGGGCGGTTTGAGACGTCCATTCCAAGCCGTCATGGGTGAATTGAATGCGCGGCGCCTGGGGATGCCAGCGCACGCAGCGCCCCCAATCGTCGAAGGCGCTGAACAAAGGCAGGGGTTCTTCCTCGTTTGCGCCATTCAGCAGTTGAATGTACTTGCCCAACAACACCTGCAACCAGGTATTGCCGCATTTAGGGTAGCCGACCAAATAGGCGTCCGTCGTGCGGTGGTTATTGAGACGGTTGAGAATTATGCGCGAAATTTTTTTGGTCCTGGCGGCGAGCGAATTAAGCATAAGCGTTCCTTATCTTTTTCTTAGAACAAACAACCAGCGGTTTGCCAGCGCGGGCAAGGCGTTTGAGACGCGGTAATCCAGGTCTGGCTCGCCGCGCCGGGCGTGAGCGATGCGGTCCAGGAAGGCGGCTTTGTTCAGCAGCGGAATGTAGCGCCACTGGTCTAACAAGCCGCGCGCGTGGGTTTCCACGACTTGCAAGCCAAGCCGCTCAAAAATCCTCCGAATGACCGGCAAATGATAGGCGTTGACCCCAAAGTGTCCATGTTTGCGGTAATAGCGGTTGTAATAGACTTGCGAGAGATTCCATTTGCCGGTGATATCCAGCAGGGCGTAGCCGCCGGGCTTGAGAACGCGCGCAATTTCGCGATAAGCGCGCTCCGGCTGCGGCACAAGCACAAGGGTGGCGAAGGAGTAAACGAAATCGAAGAAAGAATCGGGGAAGAGCAAATCGGTCGCGCTGCGTTCATAAACGAACGCGTTGCGAATCTTTTCGCGTTCCAGGCGGCGGCGGCATTCCGCAATCATCTTCGAGCTGATATCCACGCCATGCAATTCCTTCGCCCGCGCGGCAAGCAGCGGAGCGCTGATTCCATTGGCGATTCCAACGTCCAGCGCAATATGCTCCGGACGCAGGTATTTATCGAGCAGCGCCTCCAGCGGGAATTCAAAAGCGAAAGGCTGTTCCGAAACGCCGTACGTCTCGGCGATAGGGTCGTAAACGTTATTGCTGGTCCGTTCCGCTTCGCGGGGAGTCTTCATCCTTTCCACGCCTCCTGCCATAACAAATAAGATTGCTTCAAAGCGCGCCAGCGCTTGCGGAAGACCATTCGCCCGCGATAGAAAGGGTAAAGTTCGCCGCCGAAAGCGCGCTTGAAGTCGTTCAAGCCTTTCAATTTGCCGGCTTGCGCGTTGGGAAAGGCTTCGCCGGTTTCGTACCAAAGGACGCCGTCGCTTTGCATTTGCTTCATCGCCGTCCATTGAATAAAAGAGGAAGCCTGCAGTTTCAGCCCTCTGGCGCTGGCGGCGCCCGTCCAATAAATGGCGGCGTTCTTATAAACGCCGAAAGTCTCGGCTGCCACAACTTCGTTTTGATACACCGCAAAGAAGCCGTAAGCCAGCCCGCGCGCAAGGAAATTGCGCCATATCGCTTCAAAATAGGCTTTGGGGTGCGGGCTGGCGCCGGTGCGGGCGTAGGTTTCGCAATGCAGGCGGTAGTAATCTTCCACGTCTTGCGGGGTATGTTCGGCGGCGCGAATTTGAACGCCAAGTTTTTCAGCTTTACGGATGGCGTTGCGGGCGCGCTTTTCCAAGCCATCCCACAGGGCGGCTGCGCCCTTTTGCAAATTCACCGCCCACGTTTGCGTGAGCGTGTTTGCGAACCCCAAACGCAGCAAGGGGTTCACGCGGGGGCAACGTTCGCCGCGATAAGCGGGCGACATGGGCGGCAACGCCGCGTTCCATTCGCTGGCGCGCAGTTCCTTCGCCGTCTGCCGCAAATGAGAGAGGACGGCGTTCCAAATTTTGCTTTGATGCGCTTCGCCCAGCCCGTTTTTAAAGGCGATTCCGCCAAACGAATCGAGCTCCGCGACGGGGAAAATTTTCGCCTCGCGGTATTGTAGGACCTGCAGCGGCACGAGCGCCAGAATTTCGGAATTGGAAGAATCCAGCGCGGCGAAGCTCAGGTCGCGCCTGCCGTTCCAGGAGGCGAGCGCGTCTTGCAAATCGTAGCGATGCCATAGCCAGGCTTGGTCGCAGGAATCGACGAAGGAATCCCACCGTTCGGGCGCAATTTCGCGGCGCGAAACTATTCGTAACGCGCCGGCGGGCGCGGCTGGGGGTTGAGCATTCATTTTCTGAATTCTCGCACGGATAGAGCGTTCTGTCAAGGCGCGAAGGAATCGGCTGCGACGTAAGGCGCAGCCCGCGCGGCGAGATCGGCGCTTAACTTCGCCGTGTCGTACCAATCCACGTGAGACATATCCAGCGTGCGGTAAGCGTGGGGGTTGAGGTCAAGATAGGGAACGCCGCGCGCCGCGAAGAAAGCGGCGGCGGTTTTAAGAATTCGCTTTTGGCGGTTTTCAAGGGCGTAGAGCTCGGGAGCGACCGGCGGACGGACAATTATCACCGCGCCGCCGTTGGCGAAAACCTCGGCGACGATTCTTTGATACGCCTGCCATTCCGTTTCTTTAAAATCGCCGGCAAGATAAATCTTTTCAAACGCGCCATATTCAACGGGCGCAAAACCTTTTCGACGGGCGAGCTCCGCCGCGGCGGAATCCGGCAGGTAAACGCGATACCACACTTGCCCGTTTGGCTTCAGCCTCTGCCCGTAGCGATAGGCGCGCAAACGCTCGCGCAAGCAAAGCGTCTGGCGATTGAGACGCGGCTGCAAGATGGCAGCCGCCTCGTAAGAGACAGCCCATGAAAGGTTTTGCAAGCCCAGCGCTTGGGTTGCCCAGCCGCTGACAAACAACTCATAAGGCGCGACGGCGGCTTTATAACGCCGAAAGGGAGTTTGGGCGTCTTCTTCCAGGGTGAAGATATGCGGAGAGAATTCCAGAATCAGAATCTTGGGGCGCAGCTCGCCCGCTTTGAGGTAGGCTTCCAATTGGGCGGGGTAATTTCCCAAATTGCCCAGGTTGAGCGCGGCGGGGACGCGCGCAAGCCCCAACTCGCGGCTCAGGGTTTGGGCGAAGATTTCCGGGTCGTAATCCGCCATGGTGCGGGAAGTTCCCACGAAAAGGATTTCCGCGCCTTGGGCGAATTGCGGGTTTTGCATCAGTTGCCGGTAGCGCAGAATTCTGGCGCCTTCCAGGCTAACGTTATACGGCTCGCCGCCGCAGAGAGAATCAAACCGGCGCAGGGCGAGGTTGGCGGCAAGCAAAATGAGCGCGAAGGGCAGAAAGAGTTTGATGTATTTCATGGCGCTTAAAATCGGGCGTAGATGAAATCTACCGGGGCGGCGGGAATCGCCAGAGCAAGAACGAAATAAGCCCACGATTCAACGCGCGCCAGTCTTCCGTTTTCGTTCCATCCTTTCCATTCTTTGAAGAAGGTTAAAAGCGCGTATGCGAAGAAGCCGCCCAGCCAGGCGCTTCCGCTCCGTACGGCAGCAACGGCGAAAGGCGAGGCAAACCCGCCGAGGAAGAGAGCTTGCAAGTAGAGCAGCGCCGCGCTCACCGAAGCGGAAGCGAAAGGAACCCAAACGATAGAGACGAAGAGAAAAGTCGCCAGCATAAAGAGCGCCCGCGCCGCGCCGCGTTGCCAGGTTGAGCGATATTTTTTCCAATCCAGCGGAAGGTGTTTATCCAGCAGCGCGCCAAGCGCGTGAAGCGCGCCCCACAGCACAAAAGTCCACGCGGGACCGTGCCATAAGCCGCTCAACAGAAAAAGAAGAACGATGTTAATATCGGTGCGATATTCGTGCAGGAAGGCGCCTTTCAGGCGGTCATATATGCGCGTGCGCATCCACCTGGAGGTGGAAAGCGGGAGGTAAATGTAATCTCTAAACCAGGTCGTGAGCGAAATATGCCATCGCCGCCAAAAGTCGCCGAGGTTTTCCGCCAACCATGGGTTTTTGAAATTTTCCGGCAAACGGAAGCCAAAAAGGCGCGCCACGCCAAGCGCAATATCGGAATAACCGGAGAAATCGCAGGCGATTTGCGCGCTGAAGAACAGCGCGCCCGCCCAAGCCGTCCACGCGCTGTGGGCAAATTCTCCGGCAAAGATGGGTTGCACGCTGGCGGCGAGATTATCGGCAAGGACGACTTTGAGGAACAAACCGCGCGTAATGCGGTAAACGGCGAATTGCCAATCTTCGAAGGAAGGCGCCGCGCGCCGCTCCAACTGGGGCAGCAGGTCGCCCGCGCGGGCGATGGGGCCGGCGGTGAGCAAAGGGAAAAAGGAGAGGTGCAGCCAGACGTCGACGGCTGGCGGTACGGCGTTGAACTTTTTGCGGTAAACGTCAATGACGTAGCTCAGCCCCTGAAACGTGTAAAAGGAAATGCCAAGCGGAAAGACAAGAGGCAAAACGGGAGGCGCGAAATCCGCGCCCGCCCAGCGGAAGACGGCAGAAACCGATTGCAGGAAAAAGTTGAGATACTTAAAGCCAAATAGCAGCCCCAAATTGACCGCCAAGGCAAAGGCGAGCCATTTTGCGGAATGTTCGCGCGCTGCTTGCATGCGCCGCGCCGCGAGGAAATTGGCTGCGACGGAAGCAAGCAGGATGAGCGCGTAAGGCGGAAACCAATAGCCGTAAAAAAGGAAGTTGGCGATCACCAAGAAGATTTTCGCCCAACGAGACGGCAGCCCATTCCACAGCGCAAGAGTCAGCGCCAGAAAGAGAAAGAACGCAACGGAAATCAGGTTCATAACGCGGCGCTCGCCGCAACGAGAAGTTTACTCACGCAACGCCCCCTTGCGCAGGATTTTATATCCCTGCCCGCTTGCTTTCAAGATCACCCCGCGCGGCGCGGCGGCGATTTTAATCCCCGCCTCGATGCAGGTCAGTTTGAGAATGTCCGCCATTTCGTCGTTTCCATCCACATACGCCTCCGCGATTCCCTGGCGCCGCAACTCGCGCGCTACAGCGCGCGCCTTCTCGCGCAGCCGCGCGTACACTTTGAGCGAATCGCGCGCGTAGGAGAGGGCGCGCTGCGTGAAGACTTTCATGCCCTCAGGGGTTAAATCGTATCTCAGGCGCGTGCGGTCGAGATGCGAGACTTTCACCCACCCGCGCTGGACAAGGCGTTTGATATACCAGTTGACGCTGCCGACAGCGATGCCCACACGCTCGGACAGCCCCGACTGGGTCACCAGCGAGTCCTGCGCTATCTCATTTAATACTGCATATTCGCGGGGTTTGATTTCATCCATAAGCGTTCAGTTTTTGAATTCTCGCATAAAGAGCGGGAGACGTCAAGCGTTCAGGGGACGCTTTCGGCGCAGCGGAAGCCGCGACTCAAGCCCGCCGAGCCTGGTTCGTGCTTGTAGCGCTGATAGGTTTCAATTTCGTTGAACTGCGCGTCATAGGCGCCCCCGCGCAAGACGCGTTCGCTTCCGTTCGCGGGACCTTGCGGATTTTTGTAAGGGGAAGAGAGGTAGTAAAACACGTCGTACCAGTCGGCGACCCATTCGCGGACGTTGCCAGCCATGTTCAACGCGCCGTAGGGGCTGGCGCCCAGCGGATAGCGAAAAACGGGCAGCGGCTCGCCGGCAAGAGCCTGGTCAAAGTTTGCCAGCGAAGGGTCGGGGCGCGCTTCGCCCCAGGGGTAAGTTCGCCCGTCCGTTCCGCGCGCGGCTTTTTCCCATTCCGCTTCGGTGGGCAGCCTGCGCCCCGCCCATTGACAATAGGCTGCGGCGGTGTACCAGCTGACGTACACAACGGGATAGTCGCGGTACGCCCATTTACCATAATACGGGTTGAGACGCGACACGGGCGGCGAGCAGACTCTCGCGTCCACGCACAAAGCGTACATGCGGTTGGTCACTTCCACTCGGTCTATCCAAAAAGCGTCAAGGTACACGGCGTGAGCGAATCGGCGGGGGCGGCTCTTTTTATCGCCCGCGCCCATGATAAATTCGCCCTGCGGCACAAACGCTTGCTTCATGCCGTCGCTCGGCGAGATTTTTTCGCGCAGGGGAAGATTGCGCGCGCGCGCGCCAAAACTGAAAGCCGCCAATTCAAAGCGGATTTTTTGCGCCGAGAGCGAGCCGCTTTGCGCCGCCTTTTCCAGCCGCAATACGAAGTCGGCGTTCCAAATCAGCAGCGCGCTAAAAAAGGCGGTCAGCGTCAGCATCGCCCCGAAGAAAATCTTTTTACGCAATCCAACTCCTTAATTTCATAAGCAAAAATTCCGAGCGTCGCGACTCGGAATTTTGCCTTGCCTGTAAATAATGAACAAGCGCAATCCGCGGGCTACTTCCAATTTGCCAGCGCAAAGAGCCACTGCGGGATGAAGCTCAAAACGACGGTGGCAAGCGCGGCAAAGCCGACGGTGAAGTTTAAGCCCGGTTCGCGCTCGGCGGTCGGCTCGCCTTCTTTCATATACATCTGCACGACGACGCGCAAGTAATAATAAGCGGAGACCAGCGAGGTGAAGACGCCCAGCAGCGCCAGCCCGGCGAAGCCTCCGGCGAGGGCGGCGCGGAAGAGATAAAACTTACCCACCAATCCAAGCGTGGGCGGCAGCCCGATGAAGGAGAGCATAAAGACGGTCATTGCGGCGGCGAGCAGGGGATGTTTTTTCGCCAGCCCGGCGTAATCGGCAATTTCCAGCCCGGCGCCTTCCGCTTTTTCCAGCGCAATCACCACAGCCCACGCGCCAAAGCTGGCGACCATGTAAGTCAGCAGGTAGAACATGCCGGCGGAGACGGAAATCGCGGCGACTTGGGGGTTGCCGTAGGGGACGAACGCCATGAGGATGTAGCCCGCGTGCGCGATGGAAGAATACGCCAACATGCGCTTGATGTTGGTTTGCGCGATGGCGACGAAGTTGCCGGCCAGCATGGTGAGCGCGGAAAGCGCCCACAACACGGGAGTTAAATCGGCGGAGACGGAAGGCAGCGCAGAGGAAAAGACGCGCAGCAGCGCGGTAAAGCCGGCAATTTTCGCTCCCGCCGCCATGAAGGCGGTGACGGAAGTCGGCGCGCCGTGATACACGTCCGGCGTCCACATGTGGAAGGGGACGACGGCGACTTTGAATCCCAGCCCGACCAGCAACAGCGCCGCGCCGAAGGTCAGCAGCAAACCGGGCGCCTGACTCGCTTTGAGCGCGATTCCGTTCAGGTTCGTCGCGCCCGTTGCGCCGAAGACCAGCGCCGTGCCGTAGACCACAAAGCCGGTGGCAAACGCGCCCAGCAGAAAATACTTCACGCCGGCTTCTTCCGATTCCAAACGGCGGTTATAAGCCGATAACACATAAAGCGGAATAGAGAGCAGTTCCAGCGCGAGGAAGACGACGATGAGGTCGGCGGCTTGCGCCATGAGCATCATGCCCGCCACGCTGAAAAGCAGCAGGGTGTAATATTCGCCGCGCTGCGCGCCCATGCGCCGATTGTAGCCGTAAGCAAGGGCGATTCCCAATAAGCCGCTTATCAACAGCAGGATATTGGCGAGGTTTGCCATGCCGTCGAGGACGACCACGTTGTAAAAGCCGGAGACGGATTGGCCGAATTGCGTGACGCTGTAACCCAGCGCCGCCGCCAGCCCAAACGCGGAAAGAGCGGCGGTGATTCCCTTGCGTTCGCGCGGGATGAAAAGGTCCGCCAGCAAGAGAACGCACGCCCACGCCAGCAGGGCTGTCAGCGGAAGGATGGCGTAGAAATCTGAAAATTGAGGTTGCGTCATGAACGCTCCTGAATGACCCAATTACCAGTTACGAATTAAAGTCGGTAAATAGTAATTGGTAAATGGTAATTACAAAGGCAGCCCGGAGAGGAGTTTCTCCACCGCGGGGGCGAGGACGTCAAAGAAGGGCTTGGGGTATAAGCCAATCCAGAACATGAAAACGGCGAGCGGAACGATGGTGAGAATTTCGCGCCAGTTGAGGTCTTTGAGCTCGTGGTGATGGGTCACTTCGCCCGCCGGTCCGAGGAAGACTTTCTGGAACATGTAAAGGATGTAAACCGCCGCCATAATCACGCCCGCGGCGGAAAAGCCCGCGTACCACGGCGAGCCAATCGCCTTGGAGCCAAAAGCGCCAAGCAGGATGGTGAACTCGCCGACGAAGCCGTTTAAGCCGGGCAGACCCATCGAGGAGAGCGAGGCAATCAGCATCATCGTTCCGAAGACGGGGGTAATCTTCCACAAACCGCCATACACTTTAATTTCGCGGGTGTGAGTCTGCTCGTAAATCATGCCAATTAAAAGAAACAGCGCGCCCGTGCTGAGCCCGTGATTGACCATCTGCAAAATCGCTCCGGAGACGCCTTGCGGGTTGAGCGCGAACATGCCGAGCATGACGAAGCCAAGATGGCTGACCGAGGAATAAGCGACAAGTTTCTTCACGTCGGCTTGAGCGTAAGAGACCGCCGCGCCGTAAAGAATGCCGATGGTCGCCAGCAGGGCGATCCACGGGGCGGCTTGCACGGTGGCGTCGGGGAAGAGCGGGACGTTGAAGCGCAAGAAGCCGTAGGTCCCCATTTTCAGCAGCACGCCGGCAAGGATGACCGAGCCTGCGGTGGGCGCTTCCACGTGGGCGTCGGGCAGCCACGAGTGCAGGGGCCACATGGGGACTTTGATGGCGAAGGCGGCCGCGAAGGCGATGAACAGCCACATTTGGGTTTGCGGGTCAATCGCGCCCGTTTTATATAAATCGGGCAGGCGCGCCAGCATCGTCGGCACGTTGAACGTCTCGGTCTTGATTCCGAGGAAGAGAATCGCCAGCAGCATGAGGATGGAGCCAGCCATCGTGTAGAGGAAGAACTTGACGGCGGCGTACACGCGGCGCGGTCCGCCCCAAATGCCGATGAGGAAGTACATTGGGACAAGGGTGAATTCCCAGAAGATGTAGAACAGGAACAAATCCTGCGCGAGGAAGACGCCCATCATGCCGACTTCCAGCAGCAGGAAGAAAACCATAAAGTCCTTCACGCGGTCTTCGACGGCCGTCCAGGTGGAGAGAATGGAAATCGGCGTGAGGAAAGCAGTGAGCAAAACCAGCAGCACGCTCAGCCCGTCCACGGCGAGATAGTAGTAGATGTTCCACCCCGCGACTTGAATCCACGGGTATTTGGCTTCCAGTTGCAAGTCGGGATTGGAAGCGTCGAACTGACTGAACATCCACAGGGAAAGGATGAAAGTAATCAGCGACGTGACCAATGCCGTCCAACGGATAGCGTTTTTCTGTTCGGGTTTGAGGAACAGGATGACCAAAACGCCCAAAACGGGGAAGAAGGTCATCAGGGTAAGGGGTTGCAGAAGAAATTCCATGTTCTATCCTCGGGTGCAAGAATGTCGGCTAATTTGAAAGTTAGCAACTTGAAACGTTCAAATTCGCCAACCTGTAACTATTTGAAAATCAAATATCCTAAAATCAGCGCCACGCCCAACAGCACGGAGAGCGCGTAAGAGCGGACGAAGCCATTTTGCGCTTTGCGCATAACAGCCGAAAGCCATTGGGTCGCGTCGCCAAGCCAGTTGGCGAAGGCGTCAATGCCTTTTTGGTCGGCGTAGCGGTTGAGCGCGATTGCGCTCAGCCAGTTGTAAGTTCCGGCGATAACGGTATCATGCACGAAATCGTGCCAGAAGCGCCAGTCAATCACGTCGGCGAGGAATTGGGAAAGCGCCTTGAAAGGTTTGATAATCAGCGCGCCGTAGCCTTCGTCCACAAACCATTTGTTTTCCATGCCGGTAAAGACGAAACCGAGCGGCTTCTTCAGCGGGTCAAGTTGCCCCGCCTTGAGCGGGTTGCGTCCGTAGAGCAGCCACGAGAAGAAGATGGCAAGCAGCGCCAGCGCGGTGGAAACGCCCGCCACTTGAAGATTCAGCGGGAGTCCTTCTACTTCGCCGAGCGTGTAACTGAGCCAGTGCGTGAGCGTGTGGAAGCCTTCAAATGGAAGATTGAACGCGCCGCCGAGAATGGAGAGCGCGGCGAGGATCATCAGCGGGACGGTCATCACCTTCGGGCTTTCCTGCGCGTGTTTGGCGGGGTCGCTGCGCGCTTCGCCGAAGAAGACCATCCAGATTTGGCGTCCCATGTAGAAGGCGGTGAAGAAGGCGGCGACGGTCAGCAAGCCGTAAACGACGGGGAAGTGCAAGCTCGCGTCGAGCAAAATCTCGTCCTTCGACCAAAAGCCCGCGAAGGGGAAAATTCCCGCGAGCGCCAGCGTGCCAATCATGTAGAGCCAGAAGGTGACGGGCATGGTCTTGCGCAGCCCGCCCATATTGCGCATATCGCCCGGGTCGAAGACTTCGCCATGCGCTTCGTGTTCTTCGTGACCGCGTTCTTCCTTTTTGCCCTTCTTTTTCGGCTCGTCGTGACCGTGATGCGCGTGCGCGTGATGTCCGCGCTCGAGACCGAGAATGACCGAACCGGCGGAGAGGAAGAGCAGCGCCTTGAAGAAGGCGTGCGTCATCAGGTGGAACATGCCGGCGACAAACGCGCCCATGCCCACCGCCGCGACCATGAAGCCCAGCTGCGAAATGGTGGAATAGGCGAGGACTTTCTTAATGTCGTATTGCCCGACGGCAATCGTCGCGGCAAAAAGCGCGGTCGTCGCGCCGACCAGCGCCACGACGTATTGCGCCTGAGGCACAAGCGAATATAACGGGGCGGAACGGGTGATGAGATACACGCCCGCGGTGACCATCGTCGCCGCATGGATTAAAGCCGAAACGGGGGTGGGGCCCGCCATCGCGTCGGGCAGCCAGATGTAAAGCGGAATCTGCGCCGATTTGCCCGCCACGCCGATCAGCATGAAGAGCGTAATCGCCACAATCACCCAAGGCGCGGAGTGAGCGACTTCGGGCGCGGCGCGGAAGACCTCGTCGAACTGAAATGAGCCAAGATACCAGAACGTTAAAAAGCCCGCGATGAGGAAGCCAAAATCGCCGACGCGGTTGGTGATGAAGGCTTTTTTGGCGGCGTTGGAATTCGCCCACGAGGGGCGCGCCAGCGTGTCCATCTCGTACCAGAAGCCAATGAGCAGGAAGGAGCAAAGCCCCACGCCTTCCCAGCCGACGAAGAGCATCATGTACGAATCGCCGCTGACGAGAATCATCATCGCCGCGATGAACAGGTTGAGGTACACGAAGAACAGATTGAAGCGCCCTTCTTCATGCTTGAAGCGGACGTCTTCGTGCATGTACCCGACGGCGTAGATGTGGATGAGCGTTCCGACTCCGGAGACGACCAGCATCATCATGGCGGAAAGCGAATCCACGCGGAAGGTCCAATCCAGTTGGAGCTTGCCGATGTGAATCCACTCCGCGAGTTTGACGCTGTGCGGCGCGCCGTGATTGAGTGAGACGGAATACGCCAGCAGGAGGGCGACGACGAAGGTCGTCCCTGCCGCGAGGCTCGCCACGACGCCGACCGCCCGCTCCCCCATCCGCTTGCCGAAAAAGAGGTTAATCAGCAAGCCGATAACGGGCGCGAAGACCAGCCACGGGGCAAGGAAGTAGAAGCCTGAGTTTGCTGTTTCGCTAAAATACATGTTTTCTCCGTGATTTGCAACCGGCGACGAACAGGGTTGCTTTTTATCCTTTCAGAGAATTTAAGTCGTCCACGTTGACGTCTTTTTTCGTCTTGAAGATTTCGACAATCAACGCCAGCCCGATGGCGACTTCGGCGGCGGCGACGGCGATGACGAAGAAGACGAAAATCTGTCCGCTGAAGGTCTGGTACACGCTGGCGAAGGCGACAAAAGCGAGGTTCGCGGCGTTCAGCATCAGTTCGACGGACATGAAGATAATCAGCGGGTTGCGGCGAATCAGCACGCCCAACGCGCCGATGAAGAACATAATCGCCGAAAGCCCGACGTAGTAATCCACAGGAATCATGCTAACTTTCCTTTTCCCGCCGCGCCAGCACAATCACGCCGACCATGGCGACCAACAGCAAAACGGAAGTGACTTCAAACGGCAGCAAATACCGGCTGAACAGGCTCAGCGCCATTTCGCGCAGGCTGTCCATCGTGTTCATCGCTTCGCCAGGCGGCGCGACGAAGAAGGAAGTCCGCGCGCGGAAGAAAAGCAGGTAGAGCGCTTCCGCGGCCACGGCGGCAGCCAAAACCGCCGCCAGCGGTCTCTGCCAGGGGAGGACTTTGGAATGCGGCAGGTTCTCCGCGCCCAAGAGCATGATGACGAAGAGGAACAGCACCATGATGGCGCCGGCGTACACTGTGATTTGCGACATGGCGATAAACGGCGCGCCCAGCAGCAGGTAAAAAACCGCCACGACGGTAAAGTTCAACGCCAGAAAGACGGCGGAATACACGGCGTTGCGGCTGAAAAGCATCGCCAGCGCCGAAGCCACCGCAATCGCGGAAAGGGTGAAGAAGACAAGCAGTTCAGAATTCATAAGCACCTTTGAAAATCAGGAATCGGGCTTCAGGCGCAAATTCCTGACGACCTGATTCTGTCCTTTGATTAATCCGTCGGGTCTTTCATTTGCGGCACCGAGCGGGTGTAAACGCCCGGCTCCACCTTGCGCGGGGTGAGCGCGTCGGGCGCGGGCGAAGGCTCTAACAGCATGTCTTTGGTGTAGATTGCCTGTCGGCGGTCGGTGAAAGAAAGCTCGTAATTATCGCCCAGCACAATCGCTTCGGTCGGGCAGGCGTCTTCGCAAAAACCGCAGTAAATACAGCGCAGCATGTTGATTTCATAAGTCGAAGCGTAACGCTCGCCGGGCGAGAAGCGCTTCTCGTCGGTGTTTTCGGAGGCTTCGACGAAAATCGCGTCGGCGGGGCAGGCGGCGGCGCACAAAGAACAGCCGATGCACTTTTCCAGCCCGTTCTCATAACGCTTCAAGACATGGCGGCCGCGATAGCGCGGACGAACGGGGCGCTTCTCTTCGGGATATTGCACGGTGACGACCGGCTCCCGCACGAGCGAGCGCAGCGTTTCAAAAAGTCCGCGCAATAGTTCGACAAGGGGATCAAATACGCCCATAGGATTTTCTCCTCAGGTCCTTGTAAATTAACGTAACGGCGAATAAAAACGCCGCGATGGAAACGACGGGAATCGCCCAAATCCAGAGCGGATGATAAAGCTCGGCGAACAGGTATCCTATGGCGGTGATGAACGTAATCGCCAGCGCCAGCGGCAGTAAAATCTTCCAGCCGAACGCCATCAGGCGGTCGTAGCGGACGCGGGGCCAGGTGGCGCGCGTCCAAATCATAAAGAAGAGCAACACCACGACTTTCAGCAGCAAATAAATCGGGCCCAGCCACCAGTAACGATCCACGCTGAAAATCGTGTCTTTCAAAAACCAAAACTCGCGGTAGCCGCCGAAGAAGAGCGTCGCGGCAATCATGCTGACCACAATCATCTTTTGGTATTCCGCCATGAAGAAGAGCGCGAACTTCATGCCGGAATATTCGGCGTGATAACCGGCGGTGAGCTCTTGTTCGGCTTCGGGCATATCGAAGGGCGCGCGGTTCACTTCCGCGAGCGTGACAATCAGGAAAATCAACGCGCCGACGGGCTGCACCGCCGCGAACCAGATATCCTTTTGCGCGCTAACAATATCCTGCAAGTTCATCGAATCGCCCATGAGGATGGCGGTCACCAGACACAAGCCAAGCGTCAGCTCGTAAGAAATCATCTGCGCCGAAGAACGAATGCCGCCCAGCATGGCGTATTTGTTGTTGGAAGACCAGCCCGCCAGCACAATGCCGTAAACGGCGATGGAAGCGATGGCGGTCAGATACAACACGCCCACGTTCAAGTTGGCGACGTACAGCGTCATTTTGCGCCCGAACAGCTCGACTTCGCCGCCAAAGGGAATAACCGCCGCCAACACCAACGAAGGCACTACCGTCAAAATCGGCGCGAGGAAAAACATCAACTTGTAAACCTTGCCGGGCGTCAATTCCTCTTTGAAAATCAGCTTGACCGCGTCCGCCACCGGCTGCAACAAGCCCTGCGGGCCCGCGCGATTGGGGCCGACGCGAACTTGAATGCGCGCCAGCGCGCGGCGCTCGTACAGGGTTAAATAGGCGAAGCCCGTCAACAAAATCAGACAGACTACCAAGCCTTTAATGGCCCATTCCAGCCACATTGTCCAATCTATCATAGAGCAGTCCTCGTCTCGTCTACTTAATCTTCGCCGTCGCAGGTTCGCGCAAAGCGATTCCCATGCCGCGCGGCACAAGCGCCACTCCGGTCGGGACGGTCTCGTCCGTTTTGAGCGCGGCTTCTCCGTCGCCGTTTGCAAAGCTCAGTTTGACCGGCGCGCCGGCTTGCAAGCCGAGCTTTTCGGCGGTAGCGGGATGCATGGCGATATACGCTTCGCCCACGCGCAAATTCAACAACGTGGAAGCCGTCATCGTCGCGCCGGAATCGTACAACTTGTTCACCGGCACAGCGAGCAGTTCCTTTTCTTTGGGGCGCAGCGCGGCTTCTTTTCTCACCTTCGGAATGTGCGCGGTCTTCCCGTTTTGGGCGACGGGGGGAATTTGCGCTCCGAGACCTTGAGTGTTTTCATAGGTCGTTCCGCCGTAATACAAATCGCCGCGTCCTACAATGGGATATTGCGGGCGCGTCGCGGCGAGCGCTTCGTAAGTCAAACCGGCGAAGGATTCGACCGAATGCGCGAGCAGGTCGAAGACCACCGCGGCGGAAGAGCCTTCCAGAATCACGCCCATTTGTTTGGCGACGAGCGCGATGATCGCGTAATCGGGTTTGGAATCGCCTTTGGGCGGGACGGCGGGGTAAAAACGCTGAACGCGGCGCTCGCCGGAGGTGAAGCTCCCTTCGCGCTCGGCGAAGGATTGCGCGGGCAAGACCACGTCCGCCATTTCGGTCGTGGCGGTTTCCAGAATGTCTTGCGCGGCGACGAACTTCGCGCCTTTCAAGGCTTTCGCCAGCGCGGGCGAATCGCCCGCCGGGTCGGCGCCGACGATATAGACCGCCTTGCCCTTCAAGGCTTTTTCCAAATCGGGTTCGGGGCGGAAGCCGATTTCCCACGCGCCCTGGTCGTTGGCGCGCTGCCAGACGGGAATCAACCCGTTGTTCGGCTTGCCAATGTGATCCGTCTCTTTCAGCAGTTCGCCGCACGCCGAAGCCAGCACGGAAGTTCCGTTCAAGCCCAGTCCGTCGCTGCCGTAAAAGACGACGGCGTTTTTCGCCTTGGCGAAAGCGTCCGAAATTTTGCTCTTCTTTTCAAAATCCTGAATGGTCTTGACCTCGTCGCCGTAAGAATAACGGATAACGTAAGAGGCGAAGCGCTCCAATCGAGTGGGGCGCCCGTTGGCGACGATAAGCGTGGCGCCTCTATCGGCGGCTTGTTTGACGCGCAGCCACCAGATGGGGGCTTCCTCGTACAAATCGGAAGCGACGACCAGAATCGCGTCGCCCTTGCCGAGCGCGCCGAGGTTGCTGCCCTGCCCCACGCCGGCGACCGCGGCGACGTCGCCGCCGCCCATGTCGGAATACAGGATGGCGCTGCCGCCCGCCGTATCCGCCAGCGATTTGAGGTTGAACAGGTCTTCGTTAGAAAGGCGGCCCGAAGCCAGCACGACAAAATCCTTTTTGGCTTTGGCGAAATTCTCCGCCGCCAGTTTCGCCGCCGCCTCCCATGAGGCGCGGGCGAGTTTTTCGTCCTTGCGAATCAACGGTCTGGTCAGGCGTTTCTTGCTTTCGATGTAGTGGTAAGCGAAGCGCCCTTTGTCGCACAGCCAGATTTCGTTCACTCCCTCGTTCTGGCGCGGCATCACGCGCTTGACGACAATCTCGCCGCCCGCTTTCGCCTCGCGGCGGGCGTTGAGCGTGGTGTTGCAGCCGACCGGGCATTGCGTGCAAATCGAAGCCTGAGCGTTCAGTTCCCACGGGCGCGCGCCGAAGCGGAAATCCGCCGTGGTAAGCGCGCCGACGGGACAAATATCGGTGGTGTTGCCCGAAAAGACCGAATCGAAGGGCGGCTCGGAAATGGAGATAATCTGCGTGCTGCGTCCGCGCTCGTCAAAGCCGAGAACCGCTTCGCCCGCCACCTCGCTCTGAAAGCGAATGCAGCGCGCGCACTGGATACAGCGCTCGCGGTCCAGCCAGATGAGCTCGCCCAGCGGAACTTGCTTTTCCAAGTGTAATTTTTCGTCGTAGAGGAAGCGGCTCTTGCCGGGGCCAAACTCCATCGTCAGGTTTTGCAGCGGACATTCGCCGCCCTTATCGCACACGGGGCAATCGAGCGGGTGCGAAGTGAGTAAAAATTCCACCGTGCTTTTTTGCCCTTCTCTGGCTTTGGGGGTCGAAGTGAGAACGACCATGCCCTCTGAAACGCGGTTGGTGCAGGCGGTTTCCAGCTTGGGCATGAATTGAACCTTCGGCTTGCCTTCTTCCATCACCGGCTGCCCGGATTTATCGAACACGGGTCTGCCGATTTCAACGAGGCACATGCGGCACATGCCGACCGGTTCCAGTTTGGGGTGATGGCAAAAGACGGGAATATCAACCCCGGCGAGTTTCGCCGCGTCCGCCACCAGCGTCCCTTCCGGAACGGAGACTTGCTTTCCATCTATTGTGAGTGTGACTTGTTTGCTCATCCGTTCACCAATCTGTAAAATATTTACCGCGCCGCTTTCTTAAAATCTTGCGGGAAGCGCTCAATGCCTGTGGTCACCGCCATCGTGGCGAATTCGCCCAGCGCGCACAGGCATTTGCCCTGCATCTGTTTGGCGACGTTGAACAGCAGGTCCACGTCTTCGGGCTTGCCTTCCGAGCGGACGCGATGAATCACGTTCAGCATCCAGTAGTTGCCCTCGCGGCAGGGGGTGCATTTGCCGCAAGATTCATGTTTGAAGAAGTGGATGGTTTTATCAATCACCCAGTCAATGCCGACGGTATCGTCAATGACGATGACCGAAGCGGAGCCGAGGTCGCCGCCGGCGGCGCGGAGGGAGGCGTAATCCAGCGGCGTATCGAGCAGTTTGTCGTCGGCGGGCAAAAGCGAGGAGGAAGCGCCTGCCGGCATGATGGCTTTGACGGGGCGGTCGTCCAGAATGCCGCCGCCGTGTTCGTAAATCAGCTGGCGGAAGGTCGTCCCGAAGGGCAGCTCGTAATTGCCGGGCTTCTTCACCCGCCCGGAGAGCGAGAAAATCTTCACGCCGGCGCTATCCGCCGTGCCGAGCGATTTGTACCATTCCGCGCCGTTGGCGAGAATCATCGGGACGTTGGTAAAGGTTTCGACGTTGTTGATGACGGTGGGCTTGCCGTATAAGCCGTAAGAAGGCGGGAAAGGCGGACGCACGCGGGGCTGTCCGCGCTTGCCTTCGATGGATTCCAGCAGGGCGGTTTCTTCGCCGCAGATGTAAGCGCCCGCGCCAAGGTGGGTGTAAATCCGCAGCGAGTAATCGGTCTTGAAGAGACGCTCGCCGAGCAAGCCCGCTTCTTCCATCTCGGCGATTTTTTCATCCAGCCAGGCAGCCACCTGCCAGAATTCGCCGCGCAGGTAGATATAGGCGGCGTTGGCGCCGACGGCGTAACTGGCGATGGCGACTCCTTCCAAAAACTGGAAGGGGTTGCGCTCCATGATTTCGCGGTCTTTGAAGGTGCCGGGTTCGGATTCGTCCGCGTTGGCGACGACGTAATGGGGCCAGCTTTTGGCGTCCATGAAGGACCACTTGACGCCGGTGGGAAAGCCCGCGCCGCCGCGTCCGCGCAGCCCCGAATTTTTCACCGTCTCGGTCACGGCTTCGGGCTTCATTTTGGTTACGGCTTTTTTGAACGCTTCAAATCCGCCGTTTTTTTTATAGACGTCCAGCCGGTGAATTTCGGGAACGTCGCGGTGACGTAAAAGGATGTGCGTCACGATTTCCCTCCTTCCGCTTTCTTCAACGCTTCAATTAATTCCAGCGTTTTATCTACGGTCATGTTTTCGTGGTATTTGATTCCGTCGGGACCTTGCGTCTGGAACAGCGGGGCTTTGTCGCAGCCTGCCAGGCACATCACCGCCTCGACGGTGACCAACCCGTCGGAGGTGGTTTCGCCGACCTTAATGCCAAGGTTATCGCACAGGTTTTTCAAGAATTCGTCCGCGCCGCGTAGCGCGCAGGGTAAATCCGTGCAGACCTGCATGCGATATTTGCCCGCTTTTTCGTCGTGATATAACGAGTAAAAGCCGACAATCGAAGCGACGTCGGTCTCGGTCATGTCCAGCGTTTCCGCCACGTCGCGCATGGCTTCTTTCGTGATGTAACCTTCCTCGCGCTGAGCGAGGTAAAGCAGCGGCATCACCGCGGAGCGCTTGTGTTCGGGCGGATATTTGGCGAGAATCTGCTTGACTTCTTTGGGATATTTTTCAGCAAGGCTCATCGGTCAACGTCTCCAAGAACGATGTCAACGGACCCTAAAATGGCGACCAAATCGGCGACCAAATGTCCTTTGACGATATGCGGCAGGACGGAAAGGTTATCGAAGGAAGGCGTGCGCATGTGAACGCGGCGCGGCTTGGGGCCGCCGTCGCCTTCAAGGAACACGCCCAGTTCGCCGCGCGGCGATTCAATGGCGGCATAGACGGAAGCCGCAGGGGCGGAGAAACCTTCCGTCCACAGTTTGAAGTGATGAATCAGGGATTCCATGCTCACGCCGATTTCAGAGCGCGGCGGCGGGACGAACTTGCGGTTACCCGAGCGGACGGGACCGAACGGCAGTTTGTTGAGCGCCTGCTCGACAATCTTCAACGATTCGCGCATCTCTTGAATACGCACCAGATAACGCGCGTACACGTCGCCTTCCGTGCGGGTCGGGACGTCGAAATCGTATTGCTCGTATCCCATGTAGGGGCGGGCTTTGCGTAAATCCCAATTCACGCCCGAAGCGCGCAGCATGGGACCGGTCACCCCGTAAGAGAGCGCCAGCTCGGCGGGCAGCAGCCCGATTCCCATCACGCGGTCGAGGAAAATGGGATTTTTAGTGACCAGTCGTTCGTATTCGTCTATGCGGCGCGGGAAAATCTTGATGAACTCGCGCACGGCTTGTTCAAATTCGACGGGGACGTCGCGCCACAATCCGCCGGGACGGATGTAGGTGGTCATCATCCGCTGCCCGGAGACAAGCTCGAAAATATCGAGGATTTGCTCACGCTCGCGGAAGCAGTACAAGAACATGGACATCGCCGCCAGATCCAAAGCGGACGTGCCAAGCCAGACCAGATGGGAAGCGATGCGCTGCAATTCGACGAGGATGACGCGCAGCGCCTGGGCGCGGGGCGGAACGTCCAAATCCACCAGTTTTTCCACCGCCATACAATAAGCCAGATTGTTGCCCATCGGGTTGAGGTAATCGAGGCGGTCGGTCATCACTTCGGCTTTTTGGTAGGTCTTCGCCTCCATGTTTTTTTCAATGCCAGTGTGTAAAAAGCCGACGTCGGGGATGCAGTTCACCACCACTTCGCCGTCCAGTTCCAACAGCAAACGCAAGACGCCGTGCGTCGAGGGATGCTGCGGTCCCATGTTCAGCAGCATGGTTTCGCCGGTCAACGCGCGCTCGGAGACAAGATGTTTGAACTTCTCTACGCTGACTTGTTCAATCTGAGTCATAACTATTCCTTTGCGAAGGGCTTCAGCGAGCCGATTTCGTCATAGTTAAAAGAAAATTGCGGTTCTTCGTATCCCAGCGGATAATCCTTGCGCAAGGGGCGCCCCTCGGTCTCTTCCGGCATGAGGATGCGGCGCGGGTCGGGGTGCCCTTCAAATTCGATTCCGAACATATCCAGCAGTTCGCGCTCGCGCCAATTGGCGACGCCGTAGACGCCCGTCGCCGTCGGCAGTTTGGGGTTTTCGCCGCCGACGGGGACGCGCAGTTGAATCGAAAGGTTTTTCGAGAGCGAAGTCAGCTGATATATCACGTGAAAGCGCGGGGCGGTTTTGGGGTGATAATCGCTGGCGGTCAGCGCCGAAAGCAGCTCAAATTTTTGCTCGTCGCGGAGGTAGGTCAAGGCGGCGATGATATGTTCGGGCGGAACGAGCAGGTGAATTTCATCGCGAAATTCTTCGACTTCGGCGGCGAAGCGTTCGCGCGCTTGTTTGACGATGGGTTCGAGTTGTTTGTCCATATGTTATTTGGCGTATTTTTCCGCGTATTCTTTGAAGGTCTGCCCGCGAACTTTTTCGTGCAGGGTCATCACGCCGTGAATTAACGCTTCGGGGCGCGGCGGGCAGCCCGCCACAAAGACGTCCACCGGCACCACTTCATCCACCCCTTGATAGATGGCGTAGTTGTTAAACACGCCGCCGCAAGAGGCGCAATCGCCCATCGCAATCACCCATTTGGGCTCGGGCATCTGGTCGTACAAACGCCGCAGGACAGGACCCATTTTTTTCGAGACGCGCCCGGCGACAATCATTAAATCGGATTGGCGCGGGCTGGCGCGCATCAGTTCCATGCCGAAGCGGCTCATATCGTAATTGGAAGCCTGCGCCGACATCATCTCGATGGCGCAGCACGCCAGGCCGAACAGCATGGGCCACATCGCGTTGGTGCGTCCCCAGTTCACCGCTTGTTCCAGCGTGGTCGTCACCACGCCCATATTGCCGAGTTTCTGTTCTACTCCCATTCAAGAGATCCTTTCTTCCATGCGTACACGTACCCTATTAATAAGACGACGATAAAGACGACCATTTCAATCAAGCCGAATAATCCTAGCTGGCGAAAAGCAATTGCCCAGGGCAGGAAAAAGACGACTTCAATGTCAAAGAGGACGAAGAGGATGGCGACAAGATAAAAGCGAACGGGCATGCGGCGCGTGCCTTCGCCGTATGGGTTCATCCCCGATTCGTAGGGCATGTCTTTCGCTTTGCTTTTCTTTCTCGGTCCAAAAAGCTCCCCCAACCCGACTGCGGCAAGCGCGATGAACGTGGCGACCGCGATCATCACACCGATTGCAATGTATTCCAATAGCATGGAAACACCTCTGAGCGCGTGAAATTTTTAAGCCGATGCACGGCGGACGTGAAGTATATCACAAGTGTTTCAAGCGGGCTAGAAAAAAGACCTGAAAAGTCTTTGAAAACGCTACGCGCAACGACGCGGCGGGATTTAGTTCCCCAAATATTCGCGCAATTCGCGCGCGCGCGCGGGATGCCGCAGCTTGCGCAGCGCCTTCGCTTCAATCTGACGAATGCGCTCGCGCGTTACGTCGAAATAGCGGCTGACTTCTTCCAGCGTATGTTCGCGCCCGTCCTTTAGCCCAAAGCGCAGTTCCAGCACGTCGCGCTCGCGGTCGGAAAGGACTTCCAGCGCGCGCTGCACCTGCTCGCGGAGCATATCGCGGGCGGCGAAATCCATCGGCGAAGGCGCTTCCTCGTCTTCGATGAAGTCGCCCAGCGAGCTGGATTCCTCGTCCCCCACCGGCGATTCGAGCGAGATGGGGTCTTCCGCCGAGCGCAGGATGCGCTTAACTTTTTGAGCGGCGGCTTCCAGTCGCGCTTGCAATTCGGGCTTGAGCGGTTTATCTTCGGCGCGCGCGCGCAAAATCATCTGCACGTCGGCGGCGGAAAGGTAGCCCACGTCGAGGGCGATTTCGGCGTTGGTGGGGTTGCGTCCCAGCGTTTGGGTTAAACTTCGCTGGACGCGCAAAATGCGCGAGATGGATTCGAATAAATGCACCGGGATGCGAATGGTGCGCGCTTGCTCGGCGATGGAGCGGTTGATGGCTTGCCGCACCCACCAGGTGGCGTAGGTGCTAAATTTGTAGCCGCGACGCGGGTCGAATTTATTGATGGCGCGCAGCAACCCCATGTTGCCTTCCTGAATTAAATCGAGCAGCGACATGCCGCGCCCCAGATAGCGCTTCGCCACGCTGACCACCAGCCGCAAATTGGCGTTAATCAACGCTTGATTGGCTTCCACCGCACGGGCGTGAATCGCGTCGGCTTCTTTGAGCAATTCTTCCTCCGGCGGCAAGTTGCGAAAGAGAGTCCGCTGGGCGGGTAGATTCTGCCGCCCGCGAATGTATTCCAGCAGCCATTGGGCGTATTCAAACGGCAGCAAATATAAATTGAGGAAAACGCTGTAAGCATGCCGCGCCAGCGCGTCCCACAGCGGATCGACGCCCCAGCGCCCGTTATCCAGATAAGCGCGGAAGTAAGAGGGCGAATCGAACTGCCAGCCGGCGTGAAGCGATTGCGCTTCCGCCAGCAGCAGCGCGAGGTTGGGCAGGCGGCAATCGAGCCGCTCCACGTCTTCGGTCAGCCGCTTCCACGAAGTCGCCAGCTCCGAAACGACGTAATGATACGCCGCAGCGATGGGCGAAAGCGAGCGGATGGGTTTCAACTTCCCTAGCGCCAAAAGGTGACGGTCGGCTTCGCTCAACGTGGCAAGGCGAAACTCGCTGTCGGCGTCGAGCAGCTTATACTGGCCGATTTCGAGCAGGTAGAGCCGCACGGGGTCTTCCGAAGATTCGGCGGAGTCGCGCCCGCGCGGAAGCAGCGTCTTGTCCGCCAGTTCTTCCTCCAGCGGAAAAATCTCCCCTTCGGCTTCCGCCATTTCGATCCCCGGCAGAAAGTCGTCCTCCAGCAGGGAATCTAACACGGCGGCGGAAGATTCCGCAGCCGTTGGAAAAGCGGTTTTCGGCTTGCGCGTCTTTTGCTTTTTCGGCAGATTTTCTTTTTTGGTTGGTTTACGTTTAACCGCCATCGTCGCCCTTTCCTTTTTTCAACGCTTCGCGGAGAGGTTCCTGCGCGCCCTGTCCAGCGCCTGCATCAGGCGGGTGAATTCCAGCGCCTGACGCTGATAGGCGAGAAGGTTCGCGCCGTTGTGCCGCTGCTCTTCTTCCTGCATAAAGCGCAGTTGATTCAAAGCGGAGGAAGCGCGCGCGCGGCGCAAATCCAAAAAGCGCATCGTCAACTCGTCGAGGAGTTTATCTTCCGCCAGGTCGGCGGTTTCGGTCTGCGAAAGCAAGTTCCGCGCCCAATCGCCGAGTTCGTCGGGCAGGTTTTCCAAAATGTAGCGGCGATGTTCGCGCTCGTCCTGTTCTACCGCGCGGCGCAGCGCGCCAAACAGCAATTGATGGTCAGTATAATCGAAATCTTGAACGGCTAAGGCGCTCAAGCCCGCTTCTTGCATGGCGCGATCCAAACGATAAAGCAAGGCGGGCTTTTGCAGCAACGCCGCCAGACAGTAGGCTTCGGATTTCAACGTGGGGTTGACCGCCGCCACAGGTGGCGCGGCGCCAATTTTGCGCGCGGACAGGCGCGGCTTGCGCCGAAGCGCCGGAGCGGAAGCGGGCGCGACGTTTAAGGCGCTCTCGTCCACTCGCAGCATCCGCGCCAACGCCTGACGGTAGGTATCGCGCTCGATGGGCGTGGGCAGGTCTTCAATCAAGGGAATCACCTGCGCGGCAATTTCGTTTTTGACCTTCGCGTCGTTCAGGTCTTTGCCGGCGGCGAGAGTCTCCATGACGTGCGTCACCACAGGTTTGGCGTTTTCGATGACGCGCTTCCATTCTTCCTGATCGCGGGCGACGATTTCATCGGGGTCGAGGTTATCGGGCAGGGCAGCCACTCGCAGGTCGGCTTGCAGCCGCGCCTCGCTGCGCAGCAGCCCGCGCGGGTCGAAGCCCAGTTCCCCTTCCCTATCCATCGCGGAACGCGCCGCTTCCAGCCCGCGCAGGATGGCTTTTTGCCCGGCTGTATCGGGGTCGAGCGCAAGGACGATTCGCCGGGTGAAACGTTTCAGCAAACGTAATTGGTCTTCGGTCAGCGCCGTGCCCATCGGCGAGACGACGTTCTCAAAGCCCGCCTGATGCAGCGCGATGACGTCGAGATAGCCTTCGACAATCACAGCCTGATCGGCGGCGCGGATGGGCTTTCTGGCTCTATCCAGCCCGTAGAGGATTCTGCCTTTGGTAAAAATCGCCGTGTCGGGCGAATTCATAAATTTAGGGACGTCGTCGGGATCCACAATGCGCGCGCCAAAGCCCGCCATGCGCCCGTTTTCGTCGCGGATGGGAATCATGATGCGGTGGCGGAATTTGTCGTAGGCGCGCCCCGCCTCGTCCTCGCGAACGCTGAGCAAGCCGGCGTCAATTAAATCTTGCCGCGCGTAGCCCTTCGGCTCGAAGTATTTGACGAGGTTGTCGTAGCCGCGCGGGGCGTAGCCCAAGCCGAAAGTTTCAATGGTCGCTTCGGTCAGCCCGCGCTTTTCACGCAGATAAGCGAGGACTTCTTTATTTTGAAACAGGTTGTTGCGGTAATAAATCAGCGCGTCTTCCAGCAAAGCGCGCAGATGGTCGTAGGCTTCTTTGACTTCGGGGGCTTCGCGCCGATATTCGGGCAGAGGCACGCCCGCGCGCTCGGCGAGTTTTTTCAGCGCTTCTTTGAAATCCAGCCCCTCTTTTTTCATCACATACTTGATGGCGTCGCCGCCTTCGTTGCACGCGCCATAACATTTCCACATCCCCAATTCGGGCCAGACCACAAAGGCGGGCGTGCGCTTGTTATCGTGAAACGGGCAAAATCCCGTGTAGCTCCTCCCGGACTTGCGGAGCTTCACGCCCGATTCGATGATGAGTTCCACAATGTCAATTCTGGATTTGATTTCGTCTATGGCGGACATGGGAGAGGCGCGAGGCGAAAAAGAAGAGATTGGAGATTGGAGATTGGTAATTGGTAAATGGTAAGCGGTGAGCGGGCAGGTGAGATTATAGACGATTTGGGGTTTTACGGGTCAGCCAATACGTTATCTCTTGGGGCAGCGGGTAGAGCGGGAGCAGGAACGCGCTATACAGAAGACCCGCGTAATCGGTCATGAGCTGGCGGGCGCGGCGGAGATTGGCGCGGTCAAAATTCAGCGGCAGCGCGAGCAGCTCTTCCAGCGCGGGGGGCAGACTTCCGCCCGTGATTTGTTTCAACAGGCGGAATTGGAGCTGCCACGCTTCCAGCTCGCCGTAAATCGAAAGCGCGACAAAATATCCCTGCTGCAGGTGCTTGACTTCGTGAATGAAGAGAGTCCACACGGCGGGACTTTTCAGCGCCGCTTCGCGCGAATAATGCCTTGAATTGAAATAAATCGAGCGGGCAAGCCCCCAAAACGCCCCGACGTTTTTCCGCGCGCGCCGCAGCCCAACGCGCGTTCCCCGCGCGCGGACGTATTCCGCCGCCGCTTTTCCTTCTTCGCAACAGGCGGCGACGGCTTCTAACAATTGTTCGCGCCAGTCGGGGGGATTCATAGGGGGCAGTGGACGATAGACGAAAAGGATTGGCGCTTCTTCTTTGAATGCGCGCGAAAAATTATAAAGCACAATCGGCGTTTTTCGGGGCGCCAAAGAATTGCGGCTTTGCGTAGCTCGACAAAATTCGGTAGTACGCCGAAAGTTGCGTACATTCGTACCGCGAGACGCATCTCTCGCTGCGCGATTGACGGAGACCGTCCACGAACTCACGAATGGTCGCGCTTTCGCCAGAGCGCTTTCATTCTTGAAGCGCTCGTCGTGTTCGAGTATTCGTGGCCCTATTCGTGGACGGTTTTGACCGCGCAATCAGCGCCGCAAAGAAAAGCCATCCTTGCGCGGCGCGCGTCATTCCGCGCAAATTTCCTTAACGACTTGCGTCGTATTAAATCCCTTCGCTTCATATATGACGATTCCCCTCCCCTCCCAGCGATTCACGTTGAGGACGACTTCCATATTCGCGTCCTGATTAAAATCGAAAAAGCCCGCAATCTGATAAGAGTACGGATAGGTCGCTTCGGATTGCATGGAACGATATATGTCGGCGACCAGCGGCACGGTGAGCGCTTCGCCGCCTTTCACCTTCCTCATCAGGACGATGGAATAATCGCCCATCTCGGTCACAGGCATATCGGGATTTTTGAAGCGCGTCGCGGAAATGAAGACCTCGTTCGTTCCGTCGCCTTCAATATCCGTCCGCAAAATGCGGGTAATTTGAACTTGCGGGTCGGCGATTCCCTGCGAAGCCAGCCAGTCCGCCACCGCCTGCCGATACACGGGGTTATCCGCCGCCATCTCCACGAACGGACGATACTTAACCTGCCAGCCTTGCGCGAACGCAAAAAGGTTGGGAATATCTTCCGCCAGATTGGAGCTGGCATAATCCGCCCCGCAAAACGGCGGCAAGACGAACATATCCTCCGAGACCTGTATCTTCGCGGCGCCCACAAAACGGTCAAAAGCGTAAACGTCGTAACTGGCGCCAAAATTGAGCAGCGGATACGTTTCTTCGTCGGTTAGCCAGCGTCCGTTCTGATAGCCGCCCAATACTTGAAAACTGAAATAGCGGTCCCGCGCGTTCCTATACAAAATGGGCGAAAAAACGGGCGGGGTTGCTGGGGGAAAGTCCAGCGGGAGGGGCGCAGGGGTCGCCGTTAAAGTCGGCGGCAAGGGGGGCGCCGTCGGCGTAAACGCGGGAGGCGGCGCGGTGAAAGAAAGCGGCGGGACGATAGATTCTAACAAAGACGAAGATTCGGAAGCGGCGCATCCCGTCAACCCCAGAATCAAAACAAGGGCTAAAAAACGAATCGCTTTCATGGCAGCCTCTCGACTTAATTCGCAAAAAAAAGGACAGGCTGAAAACCTGTCCCTTACGTTCTAACTAAAACCCTTCCAGTTTGCTCAAATCTGCCAGCCCGTCGGAGAGGCGCGCAATTTGCCTCACGAGCGCCAGCCGATTGCGCCTGACCTTTTCGTCTTCCGCCATGACCATGACTTTATCAAAAAAAGCGGCGATGAAGGGGATGAGGGCGGCGATCGTTTCAAGCAAGTCGTTGACGGTTGACGGAGGACGGACGACGGAAGTTTGAAGCGCTTTGTAAAGTTCCTTCTCTGCGTTTTCAATAAACGCTTTTTCGTCAATCTCGATCCGCTGTCCTTTGTCTTCGGTCCGACTCCGCAGAATCCTCACGCAGCGGGCGAAGCCGTCGAGAATTTGCCGCCAGTCTTCGCGTTCCGTCCATGTTTGCAATTGTTTCACGGCGCGCGCCGCGCCGGCGGGATTGTTGGCTTGCGCGGCGAGGACGGCTTCCACCGCGTCGTATTTGAAGCCCATGTCGTTCAAAACCACGCGCAGCCGTCCGGCGACGAAATCGAGAATCTGCTTTTGCGCGTCCGCGCCGACTTCTATCGGCTGCATGGCGGCGGAACGCTTCACCGCTTCCGCCAGATTGAAATCGAGGTTGTGTTCAATCAGCGGCTGGACGATTCCGATGGCGGCGCGCCTTAAGCCGAAGGGGTCTTTCGCGCCCGTCGGGGCAAGCCCCGCGGCAAAGAGTCCGACGAGCGAATCGATTCTATCGGCGAGAGCGAGCGCCACGCCGATTTTGCTTTGCGGCGCGGTTTGATATTGTTCGCCAATCGCCCGCGCCACTTCGGGGTCTTCCCCGCTGCGAAGGGCGTATTCGCGCCCGATGATTCCTTGCAGCGAGGTCATCTCCGTCACCATCTGAGTCGCCAGGTCGGCTTTGGCGAGATAGACCGCGCGCCCCAACGGCTTGATTTGCTCGACGCCCTGAAAGCCAAGCAGCGCGCCGACTTCCGCGCCGAGTTTTAACATGCGGTTGGATTTATCTAACATCGAGCCGAGTTTGGCGTGGAAGGTCAGCCCCGCCAGTTTGGGGCGGAAGTCTTCCAGTTTGAGTTTGAGGTCTTCGCGGACGAAGAAGTCCGCGTCGGCGAAGCGCGCCCCGAGGACGTGTTCATTGCCCTGGCGGACGACGTCAATATGCAGGTCGTCGCCGTTGCGGATGGCGATGAAGTGCGGCAGGAGAGTTCCATGTTCCGCGTTCGATGTTTCGGGTTTATCGGCGGACGTGGAATCTGAAACTTGAAACCTGGAACTTTTTTGAACGGGGAAGTACCGCTGGTGTTTCTTCATCACCGAAATCAGCACGTCGCGCGGCAGTTGCAGGAATTGGGGGTCGAAGCCGCCCATGACGGCGGTGGGCATTTCAATCAGGTTGGCGACTTCGTTCAACAAGTCATCGTCCATCATCGCTTCGCCGCCGACCAGAGCCGCCGCCTGCTTCGCTTGTTCCACGATGGAGGCTTTGCGCGCTTCTTTATCGAGAACAATCCCCGCTTCGCGCATGACGTCGAGGTATTTCTCCGCCGAGGGGATTTGGA
>DAOUBR010000070.1:0-5091 GCA_034432535.1 Anaerolineales bacterium | reverse complement strand
GCGGGGGCGTGCAGGGCTGTCTGTGAACCAGGAATCTGATACATTGCCGCTTGAAAACCTTCCCCAAAAGAAAAAGACCCAGCGCTTTTTTCGCGGCGCCGGGCCTTTTTGTTTGAGTTTTTCGTCAGGCCTTGACACTGCTATTAATCGGTACTAATCTCTACTCTCTATTCATCTAACCTCTACAACTCACTCGCCCTTCTCTCAATCTTATCCTTTGCGCGCGCGATAAACTCCGCCAGCGGAATATTGTTTTGCTGCGAACCGTCTCTCACCCGCAACGAAACCTGATTGTCCGCCATCTCGCTCTTGCCGACGACCAGCATGTAGGGGACTTTCATCATCTGCGCCTCGCGGATTTTCGCGTTCATGCGCTGCGAGGAAACGTCGGCATGGGCGCGGATTCCATTCGCCCGCAGATCCGCCGCGATGTTTTCCGCGTACTCGTTTTGCGAATCGGTGATGGAAATCACGCGCGCCTGTTCGGGCGAAAGCCAGACAGGGAAAGCGCCGGCGTAATGTTCCAGCAAAAAGCCGACCATGCGCTCGTGCGTAGAAAGCGGGGCGCGGTGAATGCACAGCGGAACTTCGTCCTGCCCGTCCTTGTTGGTAAACTTCAAGTCGAAGCGCGCCGGCACGGCGAAATCCACTTGATTGGTGGCGAGGGTAAATTCGCGCCCGATGGCGGACCAAATCTGCACGTCAATCTTGGGACCATAGAAAGCGGCTTCGTCTTCCGCTTCGACGTACGGCACGCCGCCGTTGTCCATGGCGCGACGCACCATGTCTTCGGTCTTAATCCACAGCCGCTCGTTGTCCACGTATTTTTTGCCGAGACCTTCCTTGCCGTGCAGCGAAAGGCGCATGACGTACTTTTCAACGCCGAAGAGGTCGAAGTATTTCTTATACAGGTCAATCACGCCCATAAACTCTTGCTCGAACTGTTCTTCCGAGCAGTAGATGTGCGCGTCGTTCATCTGCATCGAGCGCACGCGCATCAGCCCGAAGAGCTCGCCCGATTTTTCGTAGCGGTAGCACGTCCCATATTCCGCGAGGCGGATGGGCAAATCGCGGTAGGAGCGTCCCTTTGAGCCGAAGATTTTATGGTGCATCGGGCAATTCATCGGCTTGACGTAATACTTCACGCCTTCGAGTTCCATCGGCGGGTACATGCTCTCGGCGTAATACGGAAGATGACCGGAACGGATGAACAGGTCTTCCTTCGTCAGGTGCGGGGTCTTCACGCGCTGATAGCCCGCCTGTTCTTCCATCTCTTTGGCGAGCCGTTCCAGTTCCTCGACGATGATTCCGCCGTTAGGCAACCACAGCGGCAAGCCGGGGCCCACCTCGTCGTCAAAGATGAAAATTTCCAGTTCCTTGCCAAGCTTGCGATGGTCGCGTTTCTTCGCCTCTTCCAAACGCTGCAAGTAGGCTTCCAGGTCTTTCTTGCTCTCCCAAGCCGTGCCATATACGCGCTGCAATTGTTTGTTCTTCTCGTCGCCGCGCCAGTAAGCGCCCGCTACGTTCATCAGCTTGAAAGCGTCGGGCTTGATTTCTTTTGTGTTGGCGACGTGCGGCCCGCGGCACAAATCCGTGAAAGTATCGTGCTGGTAAATGGAAATTTCGGGCTTTTCTTTCAACGGGTTGCCGTATTCGTCGAAGCCGCCTTTTTCCAGCCCGTCAATCAGCTCCAGTTTGTAAGGCTGGTCGGCGAAAATTTTGCGGGCTTCTTCCGCCGAAATTACTTTTTTCCTAAACTCGTGTCCGCCTTGAACAATCTGCCTCATGCGCTTTTCAATTTGCTCTAAATCTTCCGGCGTGAGGTTGCGCGGCAGGTCAAAGTCGTAATAAAAGCCGTTTTCCACCGGGGGACCGATGGTCACCTTGCCTTCGGGAAACATTTCCAACACCGCCTGCGCCATCACATGCGCGGCGGAGTGGCGGATACGATATAGTTTTGAATCTTCGTAACGTTCCTGAATCTGTTGAGCCATGTTTACTCCTTTCAAAAGACCTGCGGAAGGTCAAAAAAAAATTCTCGCCCAAGCACGGGGCGAGAATTTAATTCACGCGGTTCCACCCGATTTGAGTCAGCCGCGGCCGACTCATCTCTGACTGCCGATAACGAGGCAAACCGTTCGCCGTACTTGCGTTCGCTTTCAGGCTTCCGCTCGCGGGGGGTTTTGGGCGGCTTTCCCTTGAAGAAGCTCTCAATCTACGGCTTCTTCTCCCTGTCAGGGAAGGGACCGCTTACTCGTCCCGGTCGTTGCGTTTCTCTTGCTGCCGATTTCAGTGGGCGAGATAGGACTCGAACCTACGACCTTCGCGATGTCAACGCGATGCTCTAACCAACTGAGCTACCCGCCCGAACAAAAGAAAATTATAACGGGGGTTTTGTTTTTTGACAATGGTATAATGCCAGCCTTATGGCACGAAGGAAAACGCCCGAAGAGCTTTCCGTGGAAGAGCTGCGCCGCCTGCTGGTGGAAAAAAGACGCGGGACGCGCAAGGAGCGCCTGGAACATTTCCGCCGCACGGGCAGAGTGGTGGCGCTCGTTCCGGAGATAGAAACCGAACGCGCGGAGTTCGCCGCCCCGATTGTAGATACGGCGGAAGCGGATGAAGCCCAGCCCCAAGCCGCGCCGCCAATTCCGCCGCGCCGCAAATGGCTGGACCGCGTCTTGCTCGCGGTGGAAGCGCTCGCCGTGATCGGGTTGATTGCGGTGCTGCTGAACGGTCTCGGTTTGCTGCGAACGCTGAACGCGGAAGTAGCGGCGGCGCTGAACCCCGTCACGCCCACGCCGACTCCGCTGGTGATGGCGGTGGCGCTGCCTTCCGGTCACACCCCGCCCGACGCGCAAGGCAACACCGCGCCCAACGAAGCTGAAATCCCGGCGCACTTACGCCCCATCGCGCAATCGCTGGCGCAGATTGCCCCCCCGCCTCCCGCGCCCGATCAAGCCATCCGCCTGCAAATCCCCGCCATCAACGTGGACGCGCCGATTGTGCAAGGCGACGGCTGGGAACAATTGAAAAAAGGGGTGGGACAATTTCTCGGCTCCGCCAAGCCGGGCGAAAACGGCAACGTCGTTTTATCCGCGCATAACGACGTGTACGGCGAGATTTTCCGCCATCTGGATAAGCTCGTCCCCGGCGACCTTGTCGTCATCTACACCCAACAGCGGCAGTTCACCTACGTCGTAGACCGCACGGTGATTGTCGAGCCGACGGCGGTGGAGGTGATGGCGCCCACCGGCAGCCCGACGGCGACGTTGATTTCGTGCTACCCGTATCTTGTGGATAACAAGCGCATCGTAGTTTTTGCGCGATACCAAAACTAGGAGATTGATAACATGGCTAAGAAAAGCAGAAAACCGACTCGTGTGGGGGCGACGCCCGCCGCGTCCGCCGCGCCCGTCGAGTTCAACCCCGATTATTCGGACGTGAAGAAAGACCTGAAGCGCATCGGCTCGCTGGCGGGATTCTTCATTGTGGTTCTGGTAGCGCTTTCGTTCTTTTTGAAATAAGCGCAAGTCTTTTGAGCAGGTCAGGCTTTTAAGCCTGACCTGCTTTTAAATATGAAGGATATAATCGTTTTTACAATGAACAAAACCTTTGACGTGCGGCTGGAAAAATTAACGTACGGCGGAGACGCTATGGGTCGCCTGCCGGACGCCCGCGCTGTGTTTGTTCCCTTTGGGCTGCCCGGCGAACTTGTTCGCGCCGAAATCGTCGAGGAGAAGAAAAACTTCGCGCGCGGCAAAATCCTCGAAATCATGCAAGCCGCGCCGAATCGCATCGCTCCGCGCTGCGGACATTTTGGCGCGTGCGGCGGATGTCATTACCAGCAGCTCTCTTACGCGGACCAGTTAAAGGCAAAAGAAGAAATTTTGCGCGACCAGTTGCGGCGCATTGGCGAGATTGAGAATCCGCCGATTCTGCCTATCGTCGCTTCTCCTTTGGAATGGAACTACCGCAACCACGTTCAATTTCACCTGACGCGCGCGGGCAGGTTGGGATTTGTAAACGCCGCGGGCGCGGAAGTTATCGCCATTGAAGAATGTCACCTGCCCGAAGAATCCATCGGCGCGTTGTGGCGCGACCTGCAATTTGAATCGGACGAGGACGCGCAGCGCGTCTCTCTTCGCGCCGGCGCGGATGACGCGCTGATTGTCCTGGAAGCGCAATCGCCAGACCTGCCCGAATTGGAGATTGAAACGGACGCATCCGTCGTTCATTTGTGCGAGGGTCATGCGGTGACGCTGGCAGGCAGAGACTATCTGACGATGAACGTTTTGGGCAAGGAGTTCAAAGTCTCCGCCGCTTCGTTTTTTCAGGTCAATACCAAAACGGCGGAGAAGATGATTGAGCGTCTCCTCGCGCAATTGAGCGTCTCCCAATCCGACGTCTTGCTGGACTTGTATTGCGGCGTGGGGTTATTCAGCAAATTTTTCGCGCCGCGCGTGGGTAGGTTAATAGGCGTGGAATCTTCCTCTTCCGCGTGCGAAGACTTTGCCGCGAATTTAGACGAGTTTGACAATGTGGAATTATACGAAGGCGCAGCCGAACAGGTTTTGCCCGCGCTTGCCGCGCAGGTCAAAGCGGATTGCGCCATCATAGACCCGCCGCGCGCTGGGCTGGAACGCTTCGCGCTGGACGCGCTGGTCGCCATGCAGCCGCGCGTCATCGCCTACGTCTCTTGCGGCCCATCCACGTTGGCGCGAGACGCGGCGCGCTTAATTCGAGCAGGCTACCGGCTTGCGGAAGTCGCGCCGTTTGATTTATTCCCCCAAACCTATCACATCGAGACGATTTCGATCTTCGAAAAAGAATAGGGTTTGCTCCGTCGCAAGTATTAGACTTTATCCGTAATTAACGCGAGTTCGGAATAAGGGCATGGCTTTCTCAAAGTCCGGTTTCAGGTTAGAAAGCAAACAGGATGGACGGGATTTTGAGGATGAGCCGCGCAGAAAACAGGGTGAAGACGTCCTGTTGATCCGGTTAAACAAAGCGGCGCGAGCGATCATGAGAAAGCCATGGGAATAAGGGTTAAACGCCGCAGAGTTCGCGGAGATTTTTCCATAGGCTTCT
>DAOUBR010000069.1:0-10842 GCA_034432535.1 Anaerolineales bacterium | reverse complement strand
CGTTTTTTTCAAACCGTCCACGAATTTTCACGAATAAACGAATGCTGGAACGAAAATTCGAGTATTCGTGACCTATTCGTGGATGGTTGGCTGCTCAAAGCATCTGAATTTGAAATTTCCCGATTTCAGATTTGGAATTGCTGGGGAAATTCGCCCGCGAGTCCGCGAGTCGCGAGGTCAACGCAAGCGGCTTTTTTCGTTTTCCATATCTTGAAGCAGCAAGTCGAGCGCGCCGACGGAGACTTGCAGCTCGCGTAGCGAAAGCGCTATGGAAATCATCATCAGCAGCAACGCGGCGGCGAACAGCCATTGCCCCGGCGTCCGCCAGCCTTCAAACAGCGCGAACATGCTCGCCACGCACAGCAGCAGGCTGAGCACGCCGAAGATTTGCATGTTGCGGATAAGATGCACGCGGTAACGCAGGTTGGCGATTTGCGCGAGCAGGTTGAGGTCTTGCGCCGCCTGGTACTTCGCGTACAGGTCGCGGATGATAGTCGCCAGCGTGTTGAAGCGGTTGGTGTAAGCCAGCATCAGCAGGGTGACGGCGGGGAAGAGCAGGGCGGGGGTGTTGATTGAAAAATCCATCGTGAATTTCCTTTGCGGGCGATTATATCCGCCCCGCCGAAAGATTTGCGCCTTGACTTAACCCCGCCGCGTGGCATAATAAGCGCCGATGTCGCTTCTTCCCCTTGTCGTTGAAAACCTTTCCTTTCGCTACCGCGACCGCAAGGGCGCGGCGATTCGCAATATTTCTTTTGAAGCCCGCCCCGGCGAAATTCTGCTCGTGGCGGGCGCCAGCGGCTGCGGCAAGACCACGCTCATCCGCTGCGTGAACGGGCTGATTCCGCGCTCGTATAAAGGCGAGCTCGGCGGCAGCGTGAAAATCTTCGGCGAAGACGTTTCGCGCTGGAAGCTTTCGCAAATTTCCCAAAAAGTCGGCGCTGTACTGCAAGACCCGGAGCGGCAAATTCTCGGCACGAAGGTCTTGAACGAAGTCGCCTTTGGGTTGGAAAATCTCGGCATGGAACGCGCTGAAATTTTCAAACGGGTGGATGAAGCGCTGGAATTTTTGAAGATTACTCATTTGAGAAACCGCGAGACGTTCAATTTATCCGGCGGCGAAAAGCAAAAAGTGGCGTTGGCCGGCGTGCTTGCCATGCGCCCTTGTATTCTGGTTTTGGACGAGCCGCTCGCCAGCCTGGACCCGGCTTCCGCGCAGGATACGCTGGACGCGGTGCGCGCGCTCGCCGATTCCGGCATGACCGTGCTGATGGTGGAACATCGCGTGGAGGACGTGCTGCGCATCCGCCCCAGCCGCGTGATGTTTATGAGCGAGGGCGAAATCCGTTACCTTGGGGACGTGGCGGGGTTATCACAAGCGGTGAACTACCGCGAAGTGAAACTGCCGGCGGAACAAATCATTGAGCTTGCCCGGAAAGACCCGCCGCCCGCGCCGATTAAGATTCTGCCCGGAATCGAAAAATCCGCGCGGGACGAGCCGCTGGTTGAATTCAAAGACGTCGCCTTCGGGTACGATGAGCGCGAAATCTTGCATGGAATCAATCTGACGATTCGACGCGGCGACGTCATCGCCGTGCTGGGACCGAACGGCGCGGGCAAGACCACCTTCGTCAAACACGCCATTGGGTTGCTCAAACCGAAATCGGGCGGCGTGTTGGTGAACGGGCGCGATACGCGCGAAGCCAGCGTGGCGGAGATTGCCGCCACCCTGGGCTACGTCTTTCAAAGCCCCAGCCACATGCTCTTTGCGCCCACGGTGCATGACGAACTGGCGTTTGGTCCTTCCAACTTGAAACATCCCAAAGAGCAAATCGAAGCCGAAATTCAAGAGGCGCTGCAAATCGTCAACCTTGCCGATAAGTTAAAAGACCCGCCGCTGGCGCTTTCCTTCGGTCAGCAAAAGCGCGTGAGCATCGCGGCAATTCTCGCCATGCGCTCGAAAATTTTGGTGATGGACGAGCCGACCGCCGGACAGGATTATCAAAACTACATGAACTTCATGGAAGCGATTTTGCAAATGCCGGCTTTTCAGGCGATTCTCTTCATCACCCACGACGTGGACCTCGCCGCGATTTACGCCAACCGCATCTTGATGGTCAACGACGGGCGGCTGGTCGCCGATGGCAAGCCGGAAGACGTCTTGCGCGATTTCGACCGTTTGCAAGCCAACCGTTTGATTCCCACTTCGCTGCTGGCGGCGAACCTGAAAAGATTTCCCGAAACCGGGCGTTTCATGCGCGCGGAGTCTCTGGCGCATGTTTAAAACATAATCTTAAAAAGGAGAGATGAAAGATGGATAAAAGACTGGTCAATGTCGTGATTACGTTTGTCGTCCTGCTCGCGCTCTTTGGCGTGATTATGTTCGTGCTGGGCGCGGGCGAGCCTGCCGAAGGCGCGCTATTCAACTTCTCGGTGGACCAGGCGAGCGTCGTCTCGCGCTTTGTGTTCGTCACGCTCGGCGTGCTGATCGCTTTCGCGGTCTATTTCCTCACCAAAGAAAACCCGGCGTGGGAAGTCGGCACGCGCGAAGTAGTGTGGATGGCGATTGGCGCGGCGCTGTACGCCGTCTTTTCGTGGCTGTTCAACGGAACGGTCTTCGTCGTTCCCTCGCTCAGCCAGGTTTCTCTCCGCCCTGCCATTGCAATTCCGATGTTCTTTGGCTACGCCTTCGGTCCCGTCGTCGGCTTCTTCACCGGCGCGGTGGGCAACATGTTCGGCGACGCGCTGACCGGCTTTGGGCTTTCTCCGCAGTGGAGCATCGGCAACGGGCTGGTCGGCTTTATCTCCGGCATGTGGATGCTGTTCTCCGATAAAAAGAAGAGCATGGATACGGCGCTGTACGTCAGCGGCGGGCTGGCTTTGCTGACCGTCGTCCTTTTCTTGCTCAATCGCGGCGAAGCCAACATGCTTTACTATGACGTGGAAAACGGAATCTTCGGCGACCAGCAAATTTCGCTGTTCGCGGGCTTCGCCATTTTGATTGGCTTTGCGCTGGTCTTTGGCGTGCGCTATTTCTTCCAGGATAACGAAGACGTCGCCGCGGCGGTGACCTGGGGCATGTTGGGCAACATCTTCGGCATTCTTTTCGCCGCGCTTTCGGATATCGTCATCAACGGCTTTAGCCTTGCCGCCGCCATTGTGGGCGAATTCCTGCCCGCCGCCGGTCCCAATCTGATTTTCGCCGCCGTCCTCGTCCCCATGCTGGTCGTCGCGTATAAATCCACGCGCGCGCAGTCTGGGCGTTAATCAATTCACAGCCGTTCAGCGACCAGTAATTGCATACTGGTCGCTGAACATAGATTGTTGGAAACTTTCTCATGCTCGTCGCCTGGCGTTATCGAAAACGCGAAAACTCCTTCATCCAATCCTTTGACCCGCGCGCGTGGGTGATTTTCTACGGCTGCTTTTTGTTCGCCACCCTGTCTTTCTGGGACGCGCGGTATTTGCTGCCGTTCTTTCTGCTTTCCGCGTTTGTGCTGTTCACTTCGGGCGTGAAATGGAACGAAATGCGCCGCGCGTTTTTGTTCATTATCGGCTTCGTTTTTTTCTTTGCGTTTCTCACCTTTCTGACCGGGCGCGGGGGAGTGGAAGTGTACGCGCAGGAACATCTCATCCGCGAGTTTAAAGCCTCGTTTTCGATTTTCGGCTGGACGCCGACGCTGAAAATCACGGTGGAGCGCGCCTTTTTTGCGGTCAGCCAATTGCTGCGCGTATCCAGCATCGCCGTGATGACTATCTTGATTCCTTACTCGCTCAACCCCGCGTTGTATGGAATCACCTTCAAGGGAATTGGGCTGCCCGACAAATTCGCCTACGCCATGGATTTGACCATGCGCTTCATCCCGACCTTTGGGCGCGACTTTCAATTGACGATGGACGCGCAGCGCGCGCGCGGATATGAACTGGATAAAATCAGCGGGGGCGTGATTGAGCAGGTTCGTAAATTGGGTCCCATCTTTGTCCCCGTCACGATTCACGCCATTATTTCCAGCGAAGATATTATTGACGCGATGGATTTGCGCGCCTTTGGAGTCGGTCCCCGCACCTGGACGGACGTTTTGACCTATCAGACCCGCGACCGAATCCTGATTGCGGCGGGCGTGTTGATTCTGCTCGCTTCAATTGCGGTGGGCATGATGGGCTACGGCTCGTTTTGGGTTCCCGAAACGCTGATTCAGGCTTTCTCTTGAGATTGTCCGCGTAAAGATGGCGCTACGCCGAAAGCCGCATACATTCGTAGCGCCATGCTCGCGGGCGCGGCGCCTTTTTCGCGCTGTGAAATTCGCCCGCCGATGAAAAACGCTTCTGCATATAAAAAACGCCGTTTTGCTGAACGGCGTTTTTTCTTAATCGTTTGGGCTAATGTTTGGGGTAGCGTTCTCCCGCCGTGATTTTGAAATCGAGGCGGTTTTGCTCCGGCGCAAAGACGCAGGTGGCGAAATCGGTGAAGGCGCAGGGCGGGCTGTACGCCATGTTGAAATCGAGCCAGTAAGAGCCGTCTTTTTCCTTCTCCGCGCTCAAATAACGCCCGGTGGGGTAGGTCTCTTCTCCGGCGGTAGGGTCCCAAAAGCGGATGAAGAGCGAATCGTCTTCTTCTTTGTTCACGTCGAGCTTGTATTGCTTTCCGCCGAACTCAAAAGAAAGATAGCCTTCCACCGGGAATTCGGATTTTTCGCCGCTGACGTCGGGGAAGTACGCCATTTTGGGGCGGTCGTAGGACGTGTATTGCGCGGGAACGCGGAAGCGCTCGTCTATCTCGTACCAGGCGCGCGGCGGGAACGTCTTGCGTTCTTCGCGTTGATTATCCCAAACTCGCACGCCGAAGCGATTGCCGCGATGAATCACCACGAGTTGAATATCCATTAAGTTGACGAAAGTGGGCGATTCGCTCTGGTCGCTTTGCAGGATGGATGTTTCCACCTTTTGCCCGTTAATAAACGCTTCTTGCCCGGGGTGGACGCGCAACGCGACGAACTTGCCGTTGAAGTCTAAATAGCCGACTTGCGCGGGCGCGCGTTCCGGCAGCTGCACTTCGCACGCGTGGCTGGAACCGAATTTGTTTTTGCCCAGTTTCAGCCAATATAACCCGGCGAGCGCCAGCCACGAGTTTTCCTTGCGGATGCTTTCATCCCGCTCGCGCCGCCATTGCAAAATGCGTTCCTGATAAGTGGGGTTGGACATAAGATTGAACGCCGCAAAAAGACGGATTGTCCCCCCGCAACCCGTCCTTTGCCTCCTTTGATTAGCCCATCGGCGCGGGACCGACTTGGACGATGTAGGCGATGATTCCCGCGAACAACATCAGGAAGCCAAGCAGCGAAAAGAGCGCCCGCGAGGAACTTTCCTCTTTCAGCAGGGAAGCCCACGCCACAAAGGCGAGTCCCAAAGCCGCGAACAACATCACCATTTGTAAATTGTCTCCGCGCTCGTCCCACTGGCTGGCAGTTTCAAAACTGGAATCCGCTTCGTCGAACAGCGCGTTGGCGTCCGCGTACATCGCTTCGTAGTAGGCGTCGTTGAACGGGTCTTCGGCGTTGGCTTCGATGGATTTTTGCAATTCGTCCGAGAAGCTGGCTTGGTAGTATTGCGCTTTTTCGTCCGTGTCGGCGGTGTACCAGCCGTCGTACATGGTGAAGTCGTAAACGACGAATTGATTCGCGCTCAGATATTCGGCGTTGCCGTCGTTTAACGCTTTCATCCCCTTAATTTCGTACTCGTTCTGTTTTGAATCCGCCATCGAGCCAAGATAGCTGACGTAAGCGGTGAAAACGCTCAAGATGGCGATCATCGAACCGAGAAGCAGTTCATTGGCGAGCGTGGCGGATATTTTTTTTATCATACGGAAGTCTCCTTTTGGCGGGGGACGCCTCGTCTGGCGCTGGAATTGAAAAAATTATAAATCATTCGCGGCGGTTTTCGCATCCCAATTTTGTTATAAAATCATGACGTTCGCAAAATTACGCCTCCAAGGAGAAATTGCTATGGGACTGAAACCCGACCATTGGATTCGCAAAATGGCGCTGGAACGTGGCATGATTGAGCCGTTTGTAGATAGGCAAGTGCGCGAAGGCGTGCTTTCTTACGGCGTTTCCTCTTACGGCTACGACGTGCGCGTGGCGGACGAGTTTATGATTTTCACCAACGTTCACTCCGCCATTGTGGACCCGAAACATTTCGACCCGAAATCCATGTTTGAATTCAAAGGCGAAGTGTGCGTCATTCCGCCCAATTCCTTCGCGCTGGCGCGGACGGTGGAATATTTTCGCGTCCCGCGCAACGTCCTCACCGTGTGCCTTGGAAAAAGCACCTACGCTCGCTGCGGGCTGATTGTGAACGTCACGCCTTTTGAGCCGGAGTGGGAAGGCTTCGTCACGCTGGAAATTTCCAACACCACGCCGCTACCCGCCAAGGTGTACGCCAACGAAGGGCTGGCGCAGGTCTTGTTCTTTGAGGCGGACCAGGAATGCGAAATCTCTTACGCCGATAAGAAAGGGAAGTATCAAAAACAGCGCGCTATCACGCTGCCGAAAATCTAAGCCGCTATGAACCGCAAATGGCTGGTCTTAATTGCGATTGGGACGGGGACTTTTATGAGCGCGCTGGATGGCAGCGTAGCGAATATGATTTTGCCCATCGTGCGCGACGTCTTTCGCAGCGACGTGGCGACGGTGGAGTGGGTGGTTTCGATATACTTGCTGACGTTAAGCGGGCTGCTGCTCAGCTTCGGGCGGCTGGGCGATTTGCGCGGACACAAGGCGGTGTATCTGTGGGGCTTCGCGGCGTTCATCGCGGGATCGGCGCTGTGCGGGGCGGCCTGGTCTCCGCTTTCGCTGATTCTGTTTCGCGCCATGCAGGCGGTGGGCGGGGCGATGCTGGCTTCCAACTCGCCGGCGATTGTCACCGGCAGTTTCGAGGCGGAACGGCGCGGGCGCGCTTTTGGGCTGGTCTCCGCCATGACGTATCTGGGTTTGACCGTGGGACCTTCTCTGGGCGGCTGGCTGACGCAGACGTTTAGCTGGCGCGCCGTGTTTTACATTAACGTCCCCGTCGGCTTGCTGGCTTTAGGGTTGAGTTATTTTTTCATCCCGAACGATTCGCCCGCCGAAAGCGAGAAGCGCTTTGATTTCCCCGGCGCGGCGCTTTTCCTCGCGGGCTTGACGGCGCTGCTGCTGGGGCTGAACAAAGGCGCCGAGTGGGGCTGGACTTCGCCCGCGACGGCTGGGCTGCTGGTTGCGGCTTTCTTTCTGCTGGCGCTTTTCCTCCGCGTGGAAAGCCGCTCGCCCGCGCCCATGCTTGATTTGAGCCTGTTTCGCGTCCCATTATTTTCCGCTTCTTTCGCTTGCGCGGTTTTGAATTACGTCAGTTTATACAGCCTCATCTTCCTAACGCCCTTTTACCTGATTCAAGGGCGCGGGTTGAATCCCGCCGCGGCGGGAGCGCTGCTCACCGCGCAGCCGATTGCCATGGCGATTGCCGCGCCGCTCAGCGGATTGATTTCTGATAAGGTCGGCTCGCGCCTTCCCGGCATGATTGGCATGGCGATTCTCGCGGGCGGCTTGTTTTTGCTTTCCGCCGTGGATGAATCCGCCGCGCTCTGGCAAATGGGGATGTATCTGGCAATCGCCGGTTTGGGGACGGGCGCGTTTATTTCGCCGAACACCAGCGCGCTGATGAGCTCCGCGCCGAAAGCGCGGCAGGGAATCGCTTCGGGCGTTTTGGCGACGGCGCGCAGTTTCGGCATGTCGCTGGGCATTGGCTTGGCGGGCGCGGTCTTTTCCACCTATCTGGCGCGCGGCGCTTTTTATCGGGGAATCGGCATGGGCTTTTTCGCGGCGGGGTGTGTCGCCGTTTTGGCGGCTTTTCTTTCCGCGACAAAGAGCGGACAAGCTTAGACAAAACGCGAATTTTGCGCTAAATCAAAAGCCGACCCTGCGAAACGGGGTCGGCTTTTTCGCGGACGAAGACGGCGCGCTCTTTAAGACGGATTGCCGCCGCTATCGTTGCGATAGCGTTCAATGAGGGCTTTGGTGCGCGGGTCCTTGGGGGCGCTGAATAGTTCTTCGGGCTTTGCGTCTTCAATCAGCTCGCCTTCCGCCATGACAATCACGCGGTCGGCGACGTCTCTGGCGAATCCCATTTCGTGCGTGACGACAATCATGGTCATGCCGTCGTAGGCGACTTTTTTCATCACGTTTAACACTTCGCCAATCAGTTCGGGGTCGAGCGCGGAAGTCGGCTCGTCGAAGAGCATGACCTTCGGTTCCATCGTCAGCGCGCGGGCGATGGCGACGCGCTGTTTTTGCCCGCCGGACAGGCGCATGGGGTATTCGTCTTTTTTAAACAACATGCCCACGCTTTCGAGGTTCTTTTCCGCCAACTCCACGGCGGATTTTCTGTCCATGCCTTTGACGACGACGGGTCCTTCGATGACGTTTTCCAAAACCGTCATGTGCGGAAACAAATTGAATTCTTGAAAGACCATGCCCGTCTGCAGGCGAATTTCATGCACCAGCTGGCGGCGCTGCTTTCCTTTTTCTTCGCCGCTAATTTTCACGCCGGCGACTTCCACCGTCCCGCTGGAAGGCTCCTCCAAAAAATTGACGCAGCGCAGCAGCGTGCTTTTTCCCGAGCCGCTGCGCCCGATCAGGCATAACACCTCGCGCTCTGGCACTTCCAGGCTGATGTTTTTCAGCACGTGCAGCCTGCCGAAATATTTTTCAAGGTTGGAAATTTTTACGATAGGAGTCGCCATGTTATCGGTCTCCTTTGGCGAGGTTTGTTTCAATGCGGCTTTGAAGGTACGAGAGGACGATGGTCAGCCCCCAATAGAACAAAGCCGCCATGATGAGCGCTTCGAGATTGTGGAATTGAGCGCGGCCCACTTTGACGGCGCGCCACATCAACTCGTGAACGAAACCGGTCGCGGCCACCAGCGCGGAATCTTTCGTCATGGCGATAAACTCGTTCCCCACGGGCGGAATGGCGAAACGCAAGGCTTGCGGAAGCACAATGCGCCGCATGGTTTGACCGGGAGTCATGCCCAGCGCCGCGGCGGCTTCGCGCTGCCCCTTGCCGACGGAAGCCAGCCCGGCGCGAAAGATTTCCGACATATACGCGCCGTAATTCAAGCCCAGCGCCAGCACGCCCGCCAGCAAGCCCGGCAAGATAATTCCCAATTGCGGAAGCGCAAGAAAGAAGAAAAAGATTTGCAGATAAAGAGGCGTGCCGCGAATCAGGGAGACGTAAAACGTGCTGAGGGCGTAAATGGGCGGAAACGAGGAAAGCCTGCCCAGCGCGGCGAACAGCGCCAGAATCATCGCCAAAAGAATTGACATGACGGATATGCGGATGGTCTCGCCCAACCCCTTGGCGATAAAGCCGATTTCCGAGCGCATGAACTCCGTGTCAATTTTGATGGTTTTAATAGAAAAGGGCCCGATTTGCGGGTTTTGTCCGCTGAACAAAAACACAAGAATAGCGATCAGCGCAACCCAAGAGAGCGCGACATTCGCCTTGAAATGCAATTCCTTGCGCTTTTGCGCTTCATATAACAGTTCGGCTTGAGATTTAGGGGCTTCTTGCTGTTTAAAAAAACTCATCCCGGCTCTCCTTGTGAGTGGGAAAATACAAAGGGAAGCGGCTGACAAGCCGCTTCCCTTTTGCGTGTTTTTTTACTACTTCGGCGCTTGCGTCAGGTCTTCGCCAAACCATTGTGTCGAGAGTTTGGAAAGGCTCCCGTCTTTGTGCATGGCGGTGATAATCTTGTCCACTTCCGCGCGCAGCGAGGCGGTATCGTAGCTGGAAGATTTATCGAAGGCGGCGGCGAGGTCTTCAGAGTACACGGTCTCCAACTTCACGACGGGCATGCCCGCGGCGAGGTTGGCGTCAACCACTGTGCCGGAAGTTACGTAAGCCACAAAATCCTTGCGTCCCGCGGCGATGGCTTGCGCGCATTCCTGGTCCGTTTCCAGCGGGACGACGGTCACGTTATCGGGAACTTTGGCGTAAATGGACGATTCGGGCAAGCCCAGCGCCGCCATGTCGTTATTGAGCCAGCTTTCGTAGGTGGTGGCGGTTCCCGCGCAAATGGCTTTGCCGGAAAGTTGCTCTAAAGAGGTGACGCCGGAATCAGCCGCGACGGCGACCACTGCGGGCGTGTAATAATACGGCACGCTGAAGTCCAAAACTTTTTGGCGGTCCACCGTAATCGTCATCGAGCCGACGCTAACGTCCCATTTGTTCGCCCAGTTCCCGGCGGTAATGGCGTCCCACGCGGGGGTGGCGAAACAAGTTTCCACGCCGAGCGCCTTGCCGATGGCTTTCGCAACATCCACGTCAAAGCCTTGCATTTCGTCGGCGGTCAGCGCGTCGCTGGGGCATTTGGTGCTCGCCGGGCGCTTGCCGCTGGTGTTGAGGAAAGATTGAGGCTCGTAATTGGGGTCGGTGGATACAAGGATGTAGCCGCGCTGCTTAATTTGGGCGAGCAAATCCTTCGCCTGCGCGCTTTGTCCTCCGCCCCCTCCGCATGCGGCTAGAGCCAGCGAGACGACGACGAGCAGGCTTGCAATGACCAACAGTTTTTTCATTTTCTCCTCCGAAAGAGTGGTAAGAATGAATGGCGGCTTGTTTCATCGCCGCGCGATGAACGCCATACATACAATTAAGCATAGACTATTTTCTTGATTTGTCAAGGATTTTTTTTCGCTTGTTCATCTTTCTTGCCGCCGCTTGCGCCGCTTTGTTTAACAGGATCAACAGGATGTTTTCACCCTGTTTTCTGCGCGGCTCATCCTAAAAATCCTGTCCATCCTGTTTGTTTTC
>DAOUBR010000068.1:0-35121 GCA_034432535.1 Anaerolineales bacterium | reverse complement strand
TCAAGAACGCGGTGAATGCGCGCATTGGCGATAACAGCGTCGTCAGCGCGCCGGGCAATATCGAAGTTTTGGCGACCGCTCTCCGCGATATTGACTCAACGGTGATTTCATTCGCGGCTTCTCTGGGAACTTCGGTGAACGGGGCGGTTTCTATCATCAGCGTTGGAAAGGGACTTTCCGCGCAGCAGGCGGGAATCCTTTCTGAAACGCCGTGGCAAAACAGCGTGAACGATACCATTCATCCCGCCGGCGGAATGGGCGGCTTTGCAGGCGACTACACTTCCACTACTGCCAGCGGCGCGATAAACAGCAACTTAATTTCTCTCAACCTCACAGCCGATTTGAGCGCGGCGGACGTGAGCGCGTATGTCGGCGCAAACGCTTCGCTGACTTCGACGGGCGGAAGCATTACCGTCAAAGCGGATGAAAGCGCGACGGTTGACCAAACCTCCGGCGCGGCTTCCGGTGGACTTTACAGCGCGGGCGGCTCGGTCGCCGTGACCTCTTTAGGAGGCAACATCCTCGCGGGCGTGGACGTCAATTCGGTTCTCTCCGCGTGGGGCGACGTTAGCGTGCAAGCCAGGTCGGTTCACGCGGCAAACGTTCACGCTTACGGCGGAACGGTTGGGTTGATTGGCTCGCTCGGCGCGCAGGTTGCAATTCTGAGCGACGAGAGCTCGCAGACTGCGTTCATTGGCGACTATGTTCAAATCACCGCCGCAGACGAAGTCTTCATCCGCGCCGAAGCGCAGCGGACTCTGCTTGCAGAAGCGAAGGGAATCGCGGTCGGCGCTTTGGCGGCTGGCGCGGCGATTGCGAACGTTTCCGCAAGCGGGACGACTCTGGCGTATCTTGGAGACGGCGCGCAAGTTTCGGGCGTGAGAAATATTAACGTCACCGCGCTGAGCGCCGTCGTTGCAAACGCAAATGAATTTGCCGTCGCCGCCGGAATCGGCGCTTTTCAATACAATCAGGCGCAGGCGGATGTAAGCGCGACAGTTCAGGCGTACATCGCGGGTAACGCAAACGTCAGCGTAACGGGGAATGCAACCGTTCTGGCGCAATCCACCGGCGCAGTCAACGCCGCCTCGCAAGGCGTGAGCGCGGGCGGGCTTGCCGTCGGCGTTTCCAAAGCAGCCGTCAACTGGACAGGCAACACGCTGGCATATCTTGGCGAGGGCGCGACTCTTACGGCGGGCGCCGATGTTTCTATTCAATCGAAAACGCAAGCGACGCTCAACGCTTCTTCTATTTCCTCCAGCGGCGCTTTGTTGGGCGGGGTGGGGGCGGAAGCCTCTGCGACCGCCGTGAATACGACTCGCGCGTCTCTGGGCAATGACAGCGTCGTCACCGCCGGGCGCGACTTCCTGCTGCTGGCGGATTCAAACGTCAAAACCTACGCGGAAGCGACGGGCAACGCGGCTGGACTGGTTACGGTTGGAGTTGTGACGACGAAATCTTCCGTCATCAACACAACGCAAACGCTGGTTGGCTCCTCCGCGCAGGTGACGGCGGACAGAAACGCGGAATTTACCGCCCAATCTATTGGCGGGGTGATGAAGTCCAAAGCCACAGGCGGCGCGGGCGGAATCGTCGCCGGGGCAAGCACCAGCGCCGAAGCGAATTACTCCAATCTCATGCAGGTTTCCATTGGCGCGGGAGCCACTCTCAAAGCCACCAGCGGCAGCATGAAAGTTCAGGCGCTGGCGGATATGGACGCGCACAGCTGGGCATGGATTGACACGGGCGGCGCGGTCACTTACAACCAGACCATCAGCTCCGTGACGCTAAACGCCGATACGCAGGTGAACCTCTTGAACGGCGCGGACCTCGCCGCCAATACCCTCTACATCTGGGCGAAGGTCACGCGGCTGGACGTCGACTCCTACGCTTATTCCAAAACTTACGCGGCGGATTCCACCACTCAGGCCGATTCCATCGTGAACGTCCGCTCTTACGCGCTGGTCTCCATCACCGATGCGGCATTAAACGGCGCGACCCGCCTCGAAATTTGCGCCTGCCAGAGCAACGTCAGCGTGGAAAGCAAAGCCATAGCGGAAATTGGCGCCGGCGTGACGGGCGTGGTGACCGCCAACTCCACCAACAATTCGGATATTCAATCGGACGTCAAAATCCTCGGCGCTACGCAGATTCGCTCCGACTACATCCTCATCGAAACCTGCATCCCGCCCGATACCGCCTACTCCAATATCGCCGACGGAATCGCCAGCACAATCGTCAATTACGTCAACAAAATTGTTCGCTACATCATCTCTTTCGTCGAACGGGTGGTGGAACGCATTGCTTCGTGGCTGCCCTGGCCCTTCAATTACATCGTCCGCTGGATTGTCCGCACGGTGATTGACAAAATTGTCACGCCGGTTTGGGAATTGGTGCAAGAAATTCTGCATAGCGACGAAACCGAAAATATGTGGGGCGCGTACAACGCGGATACGTCCATCTCGCTCAACGGCGATATTTACTTCGGGGCGACGGATACCGCCGGGCTGATTGTAGACCCCGACGGGACGATTCATACAAGCGGCAGCGTGAACGCCAGTCTGGTCGGCTCGGATATTGTGGTGGACGACATTTCTTCGAGCTACTCCACCAACCGCCCGGTGTTGATTGTCAACGCGCACGAAGGCTCGGCGGATGGCGACGCCCTCATCCATGATAACGGCGGGTTGACCTCCGTCTTCCTGCAGAACAACTCGTTATATGATTTAGTCGTCAATGATATTTCCCTGCTGAACGAATCATACGAACTCTCCCCCGAAGTGACGGTCATCACCGGCGATGGACGCAACAACCTGGATATTACCTACACCACCGACAACACCGCTGTTCCTTCCGTAACCATTGAAAATACAACCGCTTCCGATATCTGGCTGCGCGGCGTCATTACCAACACCGTCGGCGAGACAACCATCGCCAACAGCGGCGGAAACATTTTCTCTACGAGCGACGCGGTCGTCAGCGGAGCCAACGTGACGCTTTCCGCGCCCAACGGCGAAATTGGCGCAAACCCTGCGGAGCGCGTCAATATTCACCTGTATGATAACCGCGACGGACAAAACGCAAGCCTGACTGCGAACGCACGCGACTCCATCTATCTCGACTTGATTTTGCGCGCCACCCGCGACTTAAGCCTCGCGACCCCCATTGACGGCGCGGCGCTTTCAATCAGCTCGGCGGGTGAAATTGACGTCCTCGCCTCGCATACGCAAAACTTCATGCCGGCTCCGGCGGGTCAGCCCGCCACCGCCGAAGTGAATGGAATTTACTACGTCAATAATCTCACTTCCAGCGGCGGCAACGTGACGCTCAACGTCGCGCAGGGCGATATGATATTAGTCAGCGGCGTTTCCTCGCCTGCCAATGTCTTCCTTTCCGCTTCGGGCAACATCACCGGAATGGCGGCGGGCGCGGATATTCTCGCGGACGGCGCAACCCTCCATGCGGGGAACGGCGCGGGAACAAACCTCGACCCGCTGCAAACCGTCGTCGCCAACCTGCAAGCGCAAAGCGGCGCGGGCGGCATGTGGGTGAACAATGTCGGCTCGCTCAATCTCGGCGCAATCACCAGCGGCGGCGCGGTGGATATTACCACCAGCGACTCCCTCGTTCTGCTTGGCTCTCTCGCTTCGGGCGGCGCGGTCAATCTGCGCGCGGGCGACGACTTGCGCGTCGAATCCTCCGCTTCCGTCGCATCCGCCACCGAAATCAACTTCTACGGCGATTACGCCGACGCGGACGCGGCGGGCGCGCTCATCGAGCAATACGGCGCGGTGAACGCCCCCTTGGTTCATTTCTACGGCGCGAACAACGCCGACGTATTCAAAATTTCCAGCGGCGCGCCCAACTGGCTCGTGGACGGCGGATTGGGATACGACGTCCTTGAGTTTACAACCCCTGCCGCTGTTAACGTCGTTCTCAGCGGCGCGGGAACGCAAGACGGCGTTCAGGGCGACGAAGCGCAAGGCTTGACCTTCGATAACATCAACCGCCTGAACGGCTCGCCCAACGCCGATTCGCTCACGGGTCTGGATTCTCCTTCCGCGTGGACGATTGACGCGCTTTCCAATTACGCTTCGGGCGCGCTCGCGCTTGCCTTTACATCGTTTGAGAATCTCTTCGGCGGCGGCGCGGCGGACGTCTTCGCCTTTGCCGATGGCGCGTCTCTGGCGGGCAATCTCAACGGCGGCGGCGGAAGCGACACGCTCGACTTCTCCGCTTCCACCGGCGGCGTAAGCGTCAATTTGTCCGCCGGTTATGCGGAATATCTCTCGACTCATGCCCCTATCTTTGGTGGAAGTTTTACCAGCATCGAAAACTTAATTGGCGGCGCGGACGATGATATTCTGACCGGCGACGACTTGAACAACCTCATCGAAGGACGCGGCGGAAACGACCTGATGGAAGGCGGCGACGGCAACGATACGCTGGACGGCGGCGACGGCGACGATACCATCCACGCTGGAAGCGGCGACGATACAATTGACGGCGGCGCAGGCTACGATACGCTCGATTTCAGCGCCGTCCATACGGCAGTCAACGTCTTCCTTTCCACCTTCGGAACGGTGGACGGCATGCAAGGATACGAGACTCAGGTTTTGGAAGTCTTCGACAACATTGACAACCTCATCGGCTCGAACTTTGCCGATACCCTCGTCGGCGCGAACCTGCCCTCGTTGTGGTCGCTTGGCGCGGCGGGCAACGTTTATCAAACCGGCGGAGTCCTGCTGTCCTTCGGCTCGTTTGAAACGCTGGTCGGCGGAAGCGATAGCGATACCTTCGAGTTGGAAGACGGCTTCTTCTTTGATGGAACGCTGAACGGCGGCGACGGCATAGACACGCTCGATTTATCCGCTTTTACGCAAAGCGTCAAAGTGGATTTGAAAGCGGGCGTGGCGCAATACGCCCCCGCGGGCGCGCGAATCGTCGGCGGCTCGCTCATCAGCATTGAAAACGCCCTGGGCGGCGCGGGCGACGATATTTTAAGCGGCGATGAAAACGCCAACTTCCTCGACGGCGGCGCAGGAAATGACTCGCTCAACGGCGGCGATGGCGACGATACGCTGAACGGCGGCGCAGGCAGCGATACGATGAGCGGCGGCGACGGCGACGACGCGCTGAACGGCGGCGACGACGACGATAAGATGGACGGCGGCGCAGGCGATGATACGCTGAACGGCGGCGCAGGCAGCGATACGATGAGCGGCGGCGATGGCGACGATACGCTGAACGGCGGCGACGATGACGATAAGATGAACGGCGGCGCTGGCGATGATACGCTGAACGGCGGCGACGACGACGATAAGATGGACGGCGGCGCAGGCAATGATAACTTGTTCGGCGAACTCGGCGACGATACGTTGATGGGCGGCGTCGGCAACGACCTCCTCGACGGCGGCGACGGCGACGACTTCCTCTACCCCGGCTGGGGCGTGGATACGCTGATTGGCGGAAACGGCTTCGATATCGGCTACGTCCATCGCAAATCTGTCTTTATCATCCCCTTGGGCGACGTCGAACTTCTGGTTTACCTCGTTGAGGGACGCGGACCCCGGCGCGTGGCGCTTATCATCATCCCCGTGCAAAGCGGACAGGCGGAAGGACTCAATTGCTTCGGTTGCTACCGCATCGGCTTGCTGCTGCCCAATGGACAGCTGGCGCTCTTCACCCCGCGTCTCGGCGCTTCCGCCAGCCTGACGGACTTACAAGACGAGTCGCTCCCCGCCCTGCCCGAAGGCTGGACTTACATCGCGGGCGCGCGGGTGAACTTCAGGCTGAACGGCGCGGACGTTTTCAACCGCGGCTTCCTGCTTTCCTTCGCGCTCTTCGAGCAGCCCGCCGCTTGCAGCGTCTTTGGCGTCTTCTATTGGGACGAAGCGCGCGGCGGCTGGGTGGAAGTCCCCGCCTGGCGCTCGCCCGATTGGCTGACCAAAGGCTTATGGCGGCTCGAAGCGGGAGTCTTTAAGACGGGCGCTTACGTCTTCGCTTGCCGATAACCCCTCGCCCTTCAAACGGCTCCATCCCCCCGCAGCCTCGCGGGGGGATTTTTTATCCTGCCTATTTCAAGCCTTAATCGGCGTTTTGAACTTGTCTTATTAAAAATAGCGCGCCGCTCCGAGGAAGCGCCGTTTGCGACCGAAGCGTCCCGCGCGCTGGCGCGGCGGCATACGACCTTTTTACTTCAAACCGCTCTCGCGCAAAGATTCAATCAGGTTTATAATCTAAAATTGACTTTTAAAATCAAGGGCTTACCCAAAACGCGCTGTTTTGCGGGATGTGCGGAAAAAAATAAAAAATTCCGTTTATTTTGTTTTGACTTAAGCCCTCATCAGAATGGACTTTATGTATAACCAACCAGACGAAACTTCCGCTCCTATTATTGAACGCACAACCGATTACAAACCTCCGCACGACTGGCGCTCCTGGCTGATTGGACGCCCGCTTTCCACAGCGGACGCGCCGCATCAAACCATCGGCAAGATGGTGGGCTTGGCGGTTTTCGCTTCGGACGCGCTTTCTTCTACCGCTTACGCCACGCAAGAAATTCTGGTCATCCTCGCCCTTGCCGGAACGGCCGCTTTTGGCTACGTCTTTCCCATCTCCATCGCTATCGTCGTTTTGCTGGCGATGGTGGCGATTTCTTACGAACAGACCATTCACGCCTACCCGGACGGCGGCGGGGCTTACATTGTCTCGCGCGATAACCTGGGGGAATTTCCGGCGTTGGTGGCCGCCGCCGCCCTGCTGACTGATTACATCCTCACTGTGTCGGTTTCTATTGCTTCGGGCGTGGCGCAAATTGTTTCGGCGCTGCCCAATGTATATCCCTATCGCGTCGCGCTGGCGGTGGCGTTTATCATGTTCATTATGCTGATTAACCTGCGCGGGGTGAAAGAATCGGGCGCAGCCTTCGCCGTTCCCACGTACTTCTTCGTGCTGACGATGGCGGCGACCATTGGCGCGGGGCTGTGGAAAGCCTTTTTCGGCGGGGGGCTGTCCGTCGTTTCAAATCCGCCGCCTTTGGAATTGCCCGAAGCGGTCGCGGCGGTCACGCCCTTTTTGTTGCTTCACGCTTTTTCCAGCGGCACCGCCGCCCTGACCGGCGTCGAAGCGATTTCCAACGGCATTACCGCCTTCAAAGAACCGCGCAGCAAAAACGCCGGCATTACGCTGGTGTGGATGGCGGCGATTCTCGGCTCGTTCTTTTTGGGCATTTCTTATCTCGCGCGCGAGATTCACGCCGTGCCGTCCGAAACCGAGACGGTCATTTCGCAGCTGGCGCGCACGATTTACGACGGGCGCGGCTGGATGTATGCGACGTTGATTGGCGCCACGACGGTCATCCTCATCATGGCCGCCAACACCGCCTTCGCCGATTTTCCGCGTCTGGGCGCGCTGGTAGCGAAGGACGGCTTCTTGCCGCGGCAGCTCAACTATCGCGGCAGCCGCCTGGTCTATTCGCGTGGAATCGTCACGCTGGCGATTATCTCTTCGCTGCTGTTGATCGCTTTCAAAGCCAGCGTCACGCGCCTGATTCCGCTGTATGCCATCGGCGTCTTTCTTTCCTTCACCCTTTCGCAAACCGGCATGGCGTTGCGCTGGTGGAAAAGCGGACGCATCCCGCCCGGCGAGCAAAAAACGGAGCGCGGCTCCGTGCTGCATTACGAAAAATCCTGGCTGATAAAAATGCTGGTCAACGGTTTCGGCGCGCTCTCCACCGCCGTCGTGATGATGGTGTTCGCTATCACCAAATTCCATGACGGCGCTTATCTGGTGTTGATTTTGATTCCCGCGCTGGTCGCCATGTTCTGGATGATTCACCGCCATTACGTCAACCTCGCCAAAAAACTTTCGCTGGAAAATCTTGGCGCGCAGCCTCCGCACGTCAGCCGTCACCGCGTCATCATGCCGATTAGCGGCGTGCATCAAGGCACGCTGGCGGCGCTGCGCTACGCTCGCATGTTATCGAGCGATGTGACCGCCGTGCATATCGTCATTGAGCCGGCGGACGCGGAGAAAGTCCGTAAAAAATGGGAGACCTGGGGCGAGGGCGTGCGGCTGGTGATTCTCGATTCGCCCTACCGCCTATTTGTCGAGCCGCTGCTGGAATACATCGCCGACTTGCTGGACCGCCGTCAGCCGGGCGAAACCCTCACCGTCGTGGTGCCGGAATTCGTTTCGGATAACCCGCTGGCGAGCCCCCTGCACACCAACACCGCCGAAATTTTACGCAAACATCTCAAAAACAAGCCGGGCGTGGTCATTACCAACGTCCCGTATCACGTTCAAGAATAAACGCAAGGAGTTTTTATGAATTTTGTTGTCGTCGGTTGCGGCAGATTTGGCGCGCAACTTGCTTCTAACCTTTATAAGAACGGACATCAGGTGACGGTGGTAGATAACCACAGCGGCGCTTTTCAGCGCCTGGTGAGTTTGGATTTTCGCGGGCGCACGGTGGAAGGCGAAGCCCTTTCGCAAGACACCTGGAAGCGCGCCGACATGGAGCATGTGGACGGAGTCGCCGTCGTCACCAATTCCGATTTGATGAACGCCGTGATTGCGCAGCTCATCCGTAGCCATTTTCCGCAGGTCAAGAAAATTTTAGCGCGCAATTACGACCCTGCCATGCGCGAAATGATGGAAGCCTTCGACTTGCAATTCATCAGCTCTACCGCCTGGGGCGCCGAGCGCTTCAACGAACTGTTGATTGATTCCGCCTTTCAAGCCGTGCATTCCGCTGGAAACGGGGAAGTGGAAATGTACGAAGTCCACATCCCTGCTGAATTTGAAGGCGAGACCGTCGCTTCCATTTTGGACGGCTGCCGCGAGATTGTGTGCGCCGCGCTCACCCGCGCCGGACGCGCCGAGCTGCCCCTGCCGGAAACGAAGCTCAAAGCGCAGGATATTCTCACCGTCAGCGCCACGCTGGAAGGCATGAAGACGCTGCGCGCCAAACTACAACGCGGAAAGGAGGCGTAACTATGCTAGTCTTTATCGCTGGCGGCGGACGCACCGGCGCTCAACTGGCGCTTGAATTGATTAACCAAAAATACGAAGTGCGCCTGATGGAACACCGCCCTGAACTGCTTAATTTTCTTCACCACGAACTGCCTACCGAAGTCATCTTTCAGGGCAGCCCCACCGACCCCATCGCCCTGCGCCAAGCCGGGTTAGAAAAGGCGAATGTGCTGGTCGCCGCCACCAGCGACGACGCCGCCAATCTGGCGCTGTGCTACATGGCGCGCGCCATGTTCAAAGTCCGCCGCACCATCGCGCGCATCAACAACCCGCGCAACGCCTGGCTCTTCGATAAAAGCTTTCACGTGGACGAATCTATCAATCAGGCGAGCGTCATGGCGCATTTGATTCAAGAAGAAATGTCGCTGGGCGACATGATGACGCTGCTGAAACTGCGGCGCGGCCGCTATTCCTTCGTCGAAGAAAAAGTCCCGCCTGGCGCCAAAGCCATCGGAGTCGCCATCAAAGACCTGGGGCTGCCTGACCAATGTGTGATTGCGGGCATCATTCGCCGCGGGCAGGTGACCTTGCCGCGCGGCATGACCACCCTGGAAGAAGGCGACGAAGTGCTTGCCATCACCGACGCCGAAGGCGCGAAAGAACTGGCGCGGCTGCTTGAGCCGCAGCGCCGCCCGCTTTGATACAACGCGGTTTGTTAACCAATTTTTTGGGAGACTTAATGGAATTTACGCTCGCTCTCGGAGGCGGCGGAGCCCGAGGAAACGCCCACATCGGCGTCCTCCGCCGCCTTGAAAAAGAAGGTTACAAAATCAAATCCGTCGCCGGCACCAGCTTCGGCGGCATTGTGGCGATTCTCTACGCCGCCGGCTATTCCCCGTCGGAGATGGAAAAGGAATTTTCCGCCGTTGACCAGAGCCGCCTCTACGAGCGAGATTCGCGCGACGGTCCCTCGCTATTGGGGCTGGCGGGCGCGCGCAACTGGTTCGATAAAATGGTCGGAGAGAAGACCTTCGCCGACTTAAAAATCCCTTGCGCCGTGACGGCGGTGGACGTTAACACCGGGGGGGAGGTGATTCTCTCCGAAGGAAAATTGAAAGACGCCCTGCTTTCCACCATCGCCATTCCCGGCATATTCCCCGCCCATCGCTGGGAAAATATGGAACTGATGGACGGTGGCGTGCTAAACCCCGTTCCCGTTTCGGTGGCGCGCCTGCTCTCGCCCGATTTACCGATTATCGCCGTGGCGCTAAACGACCCGATGGATAAACCTGTTCGCCCATATTCGATTCCTGTGCCGTCCATCCTGCCGCGCGTTCTTGCCGAGCGCATTACCAAAATGAGCTTCGCTCAGGCGTTTGATATTTTTATGCGCGCGGTGGACGTCAGCAGCCGCGCTGTCGCCAATTTGCGCCTGGAGATGGACGCGCCCGACGTGCTTTTGCGCCCCGCCGTTCACAACATCAACCTGCTGGAAAAAGTCGTCGTCTCGGACGTCGCCTGGTTGGGAGAAAAAGCCGTCGTGGATGCGCTGCCGCAAATCCGCAAAGCCGCCTCGTGGAGCTACCGCCTGCAAAGGAGACTCTTCCCCAAAAAGCCTTGCGATACGGTGAAAACAACCCCGGGAGAATTCGCCTCCCCATGAGCCGCGACCTTCGCAAATACATGCGCGACACCAACGCGCGTTTGATTTTCGGCGCGCTGCTGTTGCTCTTCACCGTCGGCGTCGGGCTGATTTATCTCATCTACGGCGCGGGCGCGGCGATGATGGCTTTCCTTTGCTTGCTGGGCGCTTTTGTCCCCATCGGGTTGATTATCCTCGCTCTCTTTCTTTTAGATTGGGTTGCCAAACGTGCAAGCGGCGAATAACGCTCAACTGATTTCTTTCGGCGGATGGACGCTGCGCGTCCGTCCCGCCGCGGCTTCTCCCGCGCGGCTGCTGGCGATGCTGCACGGCTGGACCGGCGACGAAAATTCCATGTGGATTTTCGCCCGCGCCCTCTCTCCCGCTTATTGGATTCTCGCTCCTCGCGCTCCTCATCCCGCCGAACAGGGCGGCTATTCGTGGCGTCCCAGCGACTCCGATTCGTTCGGTCGCCCCAGCGCCGAGCGCCTGAAACCCGCCGCCGACGCGCTGATTCAATTGATAGACGAGTACGCCGCTTCGGTTCAGGTGAACGCCGCGCAATTCGACCTGATGGGATTCAGCCAGGGGGCGGCGATGGTCAATCTGATTGGGCTATATTACCCGCAGCGCGTTCGCAAGATGGCGATTCTGGCGGGATTTGTCCCCTCCGGCGCGGAAGAGCTCGTCCGCCAGAAACCGCTGGCGGGCAAGCAAATCTTCGTCGCGCACGGCGCGCAAGACCAGATGATTCCGCTCGATCGCGCCCGCGCTTCCATCGCCTTATTGGAACAAGCGGGCGCGCGCGTTATCTACTGCGAAGACGACGTCGGTCATAAAGTTGGCGCCGGCTGCAAACGCGCGCTGGAAGCGTATTTGCAAGATTAAGGCGCTTTCGCCTTTCAATTGACGGCGGTTTTGTTTACGAGTATGCTTTACCCTTCTTAATCTAAAGGTGAGTCTATGAAGCGAAAGATTTCCCGAAGAGATTTTCTCAAAGCGGCGGGCGTCGGCTTGGGCGCGCTCGCTTTCCGACCATTTAACGAACCGTATTACGAGAGCCTGTACGCTCCCAAGCGCTTGCCGCAATTCCCCGCCGCTGAAATCATCGGGCGGCTGGTGGACGATACCGACGTCCGCCGCCTGCCCAGCCCCGCCGATTCCAGCGGGCTGGATACCTCGCTCGGAATCCTGCGCGCCGACACGCTCATCCCCTGGGAGCGCGAAGTCATCGGCAAAGTTCCCGCCCTGACCAATCAGCGCTATTTACAGACCGCGCAGGGCTTCATTTGGGCTTCGCGCGTGCAGCCCACGCGCAACCTGCCCAACACGCCCGTGACGCAGATTCCCGACGGGCAGCCCGGCATGTGGGTGGAAATCACCGTCCCTTACGTGGATTTGACTCTGGAAGGCGCGCCCGTTTCCCCCTGGATGCAGGACCACATCCTTTATAACTTTCCGCCGCGCTTGTATTACGGGCAAGTGGTGTGGGTGGATCAGATTCGCCAAAACAACGGCTTTGTGGAATATCGCTGGAACGAAGGCGCGGACGGCCATGGCTACGGTTACGGCGCCTACGGCGAATTTTTCTGGTTCGATGGCGCCGGCGCGAAAGTCCTCACCGAAGAGGACGTGAAGCCCATCAGCCCCAACGTGGACCCCAACGAAAAGAAAATCGTAGTAAGCGTCACCTATCAAACGTTGTCTTGTTTTGAAGGAGATACGGAGGTTTATTTCTGCCGCGTCGCCACCGGGCAAACGCTGGACGCCTTCGGGCAGCCTTCCGACGAGCTTGCCACTCCCGTCGGCGATATGCTGACGCATTGGAAAATCATCTCCAAAAACATGACGGCTGGCGACGCGGCGGCTGGCTATTCCACTCCCGCCGTGCCGTGGAACACCTTCATTCACGGCGACGGCATCGCCATTCACGGCGCGTTCTGGCATAACGACTTCGGCGAAAAACGCTCGCATGGCTGCATCAACGTCACCCCCGAAGACGCCAAATGGATTTTCCGCTGGACCACGCCCTACGTCTCGCTGCAACAATCCGAAATGCGAATGACCTATCCCGATCATGGCACCATCGTCAGCGTGACGGAACTCAAACTGCCGGGCGCGTAACGCTTTTTTAAGAGGTATATTGCATGGATATTTCTCAAATCACCGTCGGGCTTGCCTTCATTGCGGGGCTGGCTTCTTTTCTTTCCCCTTGCGTGTTTTCGCTCGTCCCCGCTTATATCGGCTATCTTGGCGGGCTGGCGACGGGCGGCGACCCAAACGCGCCCAAAAACCGCTGGGCGACTTTCAGTCATGGGCTCGCCTTTGTGTTGGGATTCAGCGTCGTCTTTGTCACGCTTGGCGTAATTGCCGCGTTCGCCGGCAGCCTGCTGTTTGACCTACGCTTCTGGCTGGCGAAAATTGGCGGAATCGTCGTCGTCGTTTTCGGCTTGCACATGATCGGCGTCTTCCACATTCCCTTCCTTGCAGTGGATACCCGCGCCCAAACAGCCCCCGACCCGAAGCTGGGATATTTGTCTTCCGCGCTCATGGGCGTCTTCTTTTCCGCGGGCTGGTCGCCCTGCGTGGGACCGGTGCTGGGCGCGATTCTCACCGTCGTCCTCAACGGCGGCTCGGTGACGCTTGGCGCGGTTTTGCTCAGCGCGTATTCGCTTGGGCTGGGCGTTCCCTTCCTGCTCGCCGCACTCGGCGTCGAGTGGGTCGCCAAAATTTTGAGAAACTACAGCAAGACCATGCGCTATGTGGAAATCGCCATGGGCGTCATCCTCGTCGTCGTCGGCGTGGCGCTCTTTACCGGCGTGTTCGAGCTCATCGCGCAGCGCGCGCAATTCTTCTGGGTTGACTTCGGGCTGTAACGGATATGCTCAACGTCACGCTCTACGGACGCAAGGGCTGTCATCTTTGCGATGAGGCGAAGGCGCTTCTGAACGAGTTGCAGCCGCAATTTCCTCACCGCCTCGCGGAAGTGGATATTGATTCCGACGTCGCGCTGGCGGAAAAATACGGGTTGGAGATTCCCGTCGTTGAAGTCGGTCCCTACGCCGCCAAAGCGCCGCTCGATAAACAAAAACTGCGGATGATTCTCGGCGCGGCAGCCGATAGAAAGAATCAATTGGAGCAAATCGGCGGGGAGGCGTACCGCAACCGCGTGTTGAAGGGACAGCAAGTCACCGGCGGCGACCGCGTCTCCTTTTGGATTGCGCGCCATTATCTGCTGCTGCTCAATCTCTTCATGCTGTTCTACGTCGGCTTGCCTTTCCTCGCCCCCGTCTTAATGAAAGCCGGCGCCGAGCTCCCCGCCCGCGCCATTTACGCCCTGTATAAGCCGCTTTGCCATCAGTTCGCCTTCCGTTCCTTCTTCCTCTTCGGCGAACAGCCTTACTATCCCCTTTCGGAAGCCAACATCCCCGGCGTGAAGACTTTTGAAGAAGTCTCTCGCATTGCGAACCTTGAGGAGCCGACCAGCCTTTCCCGCTTCGCCGCGCGCGAATTTATCGGCGACGAAACCCTCGGCTACAAAGTCGCCCTGTGCGAGCGCGACGTCGCCATTTACCTCGCCATGCTCGCCTTCGGGCTGTTTTTTGCGGCGACCAAACGCCGCCTCAAGCCGCTGCACTGGATGTTGTGGCTGGCGCTGGGACTCGTCCCCGTCGGTCTCGACGGCTTCTCGCAGCTGTTCAGTCAGTTCAACTTCGATTGGCTCGCGCCCATCCTGCCTTACCGCGAAAGCACGCCTTTCTTGCGCGCGCTCACCGGCGCTTTATTCGGTTGGATGACCGCCTGGTTCGCCTACCCCACCATCGAAGAATCGATGAGCGACACGCGCCAGTATTACATCAAAAAGAGCGCCGTTCAAAAAGCGAGCCAATAACCCTATGCCGTTTTACGAACAGGACGGACTCCGCTACTTCGCTTTCGATATTTTTCCCGCTTCCGCCCTTCAAGCCGTTTTCACGCGACGCGGCGGAATCAGCCCCAAACCCTGGGATTCGCTCAACCTCGGCGGCTCGGTGGGGGACGACCCCGCCCGCGTGGCGGCGAATCGTCTGCGGGTTTTCAACGCGATGAACCGCCGCGCCGATTCAATTCACGACGTCTGGCTCGTTCACGGAACCGACGTTGTGCGCGCCGACCAGCCGCTGCCCATCGAGCAGCCCTCGCCGCGCGCCGATATTATCCTCACCGATAACCCCGCCGTCACCCTCTTCATGCGCTTCGGCGATTGCGTCCCCATTTTGCTGCACGACCCCGTGCGGCGCGTGATTGGAATCGCGCACGCCGGCTGGCTGGGGACTTTGCGCGGCGTGTGCGGCGCCGCGATAGCGGGCATGAAGGCGAACTACGGCTGCGACCCGAAAAACATCCTCGCCGCCATCGGACCTTCCATCGGCGTGGATCATTACCAAGTCGGCGCGGAAGTCGTCGCGCAATTCCGCGAGACATACCCGCAAGACGCCGAAGAGATTCTCCAGACGCGCGACGGCGCTTTTTATCTCGACTTGTGGCGGGCGAACTTCAACCAACTGCGGCGGGCGGGCGTCGAGCAAATTGAAGTGTCTGAAATTTGCACCGCCTGCCACCTGGAGGATTGGTATTCGCATCGCGCCGAAAAAGGCAAGACCGGGCGCTTCGGCGCGCTGATGGCTCTGCGCTGACGCCCTTACGCGGCAATTCGCGGTAAAATTAAAGCATGAGCGAACTGGCGCAATCCATCCGCGAAAAATATTTGCGCGCGCGCGAAAACATCGCCCGCGCGGCGCAAAGCGCGGGACGCGACCCGGCGGACGTTAAAGTGGTGGTCGTCTCCAAGACCCAACCGCTGGAAGTCATCCGCGCCGCCGTGGAAGCCGGCGTTTCCATTTTGGGGGAGAACTATCCTGAAGAAGGCGCAATGAAAATTCAACGCATCGGCGCCGCGTCTGCGGTAGAATGGCACATGATTGGTCACGTGCAAAGCCGCAAAGCCGCCCTGGTCCCGCAATATTTCACTTTCCTTCATTCGCTCGATAGCGTGAAACTCGCCGTCAAATTGAATCGGCATTGCGAAGAAACCGGGCGCGTTTTGCCCGCGTTGCTGGAATTTAACCTCGGCGGAGAGCAAAGCAAATCCGGCTGGGACGCCGCGGATGAATCCCGCTGGGGCGCGCTGCTGGAAGACGTGGGCGCGATTCTCGCCCTGTCTCGTTTGCAAACGCGCGGCTTGATGACCATGCCGCCGCTCGGCGGGAGCGCCGAAGAATCCCGCCCCTTTTTTCAAAAACTGAAACGCCTGCAGGAATACCTGCGCGCCCAATTTCCTCAAGCGGATTTTTCCGAGCTCTCGATGGGAACGAGCGCGGATTACGAGGTCGCCGTTCAAGAAGGCGCGACTTTTGTCCGCATTGGAACTTCCATCTTGGGCGCGCGCCGCTATAAAACGGAGGCTTCATGAGCATGGTTGATTTGGCGCGGCTGATTCAGCTGCTCGCCACCTTTTTTATTTGGATTGTCATCGCTTCATCCATTCTGTCCTTTTTCCTGCCCCCTTATCATCCCGTCCGCGAAGCGCTCGATAGGATTGTGGACCCGTTCCTTAATCCCATTCGCAGCGTGGTACCAATGGCGGGTATGATGGATTTCAGCCCGCTGATATTAATTCTTGCGGTCGAGCTTGTTTCCCGCATTCTCATATCCGTTTTGCTTTCAGCAAATTGAGGTGACCATGAAACCCAGAAAATACGATTTTCACGATGGAAAGCGCGGAGCGGCTTTGGCGGTGCGCGTGACGCCGCGCGCCAGCCGCAATCAGATTGTCGGCTTGCTGAGCGACGGCACAATTAAAGTGCATCTTGCCAGCGACCCCTCGGACGAGCAATCCAACGTCGAACTGCTCGCCTTTCTTTCCGAAGTGTTGGGCGTGCCGAAGGCGCGTTTGGAAATTGTCGCCGGCGAATCCGGCAGAGACAAGCTGGTCTCCGTGTTGGATATGGACGTGGAAACCGCTCATCAGCGCATTCTTGCCCATGTAGATTGAATCGCGTTTTCTGAAACCGATAAAAAAAGGACAAGACCCTATCGCCCATAGCGGTCTTGTCCTTTTTTTGATTCTTCGTCCCGTTTTACCCGACGACCTTCTTCAAACTTTCCTCAAACGGCGGGTAAGCGATTCCGTTCTCGGTGACGATTGCGGTCATCAAGCGATTGGGAGTCACGTCGAAAGCCGGATTGCGAGCTTTGGCGTTTTTCGGCGCGACCGGCTCGCCGTGAAATTGAATACCCAGCACCTCGTCGGGCGCGCGCTCTTCGATGGGAATCAGCCCGCCGTGCGCCAGCGAAAGGTCAATGGTGGAAGTCGGCGCGACGGAATAAGCGGGGACTCCGTTATCTTTCGCGGCGAGCGCCAGCATATACGTGCCAATCTTGTTCGCCACGTCGCCGTTGGCGGCGATGCGGTCCGCCCCGAAGAGGACTTTTTGCGCCTCGCCCGCCTTCAAAAAATGCCCCGACATGTTGTCGCTGATGATTTCGTAAGGGATTCCGTATTGTTCCAGTTCCCAAGCTGTCAGGCGCGCGCCTTGCAGGCGCGGACGGGTCTCGTCCACCAGCACGCGAATGCGTTTGCCTTGCTCGTGCGCCGTGCGAATCACGCCCAGCGCCGTGCCCCAATCCACCGTGGCGAGCGCGCCCGTGTTGCAATGATGGATAATCGTATCGCCGTCGTTGATGAGCGCCGCGCCATATTCCGCCATGCGCTTGTTCACTTCCACATCTTCGTCCGCCAGCTTTTGCGCTTCGTCCAGCGTCGCTTGCCGCAAATCGTCCGCTGCGCCGTTAAACGAGCGCGCTTGCTTCATCAAACGTTCCACCGCCCAGGCGAGGTTCACGGCGGTCGGTCTCGCTGCTTTCAGCGTTGCGGCGGCGGCTTCTAAATCCTCTTTTAGCGCCGCCGTCGAAGCGGCTTGCGATTCAAACGCCGCCAGCGCCAGCCCAAACGCGGCGGCTGCGCCGATGGCGGGCGCGCCGCGCACCACCATTTCCTTAATCGCCTGCGCCACGTCCGCGTGCTTGCGGTAGGCGAGCAGCTCAAACCGCGCGGGTAGAATCCGCTGGTCTATCATTTTTAATTCGTCGTTTTCCCAAAATACGGTTCGCATGATTCTTCCTTTGTAAAAGGGATAGATGCGGCGTATTATAACCCGCTTGACTTCCCTCTTCTTTGCCGTTATAAAAACCGAATGAAAAGCCTCCGCGCCTTTTTTGCTTTCTTCATGGCGATTATGCTTGCGGCGTGTTCCGTCCTTCCGCAAGAGATACAAGAAGCCGTCTTGCAAGAGACCGCCGCGCCCAGCCCCCTCCCGACGATAACGCCCACCCTCGCCCCGACCATAACGCCCACTCCCCAGCCGTTCGCCCGCGTGTATAGCGGCGACCACGCGCTCTTCAACGGCGAATATGAAAACGCGCTCGCGCATTATCAAGCCGCTTACCGCGATTCGCCCGACCCGCTGGTGCAAGCCGCCGCCAAATGGGGCGAAGCCCGCGCCCATTTCGCCGAGGGACGCTACGCCGAAACTCTCGCCGCTTTGCAAACCCTGACGGCGCAATTCCCCGATTCGCTGCACGCCGCCCACGCCTATTTTTTGCAGGGCTTCGCTTATTACCGCCTCAAGAATTACCGCGCGGCGGCGGACTCCTGGCAGACTTATTTGACTCTGCGCCCAAATTTGCTGGACGCCTACGTGCAGGAGCGGCGCGGAGACGCGCTCTATGAAGCGGGCGATTTTCAAGCCGCGCTGGCGGCTTATCAAGCCGCCGTGCAAGCCCCTTCCATCGGCGACGATATTGCGCTCGACTTAAAGGTCGCCGCGGCTTACCAGCAGTTGAAGGATTACGAAACCGCGCTCTCCTTGTACGAAGGAATCGCCGCGCGCGCTTCTAACGATTACATCAAAGCCGAAGCCGCCTACGAATCCGGGCGGACGCTGCAAGCGCTGGGACGCCAAGAGGAAGCCTTCGCCAAATTCCTCCTCGCCATCGAACGCTATCCGCTTTCTTATTATTCCTATTTGAGTTTGCTCGCGCTCCTCGAAGCGGGCAGCGAAGTCAGCGAGCTCGATCGCGGGCTGGTGGATTACTTCGCCGGGCAACACGACGTGGCGATTGCCGCCTTTGACCGTTACATCGCCGCCAACGCCGACGACGGCACGGCGCATTACTATCGCGCGCGGGCGCTGCGCGACCGGGGCGATTACAACGCCGCCGTCGAAGCCTTTTCCAAATTCATCGCCGATTATCCCGCTCACGCCCGTTGGGCGGACGCCTGGGGCGAGAAGGCTTACGTCCAGTGGTATCACCTCAACGCGCACGAGCTCGCCGCGCAAACGCTTTTGGGGTTCGTCTCCAACGCGCCCAGCGGACCCATTTCTGAAAACTATCTATTCAGCGCGGCGCGGATTTACGAGCGCGGCGGGCAGGAGGAAAAAGCGTTGGAAGTTTGGGCGCGGCTGGCGAATGAATACGCCGGCTCCGAGCAGGCTTCCGCCGCCGTGTTTTTGATGGGCGTCGTTTACTTTCGCCGCGGCGACGCCCCCGCCGCGCTGGAAGCGTTCAACCGCAGTCTCGCCGCTTCCGTCCGCAAAGCCGATTCCGCCCGCGCTTATTTTTGGATTGGCAAGACCTATAAAAAAATGGGCGACGACGAATCCGCCTTCGCCGCCTGGCGCGAGGCGCAATCGCGCGACCCCGGCGGTTATTATTCGGAACGCGCGCGCGATTTGCTGCTGGAACGCGAACCCTTCGCCTCGCCGATTATTTCCAACCTCAGATTCAACCTTGCCGCCGAGAAAAAAGACGCCGACGCCTGGACGCGGCTGACTTTTAACCTGCTCCCCGAAACGAACCTCGACGGGTTGGGCGCGCTGGCGGACGACCCGCGCATTCGGCGCGGCAGCGAGCTCTGGCAGCTGGGCAGATACGACGACGCCCGCGCCGAATTTGAAAACCTGCGGCTGGAACTTGAAGCCGCGCGCGACGCCGTAGGCAGCTATCGCCTGGCGAATTATTTGCTGGAACTGGGCTTATACCGCCCGGCGATTCTCGCCGCTCGTCAAACCCTTTCGCTCGCCGGGCTGGAAGAGCATACCGAATCTATGATGGCGCCGCTTTATTTCAGCCATTTCCGCTACGGCTTGTATTTTTCTGATATTATTTTGCCAAACGCGCAGGCGAACAACCTCGACCCGCTTTTCCTTTACAGCGTCATTCGGCAGGAAAGCTTGTTTGAAGGTTTCGCCGCTTCCAACGCGGGCGCGCGCGGCTTGATGCAGATTGTCCCTTCCACCGGGGCGGATATTGCCGCGCAACTGCGCTGGCCCCCCAACTACGACGAGAGCGATTTATATCGCCCCGACGTCAACGTAGCGTTCGGCGCGTATTACCTCGCCCGCAACCGCGCCTTGTTTGAGAACGACCTGTACGCCGCTCTCGCCGCTTACAACGCCGGTCCCGGCAACGCGCTGCAATGGAAACGTCTGGCGGGCGACGACCCCGACCTGTTTTTGGAATCGATTCGCTTTGAAGAAACGCGCAACTACATTCGCAATATTTATGAAATTTACGCCATCTATCGCCGTTTATACGGGGCGGCGGAGTGAACGGCATGGACAAAGAAGCCATCCTTGAAAAAACTGCGGAATACGTCGAAAGCCAATGCCGCGAAGACGCTTCCGGGCATGATTGGAATCACATTCGCCGCGTGCGGCGGCTGACGCGGCAAATCGCCGCGGCGGAAGGCGGCGATTTGTTCGTGGCGGAACTGGCCGCCTTGCTGCACGACCTGGACGATTGGAAATTCAACGAAAGCGGAGACGAAACGCCGCGCCAGGCGAGGGCGTGGCTCGATTCCTGCGGCTTGGACGAGCCGACCGCGCGGCAGGTTTGCGAAATCATCGCCCGCATTTCCTATAAAGGCGCCGGCGCGGAAAACAAGATGAACTCGCTGGAAGGCTTCATCGCGCAGGACGCCGACCGCCTCGACGCGCTGGGGGCGATTGGAATCGCGCGCGCTTTCGCTTACGGCGGATATAAAAACCGCCCGATGTACGACCCCGATTCCCCGCCGCGCCTGCACGCCAATTTTGAGGAGTATAAAAACAGCAAGAGCGCCACCGTCAATCATTTTTACGAGAAATTGCTTTTGCTCAAAGACAGGATGAACACGCCCACGGGCAGAAAGCTCGCCGAAGAGCGTCACGCTTTTATGCTGCTGTTTTTGGAACAATTTATGAAAGAGTGGGACGAGTGAATAACCTTAACAACCTTAAAAAAGCCTTGTTGACTCTGGCGGCGGCGCTGCCGCTCGCCTGCCAGAGCCTCGCGCCGCGCGAAACGCCCCGCCCGGCGGATTCCGCTTTGACCGAAGAAAGCCCCGCGCCGCTCCCCCCACCGACTCAGCCCGCCGCGCTCTATCCGCAGCCCGGCTCGCCCGGCTTGGGGGATTCTTTGTATCCTAATTTCGGCAACGGCGGCTACGACGTTCAAAACTACTTTCTCGATATTGAAGTTCACGACGCGGCGACCAGCGAATTGAGCGCCGAAACGACCATTGAGGCGCGCGCCACGCAGGACCTTTCCAGCTTCAACCTAGATTTCGTCGGCTTCACGATTGACTCGATAACGGTGAATGGCGCAAAGGCACGCTTCTCGCGCGAAGGTCAGGAACTGACCGTCTTTCCTCCCCAGCCGCTCCCTCAAGGCGCGGACTTCACCGTAAAGGCAAAGTATCACGGAATCCCCGAAGCGATGACGTCGGTGGCGCTGCCCGTGCAAACCGGCTGGACGACGTTTGAAGAAGGCTCGTTTGTGCTGAGCGAACCGGACGGCGCGGCGAGCTTCTTCCCCGCTAACGACCATCCGCTGGATAAAGCGCGCTTTACGTTTCGCGTCACCGTGCCGAAGCCCTACGAAGTCGCCGCCAACGGCGTGTTGAAAGAGAAAACCGACCGGGGCGACGCGACGACCTATTTGTTTACGCTGCGCGACCCGATGGCGACTTATCTCGCCACCATTAACATCGGCGACTTTAACGAAGAAACCATGACCGCTCCTAACGGAATTCCCATCCGCAATTACTATGCGGCGGGGCTGCCGCAGGAAGTCAACGAGGCGTTTGCGCGGCAGGGCGAAATGCTGGCGTATTTCAGCGAAATTTTCGGCGAATATCCGTTTGAAACGTACGGCGCGCTGACGCTGAACACGAAGTTCGGCGCGGCGCTGGAAAATCAAACAATGTCCATCTTTGGAATGGACATGATTGACCTGGACGACATGGAAGGCACGGAGCTGGTCGTCGCGCACGAGCTGGCGCACCAATGGTTCGGCGATTCGCTCAGCGTGGCGGATTGGAGCGATATTTGGCTGAACGAAGGCTTTGCGACTTATTCCGAAGCGCTCTGGCTGGAACATCTTCACGGGCGCGCGGCGCTGGACAATTATATAAAACAGCTATATAGCGAAGCGGCGGCGTATCCCGCCTATTTCCCCGCGCCGGGCGTTCCGCCGCCCGACGATCTCTTCAACGGCGGCGTGTATTATCGCGGCGGGCTGACCTTGCACGCCCTGAGGCTGGAAGTCGGCGAAGAGACGTTTTTTAAGATTCTTAAGACTTACTACGAAAGAAGCAAGGGCGCAAACGCTCGCACGGAGGATTTTATCGCTGTCGCGGAAGAAATCAGCGGAAAAGACTTGCGCGCCTTTTTTGACCTCTGGCTGTATCAGCCGCAACTCGCGCCCATCCCGGCGCTTGGATTGGAGACGAAATAACATGACCGATAAACCTTATCAACCCGGCGAGGCGCTGGATCGTTCAGTTTTGACGCGCTTCGCGTGGCTTTCGATTGCCGCGGCGGTTTTCACCATCGGGCTGAAAATGGCCGCCTACTTTTTGACCGGCTCGGTGGGGCTGCTTTCGGACGCGCTCGAATCGCTGGTGAATCTGGCGGGGGCGCTGATGGCTTTGACCATGCTTTCGATTGCCGCGCGTCCCGCTGACGAGGAACACGCCTACGGTCACAGCAAGGCGGAGTATTTTTCCAGCGGGATGGAAGGCGCGCTGATTATCGCCGCCGCGGCCGGCATTGTGTGGGCGGCTTATCCGCGCCTGATTGAGCCGCAGCCTTTGGAGCAGGTCGGCGTGGGGTTGGGAGTTTCCGTCGCCGCTTCGTTGGTCAATTTTTCCGTGTCTCTCGTTCTCATGCGCGCGGCGAAAAAGAATCGTTCCATTACGCTGGAAGCGAACGCGCATCACCTGATGACCGACGTGTGGACTTCCGTCGGCGTGCTGGCGGGAGTCGGATTGACGGCGCTTACTGGCTGGCAGCGGCTCGACCCGCTGGTCGCTTTGCTCGTCGCCGCGAACATCGTCTGGACGGGCTTCCGCATCGTGCGCGAATCCGCGCTCGGCTTGATGGATACGGCGCTGCCCGCGGAGGAGCAGAATCTCATCAAGCGCACGCTTGAAAAATACGCGGGCGAAGAAACCCAATTTCACGCGCTGCGGACTCGTCAGGCGGGCGCGCGCCGCTTTATCTCCTTGCATGTGCTTGTGCCGGGAGAGTGGAGCGTGCGGCGCGGTCATCAATTGATTGAATCTCTCGAAGCCGATTTAAGAAACGTCCTGCCCGAGTTGAATATTTTTACCCATTTAGAGCCGCTCGAAGAGGCTTCTTCTTGGGACGACATTTCGCTGCGTTAGGCGGCGCGCTTCGCATTTGCTTTATAATTGGCTCGAAAGGAGATTCATTATGCAACTCAGCGAGGAAATTCGCAATCAGGTCGTTCGCTTTCAGCGAACCGAAATCACGGAATATCACATTTACAAACGCCTTGCCAGGCGCGTAAAGCCCGAAGAAAACGCGAGAGTGTTGGATAAAATCGCGGAGGACGAACTGCGCCATTACAAGGGCTGGATGAAGTACACCGGCGAGGAGATTCAGCCGCGCTGGTTTTTCGTCTGGTTTTATTATCTCGTCAGCGTCGTCTTCGGCTTCACCTTCGGCGTCAAACTGATGGAAATGGGCGAGGAGAAGGCGCAAGGCAACTACGAGGCTGTTTCCGAATTTATTCCCGAAGCGAAGGAATATCACGACGAGGAGGAAAAACACGAGGCGGAGCTGCTCGATATGCTGGACGAAGAACGCCTGCAATACGCCGGCTCGGTCGTGCTGGGATTAAACGACGCGCTGGTGGAATTGACCGGCGCGCTGGCGGGGTTGACTCTGGCGCTGCAAGACGGCAAGCTCATCGCCCTTTCCGGGCTTATCACCGGAATCGCCGCTTCGCTTTCCATGTCGGCGAGCGAATATCTTTCCACCCGCTCCGAAAAAACGGAAAAGCAGCCCATCCGCGCCGCGGTTTACACGGGAATCGCTTACATTATCACCGTGACGCTGCTCGTGCTGCCTTACCTGATTAGCCCGGAGACGTTTTACCTCGACCTGGCGATTGCGCTTTTGACCGCCGTGATGATTATCGCCGTGTTCAATTATTACATCTCCGTCGCCAAAGGCGAATCGTTCAAGGAACGCTTCCTTGAAATGGCGGGATTAAGCCTGAGCGTGGCGGCGTTCTCGTTCGTCATCGGTTACTTTATCCGCCAATGGCTGGGGATTGAAGTGTAGTTTGCGTTTCGCGGCGAGGTCGGGCGGGGAAGGACGTCTTCGCCCGACTCTTTTTGACTTGGCGTACCTTCGGTAAAGGGCGTATGAAAATCTTAACAGTGGATATTGGCACAGGCACGCAGGATATTTTCCTCTACGATTCCAACCTCGACGTTGAAAACGGCTTCAAACTTGTGCTGCCTTCGCCGACGATGATCGTTCACCGCCGCGTCAAGCGTCTGATTCAAACGCGGACTCCGCTGCTATGCGCGGGGCGGCAAATGGGCGGCGGACCCGCCGCGTGGGCGATTGAGGAAGCCGCCCGTTCCGGCCTGCCCGTTTTTATGACTCCCGAAGCGGCGACGACCCTCAACGACGATTTGGAGAAGGTGCAAGCGCTGGGGATAAAGATTATCTCCGCAGACGAGGCGAAAACCCTGCCCTCCTCCTTCGTCCGCCTGGAATTGAAAGACTTCGACTTTGCTTTAATTTCCAAGACGTTTGAAGAGTACGGCGTTTCGCTTAAAGATTTGGGCGCGGTCGCCGTGGCGGTTTTCGACCATGGCGCCGCTCCGCCGGGCGTTTCAGATCGCAAGTTTCGTTTCGATTATCTGGACGAAAGAATCCGCGCGAAAAATTCGCTCGCGGCGTTCGCTTATCCCGCCGACGAAATTCCCAAAATTATGACTCGTTTGCAAGCCGTAGCGGATTCCGCGCCCAATCTTGATTGCCCCTTGGCGGTGATGGATACCGCGCCCGCCGCCGTTTTGGGCGCGACGTTCGATCAAAAGGTCGCCGGGCGCAAACGCAAAATGATTTGCAACGTCGGCAACTTTCACACGCTGGCGTTCCGTTTGGGAGAAAGGGGAATCGAAGGCGTGTTTGAGCATCACACCGGCGAAATTGACCTTCCCAAACTGGAAGCGCTCTTGCGCAAGCTGGCGGACGGCTCGCTTAAAAATCAAGACGTCTTCGACGATATGGGGCATGGGGCGTTGATGTACGCCGATGAAGCGTTTGAGTTTGGAGGGAACGAATTCGACGTCGTCGTCACGGGACCCCGCCGCTCGATGTTTCAGGATTCGTCCGCCAGTCTTCGCCCTTACTTTGCCGCTCCCTTTGGCGACATGATGATTGCGGGCTGCTTTGGTCTGCTGGCGGCCACGGCGGAGATTCTGCCCGATTTGGCGGAGCGGATTCGCCTGTTGGAAATAGACGCGCGCGGCGTCGCGCCTTGGGACGTTTAAGCGCGGGCGTAGAAAAAATCTTGAAAAGAGGACGGCGCGCGCATGGCTTTCTCATGATCGCTCGCGCCGCTTTGTTTAACAGGATCAGCAGGACGTCTTCACCCTGTTTTCCTGTTTTCCGCGCGGCTCATCCTAAAAATCCTGTCCATCCTGTTTGTTTTCTAACCTGAAACCGGACTTTGAGAAAGCCATGCCCTTATTCCGAACTCGCGTTAATTACGGATAAAGTCTATTGTTAGAATAATTCGGAAAAACGCAAAATATCGCGGCGCGAATTTGCGCAACTTTCGACTCGCAACCTGTTTTCGCCCGCCTTATTTTTTTTTCTTGCGGATTTTTTGAATCATCGAATCGCTCAGCCTTTGGGTGTCAATGGGCTGGGAGGCGGATTTCACGTCCGAAGCGAAGCCGAGCCGCTTTAACGCCATGCGGCGCGCCCAGCTGATCGCGGCGGCGGCGTTAAATTCGCCTTCGTAGGGGATGGGAACGGTGAGGCGCTTTTCCAGCGCTTTTCGCAAATCGGCGGCCGTCGAGCCGGGAAACTCCGTTCGCCCCGCGCCGATGGACCAATACACATGCGAATCGCTGGAGGCGAGCTTCGCCAGCGGCAAATATATGGAAAGCTTTTGCGCGATGGTATCGAACTTTTGCGTGCTCATGTTATGCGTTTCCATGCCTAGCAACACGGCTTTGGAACGAGAGTTGGTCAGCGCGCCGACGACGGATTCCATCTTCAAGCTGCCCGGCAGGCTGCTGAACGGATGCGGCGCAATCGCCAGCCCGCCCTGTCTGCCGATGAGCAGCAGCGTGTCTTGCAGCGATAAGCCTTTCGGCGGAAGTTCGCGTATCCATAGGGCGAGCAGATGCCCGTCCGCCGTGCTGATTTCCGCGCCGGGGACGACTTCCACCCCGAATTGCGGCGCGAGTTCTTGCGCTTCCAGCGAGCCGCGAAATTCATCGTGGTCGGTGACGGCGATGACGTTCAGCCCGACGCTGGCGGCTTGTTTGAGAATCGCCCGCACGGTAGTCGCGCCGTCGAAAGAATAAATGCTGTGAATGTGGAGGTCTGCCGCGCCCATGAAGTCTCCGCAACGCCTGGAATTAATGCGTACGTAAAACGCGCTTTGCCGCAGGGTGAATTTTTGAGGGGGAAATGGCGGTCTCGTCGCTTTGCATAAGCCGATAGCTTTTTAACGCGGCGGCGAAGCGCTCCTTCCGCGTTAAGTTTTGAAGAAACGGTCTTTTAAGTCTATGATGGGCTTTTCCAGCGCGAAATAGCTCAGGCTGGCGACGCCGACGACGAGGCTCATGGAAACGAGGAAAAACTCAAACGAGCGCAGGGAATAGCCCAGCCCGAAGGTTTTGAAAGCGACCGCCGTCAGCGCAATAACGCCGTAATGATAGACGTATAAGCCGTAAGATATTTTACCCAAATATCGCAGCGGCGCGCTTTCCAAAACGGACGTTAACAATCTTTCCTTGACGACCAGATAAATCAGCGCGGCGAAGAGATAATTCCACAGCGAATACGCCCACACTTCCTTGTAATAGCCGCTCATCGGCAAGTCGTAGCCGAGCGAAGCGAAATTCCACGCGCCCTTGCTGAAAAAATCGGTCAGCAGCCCCAGCGCGGGGACGAGAATCAACAGCCCGGCGAATTGCCAGCGCGCGCGCGGAATCTCAAAGCGCGAAATATACGCCCCGAAGGCGAAGGCGTCCAGATGCGAAAAAGGCAGCACGTTCACGGCTTGCTGCGGGTCGGGCAGCAGGTGCGGCAGCAGGCTGCCGCGATATATCAGCGTAACGGCGAGGCGGAAGAGAAAGCCCAGCCCGATGGCGGTCAGGCACAATCGTTTGAAGTTTTCGCGCGGGGTGAGGAAGATGAGCAGGGGCCAGACCAGATAAAATTGTTCCTCCACCGAAAGCGACCATAAGTGAACGAAAAAACGGCTGCGGACGAAAAACGCGCTGGCGTGGAAGAAGTCGTAAACGTAGAGCGCGCCGACCCAGATTTGATTCCAGAATTTGGGGCTGAGCTCCGCGTTCAAACCTTTGAGCGGAAGGTCGAGGAGTATCAGCGCGGCGAGCAAACCGAGATAAAAATAATACAGCGGGAAGATGCGCAAAAAGCGCCGCCCGTAAAACTTGACGAAGAATTCGCGGCGGGGAAGCTTCTCTTTCATGCGCAACAAAATATCGGTGATGAGGAAGCCCGAAAGCACGAAGAACAACTGCACGCCGAGCCAGCCGAAAGGCAGGTTGCGGACGTGAAAAAAGAAGACGATCAGAAAAGCGACGGCGCGCAAGCCGTCCAAGCCCGGAATCATTTAATTCGTTTGCTCCAATTCAAAACGAAGGTCCACGCCGTCGCCAAGACGACGGGCTGAAAAACGCGCCACAGCAAGAATTGAAACCAGCTCCACTTCAATCCGTAAACGACGCGCGCGAGAATCCAACGGGCGAGCAGGGTCTGCCCCAACCCACTGCGGGAGACGCGGCGTTTGTATCCGTTAAAGGAAAAGTCGTTTCTGCGGAAGGCTGCTTCAATCTCGCAGGCGGCAAGCCAACCGTAGGCGAGCGCGAGGCTAATTCCTTCGCCGAAGAGCGGGTCTGCGCCGGCGGCGTCGCCGACCAAAATTACGCGCGGCGCGGATATGGGGCTGGATGGGTCGTACAAACGGATGGGGCGACTCTGCCATTCACAGGCGCGCCAGTCCACGCCCTGCCGCGCCAGCGTTTCGGCGAGCTGGGTTGGCAAGGGCGGGCGCGCGGGAGCGGGGAAGAGGTTGGCGTCGTAGATTCCGTAACAGCGCGCCGCCCGACCTTGAATTTGCGCGGGAAAATCCCAAACGTAACCGGCTATGCCGCGTGGCACGGGCAGGAAGTCGAAACGGGCGGGGCTGAGATGGCGCGCGGGGAAGATTCCTTCCAGAGTTCGCGCGGCGCGCAGCGGAGCGTTTGGAAACAGCAGGCAGCGCGTCACCCCGTTGGAGCCGTCCGCGCCGACGAGGGCCTTCGCGCGAAAATCTCCCGCGTCGGTTTGCACGGTTGCGCCTTCGCCGTCGAGCAGGATGTTCCTCACGCGCGCGCCCTGTCGGATTTCCACTCCCGCGCTTTCCGCTTTTTTCGCCAGCCAGAAGTCGAACTCTTCGCGGCGAACGGTTCGCAGCGCGGGCGCGCCGTTCAGGCGAATTTCAATTCCGCGCCCGGCAAAGTGAAATTGAGCGCAGTTGACTTCCGCGCGCGGAATTTCCTCCAGGTTCAGGTTCATGCGCCGCAGCAGGCGTTCCGCGTCTATCGTTAAGCCGCCCGCGCAAGGTTTGGGGCGGGGATAGCGCTCCTTTTCCAAAACCAGAACGGACGGGGAAAAATCGCGCGTCTTCCTTCGGGCGAGGTTTATCGCGGCGGAAAGTCCCGCGGGACCGCCGCCGAGAATCAGAACGTCAAATGTCTCCATCGGGCGCATCCAAAACGACGGGGGCGGGCGCCGCTTTTGTTTCGGTTTGCCGCCGCCAGAAGAACAACCAATATAACGCCACCGAGACGGTGTATAACGTGATGACGCCGATGAAAGGCGGCGCGAAGCCGTAACGCACTTGCAGCCATCCGCTGATGGTGGGGCTGAACGCCCAGCCGAAGTTCCACGACATGCTGACGAGGCTCGCCACCGTCGCTCGCGCGTCCGGCTCGACATGCTCCATCACAAAGGTCTGATAGACGGGCGAGCTCATATTCATGAGCGCGACGCGGATGTAATACGCCGCGGCGCTGAGCCAGAAAAGGGGCGCGAAGCCGAGCAGAATCAAAAAGGGGATGGAGAGCGCTTGCGTAACGACGACGATTTGAATTTTGCCGAAACGTTCCGCCAGCGGCGGGGCAATCAGCAAACCGATTCCCATGGCGAGCGACCCCCAGGCGAAGAGCGTCCCAATCACCGGGTCGGGTTGATGATAGACCTCGCGGAAGAAGATGTTCATGAACGGCATGATAAGCCCCGCGCCGATGGAGGTCAGCAGCAGGGGAAGAATCAATTGGGTGAGCAGCAGCGGCTGTTTGAGGGCGTAAGCGAAGGGCGCGAAGACCGTCCGCTGGCTTGCCGTAGTTTTGGAAGATTGAATGAAGAGCAGCGGCAGGATTCCCAGCGCCGCGCCGACGCCGACGATGAAAATCGCTCCGCCGTAGGCTGCGCTGCTCTCGGCGGGGACGCCCTGCGCCGCGCCAATCCAGCCGGGCAGGTAGCCGCCTATCCACGAGCCGAGGGAAGATAGCGCCATTTGAATTCCCTGCCCAAAACTGAACAAGTAGGTCCTCTCGCGCTGGTCGCTATTTTCCATCAAAAAGGGCGACATCGCCACGCCCGCCAGGCTTTGCGCCAGCCCGGAGACGACGTTCATCGCGTAGAAGACGCCTTCCGTTCGCCAGAACGCCATAACCAAAATGGAGGCGCTGATGAGCGCGCCGGAGAGGACAAGCGACGTTTTTCTGCCAAGCAGGTCGGAGAGGTAGCCCATCGGCAGCGCCGCCAGCAGAGCAACCAGGCTGCTGGCGGTGATGAGGTTGCCGAGCAGGGCTTCGTCAAACCCCAGGCTGAGAACGTAAAAATTGAAAATGAGGCGAAAGACGCCCATCACCGCGCCGAGCGCGGCGACGTTTATCAGGTACAGGCGGGCGTTGAGGGTGAAGGCGCTGACCCGCGCGGCGTATTCCCTCCACGCGCGGCGTAGTTTGAAAAGGAAGTTAGGCATGGCTCGATTATAGCGGATGACGGCTTGCAGAAGGCGTTAAAAAGGACGGCGCGCCGCCGTCCTTTAGTTTGGGCTTGGAAAAGCTCGCGCCTTACACACGCCGATCCACTTTGCGAATGACCATCACCACTTTGCCTTTGATTTCCAGCGGCTCGTCCTTGCTGACGTAGATGGGCTTCATCGTCGGGTTGGCGGGCTGCAGACGGTAGCGGTCTTTTTCTTTGAAGAAGAATTTCAGCGTGGTCTGATTGTCGTTCGGCAGCCAGATGGCGACCATCTCGCCGTTGCGGGCTTCCTGCGCGGCTTTGAGGATGACGACGTCGCCGTCGTTGACCATCGCGTCAATCATGGATTCTCCTTGCACCCGCAGGGCGAAGAGGTCTTTGGCTTTTTCTTTGGCGGGCATGAGCGAGAGCGCCACTTCGATGGAGTCGTCGGCGAAGGAGCTGAAATCGGAAGCGGGAATTTGGATAGGTTCGCCCGCTTGAATCACGCCCAGCAGCGGGACGCGGAAGACGTCGCCCAGCGGGGAAGAATCCGTCAGCCGCACGCCGCGCGAGATTTTTCTATCGCGCTCGATGACGCCGGATTTTTCCATCTGGTCGAGATAGTAGTTCACCACCGAGGTGGAAGAAATATCGCACGCTTCGCCAATTTCGCGGATGGAAGGCGGGTGTTTATATTCGCGTTGATACTGCGCGATGAAATCCAGAATCCGCTTGTGACGTTCTCCCAACCCTTTGCTTTTTCGTACCATCATCATAGAAGCCTCCTGCCGCAAAAACGGCATGACGAGCGAAGTTCGCTCATTTGTGCTATGAATGATACCAGAACGCTTGTTCTGTGTCAAGGATGATGGAAATAAATCACATGGCTTTCTCAAAATCCGGTTTCAGGCTAGAAAGCAAACAAGATGGCCAGGATTTTTAAGATGAGCCGCGCAGAAAACAGGGTGAAAACATCCTGTTGATCCTGTTAAACAAAAAGCGGCGCGAGCGATCATGAGAAAGCCATGAAACAAATCAGCCGCGCATCGCGCGGATTCTCATGGATTGGTTTTTTGAAAATCTACGCCCATCTCTGGCGCCGGCGGCTAAAAAAAACAGGATAGGCGGAATGTTCGCCTATCCCGTTGATCGTCAACGAAAGCCGCAATCAGACGGCGAACTTTCCCTCCGCCGTCAGGCGGCGCGCCGTTTCCAAATAGGCGGAGAGCGCCGCGTCGGATTCGAGGAAGGGGATATGCTCGCGCAGCAAGGCGTACGCGCCGCGCGTGCCTTCCCCAAGTTGTTTTTCCGCCCCGATGGCTTGCTTGCGAAAGTCCATCCCTTGCGCGGCGGACATGAGCTCGATGGCGAGGATGCGTTCGACGTTGTCTAAAATCGCGCGCAGTTTGAGCGCGGCGGTGACTCCCATGCTGACATGATCTTCGACGTTCGCCGAAGTCGGAATGGTATCCACGCTGGCGGGGTGGGCGAGGACTTTGTTTTCAGTCGCCAGCGCCGCGGCGGTGTATTGCAAAATCATAAAGCCGGAGTTTAGCCCGCCGTTTTGCGTCAGAAAGGCGGGAAGCGTATGCGTGTTCGAACATTCGTCGGTCAGGCGCATGATGCGGCGCTCTGAAATGTTGCCCAGCTCGGCGACGCTGAAGGCGAGGTAATCCATGGCGATCGCCAGCGGCTCGCCGTGAAAGTTCCCGCCGGAAAGCGCCGTAATTTCCCCTTGCTCGTCAATAAAAATCAACGGGTTGTCGGTGACGGCGTTGAGCTCGATTTCAAACACCCAGCGCGCGTAGGCGATGGCGTCGCGCGCCGCGCCGTGAACTTGCGGAATGCAGCGTAAGGTGTAAGCGTCCTGCACGTTGAGCGAGGAATGCTCGCGGGTGAACTCGCTGCCTTTCAGCAGCGCGCGCAAATGCGCCGCGCATTCTTGCTGGCGCGGGTACGGGCGCAGGCTGTGAATGCGCTCGTCAAAGGCGAGGTCGGTGCCGTTCAACGCTTCCAGGCTTAAACATCCGGCCAGGTCGGCTGTGCGGCTGTAACGTTCGGCGCGCAGAGTTTGCAAAACGCCCAGCGCGGTCATCACGGAAGTTCCGTTTGTCAGCGCCAACCCTTCTTTGGCGGCGAGATTCACGGGCTTCAGCCCCGCGCGCTTAAAAGCTTCCGCGCCGCAGAGCCGCTCGCCCTGATAGAAGGCTTCCCCATTGCCAATGACGGGCAGCGCCATGTGCGCCAATGGGGCAAGGTCGCCGCTGGCGCCCAGCGAGCCTTTTTCGGGGATGACGGGATGAACGCCCGCGTTGAGCATATCCAGCAGCAGTTGTAGCGTTTGCAGGCGAATCCCCGAATGCCCGCGCGCCAGCGTGTTTGCGCGAATGAGCATAATCGCCCGCGTAGTCGGAATGTCAAACGGGGCGCCGACTCCCACCGCGTGGCTGAGTAGAATATTCCTTTGCAATTGTTCTACCTGGTCGGGCGGAATGATACGGTCTTTGAACGCGCCGAAGCCGGTGGTGATTCCGTAAGTGACGACTCCGCGCGAAATGAGAGTTTGCACCGCTTCCGCCGCGCGAGCGACCAGCGACTGCGCCTGCGGGCTGATTTCCACGCGCGGCGAGCCCGGCTGCCCATAAGCGACGGCTGCGACCTGCTCGAAGGTCAGGCTTTTTCCATCCAGAGAAATAACATCCATAGTTCCTCGCTGATTGAAAGTTTTATTTTCGGGGACGATTGTAATCGGGAATGAGCGCGCCGCCGCTTTTTGGGGGCGTTTGTGGCAACAGTTGATCTTGATGATCGCAACAGAGCATAAACTCAACTATAAAAAAAAACAATAAAGACTTATTAGCAAGAACAATAAGTAAACGTTATATAAATCACTGTGTAGTATAAATTTTTTTGAATAATAATGTGAAATAACGCACAAGATAGGAGAACTATGAAAATCAGAGTTTTTGCCTTGTTATTGATATTCTCCGTCTTTGCCGCTTCTTGCGCGGCAAAGACGGAGACTCCGACTGCCGAAACGGCTGCCGCGCCAACGGCGGAAGCGACCGCGACTGCTTCCGTTGACGTCAATTCGGAAGAGTGCGTCGCCTGCCATACCGACAAGCAGAAATTAATTGATACGGCTGCCCCAGTGGTAGAAGCGGAAGGCGAATCTAAAGGCGTTGGCTGAGGGGGCGATGTGGCTCCGTTGGAGCCATGGGAGAAAGCCATTGTAGACAACGAAAAATTCTCGCAAACGAAACACGGCGAGAAGACCTGCATTGAATGTCATGCGGGAGTGAACGCGCCCGATAAAGAATCCGCCCACGCGGGTTTGATTGCCGCGCCAAGCGCCGACCCTCAAAAATTCTGCGGCGATTGTCACGCCGAAGAAGTCGCTTCTTACGCGAACGCGCTGCACAACACGCAAGCCGGTTACTGGACGACCATCAACGCGCGCAACGGCAACGTTCCCGAAGACCATGCCCAATTGCAGGAAATGTTTGGAAACCACTGCGCGACCTGTCACACCACCTGCGGCGAATGTCATGTCGCTCAACCCAAGCAAGTTGGCGGCGGGTTGTTCAGCGGTCACGTCTTTGAGACCACCCCGCCCATGACGCGCTCTTGCACTGCTTGTCACGGCAGCCGCGTGGGAAACGAATATCTCGGCAAGAACGAAGGCTTCCCCGGCGACGTTCACTTCCGCGAGGCGCGGATGAACTGCGTGAAGTGCCACGAAGGCGCGGACCTGCACGGGACGATGGACGCGGCGGCTGCGCCGAATCACCGCCTGAGCGGGGCGGAAGACCCGAAGTGTATTGATTGTCATGCTTCCGTTCAAAGCGACAACATAGAGATGCACCAGCGTCACGGCGATACGCTTTCCTGCCAGACCTGCCACTCCATTACCTACACCAGCTGCGACGGCTGCCATGTGGCAATCAGCCAAAAAACCGGCAACCCGTTCTTTGAAACGCAGGCGACGTATTCCACTTTTTTCATCGGGCGCAATCCCATCCAAAGCGAAGACCGCCCTTACAAGTACGTCCCTGTGCGCCACATTCCCGCCGCGCCTACCAGCTATCAATTCTACGGCGAAAATTTGCTCTCCAATTTCGACGCGCTGCCGACTTGGGCGTACGCCACGCCGCACAATATTCAGCGCAACACGCCGCAGAACGCTTCGTGTGAATCCTGTCACGGCGATTCGCAGTTCTTCCTCACCGCCGATAAGGTCAAGCCGGAAGAGCTCAAAGCCAACGAGTCGGTGATAGTGAAAACGCTGCCGCAGCCGCTTGATATGATACTTGCCGCCATGCCGCAGCCTGCCGAACACGCGAATCTGGTCTCCAATTCGTGCGTGGCTTGCCACGAGACGGGAATCCGCGGGGCAATGGTTTACCCCGAAACGCACGTCGGCTTCGATAACGAGAGCTGCGCCGGCTGTCACATTCTGCCGAAAAAGTAAAGAGAACCGAATGGGTTATCGTGGATAATTCGCGCTTTTGAAAATCGATAAAAAATCTTTACAAGGAGAAGAAAAAATGTCTAAGAAGTTCCAAATTTTGTTAGCCTTGCTGATGGCGTTCAGCATGGTGATGAGCGCCTGCGGCGCCCCCGCCGCTGAACCCGCTGTAGAAGTTCCTGCCGCCCAAGTCACCGAAGCGTCAGCCATTGCGACCGAAGCGCCCATCGTCGAAGCCGCTCCCGATTTTCAAGCCTTGTTCGCCGGGCTGGTCGCCAATGGAATGCCTTCCGATAAGGGCTACGGCACGGTCAAGGCTGACAAGCTGAACGAAGAGATGATTGACAAGGCGCCGTTCCTGCTGGACGTGCGCGAAGCCGCCGAAGTGGAAAAAGACGGCT
>DAOUBR010000067.1:0-9143 GCA_034432535.1 Anaerolineales bacterium | reverse complement strand
AGAAGCCAACGGTTCGCGTTTTTTTTCAAACCGTCCACGAATTTTCACGAATAAACGAATGCTGGAACGAAAATTCGAGTATTCGTGACCTATGCGTGGATGGTTGGCGGCTCAAAGCATCTGAATTTGAAATTTCCCGATTTCAGATTTGGAATTGCTGATAAGGTAAATTCATCGCGTTTTTTATCAGAATCAGCGTTCATCCGCGGTAAATTCCGATTTATAAAACGCTCTCTAAGGAAGCCCGATTAAAATATTTGCAGGCGGGCGCAAAAATGGTAAGATTAAGATATGGAGCCATTCCTACCAGACGCGCTTTCGATTCTATTTCCAAGTCAGCTTGCCTGACGGGCGCTCGCGTACCTGTCAGGCTTTTTTATTTCATCTCTTCAAGGAGAAAAAATGCAGACGCCCTGGGAATATCGCTACGCCCACCGCACCCAAAAAATGGGAAGTTCTATCATCCGCGAGCTGTTGAAATACACCGAACAGCCAGATATCATCTCGTTCGCCGGCGGCTTGCCCGCGCCGGAAGTGTTCCCGGTGAAAGAATTCCAGGAAGCATGCAACGTCGTGCTGCGCGAACAAGGCGCGCGCGCGCTGCAATACAGCACCACCGAAGGCTATGTCCCCCTGCGCGAGATGATTGCGCGGCACACGGGGCGCTTCAGCGTGCAGGTGACGGCGGAAAACATCATGATCACCTCCGGCTCGCAGCAAGCGCTCGATTTCATCGGCAGGTTGTTCATCAATCGCGGCGATTATATCGTGGTGGAATCGCCCACCTATCTCGGCGCGCTGCAAGCATGGAACGCCTACGGCGCGCAGTACATTTCCGTCCCCTCCGACGAACACGGCATGATTGTAGATCAGCTCGAAGAAGCCCTGCGCGTCGGACCCAAGTTCATCTACGTTCTGCCCAACTTCCAAAACCCCTCCGGCTCCACGCTTAGCGTAGAACGGCGCAAAAAGCTGGTGATTCTCGCCGACCAATACGGCGTGCCGATTGTAGAAGACGACCCCTACGGGCAGCTGCGCTACGACGGCGAACATCTGCCCTCGGTGGCTTTCCTCGATAGCCAATATCGCAACGAAACTGGCGGCGAATATACCGGCAACGTCATTTATCTCAGCACGTTCTCCAAGCTGCTGGCTCCGGGCTTGCGTCTGGCTTGGGTCATCGCCCCGCCGCAAGTCATCCGCAAGCTGGTGATGACCAAGCAAGCCGCCGATTTACACACCTCTTCCTTCAATCAATACGTGGCGTATGAAGTCGCCAAAGGCGGCTTTTTGGACGAGCATGTCAAAGTCATTCGCGCGATTTACAAAGAGCGCCGCGACGTGATGTTGGAAATGATGGAAGAAGTCTTCCCGCAGGAAGTCCGCTGGACGCGCCCGGCGGGCGGCATGTTCCTGTGGGGGATGATGCCCGAAAACGTGGACGCGACCGAAGTCTTAAAAGTCGCCATCGAGCGCAAGGTGGCTTTCGTGCCGGGCTTCGCCTTCCACCCCGACGGCAGCGGCAAGAACACCATGCGCCTGAACTTTTCCTTCTCCTCGCCCGAAGTCATCCGCGAGGGAATCGCCCGTCTCGGCGTCACATTGAAAGAAGCCTTGAAAAACGGCAAGAAGTAAGAGAGCGTTTTGAAGTTCATATTCTAACTACAGATGAACGCAGACAAATTGGATCTATAAGGTAAATTCATCGCGTTTTTTATCAGAATCAGCGTTCATCCGCGTTCATCTGCGATACATCCCGATTTATAAAACACTCTCTAAGGCGCGCCTCGGCGATGAAACCTTCAAAAGACGGCTTGCTTGAGGCAGGCTGTCTTTTTTCGCATGTATAATTCGCCCATGCGAGCCAGAGCCCAAAAACCGATTGGCGCGGCGACGCGCGGCAAAACCGCCAATAACCGCCTGCGCCGCGTGGATTATTTTTTGCTGCTATACGAGCCGGATTTGCTGCTCCGTGGCGACGGAGAATTTAACGACGCGCTGTTCGTGGACCTGGGCTACGGCTACGACCCGCGCACCACGCTGGAAGCGGCCGCGCGCTTTCGCAAGCTCAACCCGAATTTAAAGATTCTCGGCGTGGAAATTGACGCCGAACGGGTCGCCGCTGCGCAGCCTTTCGCCGACGAGCGAACCTACTTTCGGCTCGGCGGATTCAACCTGCCCTTGCAGCCGCACGAGCGGGTCAGGTTGTTGCGCGCGTTTAACGTACTGCGCCAATACGAAGAAAAAGACGTCCAGCCCGCGTATCAACTGCTGGCGCCTTACGTCGTGGAAGGCGGACTGATGATAGAGGGGACGTCCAGCCCTTATGGCAGCATTTGGGCGGCGAACCTCGCGCGAAAAACGGGCGCAGGCTGGCGGATGGAAGCGCTGGTCTTCAGCGCCAACTTTCATCTTGGATTCGACCCAAAAGATTTTCAAACCATCCTGCCGAAAAATTACATCCATTGCGTCATCCCCGGCGAAGAGATTTACGACTTCTTCGCAGCCTGGAAACGCGCCGCGGAAGAAAGCTCGCCCGCGAAAGTTTTTGGCTTGCGGCGCTGGTTCGCCGCCGCGGCGAAAAATCTGGCGCGAAAAGGGTATAAAATAGACCTGCGAAAAAAATGGCTAAACAAAGGCTGGCTGATTTGGAAAAAGGAAACCGTATGACTCGCCCCCAAACGATTGCAGCGCTGATTGCGACGTTGGCGCTGGGTCTGGCTTGCGCCGCGCCCGCCCTGCCAATGAGCGAAGAATCTTTTAACACCCTCGTCGCCCAAACGGTGGAAGCCGCGCTGACTGAAAAGTACGTCTCGCCGACAGTCACGCCGACTCCTTCCGTCACGCCGACTTTCACGCAGACTTTTACGCCGCAACCGCCCACGCCCACCGAATTTCCCACCGAAACGCTCACGCCGACTTTCCCCTACACGCCGACTTCCAGCCCCACGTCGGAGGTCCCGCCGCCGAAATTGATTGTCGCCGTAAACACCAATTGTCGCGCGGGTCCCGATAAATCCTTCCGCGTAGAAGGAACGCTGCTCAAAGGCGAGACGACCACCGTTCATGGGATCGATTCCAGCGGCGCTTATTGGTACGTCCGCAACCCCGACCCGGGGGCGGAATATTGCTGGCTTTCGGGCAAATACGCCGTCGTCAGTGGCGCGGTTTCCATGCTGCCGGTTTACACCCCGCAGCCCACGCCGACTCTCACGCCGACCATCACGCCCATACCCGACTTCAACTTAAAGTTTTACAATCTGGATTCGTGCAACACCTGGTGGGTGAATTTGGAGCTGGTCAACAAAGGCGGGCTGGTTTTTGAATCGATTCTCATCAAGATGGTCGAGCCGCAGAAAGGGCGCGAGCTAACCCTGAGCTCGAACGATTTCATCTATCAAAACGGGTGCGCCAAAAACAGCATTGCGGAAAACTCGTTGAAGCCGGGCGCAAGCGTCACGGTCAGCTCGCCGCAATTAGGATACAACCCGACGGGCAAAAAACTCGCCATCACCGTTTGGGTCTGCAGCGAAGAGGACGGCAACGGGCTGTGCCTGAGCGAAAACCTGACCTTCAAGCCTTAAGGCGCAAAAAAAGACGAAAGAGCCGATGACTGCCCATGTCGTCGGCTCTTTCATTAGGAGAATGTTGATTGTTATTATATTGACGAGATTAAATACAGTCTGAAATTAGATTAAAAATTAAATGAGAGTTTTTAGCCGCCCTTGCGCCAAATTTCCAGCAGACGGTCTTTGCCGGCAAGGTCTTGGTGCAAGCGAACGCGAGCGCGGGGAAAATATTCCGCCGCCAGGCGCCGAGATTCTTCGCCCAGCGTGGATTCAATTTCCAGCAGCAGCAGCGCTTCGGAGGCGAGAAAGGGCGGGACGCGCGCGAACAAACGGCGAAACAAGCTTAGCCCGTCCGCCCCGCCGTCCAGCGCGAGAGTCGGCTCGCGCCCATACACCGGCAGCCCGCGCAGCGTTTCAGTTGGGATGTAAGGCAAGTTAGCGCACAGCAAATCAAAAGGCGGGAAAGAAGCGCGCTCAGGCAGCAAGTCGCATTGGACGAATTGAATTTGAGATTGAACGCCGTTTTTTATCGCGTTGCGTTGGGCGATTTCCAGCGCGGCGGGGGAAAGGTCGGTCGCAAGCACGCGCGCTTCGCGGGCGTTAAAGGCGACCGCGACGGCTATCGCGCCGCTGCCGGTTCCCACGTCCGCCATGCGTTTGCGGGCGGAGGTCTTCAAATAAGCGAGCGCTTTTTCGACGAGCAGCTCGGTTTCGGGGCGCGGAATCAACACGTCCGGCGTCGTTTCAAAGGGCAAGCCGAAAAACTCCCACTCCCCTAAAACGTAAGGAAGCGGTTCGCCCGCTTCCAAACGCCGCAAGGCGGAATCAAACGCCCGCGCTTGCTCGGCTTGCGCCTCGTCGTCGAGATGCGCCAACAGCCGCGTCCGCGAAATGCGCAGAACCCGCGCCAAAAGGACTTGCGCGTCCAATTGCGGCGTATCGCTGCGCGCTAATTTGCGCGCCGCGTCGCTTAATAAGTCCGCGAGCTTCATGCGGCGCCGCTTGCGGTTTTATTCGTCGTCTTCGCCGCCGCTGGAAGCCAGCCTTTCGGTCTCGTCGCGGGCGGAAAGCTCGTCAATGAATTGGTCAATTTCGCCGTCCATCACGGCGGGCAGGTTATACACCGAAAGCCCCATGCGGTGGTCGGTGACGCGATTTTGTGGGTAATTGTAGGTGCGGATTTTTTCGGAACGCTCGCCCGTGCCGACCTGCGCGCGGCGGTCCGCTTCCAGCTCGGCGCGGCGCTTCTGCTCTTCAATTTCGTACAGGCGCGCGCGCAAAATGCTCATGGCACGCAGTTTGTTTTGCAGCTGCGAGCGCTCGTCCTGACAGGTGACGACCATGCCGGTCGGTTTGTGATACAGCCGCACGGCGGTGGAATTTTTCTGCACGTTCTGTCCGCCCGCGCCGGAAGAGCGATAGACTTCAATCTCAATATCGCTTTCGGGAATTTCAATTTCCACGTCGTCCACTTCCGCCATGACGGCAACGGTGGCGGTGGATGTGTGAATTCGCCCCTGCGCCTCGGTGGCGGGGACGCGCTGCACGCGGTGAACGCCGGACTCGTATTTGAGCCGGGAATAGGCGCCCTTGCCTTTCACTTCAAAAATCACTTCTTTATATCCGCCGACGCCAATCGCGTTTTCTGAAAGAACTTCGGTCTTCCAGCGTCGGCTTTCGGCGTAGCGCGTGTACATGCGGAACAAGTCGGCGGCGAAGATGGCGGCTTCGTCGCCGCCCGCCCCCGCGCGAATTTCGACAATCACGTCTTTTTCGTCGCGCGGGTCTTTGGGAATGAGCAGGGCTTTGATTTCTTTTTCCAGCGCTTCGATTTTCGGCTCTAATTCGTTCACGTCCGCTTTGGCGAGCGCCGTCAAATCCTCGTCGCTTTCTTCGGCGAGGATTTGCTTCGCCTCTTCCAGGCTTTTGAGAGCCTGACGGTAAGCGCGCGCCTTCTCGACGATAGGTTCGAGCTCCACGCGCTCCTTGTTCAACTCAGCGACGCGCTGATAGTGAATCGCCGAATCGGCGAGCTCGCGGTTGATTTGTTCGTAACGGTCCTCAATGGCTTGAAGTTTGTCTAGCATAAAAATTTCCTGATGCGCAAGATAGGCGAAACAAAGCGCGGCGAGCGCCGCGCTGAAAGAGAGAGCCAAACGACGTTAGAAATTCATCGTCACGGAAAGGACCATCGAGAGAATCACTACGACGGCGACCAGCGCGAACAAAACTTGCGCGGCGCGCTGCGAAGAGGCGCCGGCGGCGGAACGCGTCGGTTTTTTGGCGTGTTTCGTGCTTTTTGCGGGCATAGCAAAATTTCGCTTTCTTTTCGGAAGGGTTAAGGCAAATGGCGGTAAAAGGCTTGCGCCATCGCTTTTTCAAGTTCTTCGATTGTAACAGGTTTCATAATATATCCGTCCGCGCCGAGCCGCATGGCTTCGTCCACGGTCACGTCCGCCGCTTCGGAAGAGAGCATCACAATCGGCAGGCTCTTAAATTCTTTTCGGCGGCGGAGAAATTCCAGCACATCCATCCCGCTGACTTCCGGCATATTAATATCCAGAATCAGCAGGTCGGGCTTGCCGCCGGACATTAAAGCTTGCGCCGCCGGGCGCGGGTGGATGAAATACTTCGCTTCGCAGTCGAGCAGCTGCAACATCAACGTAATGGCGCGCGCCATTTCTTCGTCGTCGTCAACAATCCAGACCTGTTTCATAAGAGATGTTCGCCTATTCCAGATGAGCCTTGATGGATTCGGCGGCGACGGCGTTCATCCCTTTGACCGCCGCCAGTTCCGCCGCGCTGACTTCCCTAATCTTATCCACAGAGCCGAAATGTTTCAAGAGCGCTTTGCGGCGCGCAGGTCCGACGCCGGGGATGGAATCAAGAACGGAAGCGAAGCCCAATTTAGAACGTCGGGCGCGATGCGCGGTAATTCCGAAACGGTGCGCCTCGTCGCGGATTCTTTGCACAAGATAAAGCGCCTGCGAGTGACGCGGCAAGAGCAGCGGCTCGCTTTTGCGCGGGAAGAAAATTTCCTCCTCCTGCTTCGCCAGCCCGACGACGGGGACTCGCTCGAGCAGCCCGAAACGCTCCATGACTTTAACGACCCGACCGAGCTGCCCTTTTCCGCCGTCTATGATAATCAAATCGGGCAGGAAGGAAAAGGCGGGGTCTTTCTTCTCGCCGGGTTTTGCTTCGGCTTCTTGCGCCGCCTGCCAGCGCTTGAAGCGGCGGGAAAGCATTTCCTCCATGGAGGCGAAATCGTCAGACGAGCCGACTCCCGCGCTTTCCATGTTGAACTTGCGATACAGTTTCTTGGCGGGCGCGCCCTGAACAAAGACGACCATCGCCCCCACCGTCGCCACGCCTTGCGTGTGACTGACGTCGTAACATTCAATGCGGTTGGGCGGGGCGGGAAGGCGCAGCGCGGCTTGCAGCTCCGCCAGCGCCTGTTCCTGTTTATGCGAATCCGCCTGCCATTGGGCGCGGAGCGCTTGCAGCGTTTCGGCGGCGTTCTCGGCCGCCATGTTGATTAGCTCGCGCAGTTGACCTTCCTTAGGGACGAAAATCTCCGTCTTATCGCCGCCGCGTTTCGATTTAAGCCACTGGCTGATAATGCGCGCTTCTTCGATTTCAATTTCATCGGGCAGCGCCACCTGTTCGGGGATATTCGCCGCCTCGGCGTAAAACTGCTTGACGAATTGCGCCATCACTTCCGCGTCGGAAACGCCCGCCGTCCCTTCCAGCACAAAATACTCGCGCCCGACCAGCTTGCCGCCGCGAATGAAGAAAACCTGCGCGCAGGCGTCGCCCTCGGCACGCGCCAGCGCCAGCGCGTCGGAATCTTTGTAATCGTCGGCGAAGATAATCTTCTGCCGTTCCATCACCGCTTGCATGGCTTTGAGCTGGTCGCGCAAGGCGGCGGCTTTTTCAAAACGCAGTTCGTCGGCGGCTTGCTGCATTTGCTCCTGCAAGCGCGCGATAATCTTTTCGCCGCGCCCGGAGAGAAAATCCATCAGGTCGGCGATCATCGCGCGGTAGGCTTCTTTGTCCATCGCGCCAATGCACGGCGCGCCGCACAACTTAATATCGTAATATAAACAGGCGCGCTTATCCTGCCCGGCAATCTCGCGGTCGCAGGTGAGGTAGGGAAAGATGCGCCGCAGCGCTTCCAACGTTTGATGCACCGCCCACGCGGAAGCGTACGGACCGAAGTAGCGCGAGCCGTCCTCTTCCATCTGCCGCGTGACCGTTACTTTGGGGTAAGGCTGCGCCCAGTGAACTTTTATGTACGGATAGCGCTTGTCGTCTTTCAAGCGGACGTTGTATTTCGGGCGATGCTTCTTGATGAGATTCATCTCAAGAATCAGCGCCTCGAGCTCCGAGCCGACCACAATCCACTCAATATCGGCGATTTCACGAACTAACATGCGCGTCTTGCTATCGCGGTTTGAATCGGCGTGAAAGTAAGAGCGCACGCGATTTTTCAGGTTAATCGCCTTGCCGACGTAAATAATGGTTCCCGCCGCGTCGCGGTAGAGGTAACAGCCCGGCTTGGCGGGCAGCGTGGCGAGCTGGTTTTGAATCTTTTCCGAAACTTCCATCAGCGCGATTTTACCTCATCCCCCTAAATTCCCGCTTGACTTTTGAGATTTTGACCTTACAATGAGTTTATCTCACACACAAAAAAGGAGAATGCTATCATGAATCAATTCGACAACGCGCCCATGATGACCGAGGGCGGCGACGCGGGTCCCATGGGCTGGCTGCAAACGTGGATCAAAGCCGTCACGCAGCCCAACGAACAAACTTTTATTGAAATTGCGGAAAGCCCGGCGGCAAAACCTCAAACCGCTTACCTTTGGGTGTTTTTGGGCTCGACAATCTTGTTGTTTATCAGTCTGGCAGTGCAAGGGATAGCGAGATTGATCACCGGCGCGGACTCCGCTTCGTTAGCGAGCATTGTCGGCGTAGCGGTCTGCGGCGCGCCTGTGATCGGCGGGCTTTCGGTCCTGGGTTTTGCGCTTTCCACCGCCATCGTCCAATGGATAGCCAAGCTCTTCGGCGGGCAAGGCAGCTACGATAAATTGACCTACCCCCTCGCCGCTATCTATGTTCCGATCTCGCTTGTCAGCGCCGTACTTTCCGCCTTAGGCGCGATTCCTTTTGTGGGCATTTGCACCGGCTTCATCAGCTTGGCGCTTTCGCTTTACTCTGTGTTTCTGAATATCGCCGCCGTCAAAGCGGTCAATCGCTTTGGCTGGGGCGAAGCCGCCGGCTCGGTGTTGCTGCCCGGCTTGGTAATTCTCGTCCTGTGCGGATGTCTGGCGGTTGGGATGACGTTCGCTTTCGGGGCTGCGTTTAGCGATATTTTCAATCAACTGAATCAAGGTTTGCAATTCGCGCCGTAATTTCAGCGCCCTGATATATAATCGGACGGCAGCCGCGCAAAGCGGCTGCCGTTTTTCTTTATCTCTCGTTTCTAAGAGAGCGTTTTATAAATCGAGATTTACCGCAGATAAACGCGGATGAACGCTGATTCTGATAAAAAACGCGGTGAATTTACCTATA
>DAOUBR010000066.1:0-8180 GCA_034432535.1 Anaerolineales bacterium | reverse complement strand
AGGATTCCCAGCCCGAGGAAGATGAGCAGGAGTCCCGAAATCAAAAGCACTGCAAAACCCATCAGATAGTACAGGTTGTGCAGCGCTTTGTGCAGGTTATACCGCTGGTAAAAATACCAGCAAAGGAAGGCGGCGAGCCCACCAGTCAACAGCAGGAAGATGATATCTTTTAACGGCGCCATTTGTGCATTCTCCTTTATTTAAATTGAATTTTGAGTAAATTTCTTATGGTGAATTATTGCACAATTGGGCGTTAGATTTCTGTGACGTAAGTCACAGTTGAATTAACGGTTTATCGCCGCGTCCAACAGATTCTCGCCAATGGAGCGCGCCGCCCAGGCGTTATCGTCTTCCAGCGCGACGATCAGCGCCAGCGGAGCGCCACCCCAATCGGGCAGGGTTCCTGCCGCCAGCCAAACGACTTTCTCATCCCGGCTCTTAACCTCCGCCGTGTAGCGCCAATAAGGTTTTCCTTTTATCATGCGGTTGAGCGAAACCTGACGCGCGGTTTCCGGCGACATGATTTGAATTGGCTCAGATTGAAGCGCGAGCGTCACCCAGCCTTGCGCGGGGGAGTTCAAGGCGGTCGCAATACGCGGTGCGGGTTTGATTCCGTCATGGCTGAGCGCGGCGGCAATCAGGCTGAGTTGCAGCGGGCTGACGCGTGGCTCCTCCTGGCGCGCTTTGCCGAAATCCAGCGGCATGTTTAATTTGGGCGCTTCAAACAACCGCAGCGCGCGATAATCCGCTTTCCCTTTCAAAAGCGAATCCAAAAAGTTCCCAAGCGGATACAGTCCCTGCGCCGCGCGATTAAGCAACGGGGAGGATTTATCCTGTGCCAGGGAATCGCCTTCCTCGTCCAGGCGGTTTGGGTCGTAAGTCGGATGCGAAGCCATCGCCAGAATTTCGCCGGTTTGGGCGTTCATCAGAATCAGCGCGCCGGCGCGCTTTCCGAGCAGTTCGTCGGCTTTGGATTGCAGGCTCAGACTCAAACTTAAACGGACGTCCAGTCCCGGCGGGGGAGCGCCATAGAGGAAATGATTCCACCAGATGAGGCTGGAAGGGTTGCCGCGGTAGCCGCGCAGATAATCGTCGAGCGAGGCTTCCAGTCCGGCTTGCCCGTAGACGGGTTGCGTGTATCCAGTAACGGGCGCGAGGTCGGGATAGAGATACGCGCGGTAGTAACTTCCGCTTTCGCCTTGCGTGACGTTGATGGGCTGATTGTTGCGGTCTAGCAAGTTTCCGCGCGGGACGTAACGATCCGCGATGGCGCGGCGCGCGTTATCCGTGCGGCTGAGCAAATCCGGCGCGCGGAAAATCGCCCACCATGCTCCCGCCAACGCGCTGACGAACAGCCCCAACAGCAGCAGCCCCGCCAGGGTGGCGTAGGGCTTCGGGTCGGATAGCGGAGCCGGCTCGTCGTCTTCGTGCGCGCTGACAGTTATCAAAATATACAGCGCGGCAAAGGAGGTCAGCAGCGAAGAGCCGCCGTAAGAGACGAAAGGCAAGGTCACGCCGGTTAGCGGCAGCAGGCGCAAGTTCCCGCCGATGATGAGCAGGCTTTGCACGCCGAGGTACGCCGTCGCTCCGGCGGATAGATAACGCCGAAACGTATCCGGCGCCCGCAGCGCGGCGATGATTCCCCGCGTGAGGATGATTGCCATTACGGCGAGCAACCCCAGCGCGCCCAGCAAACCGTGTTCTTCCGCGACGGCGGCAAAGATAAAATCGGAGATGGCGACAGGCACCAGCAACGGGCTGCCGATTCCCAGTCCGCGCCCCAAGAGTCCCCCGTTGGCGACGGCGAGCAGCGATTGAACGATTTGATACGAAGCGCCTGCCGGGTCGTTCCACGGATTCAACCAGCCGTCTACGCGGATTCGAATCACGCTGACAAAGAAATATCCGACGGCGAGCGCCAGCGAAAGCGAAACGAGCGCTATCGAAAGGACGCGCTTTTTGCCGACAGCGAGAAATAGCACGATGGCGAGCAGCAGAATAAAAATCGAAGCCGTTCCCAAATCGCGCTGAACGACCAGCAGCAGCAGCGCCGCGCCGGTTACGGCGAGAGTGGGAGCGATGATCTCCCACCCTAACCCCGAAGCGCTTTTTCCTTTCAGCGCATTCACCGAAAAGGGCGCGCGATCCGCCAGATACGCCGCCAGATACGCCGTCAGCAGCAATTTGAGCGGCTCGGAAGGTTGAATATATACGCCGCAGCAACCCAGCCACAGGCGCGGTCCTGCGCCCATCGGGTTCGAGCCGAAGAACAGAGTCAGCGCGGTGATCAGCAAGCCCCCGACGAGCAGAACGTATTTGTACCGGCGCAGCGCCAGAATGGGGTTTGGGGGAGTTTGCAGCGCGGCGAAAAAGGCGGCGGCGCTGATCGCCAGCCAGATTGTTTGGCGAAAGCCGAAAGCCGAATCCAGCCGCCAGACGGTCAGCAGCCCCCAACCGCTTAAGAGCGCGGCGGCGGGAAGCAGGTAAGGGTCGCTTTCGGGCAGGCGTTTGCTAATGGCGCGATGAAGGATGGAAAAAATCGCGACCCAGCACAAAAAGCCGACCCAATGCGCGAGGCGATAATCCACGTCCCAACTGCGCTCGCGTACGGCGGGCGATAAGGTGAGGATGACGGAATTGACGAACAGAAAGACTCCTGCCCAGCGCAGAAAGCTTCTTTGAGCGAGCTCGTTCATGCGTCAATGATACTTCAATTATGGATTCAACAGGACTTCGATGGAGGAATAGTAAATGTAATTTTTTAAGAGCGGGTCGTCTTTGGGCAGGCGCGGGTCTTCCTGATGAATGGCGATGCGCGCGGGAGTCGGCTCGCTTACTTTGTAAGGCAGCGTGGTCTCGAAGGTTTGCGGTTCAATTCCCGAAATCGCCAGCTGGCGCGTGACGACAATCTTCCCGTCTATGATCAAATCGAGGAAGACGGGTTGCTCGTTGTAGGGCCAGTATAAGCCTTTGACGGGAATTTCGCCGCCATAGACTTTGGATTTGTTCTTCAAGCCGTCGTAAGCGATGCGCTCGTAAATCAGGTTGCCTGGCAAGGTGAGTTGCGTCGTCCCCACCGAATACAGCAAAACCGGCATAATGTTCAACGCCGTGAGGTTTTTGTTTTGGTCGCGCGTGCTTAAGCGCAGGAAGCCCGCTTCGGACACGGCGCGCGTTTCAAACGGAACTTCCAGCTCGCGGTAGCTGCCCGGATAATCGCTATCCACCCGCAGAGTCTGGCTGTATAGCAGCCGTCCGTCTTCGCCTAATAAATCCACGCGCACGCGGTTGCTCTTGCCCGCCGTCAGCAGCAGTTTCAGTTTGAAAGGCGAAACCAGGCTGGACATCGGTCCCGGCGAGACGAAGCGCAGCTCGGCGTATTTGGTGAAGCCCGGCGCCGGCGTGGGAGTCAGGGTCGGCTCGGAGGAAGTCGGCGTGGGCGAAGGAGTCTCCGTCGGCGGCGGGACGGGCGTTTCCGTCGGAGCGGGGAGCGTTTCGGCGGCGAGCGCCTGACTGGTGAGCGCGATGGCGGTGGAAATCAGCGCGTCCAGAGAAAGCGTGGGCGTAGGCTGCGCCAGCTGTTGCAGACAGGCGGTTAAGAAAAGCGGCGCAAGCAGCGCAAGGGCGAGTCGTTTTTTCATGCGTTCCAAACAAAAAGACCCGACAGGCTTTGCGGAAAAAACCTGCCGGGTCTCAAGACCGGCTTACAGGTTGTAAATGCCGCTATATTTTTCGGTCAAATAGCGGACGTAGGGCGCGGAGTTAATCTTCGAGCCGGTCACGCGCTGAACCAGCGTTTGCGGCTCGTATTTGGCGCTGAAGCGGTGAATCTTCTCGCGCAGCCAGCCCAACAGCGCGTCGAACTTGCCTTTGCGAATCTGCTCCGCCAGGTCGGGAATATCCGCGTTGATTTTTTCCCACACTTGCGCCGAGATGATGTTGCCCAGCGCGTAGGTGGAGAAGTAGCCAATCGCCCCGTAGGACCAGTGAATATCCTGCAACACGCCTTGCGCGTCGTTGGGCGGAACGATTCCCAAATAGTCGCGCATTTTCTCGTTCCAGATTTGCGGCAGGTCTTTCACGGCGTATTTGCCTTCCACCATGCCGATTTCAATTTCCAAACGCAGCATGATGTGAAGGTTGTAAGTCGCTTCGTCGGCGTTCACGCGAATCAGCGTCGGCTCGACCTTGTTCACCGCCTTGTAAAACGCCTTCGTCGTTACGCCGTCCAGCTGCGCGGGGAAGAGCTTCTTCAATTGCGGGAAGAAATGCTCCCAGAAGGGCAGCGAGCGCCCGACCAGATTTTCCCACATGCGCGATTGCGATTCATGCACCGCCAGCGAAGCGCCGCCGGAAAGCGGCGTGCGCTCGTACGCCGGGTGGCTGCCCTGCTCGTACATCGCGTGTCCCGATTCGTGCATGGCGCTGAACAGCGTGGCAAGCGGGCTGCCCGCTTCAAAACGATTGGTGATGCGCGTGTCGTTCACGCTAAACGTGGTCTGGAAGGGATGCGGCGCTTTGTCCTGCCGGCCGCGGTTGAAATCGTAGCCGAACTTGCGGATGATTTCCTCGCTGAACGCCCAGATTTTCGCTTCGTTGTACTTCTTCTTCAGGAAATCGTCCTTCACCGGCTTGGCGGCGCGGATGCGCTGAATTAATTCCACCTGCTTGGGGCGCAGGTCGTCGAAGATTTGCCGCACGTCGGCGGTCTTCATACCCGGCTCGAAATTATCCAGCAGCGTGTCGTAAGGATGCGCGGCAGGCGGGAAGAACTCGATGTAGCGCTTCGTCAAATCCAACACTTTTTCCAAATGCGGCTGGAAGATGGAAAAATCCGATTTGGCTTTCGCTTCCGCCCACGCCTCGAAGGCTTTGGCGGTGACCATCGCCTGCTCGGCGACGAACTCGCTCGGCACGCGGGTCGCCTTCTCGTAATCCCGCGCGGCGACGCGAATCAACGCGCCCTCGTCCGTTTCGGGGTCGGGGAATTCCTGTTTCAAATCTTCCAACAATTTGCCCACCTCTTCCGAAGTGGCTTTCTGATGGGCGATTTTACTCAACGTGGAAACTTGCTGCCCGCGCGCGTCGCCTCCTTCGGGCGGCATGTTCACCTGTTGGTCCCAATCCAACACCGCGACGGCGTGGTTAATATCCCACACCTCCCCTAAAATTTCCTTCAATTTTTCCAGTTTCTCCGACATGCTTATCTCCTGAAGAGAGTTCCATTTTTCGCGTCGCTCGCTATTATATATCTTTACGGGCATTTGTGTTTAACGCCCGCGCCGTTATAAAGAATATCCACTGTGATTCCCTCGCGGATTTCAATCGAGTCTACTTCCACCGGGTCGGGCATGTCTATATCGTACACGTCGTAAAAGCCGGGATACACCCACGCCAGATTCTCCGGCTCGCCCAGCAGCGATTCGACGTAAATATTGCCCGGCTCCAACACCATGCGATGCAGGCTGCAATTTCGCACATAGCCGGGTTGGGGCCAGTCGGTCACGGTCAGTTCGGGCAGCGCGCTTATGTCGCCTTCTATTTGCGAATATTGCGTCATCAGCGAAACCCAGCCGATCTGGTCGCTGTTTGGGACGGCGATTTGCGCCCATTTGGAAAGCACGTCATGGGCGAGGACTTCCGCTGTCGCGCCCTGATACAAAACGCCGATGGGATTGAACGCCATATCGGGCCCGCGGCGGATGAAGAGATTTCCCTTGACGGCGGATATGGTCACGCGCGGCGCGGGGTTGGAAGTCGGAGTGGGCGTGGCGGGGGCGGGCGTTTCCGTCGGGCGGGGCGGAGTCTGAGTCGGCGCGGGCGAGGGGCTCGCCGTTTCGGTCGGTTGCGCCGTCGGCTTCGGCTGCGCCGATAGGCTGCAAGCCTGCGCGAATAACGCCAGAGATGCAAAAAGGTAAGAGGCTTTCCGCAGTTTCATTTTTTTATTCGTACCGCAGCGCTTCCACCGGTTCAAGGTTCGCCGCGCGGCTGGCGGGATAAATGCCAAAGAACAAGCCAATCACGGCGGAAAAGCTGGTGGAAAGCAAAATCGCGTCCACGCCTACAACCGGCGTAAAGTCGTTGCCGGTGGCAGCCGCCACCTTGCCGACCACAAAGGCAATCAGCCAGCCGAACATAATGCCGATGACGCCGCCGAACATGCTCAACAACGAAGACTCGGTGAGGAATTGCAGCAGAATGTCGCGTTTGCGCGCGCCGAGCGCTTTGCGTAAGCCAATTTCGCGCGTGCGTTCCGTCACGGAAACCAGCATAATGTTCATAATACCGATGCCGCCCACCAGCAGCGAAATGCCCGCTATGCCGCCGAGGAAGATGGTCAGCACGCCGGTAATTGTCTCGAAGGTCTTCAAAAAGTCCGCCTGAGTAAAGACGGTAAAGTCGTCCTGCCCGATGGGAGTCTGGTGCCGCTGGCGCAGGATGTTCGAGATTTCATCCGCCGCCTGCGGCACGGCGTCGGCGTTGATCGCTTGCGCGAAAATCACGTCCACCTGGTCGCGCGAGCCGCGTTTGATAAGCCGCGCCTGCGCCGTGCTGAACGGGATGTATGCCGCGTCGTCTTCGCTGCCGAACGCGCCGCCGCCCTTGGCGACCAGCACGCCGATTACGCGGAAGGGCTGCCCTTCGATGCGCACCGTTTCGCCTACTATTCCGTCGTGGTGACCGAAGAGCGCGTCGGCGGTCTCCGGCCCCAGCGCCACGACCGACATGCGTCCCAGCTGATGCTCTTCGGTGATAAATTCGCCCTCGCTGACTTGCATGTTGCGCACGGGCGCGTAAGCCGCCGTGACGCCGGATATGGTGGTGGTTTTCTTTTCTCCGCCGTAGGTGATGGTCGCGCTGCCTTGAATCACCGGCGCGACGGTTTCCACCGACGGCGCGGCGAACGGGTCGGCGATGGCTTCCACGTCTCCCAGAGTCAGCGGGCGGTCGTTGTTGCCGCTGCGCCGTCCCGGAGGTCCGCCGGGACCGCCGCGCTCGTCCGGTCCCCCGCGAAAGACGAAGAGCAGATTCGTGCCAATGCTGCTGATGGAGCCGGTGATGCTTTCCTGCGCGCCGTTGCCGACCGCCAGCATGGCAATCACGGCGGCCACGCCGATGACGATTCCCAGCACGGTCAAGCCGGAACGCATTTTGTTCCCGCTCAAACTTTCCAGCGCTTCGATAATCGCTTGTCCAAAGGTCATCTTTTGCTAATCCCTGTAATTTCGTAATCGGGGTCAATTTCGCCGTCGCGCAGGCGGATGACGCGCTGCGTTTGCTCGGCAATCTTTGGGTCGTGCGTAACGATAATCAGCGTCGTGCCAAAGTCTTTGTTCAGGTTGAGCAGCAGGTTCATAATTTCCCTGCCGACTTTGGAATCAAGGTTGCCGGTCGGCTCGTCCGCCATGATGATGGCGGGATTGTTCACCAGCGCGCGCGCCACGGCGACGCGCTGCTGCTGCCCGCCGGACAGCTCGTAAGGGCGGTGATTCATTCGGTCTTTCAAGCCGACGGCTTCCAGCGCGGCTTGAGCGCGCTCCCGCCTTCCTTCGGTCACGCCCGCGTAGCGCAGCGGGAGCTCCACGTTGCCCAGCGCGGTCAGGCGCGAAAGCAGGTTGAAGCTTTGAAAGACGAAGCCCACCTTGCGATTGCGAACGCTGGCGAGCTGGTCGTCCGTCATTTCCGCGACGGACTCGCCGTCCAAAATATATTCGCCTGAAGTCGGGCGGTCGAGGCAGCCGAGCGTATTCATCATGGTAGATTTGCCGGAGCCGGAAGGTCCCATAATGGAAATCACCTCGCCGCGCGCGACGTTGAACGAAACGCCGCGTAGCGCCTGCACTTCGATTTCGCCCATCTTGTAAATCTTCGTCAGGTTGCGGGCTTCGATGACCCAGTCCATCTTATCCTCCGAAGGGTCCGTTCATCGTCGGCGGGTTGAGGATGATTTTGTCGCCCTCTTGCAGCTCGCCGCCCAGCAAAATGCTGTTGCTGCCGTCCGTCGCGCCGAGTTGCACCTTAACAGGGGACGGCGCGCCGTTTTTCAGCACATACACCGTGTGGCTGCCATTAATCAGGCGCACGGCGCGATTGGGAATCAAAGCCACGTCTTTTTCTTCCCGGACGACGATGTTTACCGCCGAAGTCATGCCCGGCTTGACGAATTGATCCGCGTCCAC
>DAOUBR010000065.1:0-3222 GCA_034432535.1 Anaerolineales bacterium | reverse complement strand
CGGAGGTGTGGGTGAGCCTGTGGGGCGACGCCGCCAAACCCGGCGAAACCGGCGAAATCGTCATCTACGACGACGCCACGCTGGAGGAAGTAACGCGCATCAAAGACTTAATTACGCCGACGGGTAAGTTCAATGTTCATAACACGGTAAACGATATTTATTAACCGATGCGACTATAAACGTCCGTGCCGCGACGCATCGTCCTCGAATGGAGATTCTTGTCGCCGTATCCGAGGGCGGCTGCGCGGTACGCCATTGGCTGAAAACTTTTGGGACGTTCCGAGACGCTTGGCTTAACGAAAATCCCCGCCGTAGTTTGGCGGGGATTTTTTGCGTTTATAATGCCGCTATGAAGATTCTTTCGCGTTTGATCCTTGTTTTTTGGGCGGCGGCTTTGCTTGCCGCCTGCTCTTTCGGCGCTGCGCCCCCCGACCCGGGCGCGCAATTGCAGCCGCTGGTCGAAGCGACTCTGCTTGCGTTGCCGACCGCCTCTCCCCTGCCGACTTACACGCCTTACCCTTCGCCCACGCCGTTTGATTTGAAGGGCGTCTTTTGCGAATATCAATTCTGCGTCGGTCATCCGGCGGACGTCGCCTTTTTTGATTTGAGCGCGCAGAAGAACCCGGTCACGCCCAGCCGCTACGATTTGGGAATCGTCGCTGCGGTCGGCGCGAATTATTACATTCAACTGACGTGGCAATCCGCGCCGGGACTGACGGACCCGCAGTTCATGTTTGATTTGATTTTGATTGCCGGCGCGGACGAGCGCAACGGTTCTCCCCAATTGCGGTTGATTCGCGGGATGAACGTCGCCTACGTTCCGATTACTTCCACCTTGCTGCCGGCGCTGACGGGCGGCGGCGCGGCGGCGTGGATTTGCGGCGGGCGCGTCTTTGCGTGGAAGGCTTATACCGCGCAGGCGGATAACGCTCCCGCGCTGTTCGAGCAAGCCGTTCAAAAATTTGCCTGCGGGCAAAATTAACGTCCCCTTCGCCGCCCTTCAAAATTGAAATTGACGCCCCCGTTTTATTCTGATAAGATTTGGCGAATTTACGCCGCGATTTTATTTGAACCTGCGGCGGCGCAAAAATCAACCAACTCATGAAGGAGAAACCTACATGTTTCAAGAAGTGAATGCGCAGCTCTTTACGTTAACGCCCGCTGCCAGTCAGGCGGTTCAAAATATTCTGACGGAACGCAAACTGGAAGGCTACGCCCTGCGGGTGTATGTCGCGGGCGGCGGCTGCTGCGGCGTGAATTTTGGCATGGCGCTCGATAACAACATCCGCGCCGACGTCGATTCCGTGTTCGTCTCCAACGGCGTGCAAGTCGTGGTGGATAACGTCTCCATTGACTATTTGCGCGACGCGGTGATTGATTTTGTGAACGACCCGCAGCGCGGCGCGGGGTTCGCGGTGAACGCCCCGCATTCTAAAGCCGAAAGCAGCTGCGGCTGTAGCAGCGGCGCCAGCGAAGAGAGCGGCTGCGGTTGCGGCGGCGGCTCTTGCGGCTGCAATAATTAAAGCTTTGTATCGTGATAAAAAGCCCGCTTCAAGCGGGCTTTTTCATTTAGAGCGGGGCGCTTATCTGCCTCGCAGGAAGGAAACCAGCGCGCCGAATCCGCCGATGAATCCCAGCCCGAAGATGAGCAGCCCGGCGGGAATGCGGTTGGGGTCGCTCTTTTTTTCAACGAAAGTGGCGACGACTAACGGCGCGGGCGCGGTGAAAGTCGGCGGGCGCGTGGCTGGAACGGGCGTGCTATACGCCGCCAGCAGGGTGGGGTCAATCTCGACGGCGGTCACGGCGGGGGTCGGCGTGGGCGGCGCTGGTATCACCGGCATCGGACCGATTTTGACAATTTTCACATACGGAGCGTAAATCCACGCCCGCGAGCCGGGAATGCCGGGATAGTAAATTTGAATCCACGTTTTATCTTCCGAATATCCGTAAGCGTTCAATTCCTGTCCGGCCATTGCCAGTCCGACGGGCGGATATAAATACGAGCTCGGTCCCGCGTACACCAATTCTTGCGGGCGCGCCTCGTCCAGATACAATGCGACAATCGCGCCCGAAGGCGTGCTGGTGACGGTGGGAATCGAGCCGGTCGGTTGCTGCGCCTGCGCCGTTTCCACGCGCGGCGAAAACAGCGGCAGCGTCAACCCCGCGCCCAGGACGAACAAGAAAAATGCGAAGCGAACTTTCGGTTTGAACATGCGGCTATCTGCGGATGAACAACGAGATTCCAAATCCCAGCGCTCCAAACGCCGCCAACCCGATGATGACGTTTGCCAGCGGGAAGGAACTTTTCGCGCGGGACGGCTGCTGAGAATAGGAAGGGACGACCAGCGGCGGCGGCGGCGTGAAGGTCGGCAGGCGCGGCTGCGTGGGCGCGACGACGAACTGCGCCGCAAAGGTCGGGTCAATGGTGGCGGTGGGCGGCGGCACGGGCGTGGGCGGCGGCTCGGAGATTCGCAGCGTCCCCGGCGAAACCGCCACCAACGGAGAATACACCCAACCCAAATTGCGCGGCGCGCCCGCAAATTCAATTTGTATCCAATCGCCGCCGGCGGATCTGCCCAGCGCGGGGGCTGTCGCGCCGCGCGGCAGCTGCCCGACGACGGGGTAAATAAGCGAACTTGGCCCCATGCGGACGTTGATGACCGGCTCTTCCGTAATTACGGTGATGTAAATACCCGTCGGCGAAGTTGGGCTGGGTTGCGGCTCTTGCGCGCGGGCGGAAGAGGGCGCGAGCGCGCCGTACATCAAGAGGGCGGCAAAGGCGGCGAAGACCGCCGCGGGGATTGAAAATCGTCTCATAAATTTCTCGTCAATTTGGAAGCCGTGAAGAATTTAATTTCGCCGCGGGCGGGCGTTTGGTACATTTGAGCCCTCGCGACGTTGCGCGCAAGGAATTATAATCCACTTCATGGAACGCAAAATTTTTTACGGCGAAGGGCTTTGGCGCATAAATCTGAGAAACAGACAGACCGCCCCTTTCCCCTCCCGGGGGGTCAGGCCGTTGCTCCTGGGAGAATGACCTTGTAACTTTCAGGCATGCCCAAATGGGTCATCCGATTGAGCGCAGCGCAACAAATCAAGGCTTCGGTCTGCTGGATAGCCAGCAGGCGCGCAGAGAGACGGTCGCCAAAGATGGTCTTATAGCGAAAGACTGTCGTTTCAGCCAGCGAGCGCTGATGATACCCGGACGTTTCTTTCCAGGCT
>DAOUBR010000064.1:0-77004 GCA_034432535.1 Anaerolineales bacterium | reverse complement strand
CGTCGAGACGCGGAGAACACAGAGAAGCCTATGAAAAAATCTCCGCGAACTCTGCGGCGTATTTCTGAATTTAACCCTTATTCCCATGGCTTTCTCATGATCGCTCACGCCGCTTTGTTTAACAGAATCAACAGGACGTCTTCACCCTGTTTTCTGCGCGGCTCATCCTCAAAATCCCGTCCATCTTGTTTGTTTTCTAACCTGAAACCGGACTTTGAGAAAGCCATGCCCTTATTTCGAACTCGCGTTGTGTTAGAATGAATCAGAACAGGAGAAGAAGGAGACCGTTATGAAAATTCGCAACGCTTTAATCAGCGCGCTGATTCTTGCCGGGCTGCTAGCCGCCTGCGGCGGAGGCGCGCCCGCGCAGCCCACCCAAAACCCGATGGATATTCAAAGCACGGCGGTAGCCGCCGCGTCCACCATCATGGCGGCGACTCAAATGGCGCTGCCGAGCGCTACGCCGCTCCCGCCGCCCACCGAAACTCCCCTGCCCTTGCCCACGCCGCTGCCGACCTTCACGCCGGATATGTCCATTTTCACGCCGCAAGCTCCGCTGCCGCAACTGCCCCTGCCCGTTCAGCCCAGCCCGACTTCCGCCTCGTTGCTTTCCAACCCCAATTTGGGCGAGTGCAATCGGTTGATTAACCTTTCCGAGGCGGGACCCACCTTCCCGGTTAAATTGCAAAATCAAAGCGGCGGATATGAAGCGCTGGTCTCGTTGTATTTGAACAAAAACGCCTTTGGGCAATGCGGCTACATGCCGGAGATGGTCGTTCACGGCTCGATGACGGTCTCGCTGCCGACGGGCGGATGGTATTTCTTCGCCTTGCTGAAAAACAAAAAAGGAGTAGGCAGCGGGCAGGCTTACGGCAACTTCACGGTTAATTCCGGCGGGAACAGCATCGTCGTTCCCATCATCAAAAGATAAGCGCGCGGAAAAAAACGCCCAGCCCTGCGCGGGTTGGGCGTTTTTGATTCGCCGCGTTCAATCGGAAGCTCGGGTAATGCGCGCCCCCAGAGCTTTTAACTTCTCATCCACTTTTTCGTAGCCGCGCTCGATTTGCACAATGTTGCGAATATGAGAGGTTCCCTCCGCCGCCAGCGCCGCCAACAGCAAAGCCATGCCCGCGCGAATATCGGGGCTTTCCAATTTTTCGCCGAAGAGCCGCGTCGGTCCCTGCGCCAGACAGCGATATGGGTCGCACAGGATAATGCGCGCGCCCATGCCGACGAGCTTATCGGTGAAGTACATGCGCCCGGAGAACATCCAATCGTGAAACAACACCGAGCCTTCCGCCTGCGTGGCGACAGTGATGGCGATGCTCGTCAGATCGGTGGGAAAGGCGGGCCAGATGTTGGTCTTGATTTCGGGAATCGCGCCGTCCAGGTCTGGGACGACCTTCAAGGGCTGTTCAGCGGGAACGACGAGGTCGGCGCCGCGCGTCTCCCAATGAACGCCCAGACGGCGGAACGTTTGCGCCACCATGCCGAGATGCTCCGCCCCGGCGTTACGAATGGTAATTTCGCCGCGCGTGACCACTGCCGCGCCAACGTAGCTGACCACTTCCAGCAGGTCGGGACCAATCGTAAACTCGCCGCCGTGCAAACGCTCCACGCCGGTGATACGCAGCGTATTCGAGCCGATACCTTCTATCTTTGCGCCCAAAACGTTCAGGAAGCGGCACAATTCCTGCACATGCGGCTCGGAAGCGGCGTTGCGAATATGCGTCTCGCCTTTGGCGAGCGCCGCCGCCATGACGATATTTTCAGTGGCAGTGACGCTGGCTTCGTCAAGCAGAATATCTGCGCCGCGCAGCCCGTTCGAGCGGATTTGAAAGACGCGGTCGTAATCAATTTGCGCCCCTAAGGCGCGCAGCCCGAGGATGTGAGTATCGAGCCGCCGCCGCCCGATGACGTCGCCGCCGGGGGGCGGCAGGTTGAGTCCGCCCGCGCGCGCAAGGACGGGACCTGCAACGAGAATCGAAGCGCGGATTTTGCGGCACAAGTCGGGGTCGAGCTCGGAAGCTCGCAACTGCGGCGTAAAGACGCGCCAGACGCCGTGCGCCAGGTCCTCCACCTGCGCGCCAAGACTCTCAATGAGGCGGCGCATCGCTTGCACGTCGCGGATTTGCGGCACGTTCCGCAAAATGACCGGCTCTTCGGTCAGCAAACAGGCGGCAAGCAGGGGCAACGCCGCGTTTTTATTTCCCGAAGGGGTTACTTCGCCGCGCAGCGGAACGCCGCCTTCGATGATAAATTCGTCCATAAACGCTCCTTGTGAAGCCGCGCGCGATGGCGCGGTTGATTTAGCGAATTTTACCAAGAACATTACAGTTCACCGACTATTTTCTCTCCCCTGCCGCTTTCGTATATAATTTTAAGAAATGTACTCCTCCATTTTCACTCCCCTTCTCGCGGGGCTGGCGTTGGCGCTGTTGGTCAATTACCTGGCGGATACGCTGCCGTACACGCGCAGGTTGAGCGCGCCCGTTTGTTCGCAGTGCAACGCCCCCTTCTCCCCCGCCGATTACCTGCAAATGCGGCGCTGCCGTTCCTGCGGCAAGCCGCGTTCCGCGCGGAGCTGGCTGACCTTCGCGCTGGTCGTCGCCATCGGGATTTACGTTTGGCGGCTGACTCCGCGCCCGTTTGACTACGCGCTGTATATGATTGTGCTGGCGTATTTCGCGCTGGTCGTCGTGATAGATATTGAACACCGCCTGATTCTGCACGTCACCAGCCTGTTTGGCGCGGCGCTGGGGCTGGGCATTGGCTGGCTGAAACACGGGCTGCCGGTCACGCTGATTGGCGGGCTGGCGGGCTTTCTCATCATGTTCGCGCTGTATTATCTGGGCGTTTTGTTCGCCCGCTACCGCGCGCGCAAAATGCAAGCCGCCGGGATGGAAGCCGACGACGAGGAAGCGCTCGGCTTTGGCGACGTCATGCTGGCGAGCGCGCTGGGGCTGCTCATCGGCTGGAGTCGCATTTGGATTGTGTTGCTGCAAGGCATTTTGTTCGCCGGCGTCTTCGGAGTTTTTCTCATGCTTTTCCTGCTGATTTCGAGAAAGTACAAGGAAAACGCGCTGATGGTCTTCATTCCTTACGGGCCCTTTCTTATCTTAAGCGCCTTCCTGACGATTTACGTCCCCAACTGGATGCGCTGGATAGCCCAAAAGTAAGGTCTGAAAACCAGACTTTTTACTTTATAATTTAAGCAAGGCAGCGCCGCAACATAGCGGTAGTTTGTTGTTTCAGCAAGTCACCCCCCCAACGCAGCCCGTAGAACAAAAGAACGAACAGGATGTTGAATATGCGTAAATTATTAATACTTAACGAAGGCAAGACAAAAGCGCAAGCCATGGTGGAATTTGCGCTGGTCTTACCCATTCTTTTAATGCTGCTTTACGGTTTAATGGAAGTCGGGAGGCTGCTGTTCATCTACGCTTCGACCGTTTCCGCCGCGCGTCAGGCTGCCCGCTACGGCGCGGCGACGGGAATCAGCCCCAACGGCATGCCGTATTACCAGGACTGCGACGGAATCATCGCCTCCGCCCGCCAGCTGGGGTTCATCAACCCTATCGCTAACGTGCAAATCGCGTACGACGCGGGCGTGGTGGACGCCAACGGCGACGGACGAATTGACCCGACTACGGAAATCGTTCCGCTGAGCCCGGCGAACCCCGCCTGCGGCGCGTTCACCGCCGCCGAAAACGGCAACCGCATCAAAATCACGGTGACTTCGCGCTGGCAGCCGCTCACCCCGTTGGTGCCGCTCAGCCCGTTTGACATCGTCTCCACCAGCGAGCGCACGATCCTCGCTTCGGTGAATATTTCGGTGACGGGTTTGCCCGCGCCCTTCGGCGGCACGGGCGGAACGCCCGCGCTGACCGTGACCGTTTCGCCCGCCACTTATAGTTACCCAGGGCAAACTATCAGCTACACGTACGTCATTAAAAACATCGGCGACGCCGACTTGATCGCCACATTTAACGTGACCGACCCGGCGGGCAAAGTAACCATCAGCTGCCCCGCCCAGCCCAGCGGCGGCAGGCTTGCGCCCAACGCGACCTATACCTGCACGGGAACTTACGCCATCACCCAAGCCGATATTAATTTCGGCTATTTCAGTTCCACCGCCGTCGCCTTCCCTCCCGGCGCGACTCCGGATTCCACCACCAAGACGACCAAAATCATCGCCCAGCAAAACGCGGCATTGACTCTGAGGAAAACGCCGAACAGGACCGCCAGCATTACGAGCGTCACTTACACTTACGAGCTGACCAACAGCGGAAACGTCACGCTCTCGAGCGACAGCCTGGCGTTTTACCGAATCACCGACGACAAGCTGGGGAACGTCTGCCAGGGCGGCGGGCGCAACGACCCGAATAATCCTTCCGCCCCCGTGCTGCCGACTCAGATTGCGCCGGGAGAGACCGTATATTGCACGGTGACGCACGACGTCACCGCGGCGGAAATTGCCGCCGGCTCGCTGACCAACACCGCCATCGCCTCGGCTTCTTACCTGCGTTACGACGAAGCCACCGACTCCAAGACCGAGACGGCTGTTTCCGCCACCGCCAGCGCGACGGTCATCACCTCGCCCATCGCGCTGTCCGTCACCGGCACAGCGGAAGGGAGCGAGCCGTACCTCACTCAGCAGATTCGATATAACTTTTCGGTGCAAAACATCAGCGCCGAGACCGTCAACCTGACGGGGATTACCATTGAGGCGTTTACCGGACACGGGACGCAGCCGACTATTTTATGCAGCGGAACCATTAACCCAGACGCGACCTTGAACTGTTCGCCGGTGTATTACAACGTGACGCAAGAAGATTTGGATTCGGTCGCCAACGGCACAGGCGACCCGGTGCTGATCACCGTCACCGCCACCGCAACCAGCGGCGCAACCACTTACACCGCCACCAAAAGCCTGTACCCGGTGGATTTAATTCGCCGCCCCAAATTGGAAGTGAGGACCAACACCAGCGCCACCGTCGGCGGCGCGCCCAGCACAACCACCGTCACCATCGAGGGAGTCCCTGTCACCGTGGCAGTCACCACAATTCCCAACATGGTCACTTATACCTACTCCATCGTCAACACCGGCAATGTGACTCTCTCTCCGCCCGTTGGCGGCTTTGCCGTGACCGATTCGCAAATCACGGACGAGATTGTGTGCAGCGACCCGAACACGCCCCTTCCGCCGAACGGAAGCAAGACCTGCTCTGCCGTACGCGAAATCACAGACGCGGATATAGCGCGCGGCTCGGTCATCGGCGCGACGGCGACTTCCGGCGTCTTTGGCATTAACACTTACAACGATACCGGCAAGTCCATGGTGTTAACTTCCACCTCGCCAAAATTACAGCTGGAAATTATCGCCCCAGCGTCAGTGGAAGGCGCGGGCAGAATTATCGAATTCACTTACATCTTGACCAACACCGGCAACGCCGACCTTTCCACCGTGCCGGACGCGACCCCGTACGACTTTACCACCGCTTCCCTGAAAGGGAGTTATCCGTCCTGCGCCGCCAGCGTCATCCCCATCGGCGAATCCGTCATTTGCAGGGGAACTTACAAGACGCTGCGCTCGGACGTCACTCTGACGCTGACCAACTCGACGCGCGCCACGGCGTATACGCCAACCAACGTTCAAGTGCTTTCCAACGTCGCCAGCGTTTCGGTGACGGTCAACTCTCCGTCGTCCTGCAGCGTATCGCACAAGGGAATCGAGTTTTCCAGCTCCTGGCTGCCCAGCGGGCAGGAGACCTTCGGGATGAAGATTTCCAACTTTAACGACTTTTCCATCGACGTCAGCTCGATTACCGTGTATTACAACGACAATCCGAACAACCAGCAAATCACGGAATTATCACTCAGCGCGGGCAACGTCATCTGGCAAAAGTCGAACCAGAACATGAGCGGCTCGTACACCTTCGACTCGCTTTCGGGGAACGTCACGCTTGAACCGGGCGCGACGGACGTGCTGTTCTTTATCTCCGGCTGGAAGACGCTTTACACGAAGAACAACGCCGAAAGGATTGTCATTCGGTTTAGCGACGCCAGCTGCCCGGATTTGGATTCCAGCGTGGCAATTACGACGCCGACAGCGGATATGCAAATCACAAAGACGAACGGCGTCGCGACGCTGGACGTAAACGCTACGACCACCTACACCATCCGCGTTACAAACGGCGGGGGAGACTCTATCACCAACGCCAAGCTAACCGACCCGGTCGCCGCTGGGCTGGAAAAGCAATCTGTCGCTTGCACGGGGGCCGCCGGCAACAAATGCGTCACGCCGCCTAGCGTTTTGCAATTGCAATCGGGCAGTTTTGCCCTGCCCAAGATGGACGCGGGAAATTTCTATGAAATCGCCGTCGTCGCCAAAGTAACGGCGGGAGCGGGGGCGACGGTCTCCAACACCGCCACGGTGACCATGCCGCTCGGAACGAATGATAGCGCGCCCGGCAACAACTCCGCCACTGACGCAGATACCATCACAAACCCCACCGCGAATCCGGCGGTGACCAAGAGCAACAACGTCGCCGCCGTGCGTTCCGGCGAAACCACCTCCTACGCCATCCGCGTTAGCAACCCCGGGCCTTCCACCCTCACCGGGCTGAAGCTGCGCGACCCGGATACGGGCAGCCACACCAAGACCGGCTCGATTACCTGCTCGGGCGACCCGGGACGCTGCGTCACTCCGCCGACCATCTCCCAGCTGGAAACCGGCTACACCCTGCCGACGCTTGCCGCCGGCGAGTATTACGAAATTGTCGTCCCGGCAAGAATTGACGCGCCCACAGGAAGTTCGGCGGTGAACACGGCGAATCTCATCCTGCCTGCCGGCGTAAACGACCCGGACCTCGGCAACAATTCCGCCACCGATACGGACTCCGTCACCGCGCCCGAAGCCGACCTGGCGGTAACCAAAGACAACGAGGTGAGCGCCGTCAGCTACAACGCGAACATCAAATACAAGGTGCGCGTCTCCAACGCCGGACCTTCGGCGGTGACCGGCGCCATTTTGACCGACCCGGCGGCTGCCGGCTTATCCAAGCAGTCCGTCGCCTGCTCCGCCGCAGCCGGAAACGTGTGCGTTTCGGCGCCGAGCGTCGCCGCGCTGGAAGGAAGCGGCGCGACCCTGCCGCTGCTGGAAGTCGGCAAGTTCTACGAAATTGAAATTACCATCAAAATCACCAATTCCAGCGGCACGGTGACCAACGTCGCGCAAATTAGCCCGCCCGCCGGCGTCACCGACCCGAATAACGGGAACAACAGCGCGTCCGATTCCGACCCGGTGATTTCCGTCATCGCCGATTTGAGAATCACCAAGACCGACGGCGCCACCAGCGTAAACACCGGCGGGACGACCACTTACACCATCATCGTCACCAACGCGGGCCCCTCGACGGCGACCAACGCGGTCTTCAAAGACGCGGCGGTCAGCGGCTTAAACGTGACCAGCGTGACATGCAGCGGCGCTTCTTGCCCGGCTGCAGGCAGCGTGACCGTCGCCGCGATGCAGGGCGCGGGCATTACCATCCCCTCGCTGGCAAGCGGCGCGAGCGTCACCTTCACCGTGAACGGCACAGTGAACGCCGTCAGCGGCTCGGTGACGAACGTCGCGGAGATTGTCCCGCCCGGCAGCCTGACCGACCCGGACGATACCAACAACTCCGCCAGCGATACCGATACCATCAACATGCGGGCGGATCTGTCCATCACCAAGACGGACGGCATTACCAGCATGCTTGCGGGCGCTTCAACGACCTACACCATCGTCGTTAGCAACGCGGGACCTTCGCCCGCAAACAACGCCATCTTCAAGGACAGCGTCATCAACGGCTTGACCGTGACGGGCGTAAGCTGCGGCTCGCCCAGCGGCGGCGCAGCTTGCCCGCTGCCGGCGGATACCACCGTCAATCTCATGCAAGGCTCCGGCATTCTCATCCCCACGCTGCCAAGCGGCGGCTCGGTCACCTTTACAGTGACCGGCACAGCAAACGGCTCCGCCAGCTCGATTGCCAACGTAGCCACCATCACCGCCCCGGCGGGCGTGACCGACCCGAACACGGGCAACAACTCGGCGACCGACGCGACGAACACCGTCCTCCCCGCGGCGGATTTGGCGATTACCAAGACGGACGGCTTGACTGTCGTCGGCTCCGGCGCGCCACTGGAATATACCATCACCGTCACTAACAACGGACCTTCGGCGGCGAACGGCGCCATCCTCAAGGACGCGGCGATTACCGGCTTCAACGTGACGACAGTCACCTGCCGCGACGCGGCGGGCGGAGCGGTTTGCCCCTCCGCGCCCACCAAGACGGCTTTGCAAGGAAGCGGCGTTACCATCAATACCCTGCCCAGCGGGGGCAGTATGACCTTCGTCGTAGCAGGGACGGTCACCGCCACCAGCGGCACGCTTTCCAACACCGCCACCATCACCGCTCCGTCGGGGATCTCGGAAAACAATCCCTCGAACAATAGCGCCACCGACAACGACACCACCGTCCGCCTGGAAGCCGACTTTTTCATCACCAAGACCGACGGCGCGACCAGCGTTGTTTCCGGCAGCCCGATTACCTACACCATCGTCGTCACAAACGATGGTCCCTCGGCGGTTTCAGGCGCGGTCTTCAAGGACCCGGCAGTCAGCGGCTTGACCGTTTCCAACGTCTCCTGCTCGGCTAGCGGCGGGGCAACCTGTCCTTCGGTCAGCGTCGCCGCCATGCAAGGCTCAGGGATTACCATCGGCAACATGCCGGATAACAGCTCGCTGACCTTTACTGTGACGGGAACCGTCGCTGCCGCGGGAGGCTCCAACCTGACCAACACCGCTACCGTTACCGTGCCAGGCGGAGTCACGGACGCCATTCCAAGTAACAATACCGCATCGGATACGGATAGCGTCACCGCCTCGGTTTGCGCCGCGCCCGGCTCGCTCACGCTCACCGCGCCGTCTCCGCTCAGCGGCACAACAACCTACACGTGGACGATTAACAATGGCACGGGAGTCGCGCTTACGTTGACCGGCATTTCGGTCACCTGGACGTCTCAAAGCGGCAAGCTCTCCACCGTGCAACTGAACGGCGTCACCATTGCCTCGCCGGGCGGTTTCAGCCCGCAAAACATCTCGGGCTCCTGGAACGTTAATACCGGCTCGACCACGCTCAAATTGATCTTTAGCAAGACTTCCACCATCACCAAACTTACGCTAACCTTCAGCCAGATAGGCTGCGGTCCCATCAGCAACCCGTAAGCCGTCCACCAGTGTCTGGGGCTTCGCTAAAAGCGGAGCCCCAGACAAAAAATCGGAACATGCTATGAAATCACCCCAACCACGCAACGCTTCGGAACGCGGACAAAGCCTGATGGAGCTTGCCATCAGCCTGGTCGTTCTGCTCATGCTGCTAACGGGCGCCGTCGAATTCGGATTGGCGCTCTTTCAATACGTCACCATCCGCGACGCGGCGCAGGAAGGCGCGGTGTACGGCTCGATTAACCCGACGGATATTGACGGAATCAAATGGCGGACGGTGGACGCGGCTTCGGACGTGGTGGAACTGAATCCCAACGACGTGCGCATCTTTGTAAACGGGAACGAATCCACCGCCGGCTCGCTCGCCGCCAATTCCTGCGAAGGGGAGATGGGCGGCTCTCCCAACACGCTGGAAGTCGTCGCCGGGTTCAATCACCCGGTTACCTTCCCCTTCGTCGCCGATATGATTAACAACGGGACGATTCGCCTGGAAGGCAGAGCGACCGCCACCATTCTGCAACCCACATGCCCCTAGCGCGCAACAAACATTTTGAAAGCGGGCAAGCCATCCTGCTGATTGTCTTCTCCATCATCGGCGTCATCGGGTTCGTCGCGCTGGCGGTGGACGGAGGCAGAACCCTGTTGGAACGGAGGGCGGTTCAAAACGCCGTGGATTCGGCCGCGCTGGGCGCGGCGCTGGCGCGCGTGCGCGACCCGCAAGGCGAATGGGCGGAGAAAGGCTACGCCATTGCCCGCCAAAACGGCTACGAAGGCGACGGAAAGAATAACGGCGTCGTCATTTACAGCCCGCCCATTTCAGGCAAGTACGCCGGGGATATTGAGTACATTCAAGTCATTATCTTTTCGCGCGTGCCGATGTATTTCGGCGGCGTTATCGGAATTCGCAGTTCCACCGTCGTCGCTGAAGCCATCTCGCGCACGAAAACTCCGGAATTAAAAGAAATGCTGAACGGCGACGCGATTGTCAGCCTGAGACCGACGAGCGAATGCGGCGACAACCCGCACGACGCGGCGTTTTGGATTCACGGCGAATCGACCTTCAACGTCACGGGCGGCGGTATCTTCGTCAATTCCAACAACCCCGATTGCGCCTTGCAGCAAAACGGCAACGGCAGCATCCGTCTGCAAGACGAAGACGCGCAAATCAAAATCGTCGGCGGGGCGGATATTCAAAAGCCGCAGCTGCTCACGCCTTTCCCGCCCATCACCGGCGCTTCGCCGATTTCTTACCCGCCGCCCTTCTTCATGCCAAAGATAGGCTGCCAGCAAAACGCGCAAGTCTCGCCCGACGGGCTTTCCATCTCGCCGGGCAATTGGGAGTTTGAGACCTTTCCCCCCGAGGGCGTGACGAATCTGGAGCCGGGAGTTTACTGCCTGAGCAACGCGGATTTTAAGCCGCGCCCAAACTCCGAGCTCAAAGGCGACGACGTCGTCTTCCTCATTGAGGGCGGGCAGGTCAAGATAAGCAAGGAAGCCAACGTCTCGCTTTCCGCCCCCAGCGGCGGAGATTTCGCCGGGCTGTTGTTTTATCTGCCGCTCGGCAGCCAAAAGCCGGTCGTCATCAACGCCAGCGCGTTTTCCTCCTTTCGCGGGACGATTCTCGCCCCCAGCTCGGAAATTCACCTGAATGGCTCCGAATCCAACTTCGGCTTTCATTCCCAAATCATCGGGTATAGCATCCTCTCCAACGGGCAGGACGATATAAAAATCAAATACACGGACGAAGAGAATTACGACGCATACACCATGCCCGAAGTGTATCTTATCAAGTAGCCAGACGGCGGACGGCCGCGCCGCCGCTAATCATGTATAATTAAACGCATGGAAAATTTAATTATCGGCGTACGCTTTTCAAAAATAGGAAAAATTTATCACTTTAACTCCGCCGCCCTGCCCGATATTCAGCCGGGCGAGCATGTCATTGTGGATACTTCACGGGGCAAACATCTCGGCGAGGTCGTGCAAATTTTGACCGAAGCGCCGCCCGTCCCCGAAGGCGGATGGAAACCCATCGAACGGCGCGCCACGCCACGCGATTTGCTGCTGCGGCAATCCTGGCAGGCGAAGCAAACCGAAGCGATGATCAACTGCCGCGCGCGCGCCGCCGAACTCAACCTGCCTATCAAGGTCGTCGCCGCCGAATATAACTACGACGGCTCGCGTCTGACCTTCATGTTCAGCGCCGAAAGCGAAGAAAAGACGGACATCAAATCGCTGAAAAAAGACATGCACGACCTGTACCCCAACGCCAATATCGAGATTCGGCAGATTGGTCCGCGCGACGTGGCGAAAATGCTCGGCGGCATGGGCGCCTGCGGAATTGAAACCCGCTGCTGCTCCAAATTCCTGACCGATTTTTCTCCCATCTCCATCAAGATGGCGAAGGAACAGGGAATCTCGCTCACGCCCAACGAAATTACCGGCATGTGCGGCCGCCTGCGCTGCTGCCTGATTTACGAATACGAGCAATACGTCGAGGCGCGCAAGACCCTGCCCAAACGCAACAAGCGCGTGGTCACGCCCAAAGGCGAAGGCAAGGTGATAGACCTGCTGCCGATGAGCGACAAAATCATCGTGCTGGTGGAGGTCCCCAATGACCGCCCGCAGCAATTCACCTTCTCGCGCGAGGAAGTTGAACCGTGGGACGAGCTGGAAGCCCTGCGGCGCAAAGCGCAAAAGCCCTGCGGCCACGGCGGCGAATGCTCCTGCGGAAAAAACGACAAAGGCAAACCCACCGCCCAATCCTGACGCCATGTCCCTGCAACCCGAAAACTGGCAAGAGCCAAAAAAGATTCTCGTCGTTTTAGCGCACCCCGACGACCCGGAATTTTTCTGCGGGGCGAGTCTGGCGCGTTGGGCGCGGGCTGGACATGAAATTACCTATTGCCTGCTCACCTGCGGCGATAAAGGCTTCAACCCCTCCACCTCGCCGGAGATGACGCCCGCCCGATTATGCGAACTGCGCCGCGCGGAACAAAACAACGCGGCGCGAATCATCGGCGCGCGCGCGGTTCATTTCCTTGACCGCGAGGACGGGTACATCGTGGCGGACCTTGCCCTCCGCCGCGACCTTGTCCGCGTCATCCGCCGCGAGCAGCCCGACGTCCTCGTCACCTGCGACCCGCAAAACCTCTTCGCCCATTACGGAATCAATCACCCCGACCACCGCGCCTGCGGTCAAGCCGCCATAGACGCGGTATTCCCCGCCGCCAACAACCCCGCCTACTTCCCCGAATTGCTGGAAGAGGGCTTGCAGCCCCACATGCCCAAAGAAATCTGGTGTTCGCTGACCAGCCAGCCGAACGTCAGCCTGGACGTGACCGAATTTTGGGACGTGAAGATTCAAGCCATCCTCGAACACAAGACGCAAATCGCGGACGCGGAAAAGCTGATTGAAAGAATGAAATCCCGCCGCGCGGAAGACAGCTCGGCAGAGAATCCCCGCTATGAGGAAAAATTCCGCGTCGTGCGGTATGGATAAAAACGGCGGCGCTCCGCTAAAAAAAACGCTTTTGAACGAAAATTAATGAGGACAAGCCAATGGACTTTTTAGAACAGGCGCAGGAACTCTTCGGCTACGCTCAGGCGCTGCGGCGCGATTTTCACGCCCACCCCGAATTGGGGTTTCACGAGATCCGCACGGGCGGAATCGTGGCGCAGGAGCTGGAACGGCTGGGCATGGAAGTCGCCAAGGGAATTGGCAAGACCGGCGTGGCGGCTTTTCTGGAAGGCGGCAAACCGGGACCGACCGTGCTGCTGCGCTTCGACATGGACGCGCTGCCCATCACGGAAGAAACCGGCGCGGAATACGCTTCGCAAACGCCGGGAGTGATGCACGCCTGCGGACACGACGGTCATGTCGCCATCGGGCTGACGGTGGCGAAGATCTTGAGCGCGCGCAAAAGCGAGCTGGCGGGCAACGTCAAGTTTTGCTTTCAACCTTCGGAAGAAGGCTTAAACGGCGAAGAAGTCGGCGGCGCGCAAATGATGATGCGCGATGGAATTTTGAACGGCGTGGATAAAACGCTCGCCCTGCACCTGTGGAACGACAAGCCCTTCGGCTGGGTTCACGCCGCCGCAGGTCCCGTGATGGCGGGCGCGGAGCTGTTCACGGTGAAAATCTTCGGCAAGGGCGGCCACGGCGCCATGCCGCACACCACGCGCGACCCGATTGCCGCCGCGACGCAAGTCGTCTCCGCGCTGCAAACCGTCGTCTCGCGCAACGTCTCCCCGCTGCGCCCCGCCGTCGTTTCGGTCACGTCCATTCACTCCGGCACGACCTTCAACGTCATTCCGCAGGAAGCCGAGCTGCAAGGCACCATTCGCACCTTCGACGCCGCCGTCCGTCAAACCGTGTTGGAACGCTTCGAGAAGATCATCCACGCCGCGGCGGAAGCGCTCGGCTGCGGAGCCGAAATCAACATGGTTCAGCTCGCCCCCGCGGTCTTGAACGACGAGCGCGCCGCGCTCGCGGTTCAAGCCGCCGTCCGAAACGTCTTGCCCGAAGCCGCGCTGGATACCTCCCCTTACCTGACGATGGGCGCGGAAGACATGGCTTTCATGCAAGAAAAAGTTCCCGGTTGTTATTTCTTCGTCGGCTCGGCAAACGCGGAAAAGAACCTGAACTACGGGCATCATCACCCGAAATTCGACTTCGACGAAAGAGCGTTAATTTCCGGCGCGGCGCTGATGGCCGCCGCCGCCGCGGAGCTCTTAAGCGCGCCCGCGCGGTAAAATATAATCAGCGTTCCGAAAACTGCCGCTTCGCCTTCGCCTGCCGCCGCGCAAAGCCTGCGTGAAAGAATGGAACGTTTGCTTTCAATTCAGGCAAACGCACGAGAAGGAAAAAGCCATGAAAAAAGCATTGATTATTTTTCTGTTGATTTCTCTTCTGGCAGGCGGCTGCGCCGGCGCGGCGACTCAAATTGCCCCCGCGCCGTCTTTGGAATCCCCCGCGCCCGCCGTTTCCTCGTCTCCGAGCGAGACGAAAGAGTCGCCCCCTCCTTCCTCCCCCGCCGCTCAAGCTTCCCCAACAGCCGCTTCAAGCGCGCGCAAAGCGCTTCTCGTTAAAATTGAAAAAAGCGTCTTCTTCCGCGCCAAACCGGAAGCGCAGCCCCAGCCCGCTTCCGTCGGCTTGGAGATTCTGCCTCCGGGCGGAATTGAAACAGGCGCGGACGGGCGCGCGCGGCTCGACTTGCAGCCCGAAGGGACGATTGTGCGCGTCGGTCCCAATTCCTCTTTCACCCTTTCCGAATTATCCGAAGCCGAAGGCAAGCCGCAAACCCAGCTTGAACTATTTTTTGGCAAGATTTACATTTTGCTCAACGGCGGTTCGCTTAGCGTGAAAACCCCGGGCGGCACAGCCGCCGTGCAAGGCAGCGTGATGAGCGTGAAATACACCCCCCAAAACAGGGGAATCCAGGTCGCCTGCCTTGAGGGTCATTGCACGGTGAAAGACGATACGGGCGACGAGTTGGAATTGACCGATTGGCAAATGACCTTCATCATTGACGGCGAAATGTCCGCCGACGTGTGGATGATGGACAACGAAGAATTTTTGGATTGGTATAACGAAATTCCCGAAATGCCGGAATTCTTTGAAGAAATGCCCGACCCAGAAGAATTTCCGGACCCGTACTTCAATTTTGACGAGATGTATGAAATGCCCACCTTCGAGCCAGACGGCACGTTTGAACCCGACATGACCGCCGAACCAGACGCCGCAGACGACCCAACCGGCGGCGGGGACGGCCCAACCGGCGGCGGAGAGCCTTAGCCATGAATCTTAAAAAAAACTGGCTGCTTCCTCTGGCTTTGACTGTCGCGGGCGGGGCGGCGTTGCTGCAAGGCAGATTCGCCCCCGCTCCAGAGCCATTAACGCCCGCTGTTGAAGAAATCGCTGCAATTACGGAAGCGCCGCCCCAAGCCGCCGCCGAAAGGTGCGCTTACGTCTGGGCGAGCGAATCCGCGCCAAAGCTGAGCGAAATTTTTTTAGCGCAGGTGAAGGCGCTGGATGAAAACGCCCAAGCCAGCGCCAGCTATTACGGCGAAAACTGCGTGTACTCTGACGGACGCTCCGAGTTTCACGCGATGGAGACCGATTTTTACGTTCGCCTGCCGGTGAACGACCTGACGGACGAAGAAACGCTGGGGAATTGGATGGCGCAGGTCATGCCAATTGTTCTGGCGCTTCCGCGCGAAGAGCTGCAAGGCAACGAAGGCTTTGTGGAATTCTGGTTTGAAAAAAGCGAATCGGAATCCGTCGTCGCGCGCGTTCCCTTGCGGCGATATAAAAACGAAGCGCAGGGGAAAAGCGGGGCGGAGCTATACGCGCTTTTTGCGACTCGTTAGTTTGGCTGGCAACCGCGCAAAACTTCCAGCGCGTCTTCTTTCAACGCCGCGTTGCAAGCCAGCGCGTCGCCCGCTTGCAAGTCGTCCGCGCCGCGCCAGTTGCCAAAGAATCCGCCTGCCTCGCGCAAAATGACGGGGAAGGGCGCGTAATCCCACACATGCAAAAACGAATCGAGGCAAATTTCCGCTCGCCCGGTAGCGACCAGCGCATACCCATAGGCGTCGCCCCAGGTGCGCAACAACGTTCCGCGCTTTGCGAAGCGTTCCGTCAATTCGGCGGCTTGGCGGCGCAAACGCTCAAAATCGGTAGTGACGAGACAGGCGCGCGAAAGTTCGGAGACGGAAGAGACCCGCGCGCGACGGCTGTTGAGCCAGCAGCCGAGTCCCTCCGCCGCGCACAGCATTTCATCCAACGGCGGAAAATACGCCGCGCCCACGCGAAACGTCCCTTCAATTTCCAAGCCGATTAACACGCCGTAAAGCGGAACGCCGCGCGTAAAAGAGCGCGTACCGTCAATCGGGTCAATCGCCCAGCGGAAAGCGCTTTCCCCGCCCGAAACGCCAAACTCCTCCCCCACAATCGAATGACGCGGGTAGGCGCGCTCAATTTCGGCGCGAATGAATTTTTCCGCTTCCCTATCCGCGACGGTGACAGGGTCGTCGCCTTCCTTGAAATCTACGGTCACGCCGACGTTGAAATGCGCCAGAGTCATCATCCCGGCGCGGTGCGCGAGCGAAACGGCAAAATCGAGATAAGGTTGAAGGTTCATAGCAGCGCGTCCAGCAATTGATTTTCCTCTTCGGGGGTTTTTATCTCCCCGTCCAGCCACGCGGCGCGAAGACGGGATAAGATACGCTTGTATTCGGGACCGGGCGGAACGCCGCGCGCTTTGAGCGTTTCGCCGTTAGCGCGCGGTTTCACGTAACGCCAGCGCCCCACGAATTCACGCAGCGCCGCTTCCCCTTCCAGCAGCCACAAGGCGTAAGCGGCGGCGGGCGGAAATTTCTCCAGATAAAAAGTCCACGCGGAAGGTTTGGCGTTTCGCAGCGAAGGAAAATTCTCTTTCAGTTGAACGATGGCGCGCAGCGCAGCGGCGGAATGAGAATCGAAACTCAGCCGGTTGATTATCCAATCCACCCTTTCGAGCGAAAGCCTCGCCAACCAAAGCAGCCAGCCCAGCAAGATTCCATCAAAAGGCGGATTCGCTTCGACGGGCGGCGCAAAAGGCTGCGGGGCAGGCAGCCGCAAGACTTCCAAAACGCCCAGCTCCCCCAGTCGGTTTAACATCCGCGCGGCGTTTTCTTCTTTGAGAATTAAATCCAGCTCGTGACGAAGGCGCTCTCCGCTTACAGATTCCAAAACGCGCAGCGCTTCGTCGTTAACGAGGGCGCGCGTTTCCAAATCCATTTGAAACTCATAGCGCCCTTCGTAGCGAACGGCGCGAAAAATGCGCGTGGGGTCTTCGGCAAAAGAGCGCGGATGCAAGACGCGAATCACGCCGCGCGCAAGGTCGCCCTGCCCGTCGAGCGGGTCGAGCAGCTCGCCGAAACGTTCTCCGTCCAGCCGAACCGCCATGGCGTTGACGGTAAAGTCGCGGCGGCGAAGGTCGTCTTCCATCGTGGCAGGGCGGACGACAGGCAGCGCGCCCGGACGAGGATATGTTTCGGCGCGAGCGGTGATGAGGTCGAGCGTCTTGGCGGCGGGCTGCAAATCGGGCGGCAAAAACCAGACCGCCGTCCTGAATTTAGGATGCACGGCGAGCTGACCTCCGCGCCGTTGAAGCAGCGCGTTCCCCAATTGAATAGCGTCCCCTTCCGCGACGACGTCGAGGTCGCCCGACGGTCTGCCGAGCAGCAAATCACGCGCGAATCCGCCCGCGAGATAACACGGCGCGTTCAGCGCCTCCGCTTGCGCGGCGACGATGAAAAGGAGATTCTGCCGGGCAGGAGGAATCAAATTTGGATTGAGAATCAAATCGCGCAAGTTGGCGGGCATAAGGGTATTTTATCGCGGAATGGCGGCGCGCGTTCCAAATTCAATCGCCGATTCAGTTAATGAACCAAGCCCGCTTCAGCGAGCTTCGCAAAAATAGCCCCGACGTTCCACGTCGGGGCGGGGCTCATCTTTTCCAAATTATTTCGATAATGCAGATATGGGCGTCCCCGCAACACATCGTCGCCGAATGGGGATTCATGCCGCCCGCCATATCTGCGGCGTCTGCGCCAAAGGCGAGAGCTCCTTCGAGAGGCTCACCTGTGCCTGCGGCGCTGGCGCAGGCAGGGCAAGAATCTCGCGCTACGCGATTGGCGGATTATTTTTTTAAAGCGACAGCGGGCTTCGCAAAAAAAGCCCCGACGTTCCACGTCGGGGCTTTGGGGCTATTCTCATTGCGGCAAGCGCGCGCCTACTCGGTGATATTAATGGGCAGGCTATTGTTCGCCGTCATCGCCGCCACGCTGATTTGCGCGGCGATTTTTCCCGCGATTTCGCGCAAGGCTTTCGCCGCCGCCGAATCGGGATGAGAGACGAGAATCGGCTTGCCAGTATCGCCGCCGATGCGGACGTTGGGGTCCAGCGGCGTTTTACCGAGGAAGGGCGTGTTGGTCTCCTTCGCCAGCGCCTCGCCGCCGCCGGAGCCAAAGACGTCCATGCGCGTCCCGTCGGGCAGTTCCAGATAGGACATGTTCTCGACAATGCCCAAAATGGGAACTTCGAGGGTCTTAAACATGTTCAACCCGCGCCCGGCGTCTTCCAGCGAGACAAGCTGCGGCAGGGTGACAATCACCGCGCCGCTGAGCGGCAGCGCCTGAGCGAGCGAAAGCGCGGCGTCGCCCGTGCCGGGCGGCAGGTCTACAATCAGATAATCGAGCTCGCCCCATTCCACGTCGCTGAGGAACTGACGGATGGCGGAATTGAGCATTGGTCCGCGCCAGATGAGCGGCTGCCCTGATTTGACCAGCAGCCCCATCGAAATCATTTTGATTCCGTAAGCCTGAGCGGGAATCATCCTCTGCTCGGTCGGCGGGGGGAGTTTGTCCACGCCGAGCATGGTAGGGATGTTGGGACCGTAAATGTCCGCGTCCATCAACCCCACGCGCGCGCCGCTTTGCGCCAGCGCGAGAGCGATATTCACCGAAACGGTGGATTTGCCCACGCCGCCCTTGCCGGAACCGATGGCGATGGCGTTGCGAATGGGCATATTCACCAGTCCGCGCATGCGCCCGTCGTTGGGGACGTCGGAATCCAGTTTGACGTCCACGCTCTGCGCTCCCGCGACGGCGAGAACGGCTTCGCGGGCTTCTTTTTCAATCCGCCCGCGTAGAGGGCAAGCGGGCGTGGTGAGCATAACGGTAAAGGAGACTTTTCCGCCTTCAATTTGCAAATTGCGAATCATGTTCAAAGTCACCAGGTCCTGATGCAGCTCCGGCTCCTGCACTTTGCTCAAGGCGGCTAAAACGGCTTCTTTTGTAACAGTCATTGGGTTTACCTTTAATCAATAGTTGTTGGGTCAGGCGGCGGGCGCGGCTTTGGCGGCCTTGGCGGCTTCTTTCGCCTTGCGCTCTTCTTCCTCGCGCTGATAGTTTAACGGGCGAATTTGAGCGTAATACGAAACTGGTTTGAGCAATTTCTTAATGTCGTACACGTTGCGCCCATAAGAAGAAATGGCGAATTCATGATCCATCTTGATCGCGTCAAACGGGCAGTATTCGGCGCAAAAACCGCAGTTCATACAAATATCGAGGTCAATGTAAAACTCCGCCGGACGCGAAGCGGGCTTGCCGGTCTTCGGGTCGTTGGCGCGAACAATCCAGATGCACTGCGGCGGGCAGGCTTTGGCGCAAATGCCGCAAGCGGTGCAGCGCGGCTCCAAGCCGCCGTCTTCCGCGGTTTCGCCGACCAGAAAGGGAACGAAGCGGAATTCTTCGGGCAGAATCAACTGCTCTTCGGGGTATTGCACGGTGAAGATGCCGCGCGCGTTTTTGCTGGAACGGTGCGCCACGCCTTCCGTCGTGCGATAGCGTTTCTTGCCTTGCGCCCACCAGACGAGATCGTCCCAATACGTGTTCCAAAAGCGCTTGGCGGTGACGCTTAATCCTTTAAGTATGCCTTTTCCAAACATGGTGGGTTCTCCTATCTGTCCACTTCGCCCATGACAATATCGTACATCGCGAACAGCGCGATAAAGTCTTGAATCTTCGTTCCCTTGCAAACATGCTCAAGCGAGGTCAGGTTCACAAAAGAGGCGGGGCGGACGTGATAGCGGTAGGGGTTGGGCTTGCCGTTAGAAACGACGTAAAAACCGAGCTCGCCCTTAGGCGATTCCACGCGCCCGTAGGCTTCGCCCGCCGGCACGCGCACTTGATATTGCGGCTTTTGCGAATTAATGGGGCCCTGGGGAATTTGCTTCAACGCCTGCTCCAAAATACGCAGCGATTGGCGCATTTCGTCGAAGCGGACGAGGTAGTTATCGTACATATCGCCGCTGGGGCGGCACGCCACGTCAAACTCGAAGCGGTCGTAAATCGAATACGGGTCGGCGCGGCGAATATCGTAAGGCACGCCCGCGGCGCGCAGAATCGGTCCCGTCACTGAATAGCGAACGGCGTCTTCGGCGTTAATCATCGGCACGCCCTTCAAACGCCCAACCAGCACTTCGTTTTCGTTCAGCAAGCGCTCCATTTCGTCAATCTTGGCGGGCAGGCGCTCGAAGACCAAATCTTTGATTTTTTGCATCACGTCTTCGGGAACGTCGCGCGCCACGCCGCCGAAGCGGAAGTAATTGCACATCATACGCGCACCGGAGACGGCTTCAAAGACGTCCAGAATCAGCTCGCGCTCTTCAAAGGCGTATAGCGCCGGGGTGAACATCGAGCCGAGGTCGTTGATTAACATGCCGACGAAGACCAGGTGATTCTGGATACGGCTGAGTTCCGCCATAATAACGCGGATGTATTCGGCGCGCTCGGCGACGGGAATCTTCATCAGCTTTTCAATCGTCGTCACGTACCCGAAATTGTTGCTCATCGAGTTGAAGTAGTCAAGACGGTCGGTGTACGGGATGATTTGCAAGAAGGTGTTGCGCTCGCCAATTTTGTCGTGATTGCGGTGCAAATAGCCGAAGACCGGCTTCAGCCCGAGGATGGTCTCGCCGTTGAGCGTCGCCACCACGCGCATCACGCCGTGCGTGGAAGGATGGTGGGGACCGAAATTGACCACGACCTGGTCGGTTCTCATCGTCTCGTCCGACGGCGTCGTAAAGCGTTCCAGCGAGGCGTACAGGTCTTTCTCGTTTTCGGGCTGGTAAGCGTCGGGGTCGAAATTCGGCGGGAATTTCAAATTGTCGCGGAAGGGATTCTTAAACTCGGCGTAAACGTGACGTCCTTCGGGCCAGCGGCTCTTGAAAGGCTTGGCTTCTTCTTCAAAGAACGCCTCTTTCCAATCCTTGCGCAGCGGGTAGCCTTCAAAGCCCTCCCACATCAGAATACGGCGCAAATCAGGATGATTGGAAAAGCGAATGCCGAAAAGGTCGTAGGCTTCGCGCTCCTGATATTCCGCACCCGCCCAAACGCCGGTGAGCGATGGAATTTCAATCGGGTCGGCGCGCTCGACTTGCGTCTTGAATACCAGCGCGCCTCCGCCCGTCGTCTTGTAGGCGTGATAGACCATCTCCATCTTGTTTTCGGCGATGTAATCTACGGCGGTGGCGGCGGTCAATAGGTCGTAGCCGAATTCGTCGCGGATGGCGGTCGCCACTTCGACGAGGTTTTCCTTTTTGACGATAAAGCCCGAATAACCGGGGCGGGAATCGGGGACGACGGCTTCAGGGAAGCGCGCGGCTAAATCAACGGCTTGGGTCGCAGGAGCGGTCATGCTTCACCTTCCTTCAACGCGGCGGCGGCTTTATATTCGGCGCTGCGGCGCGGGTCAATCAGGTCGGGTCCCAAAATCGGCATCGGGACGTAATTCTTATCCTCGCCTTTTTGATACCAGCGGACTTTCTTAATGGATTGGCGGTCAATCTTTTCTTGCAGCTTTATCAGCCCGGCGAGCAGCGCCTGCGGGGTGGGCGGACAGCCGGGGATGTAAACATCCACCGGCAGGAATTTATCAATCCCCGCGACGACGTTATAGCCCTCCTTGAAAGGTCCGCCGCCGGAAGCGCACGCGCCCATCGCCACAACGTACTTGGGTTCGGGCATTTGATTGTACAGGCGGACGATGGCGGGCAACATCTTCTTCGTCACCGTGCCGGAAATCAAAATCATATCCGCCTGACGCGGCGAGGGGCGCATGACCTCCATGCCGAAACGCGCCATGTCGTAACGCGCCATCTGCGCCGCAATCATCTCAATGGCGCAGCAAGCCAGACCGAAGGTCAGGGGCCAGACGGAAGAGCGCCGCCCCCAATTGTAGAGGCGGTTAATCGTGGTGACGGCTACCGCATTCTCCAATTCTTCGGGAATATTGTAGTTGGGCAAACTTAATTTCTCAATTTCGTCCATGAATGTTCTCCTCGAACCAGTCTTGGTAAATTGCGTAAAGGACGTCGTCGTTTGCAAGGGCGAGGTCGTCCTCAAATTCCGGAAGTTCAATCGTCCACCGATAAATTTGCTGCAACGAAACCTCTTCGAGATTCGCGTCGGGATGTTGGCGGCGGAGTTCCAGCGCAATGGCGTAAGTGGATTCCCAATTTAAAGTCATCCTTCCTCCGTCGCCCTCGATTATAGCAGGCGAACTGCATACGTCAATCGAATTAGGCAAAAATATATTTGCAAAAATCAAAAAGTGAGTATAATCACCGCAATTTTATGACAACCGCCCGCAGAAAAATCCTCGCCTATTTGAAAAAAAACCGCCTTGCGACGGCGCGGGAAATTGCCCGCGCGCTTAACACCTCCGCCGCCAACGCGCGGATTCATCTGGCGGTGTTGTGCGCGGACGGACGGGCGGAAGCGGCGGAAACGCGGCGGCGCGGCGGACGCGGCAGACCCGAAAAGCTATATTCCCTTTCGCAAGCCGCGCTGGGCGATAACCTTGCCCCGTTGGCGAACGCGCTGCTGAAGGAAAGCGGGCAAGCGCTGAACGTGGAACGTCTGGCGGCGCGCTTGCTCTCCCCGGCGCAGTTCGCCGGCTTGCCTCCCGCAAAACGGCTCGCGCGGCTGACGGAATCCTTAAACGCCATGAATTATCAGGCGCGCTGGGAGGCTGGAGCGGAAGGTCCGCGCGTCATTTTCGGCAGGTGTCCCTACGCAAAAATCATTGAAGCCCACCCCGAATTATGCCAAATGGACGCCGCTCTGTTGCAGGGCGCGCTGGGGGCGAGCGCCGCGCAAACCTCCAAAATCGAAAAAGCGCGCGGCGCGTGCGTCTTCGCCACGCGCTGAAAAATCGGCGCGCGAAAACGACCGACAGCTTTATACTTGCGGCATTCAGCCTTGAAAGGAGGCGCGTATGCCGCAAGTAAAATTTAACCGCTTCTACCGCTATGACGAGCTCGCCAAAATCCTAAAAGCCTACGCGAAAAAATATCCCAGCCTGTTGCGTTTGGAATCCATCGGCAAGAGCTACGAAGGGCGCGACGTCTGGCTGGTCACAGTCACCAACTTCAAGACCGGGAGCGACCTGGACAAGCCCGCGTTTTGGGTGGACGCGAACATTCACGCGACGGAAGTCACCGGCTCGACGGCGGCTTTGTATCTGATTCACGCCCTGGTCGCCAAAAGCCAGAGCGACGAATCCTTCAAGCGGGCGTTGGATACCCGCGCCTTTTACATCGTCCCGCGCGTCAACCCCGACGGCGCGGAATGGGCGCTGGCGGATAAGCCCCGCTACATCCGCTCCAGCACGCGCCCCTATCCCTTTGACGAAGAGCAAATAGAAGGCTTGACGCCGGAAGACATAGACGGCGACGGACGCATTTTGCAAATGCGCGTCCCCGACCTCAACGGAACGTGGAAAGTTCACCCCGACGACCCGCGCTTGATGATTCGCCGCGAGCCGACCGAAGAGAACGGGCGCTATTACCGCGTTCTGCCGGAAGGGTTCGTCAAAAATTACGACGGCGTCACCGTCAAGATTCAGCCGCGCAAAGAAGGGCTGGACCTGAATCGTAACTTCCCCGTCGGCTGGCGACCCGAAGGCGAGCAGCAAGGGGCGGGACCCTTCCCCGGCTCCGAGCCGGAGGCGCGCAACCTGCTGCAATTTATCTCCGCGCATCGCAACATCACCGGCGCCATCGCGTTTCACACCATGAGCGGCGTGCTGCTGCGTCCCTACGACGACCGCCCCGACGACGAATTCCCCGCCGAAGATTTGTGGACGTATCAAAAAATCGGCGAGAAAGGCACTGCGATTACGGGCTATCCTAACGTCTCGGTCTTTCACGATTTTAAATATCATCCCAAGAGCGTCATCACCGGCAGCTTTGATACCTGGGCTTACGAGCATTTGGGCTTGTTCTCGTGGACGGTGGAATTTTGGAGCCCGCAGCGACAGGCGGGAATTGAAAAATACAAGTTCATTGATTGGTACCGCGAGCATCCCGTCGAGGACGATTTCAAACTGCTCAAATGGAACGACGAGGTATTGAAAGGCAAGGGGTTTGTTAACTGGTATAAGTTCAACCATCCGCAGCTCGGCGAGGTGGAGCTCGGCGGGTGGGACGATTTTCACGTTTGGAGCAACCCGCCCGCGGAATTTTTGGAAAAAGAAATCAGCCCCTTCCCCGAATGGATTGTCTGGCACGCGCTGATTTCCCCCAAATTGACGCTGCGCGAATTCGACGTTTTTCCGCTCTCAAAGGATTCGTACCGCGTGCGCTTCGTAGTGGAAAACACGGGCTGGCTGCCGACTTACGTTTCCAAAAAAGCGCTGGAACGAAAAGCCACGCGCGGAGTCGTCGCGGAGATTCATCTGCCCAAAGGCGCGACTCTCGAAGCGGGCAAGCCGCGCGAGACGCTGGGCGAGCTAGAAGGGCGCGCTTATAAACCTTCGACGCCGATGGAAAGCGAAGAAAGCAGCAGCGAGCGCGTCAAAGTCGAATGGGTGGTGAAAGCCAAAAAAGGGACGAAGGTCAAATTCACGGCGAAGCACGACCGCGCCGGAACGGTTCGCGTGGAAATCGAGTTGAAGTAAAAAAAACAGACAGGATGGCTTTGCGAAACATCCTGTCTGTTTTGCTTTAACGTCTTGACTGCCCGCGCAGTTCACCACTCGCCCGTGCGCAGATATTCGTCAATCGCTTTCGCGGCGATTTTCCCCTGCCCCATCGCCAGAATGACCGTCGCCCCGCCGGTGATAATATCGCCGCCGGCGAAGACTCCCTTTTTGGAGGTCTTCATCGTCTGGCTATCCACCACCAGCGTGCCGTTCTTCGCCGTCTTAAGTTCGGGCGTAGTCTTAGAAATCAGCGGGCTGGGGCTTTGCCCAATGGCAATCACCATCACGTCGCCGGGGATGTGAAAATTAGAATCGGGAATCGGAACGGGGCGGCGGCGGCCCGAAGCGTCCGGCTCGCCCAATTCGTTCTTAATGCATTCCAACGAAGTCACGCGCCCGTTTTCCCCGTGAAAAGCGACGGGCGTGGTAAGGAAGTAAAACTGCACGCCTTCCTGCTCGGCGTGATGAATCTCTTCCGCGCGGGCGGGCATTTCCGCGCGCGAGCGGCGATAGACGACGATGGATTCCTGCGCCCCCAGCCGCAGCGCCGTGCGCGCCGCGTCCATGGCGGTATTTCCGCCGCCAATCGTGACGACGCGCCGCCCCACCGCAATTGGAGTGTCGTATTCGGGGTAGCGGTAAGCCTTCATCAAATTGGCGCGGGTGAGATACTCGTTAGAGGAATACACGCCGCCCAAATTTTCGCCCGGCAGTTCCATAAACCAGGGCAGCCCGGCGCCCACTCCAAGGAAGAGCGCGTCGTATTCTTCCAGCAGTTCGTCCACCGTCGCGGAGCTGCCGACGATGAAATCGGTCGCTACTTCCACGCCCAAACTGCGGACGTAATCCACCTCGCGTTTTACAATGTCCTTCGGCAGACGAAATTCGGGAATGCCGTACACCAGCACCCCGCCCGCCTCGTGCAGCGCCTCAAAAATCGTCACCTTGTGACCCATCAACGCAAGGTCGGCGGCGACGGTCAGCCCAGCGGGACCAGAGCCAGCCACCGCCACCTTCTTGCCCGTCGGCGGGGGAATTTGCGGAACGGCAATTTTGCCTTGTTTGGCTTCCCAATCGGCGACAAAACGTTCCAGGCGGCCAATCGCCACCGGCTCGTGCTTCTTCGCCAGCACGCACACGCCCTCGCATTGCGTCTCCTGCGGGCAAACGCGCCCGGTGACGGCGGGCAGCGCGTTGGTCTTCTTGATGAGCTCCACCGCATCTTGATATTTTTTCTCGTTAATCAGGCGGATGAAGCCGGGAATGTCAATATGGACGGGGCAGCCCGGCATACAGGTCGGCTTGGCGCAATCCAAACAGCGCGCGGCTTCCATCAGCGCTTCTTCGACGGTGTAGCCGTAAGTCACCTCTTCGTAATTACGCGCGCGAACCTTCGGGTCCTGCTCGCCCATTGGAGTTCGGGTAGGGATAATTTTCTTAGCCATGCGCGGATTCCCTCGCTTCTAAAACGTCGGCGGCTTTATCCAGATTGCAGCGGTGTTCCTTCCAACGCTCCACGGCGCGCTGTTCCTCCTCGCGGTAGAACGACATGCGCGCCAGCAGCAAATCCCAATCCACGCGGCGCCCGTCGAATTCGGGACCATCCACGCAGACGAATTGCTGCACGCCGCCTTGATCTAACGTCACGCGGCAGCCGCCGCACATCCCCGTGCCGTCAATCATAATGGTATTCAAACTGACAATCGTCGGCACGTTGAAAGGCTGCGCAGCCAGCGAGACGAACTTCATCATCACCGCGGGGCCAATTGCCCACACGCGGGCGACGTCGGAGCGCGCCTGCAAGACCTCTTTCAGCGGCTCAGTCACCAACGCTTTGCGCCCGTGAGAGCCGTCGTCGGTGCAGACAATCAGCTCGTCCGAAAACTCGCACATGCGGTCTTCCCAAAACAATAAATCCTTGCTGCGCGCGCCGATGATGGAAACGACGGTATTGCCCGCGCGCTTCAAGGCGCGGGTGATGGGAAACAACGGGGCGATTCCCACGCCGCCGCCCACCATGACCACCGTCCCGTAATTTTTGATCTCGGTCGGATGACCCAGCGGACCGACGACGTTGGCGAAAGAATCGCCAACTTCAAAAGTCCCCATTTGCATGGTGGATTTTCCCACTTCTTGAAAAATAATCGTAATAGTTCCCTGTTCCGCGTCGGAATCGGCGATGGTCAGCGGAATCCGCTCGCCTTTTTCGTCGTTACGGACGATGACAAACTGCCCCGCTTGCGCTTTGCGCGCCACCCGCGGCGCTTCCACAATCATCAGTTTGACCGTCTCGCTCAAAACTTCCTTATATACAATCTTATGCACAGTCGCTCTCCTTCCAAAAGGTCTACTGCAAACTCTTCCCGCCTATGATAATCAAACACATTCAGACCACCAATCTCTAAATTGTCACCAAAGAAAACGACATTCATCACAAATTCAGGAAAGCGGCGGATTAGAAAAATATCAGAACCGTTTTCGGCGGCTTGTGATTCTAACGTTTTGCAAATATAATCGAGATAAATTATACCCAAATTATGAGGTTAGAATGAACCAAAACGGTTATCATATCGCAGTGATTGGGGCGGGACCGGCGGGGCTATTTGGAGCGCGCGAGCTTGCCAACCGCGGGGTGAAGGTGACGGTCTTCAACCGCGACGTGAAGCCCGGCGGCTTGGCAGAATACGGCATCTACCCCGCCAAGCGCTCAATGAAAGAAGGGCTGCGCAAGCAATTTCGCGCCGCGCTCGACCATCCCAACATCGAATATTACGGCAACATTTCCATCGGACGCAACGCCGATATGCCCCTCGAACAGGCGCTCAATATGGGCTTCGACGCCACTCTGGTCAGCTCCGGAGCGCAGGGCGTCAAATCCTTGGGCTTGCCCGGCGAATCGCTCGACGGCGTGTATCACGCCAAAGAAGTGGTGTACTTCTATAACAAGCTGCCGCCCTTCACCCAAAAGAGCTTTCAGTTTGGGAAACGCTGCGCCATCATCGGCGCCGGCAACGTGATGGTGGACGTCGCCCGCCACCTGCTCACCGAGCAGCGCGTGGACGAAGTCGTCTCCATCGTGCGCCGCGGACCAGGCGAAGTGAATTTCAGCAAAGACGAAATGCGCCATCTGGTTGCCTATCTCGACCCCATCGCCTTCGACTTTGAAATGAAGCGCATCTCCCCGCTGCTTATCGCCGCGGGACTGGACCCCGCAGCGGGCCGCCAAAAAGTGTTAGAGGCGCTGCCCAAAGCCGACCCGCGCATTGCGCACGGGAAATTCCGTTTTGAGTTTCTCTCCTCCCCCGTCGGCATGTTCGGCTCGCACGGCAAATTGACTCACCTGGAAATCGAAGACAACATCCTCCTCTATCAGGACGGCAAAGTCGCGGCGAAGGGAATCGGTCACAAACGCCTGCTGCCGGTGGATACGGTCATCTTCGCCATCGGCGATAAAGTGGACGAATCCTTTGGGCTGCCGGTGGAACGCAACGAATACGTCAAGCGCAAAGACCCGCGCTTCCCCATCGAAGGCGTGAACTACGAATCCACCATTGACGGAATCTTCGTCGGCGGTTGGTCGCGCAAAGCCAGCGACGGTCTGGTCGGTTACGCCCGCAAAGACGGCGTGAACGCCGCCAAAGCCCTGTGGGAATATTTGCAAACCGTCAAGCCTTCCGGCAGCCGCGATACCGTCCGCAAGATTAAAGCGCTCGATAAGCCCGTCGTCTTCAAAGAAGACGTGAAACGCCTGGACGCGGCGGAAGCCGAAGAAGCGCAGCGGCGCGGGCTGGAAGAATTCAAATTCTCCACCAATCAAGAAATGCTGCAAGCGATTGGCATGGCGGCGACGGCATAAAAATTTGTGCTATAACAGGGGGCGTGAAGCGCGATTTGTCTTTCCCCAAGCCGCTAATGAACGCGGCTGGCGTTCTTGGATTTTCGCCGGACTTCCGAAACCTTTCGACGGGCTTCGGAAGTCTCGGCGTTTTTGTTTCTAACCCGGTTTCGGCGCGCCCACGCCAGCCTGCCGCCCAGCCGCAGGCGCTTCTCTTCCCCGGCGGGTTTCTCTTGCATTCCGGGCTGCCCAACCCCGGCTTTTCCGCCCTCGTAAAAAAGCACGCCGCCAGATGGCGGCGCGCCGAAACGCCCGTCGTCGTTCACCTGATGGCGGAAAGCCCCGAAGAAACAGGGCGCATGACGCGCGCGCTGGAAAATTTGGAAAACGTCATGTCGGCGGAACTCGGCTTCGCGCCGCACGCCGACGACGAGCTCGTCCTGCAAACGCTGGAAGCCTGCCGCGGCGAACTGCCGCTCATTGTTTCTCTGACGCCGGAAAAGATTTTATCGCTCGGACCCAAATTAATTGAACGCGGGGCGGACGCGCTCAGCCTGGCTGCGCCGCGCGGCGCGCTGAGCATGGAAGGGGCTCTCGTCGCCGGGCGGCTCTACGGGCAAGCCTTGTTTCCCCGCGCGTTGGAGCTGGTTTACGCCGCCAGCCGTCTCAGCCTGCCCGTGATTGGCGCGGGCGGCGTGTGGAGCGAGCGCGACGCGGCGGATATGCTCGCCGCCGGAGCGCTGGCAGTTCAACTGGACGCGGTCTTATGGAAGCCCGCCATCGCGCCGCAAGAAAAACCCGCCGCAGACTAAAGCCGCCGCAAGCAACTTTGCCCGCGAATAAAAAAAGCCCCGCCTCGCGGCGGGACTTTTTTGGGTCGAATGGGATTTTAGAGGACGACGACTTCCGAAGCCTGCAAGCCCTTGGGGCCCTTTTCGATGGAAAACTCCACCTTCTGCCCCTCTTCCAGGTTTTTGAAGCCTTCGGCTTTGATGGCGGAGAAGTGGACGAAGACGTCGGCGCCGCCTTCGCGCTCGATAAAGCCGTAGCCTTTCGTGCCGTTGAACCATTTGACCGTGCCGATTACGCGTTCAGACATTTTTGCCTCCTGAGCAAAGAAAAAAAATTTTTAAGCGACGCAGTCTGGCTTTCATCGGGCGGTACAACAACACGCGAACTTCTCAAAACGGTATTCTTTATACTTCCAAACGAAATCTTCCTGCATCTTGCGGGCTAGACTTTATCACGGAATGGGCGGATTGGCAATGTTTTTTACCGCGGGTTTAATGCCGCAGATGAACACAGATGAACGCAGATGTAAATGAAGACGCAGATGATAGATTCTAACTCGGCGGGTCGGCTGGCTCTAAAATCATAATCGGGATGACGCGAGGCGCGGCGCGGACTTTGTATTTTTCGTATCCGGCGTAATAGGAGATCGCCATCTCCCAATACTTTTCGCGCTCCGCGCCTTCGGCTGAACGGGCGATATATTCTCGCGCCCGTCCTCCAACCTCCGCCCAGCAGCGCGGATGCGCCTTCAAGTTGTAATACCAGCTCGGATGATTCGCCCGCCCAAAGTTCGAGCCGACCAGCGCGATTTTCTCCCCGTCGAAGAGACCCACCAGCGGCATGGTTCGGCGTAGCCCGCTTTTTGCGCCGACGGTGGTCAGTTGAATCACCGGCAGCCCGACCAGCCCAGTGAGGGTGATTTTGCCCGCGCTCAGGCGCAACGTCAGTTTGTCCAGCGGAGGCAGCGCGACGGATAAAAAACGCGAAACAGGCGCGAGCATGAGGACGCGGTGAATCAGTTTTTGCAAGGCGTTGGGTTTTTCCATGTTTCCTTTCGCGGAGAATTTTTCAACGAGCAAAAAGGCAGCCAGCCAGAACGAAAGCGCCAGCTGCAAGCCGACGGATAGCGCGTGGCGCTCCGTCGCCATCGCGTCGCCGTGCCAGACGACAAAGAGATGCGGAAAAATCGGCAGGCACAGCAGGACGTAAATTCCCCAGAGCGGGTTGGCTCGCCAAAGCCTCTTGCCTATCGCGTAAAAAGCGATTCCCGTCAGCAAGACCCATAAAGGGACGATAAAAGAAGCGGGATAGAGAAACGGCTCGAAGGCGTAAGGGACGAGCGGGTCGTAGGAGCGGGCGAAATATTTTTGAACGCTGGCGAAGGCGACCAGCGTTTGAAATTGGCGCAGCGGCTCGCCGACGCTTTTAATCGGGTTGGCGAGCAAATATTTCATGTAGCAGGATTTTCCGCGCTCGCGCAGCCATGCGCGGTAATCTTGCAGCGCGGGCGATTCGTAAAAGGCGCGCTCCTGCCCGTTGGCGAAGGAACCCGCCAGCGAAAGCAACTGCGGCGTGACGGGCATGCCGCAATTTGCAAAATAGCGCGCAGCTTCGGAATTCGTTAAGATTCGCTTGCCGACGTTGTTATTCAGCGGGAAGACCCAGCGCGCGCCGCGTTCGGCGGAGAGATTGTTAAGCGCGAAGACGAGCAGCAAGCCGGCGGCGAGAATCATCACGCGCGGGCGCGCCCAGCGCAATAAGACCGCCAGCGCCAGCAAGCCCGCCAGCGTCAGCAGCAAATAGGCGTTGGCGTCGCGCGCGAAGGCGAGAAGCAAAGCGCCGGGCAGCAGCAGGACGGCTTTATAAGCCCGCCACCCCTGCGCGAGCCAGATTCCGAACGCGAGAAACAAGACGAAGAAAGAGACCGAAAGCGATTCGGTCATCATCACGTAGTCCCAGCCCGCGAGACGCGGGCTCAGGCTGAGGAGGAGAATCGCCCCGAAGGAAAAGAGACTCAGGCTCGCCCGTTGAAAGCTTGCGCCGACCGCCCACGCAAGAAAGCCCCAGGCGAGAATCGAAATCGCCAGTTGAGTCGCAGCCGCGGCGGAGACGTCTTGCGAAACGATTTTCAGCAGCAGAGGGAAGACGAAAGGACGGGCGGCGCTCCAAAATTCCGGGCTGGCAAGGGGCTGACGCGAGACGCGCAAGTAGGCGACGGTATCGGCGAGCTCGCGCGGTTTTTGAACGGCGGGAAGGTTCGTCGCGGCGCGCAGCGCGGCGTATAACAAAAACGCAAAAAGAAAGACCTTTGCGCGGGAGGTCATTTTTCCAGCCAGATGGTGAGGGGCCCGTCGTTGTGAATTTCGACCGACATGCGTGCGCCAAATTTTCCGGTCTGCGTGGGGACGCCGTGTTCGCGCAGCAAGGCGGCGAAGCGTTCCACCAGCGGCTCGGCGATTTCGGGCGGGGCGGCTTCGGCGAAGGAGGGGCGGCGGCCCTTGCGCGCGTCGGCGTAGAGCGTGAATTGCGAAACGACGATGGCTTCGCCTTTCACGTCGAGGACGGAGAGGTTGGTCTTGCCTTGTTCGTCTTCAAAGATTCGCAGGTTGGCGGTTTTTTCGGCGAGGAATTGCGCCTGCTCTTCGCCGTCGCCGTGACCGATTCCTAAAAGAATCAAGAGACCGTTTCCGATTCGGGAAATGGTCTCTTTGTTTACGGCAACGCTGGCGCGAGAGACGCGCTGGATTAATAAACGCATATTTACGGAAGTTGTATCGCTTCTCGGACTTCCGTCATCGTCTGTTCGGCGATGGCAAGGGCGCGTTTGTCGCCTTCGCGCAGCACGTCTTTGACGTAGTCGGGCTGGGCGGCGAGCTCGGCGCGTTTGGCGCGGAAGGGTTCGAGCGCTTTGTTCAGGCTGGCGGCGAGACGCGTTTTACAATCCACGCAGCCGATTCCGGCGCGGCGGCATTCGACGTTAATCATTTCCACGTCTTCTTGCGGAGAGAAAATCTTGTGCATGGTGAAGACGTTGCACACGTCGGGGTTGCCGGGGTCGGTTCGGCGCTGGCGGGCGGGGTCGGTGACCATTTCGCGCACGCGCCGGGCCGTCTCTTCGGGCGTGGAGGAGAGTTCGATGTGATTGTTCAGGCTCTTGCCCATTTTTTCTTTGCCGTCAATGCCCAAGACTTTGAGGATTTCGGTGTGTTTGGCTTGCGGCTCAATCAGGACTTTTGTGTTGAAGCGGTAGTTGAAGGAGCGCACTAACTCGCGGGCGTATTCAAGATGCGGCGCCTGGTCAATGCCGACGGGGACGACGTCCGCTTTGTAGAGGACGATGTCGGCGGTCATCAAGACGGGATAGCCGAGCAAGCCGTAATTGACGTTATCGGGCTGTTCGCGCACTTTTTCCTTGAAGGTCGGCAAATCGGTGAGCTTGCCGAGCTGGGCGACCATCGAAAGGTAGGCGTGCAATTCCATCACTTGCGGGACATGCGACTGAACGAAGAGAGTCGTCTCTTCGGGGCGAATGCCGGCCGCCAGCCAATCGAGCGCCATTTCAAAGGTGTTTTGGCGCAGGTCTTTGGTGGTTTCGACGGTGGTTAAAGCGTGAACGTCCACGATGCAGTAGATACACTCGTAGTCGTCTTGCAACGCGACGTAATTTTTAATCGCGCCGAGATAGTTGCCAAGATGCTGCCTGCCCGTCGGGCGCGCGCCCGAGAAGGCTCTGCCTTTTTTTGCCATGCGTAACCTCGAAAGTAAATTTTACGAAAGCGTCTTTGAAACGAGCTGCGTCACTTCGCCCGGTTCGGCGTGACGGCCCGTTTTCAATTTGGAGTAAATCAAAACGCCGTTGACCGAAACTTCAAACCGGCCGCCGTCGGAGGGGATCAAAGTCAGGGATTCGATATCCGGCTCGAAGTTTTTCAACAAGTCGCTCGCCAAGCTCACGGCTCGGTCGGTGTAATGTCACACCGCGCAATAAACGACCTCGATTTTTAACATCAACGCCTCCGTTTTGAAAATTGTTAGAAAATTATAACATGGCCGGCGCGAAGTCTTGCTTTCCCGCCTTATGGGGGCTATAATGCGCGGCGACGTCGAGTAAGAAAGCAAGGAGAAATGAGCTATGCCCGTTTATACTTATCGTTGCGAGTCGTGCGGAGTGCAATTCGAACGCCAGCAGTCCTTCACTGACGCGCCGCTGAAGACCTGCCCGGAATGCCGCAAGAAGGCGCTGAAAAAGGTCATCACGCCCACCCGCATTATCTTCAAGGGGTCGGGTTTTTACGCTACGGACCACAAATCGCCTTCGGGAGACGTCTCCAACGTAAAGAAATCGAGCAAAGGCGAAAAGAAGGAAAAATCGGCGGCGGAGCCGAAGGCTGCCGCAAGCGATTCGGAATAATCCGCGCGAAAAGGCGGCGCTTTTGCGCCGCGTTTTTGTTTAATTTGAACGAAAGCGAAAGGAGAAAATCATGGAAGACATTTTGAAAGCGCTGGTAAGTTCGCGGCAGCAGGGAAACGCCGGCGGCGAAGACCAGCTTTCTAACCTCGTCGGCGGCTTGCTGAAAGGCGCGCAAAACGTGAACCTTTCCGACGGATTGGACGCGGGCGACGTGATGGGCATGCTCGGCGGTTTGATGGGCTCCGCCCAGCCGCAAGCCGCCCCACAAAGCGGCGTGAGCGGCATGATGGGCATGTTGGAAACCGTGATGAACGGACAAAGCGCCGGTCAGAACGACTCCATCATAGGGCTGCTGCAGCCCTTCGTTGAGCCGCTGGCGAAGAAGGCGAACATCCCGCCGCAGGCTGCGATGATAGTCGTCTCTTTTGTGGCGCATAAGCTCCTCGCTCATCACCCGCAATCGGGGCGCGATTCGCGCGAATTTAACCTCGAAGACTTGTTGGGGCAAATCAGCGCCGGTCAAATAGACCCTGAATTGCTGCGAAAAAGCGGCATGGTAAAAGAGCTCTCGCAGCGCGCCGGGCTGGATGAAGCGACGGCGGAAAAGGCGCTGCAAACCGGTTTTTCGCTGGTGGGCAAGGGCGCGGCTGCGGCGCTGGCGCAGAAGAAATAGACGGCAGGCGGAGATTAAAAAACATCTTGCAAACGCAAGGCGTTTTTTTTTGCGTCGCCGCGCAAAAGCAAGCCAGATTTGCAAAAGGCGTCAAAAACAAGCGGCTTCGAGCGCGCGCTCGAAGCCGCCGGTTTTGCTGTGCGGATGATTACTTTCGATTCATCGCGTCCATCACCGCCACGGCGGCAATCTGCACAATGGCGTTCACGTCGTCGCCCGTTTGCAGGACGTGAACCGGCGCGCCCATGCCGAGCAGGATGGGGCCGATGGCTTTGGCGTTGCCCAGACGGGCGAGCAACTTATACGCGATGTTCGCCGATTCCAAAGAGGGGAAGACCAACACGTTGGCGTCCTTCACGGCGCTGAACGGGTAGCGTTCGTCAATGATTTCCGGCGCCACGGCGGTATCCGCCTGCATTTCGCCGTCATAAACAAAATCGGGGCAGCGCTCGCGCACAATTTGCACCGCCTTGCGCGCTTTATCGGAAAGCGGATGCGGGGTCGAGCCGAAGTTCGAGAAAGAGAGGAAAGCCACGCGCGGCTCCAATTCCAACTTTTTGGCGAAGGTAGCCGCAAGGCAGGCAATTTCCGCCAGGTCTTCGGCGGAGGGGTCAATATTCACGGTGGCGTCGGTGAAGAGATACACCTTATCGTCCACAATCATGATATAGACTCCCGCCGCGCGCGCCGCGCCCTGGGCGGTGTGATGAATTTGCAACGCGGGGCGAATCACTTCGGGGTAGTCGTACGTCAGCCCGGAGACGAAAGCGTCCGCGTCGCCCATCTTCACCATCATCGAGCCAAGCACGTTCGGTTCGCGAATGGCTTTCTGCGCGTCGCGCAGAGTCACGCCCTTGCGCTGACGCATTTCATAAAACGACTTGGCGTACTCTTCCAGTTTGGGGAATTTATCGGGGTCCACAATTTCGGGCTTAAAGTCCACGCCGAGATTTTTGATTTGCTCTTCAATCGCTTCCGCGCGCCCAATCAAGACCGGGGCGGCAATCTTATCTTCCTTGACGCGATGCGCGGCGCGGATAATCTTCTGCTCCTCGCCTTCGGCGAAGACCACGCGCTTGCTCCCGCCCGAAGCGCGCGCATGATTCTGGAAGAAGTAGCGAATCCGCTCGCCCTTGCCCTGGCGGAACGCCAGCTGCTCGCGGTATTCGTCAATATTAATCGTTTTGCGCGCCATGCCGGTCTTCATCGCCATCTCGGCGACGGCGGGCGCTTCCCACAACAGCACGCGCGGGTCGAGCGGCTTGGGGATGATGTATTCGCGCCCGAACTTCATGCTCTCCGCGCCGTAAGCGCGCAGAACCGAATCGGGAACGTCTTCTTTGGTCAAGGCGGCGAGCGCCTGCGAAGCGGCGAACTTCATCTCTTCGTTGATTTGCTTCGCCCGCACATCCAGCGCGCCGCGGAAGATGAAGGGGAAGCCCAAGACGTTGTTGACCTGATTGGGGTAGTCGGAGCGTCCGGTGGCGATAATCACGTCCTTGCGCGCTTCTTTCGCCAGTTCGGGTCTGATTTCCGGGTCGGGATTCGCCATGGCGAAGATAATCGGGTCGTCCGCCATGCTCTTGACCATTTCGGGCGTCAGCACATTGGCGACGGACAGCCCGTAGAAGACGTCCGCGCCCCTGACCGCGTCGGCGAGCGTGCGAAGCCCCTGATCCTCGACGGCGAGTCGCTCTTTGTAGGGATTCATGCCTTCCTTGCGTCCCTTATAAACGACGCCTTTCGTGTCCACGAGCGTGATGTTTTCGCGCTTCACGCCCCAGCGAATCGCCAGTTCGGCGCACGAGATGGCCGCCGCCCCCGCGCCTGAAATGACCACGCGAATCTCGCTGTGCTTCTTGCCGGCGATTTCCAAAGCGTTCGCCAGCCCCGCCGAAGAGATAATTGCCGTGCCGTGCTGGTCGTCGTGAAAGACGGGAATATCCAGCATCTTTTTTAATTGCTCTTCGATATAGAAGCATTCGGGGGCCTTAATATCTTCGAGGTTGATTCCGCCGAAGGTCGGCGAAATCGCCGCGACGACTTTGATAATTTCCTCCGGGTCGTGGGCGTTGACTTCGATATCGAAGACGTCCACGTCGGCGAACTTTTTAAACAGCACGCCCTTGCCTTCCATCACGGGCTTGCTCGCCAGGGGACCGCGGTCGCCCAAGCCGAGAATCGCCGTGCCGTTGGAAACGACGGCGACCAGATTGCCTTTGGAAGTGTATTCGTAAGCGTCTTCGGGGTTTTTCTCAATTTCCAACACCGGAGTCGCCACGCCGGGCGTATAAGCCAGGCTGAGGTCCCTTTGGGTGTCCATCGGTTTGGTCGGCACGACGGATATTTTGCCTGGTTTGTTTTTTAAGCGATGATATTCAAGCGCGTCCTCACGCGTGATTTTAGCCATACAGCCTCCAGTTGAATTTGGTTGAAACGACAGCAAGTAAATTATGGCATAGTTTTTTATCGCGGCATAGTTGCATTTGTCACAATTTTTGCGCGCTCGGGGAGATTTGATACGGAAAAATCATGTTAACAAATTTAAAAATTCATGTATAATCGGAAGAAATTCTTAAAAACTTCCGCCGGCTTCGGCGCGGTTTGAGACTGAACTGGAATTACGGATTGCTCCCTCCCTCGTTTTGGGAGTTTACTTGTGAAGTCAAAACGAACTATATCAAAAAAAGGCTTCATTAAGATTGAGTCAAAATTTTGGATGTTTCGCCTGATTTGACCCATCCCCGCGCGGAAAAAGCGCCGGGGAAAATTCGAGCAAACGCGCTAGATAGACCCCTTTCCGCAGCCGAGAGCCGAGTTTCTTCGGAAGTCTTGGCTGCTTTTGTTTTAAGTCAGCGACCGCGATGAAAAAAATAACCGCCATCGCCGCCCAAAAGAACAACCCGCAGCGGGTGAACGTTTACCTCGACGGGGAGTTCGCCTTCAGTCTGGCGCGCATCGTCGCCGCGTGGCTGAAACAGGGCGAAGCGCTGAGCGAAGAGAAAATCGCCCGGCTGCTGCATGAAGACGAGCGCGAAAAAGCCTATCAACAAGCCATGCTCTTGCTGAGTTACCGCGCGCGCTCGGAAAAGGAAATTCGGCAAAACCTGCAAAAGCGCGGCTTCGACGAAGCCGTTACGGAAGATACGCTCAACCGGCTGCGCGCAGCGGGTTTCGCCAACGACGTTGAGTTCGCCCGTTTGTGGGTGGAAAACCGCGGCGTTTTTCGCCCGCGCGGCAAACAAGCGCTGAAGATGGAGCTCCGCCAAAAAGGGCTGGACGAAGAGACCATCCGCGATTCCCTGTCCGCCGTGGACGAGGAAGCCCTCGCCTACGCCGCCGCGCGCAAACGCGCGGAACGGTTGCAAGGCTTGGAATGGCGGGAATTTCGCAAGAAGTTGAGCGAATTTCTCGCCCGCCGCGGATTTTCCTACGCCGTCGCCGCGCCCGTCGCTTTGCGCGTGTGGAACGAAACGCGCGCGGACGCTCCGCAGAATTATTACGAAGACGAGGACGCTTTATGAGCCCGATTTTTACGATTATTTTTGAAATGCTAACTCTGGTAGTCGGCGTCGCCGCCGGTTATTTCTTCCACCGCTATCAGGTGGACAAGGCGAACAAAGCCAAGCAGGACAAGGCGGACGACATTCTAAAAGCCGCCAACGCGCAAGCCCGCCTCATAGAAGCCAGCTCGCGCGAGACGGCCGCCAAAATTGTGCAAGCCGCCGAAGCGGAGATGAAAGTGCGCCGCATGGAGCTCAACCGCGAAATTGAACGGTTGGACAAGCGGCGCAGCGAGCTGGACGCGCGTTTCGACAAAATCGAACAGCGCGAGCAAACCCTGAACAAGCGCCAGTCGAACATTGACCGCCGCGCCAATGAAATTGAGAAATTGTACGAAGAGCAGGCGAAGAAGCTGGAAGAAATCGCGCAGATGACCGCCGAAGAAGCCCGCAAAGAGCTCTTCGCCGCGGCGGAAAAGGAAGCGCGCGGCGACATGGCGCGCATCATCCGTCAGATTGAAGCGGAGGCGCGCGAAGAAGGCGAAAGGCGCGCGCGCAAGCTCATCGCCGACGCGATTCAGCGCGTGGCTTCCGAACATGTGGCGGAAGTCACCCGCGCGGTCGTCGCCCTGCCCAGCGAAGAGATGAAGGGGCGCATCGTCGGGCGCAATGGGCGCAACATCAAAGCGTTTGAGCAAGCCGCGGGCGTGGATGTGATTGTGGACGACACGCCCGATTCGGTCACCGTTTCGTGCTTCGATTCCGTCCGCCGCGAAATTGCGCGGCGCGCGCTGGCGAAGCTGGTGTTGGACGGGCGCATTCATCCCGCGCACATCGAAAAAGTGTTGGAAGACGAGACCAAAGCCGTCGAAAAGATTATCAACGAGGCGGGCGAGCAAGCCGCCTACGAAGCCAACATCACCGGGCTGCATCCCGAAGTGTTGAAGATGATGGGGCGTCTGAAGTTTCGCACGTCCTACGGGCAAAATCAACTTGCCCACGCGGTGGAAGTCGCCAAGCTGGCGGGTATTCTCGCGGCGGAAATCGGCGCGAACGTGGAACTCGCCAAGCAAAGCGGATTCCTGCACGATATTGGCAAGGCGATGGATCACAACCAGGACGGGACGCACGCCAGTCTGGGAGCGGAGTTCTGCAAGCGCTACGGCGTACACCCGATTGTGGTGAACGCGATTGCCGCGCATCATCACGAAGTGGATCAGGAATCGGTGGAAGCGGTCATTGCCGAAGCGGCGGACGCAATTTCCGGCGCCCGGCCGGGCGCGCGTCGCGAAGATTTGGAAGCTTACATCAAGCGCATTCGCTCGCTGGAAGAAATGTCCATGTCGTTTGAAGGCGTGCAGCAAGCGTTTGCCATTCAAGCCGGGCGCGAGGTGCGTATTTTGGTCAAGCCCGAAACGATTGACGATCTCGCCTCCACCAGGCTGGCGCGGGATATTGCCAAGAAAATCGAAGAGACCATGCAATACCCCGGTCAAATTCGCGTGACGGTCATCCGCGAAACGCGGGCGACGGAATACGCTAAATAAAGCGCGGCGGGCTGGAAGATTTCCCAGCCCGCCGATTTTTTAACTCACTCCGATCTCCGCGTTTTCCCGTTGATAAAATCCATAAACACGTTCACCAGCGCCGGGTCAAAATAAGAGACGGAAAAGGAAAGGATGTGTTCAATGGTTTTTTGTCTCGACCATTTTTTGCGGTAAGGTCTATCGGAACGCAACGCGTCCCAAACGTCTACCAGCGTAAAGATGCGCGCGGCGAGCGGAATTTCCACGCCCTTCAAGCCGCGCGGGTAGCCGCTGCCGTCCCATCGTTCGTGGTGACAGTAAGGAATATCCAGCGCGGGGCGCAAAAAGCGAATAGGGTAAAGCATTTCATAAGCGAATCGGGGATGCTCGCGCATGATTGCCCATTCTTCTTCCGTCAATTTGCCCGGCTTGCGCAAAATGCCGTCGGGGACGCCGATTTTGCCCATATCGTGCAGCAACGCCCCCCAGCGGACGTAGAGCAAATCCGCTTCGCTGAATCCGATAATGCGCGCCAGTTCCACCGTCATTTTGGTCACCCGCACGGTGTGTTCTTTGGTCTCGTTGTCGCGCAGGTCTATGGCACGCGACCAGCCGACGATGGTTTCATCGTAAGCGATTTCCAGCTCGCTGATATTACGGAAGAAGCCCGCCGCGCGCCCGGGCGCAATTTGCATGACGTGAATCTCCAGCGTCACGGAGGCGCGCTGGTTTTTATTTTTATAAGCAAAGCGAGGGAAGACGTCGCGCCCGCCAAAACGCGCCACGCGCCGATATGCCTGCGGCAGCTCGCTGCGGATCAGGAGCGGGAAGGCTTCTTCAAAAGTCTTACCCAGCAGCGCGCTGTGGGATATGCCGAAAATATCGTCGGCGGATTCGTTGGCGTCAATCAGGATGAGCCGCTGTTCTTCGTCTAGTTGAAAGACATGCGCGCCGAAAGGCGCGGAATCCACCATCTCGCGCAGGCGCTGTTGACTATCGCGCAGCGCGAATTCCGCCAGCTTGCTCTCAGTGACGTCGCGGTTGTTTTCGCGACGCCCTAAAAATTCGCCGCGTTCGCCAAACACGGGCACGCAAATGTGGCGTATCCAGCGAGTCTCCCCTTCGCGCGTCAGGATGCGATATTCGGTCTCCAGCGTTTTCTTTTGCGTTTGCATTTGCAGCTCGCGGCGATGTTCCGCCAGATGATGCGCGTCGGCTGGGTGAATAATTTTCGCCACCAGGTCGGAATCTTGCAAAAATTCCTCCGCCGCATAACCAGTAATGCGTTCGCAGGAAGGCGAAACATAAACATATGCGCCTTCGGGGGCGCGCCACGCTTCCCAATCGTAAGTGAAGTTGGCGACGGTGCGATATTTTTGCTCGCTGAGGCGCAGCGCTTCTTCCGCGCGCTTGCGCTCGGTAACATCCTCAATCATGACAAGGTGCGTCGCCGCGCCGTCTTCGGCGCGCTCCAGCAGCGTGGAAGTCAAATTCACCCAGACGACGGAGCCATCGGGTCGCAGGCAACGCTTTTCCATCTGGTAGCTGTTGGTTTCGCCCGCCAGTAAGGCTTGTTGGCGGCTCAAATTCAACGATAAATCGTCAGGATGAGTGATGCTCATCCAATCCGCCAGGAGGAGCTCGCTTTTGCTTCTGCCCGTAATTTGCGCAAACATAGGGTTGACTTCCAGAAAGCGCCCCGTGCCCGTCTGAATGAGAGCAATGCCCAGCGGCGACCTTTCAAAGATGGTTTTAAAGCGCTCCTCGCTGAGGAGCCGCGCGCGCTCGGCTTGTTGGCGCGCGGTCACATCCTGCACTGAGCCAACCGAACGCAAGGGGGCGCCGTTGGGGGCGAAGAAGGTTTCGCAGCGCTCTTCCACATACTTGATTCGCCCGTCCGACATGAGCAAGCGGTGAACGATTTGGTAAGGCTGGCGGTTTTGCAACGACTCGGTATAAGCGCGGTGAACGGCTTCGCGGTCTTCGGGGTGCACCAGATTCAAAAACGCCTCATAAGAGGCTGCAAAACGGTCAGGGTCTATTTCAAAGATGCGGAAAATTTCATCAGACCAGGTCAGGCGGTTGTGGAGCAGGTCTAATTCCCAATTGCCAATTTTTGCCACTCGCTGCGCCTCGCGCAAGCGGGCTTCGCTCAACCGCAGCGCCTCGTCGGCTTTCTTACGTTGAAAGACCGCCCCCAATTGCGCGGAAATCGCCGCGGAAAGCGCCATCATCCGCTCGTCTTTGGGGCGATAAGCGCGCGAGAAAAATTCCAGCACAGCCACCGCGCGAGTTTCCGCCATGACGGGAATGCTAATGGCGGAGACCAGCCCCGCCTGGCGGGCGGCTTCGGCGCGCAGGAATTCCGCGTCCGCCGTCACATCGGCGACCCAAAGCGGATGAGCCAAACGCCACACTTTGCCGGGCAGCCCTGCGCCGTGCGCGAAATGGAGCGCGGCGCTCTCCTGACGGAAGCGCGCGACGCCCTCGAACTCGCCGTAGTATGCCTCGCTCAATTCAAGGCGCGAATCGTCGTAAGAAGGCAGCCACGCTTCGCCAAAATCCCAGAACATGGTTTCGCAAACCAGTTTCAGCGCGGCGTTCAGCGCGGCTTCAAAGCTTTCGGCTTCGGCGACTGCCAGCGCCAGTTTGAGCAATAGTTGAATTTCCTGCTCCATGCGGCGCTGCAAGGTCACGTCTTTGCCGGTGGAGACGAAGTGGGTGACGCGCCCGCGCGAATCTTTCAACGGCGAAATGGTCTGGTCGTAATAAAACAACTCGCCGTTCTTTTTGCGGTTCAGCGTTTCGGCGCGGAAAACTTTGCCGGAGAGAATGGTATCCCACACTTGCTTGTAATACTCCGCGCTCATCAGCCCCGATTTAAGGAGGCGCGGCGTATTGCCGAGCGCTTCTTCCCGAAGGTAGCCGGTAACTTGCTCAAAAGCCGGATTGACGTATTCAATAACCCCTTCATGATTGGCGATAAAGACGACGTCGCCCGCCTGCTCCAAGGCGCGCGTAAAAGTCTCGCTTCGCTCGTCGGCTGCGCGCTCATCCAGTTCGCGCAAAATGGCGGCGAAGACGGTCCGCTGTCCGCCGCTGATTTTGACGACGCTGGCTTCCGACGGGAAGACCTCGCCGCTTTTGCGCCGCCCGAAAATCTGCCGCCGCTGATTCATATAGCGGGCGGATACTTTGCCGCGCGCGAATCTTTCCACATGGGCGCGGTGCAACTCGCGCCATTCAAACGGAATCAAGACGTCCAGCGGCTTGCCGATGATCTCGTGCGCGTCGTAGCCAAAAATTTCCTCAGTCCCTTGGTTGACCAATGTGATGCGTTGTCTCTCGTCTACAACGATAATCGCTTCGCTGGCGTGTTTGGCGACTTGCGCCAGCAAGTTTTCGCTGTTTTCCATGTATGGTAGAGACATTTCCATTGATTTTTTCCTGACTGCAGGTAAAAATATTTTACTATAATCCATGAAGGTTGGCGTGACGGCGCGACATGGCTTTCTTAAAGTCCGGTTTCAGGTTAGAAAACAAACAGGATGGACGGGATTTTTAGGATGAGCCGCGCAGAAAACAGGGTAAAGACGTCCTGTTGATCCTGTTAAACAAATCGGCGCGAGCGATCATGAGAAAGCCACGGACAGCGCGAAGTTGATATTCCGTTGGGTTGCCGTCTACGAATTTTTCACGAAGGCGCGAATAAGAGCCGCTTCATTCGAGTAACCGGATTCATGTCGCTTGGGAATGCGCGATAGATCTCGCGCTGCCGCGCAAGGCGAGTTCGCAGGATGAAACAGACGAGAAGGGTGTTTTTTGCGGAGACAGGCGGGCGAAGAATTCTGAGCCGTCCGTCTGCCCTGCGAATTTCAAAGACTTTGCGCAAGCCATGCCGCGAATTGTCCCGAATTTGAAACCTTATCCGCAAGCCGCATCCGTTACAATTATGCCATGTTAGAGGAATCTTCCCCCTCCGAGCAAAACGCTTTGAAACGACGTCGCCGCCTTTCCGCGTTGGTTTTCGCCGCGCTGACGGCGGCGTATGCGCTGACCTTTCCCTGGCACAAAGCGCCGATGCTGGCAGTTCTTCCCGTTGCGGCGGCTGGCTTGTTTTATGGCAGGCGCGGCGGCTGGCTCGCCGCGCTTGCGGCGCTGCTCTTCAATCCGCTGTTGCTTTGGGCTTGCGACTCGCCCATCCCCTGGCAACGCTTCGCCGATTTTGAACGGCAAAACTTTTTTCTGACGGGGCATTTTCTCACGCTGCTCATCGGAATCGGGTCGGGGTATTTGCGCGAGACGGCGGAACGCAACGCCGAATCTGAACGCGCGCTGCGCGCCAGCGAGAAAAGATTTCGTAGTTTATATGAAAACGCCGCCATTGGCATTTACAGCGCGACCCCCGACGGGCGGATATTACTCGCCAATCCGGCGCTGGTGAAAATGCTCGGTTATGAAAGCTTTGAAGAATTGGCGCAACGCAACCTTGAACAGGAAGGGTTCGCCCCCGAATCGCCGCGCAGCCGCTTTCTACAAGCCATCGAGCGGGAAGGCGCGGTGAACGGCTTTGAGGAGGTCTGGCTGCGAAAGGACGGCTCGCAGTTTTACGCGCGGGAAAACGCTAAAGCCATCCGCGACGCGCAAGGCAAGATTCTGCGCTTTGAAGGGACGGTGGAAGACGTCAGCGAGAAAAAGCAGGCGGAAGAAAACCTGCAAGAGCGCGAGCTGCGGTTGCAGAACATCCTCGAATCGACGACCGACGCCATTATCACCCTCGACGAAACGCAACGCATTTTCTCGTTTAGCAAAAGCGCCGAAGCGATGTTTGGCTACGCGGCGGAAGAGGTCGTCGGGCAGCCGCTGGATACGCTCATGCCAGCGCGCTACGGCGAAGTCCACCGCGAACATGTCCGCCGTTTTGAGAAGGTGAAAAGCCACTTATTGAAGAAGAGCGAGCGCAAGCCCATCGTGTGCCGGCGCAAAGACGGCGGCGAATTTCCGGCTGAGGCTTCCATTTCTAAATTCGCCTTCAAGGGGAAGACCGTATTCGTCGCCTTCATACGCGACATGAGCGAGCGCGTGCAACAGGAAAAGGAAGCGCAGGCGCGCGCGCGCTTTCTTTTGCTGCTAAATGAAGCGACGCGCAAAATTATCGCCGCCAAAGATTTCACGGAGGCGGCAAAAAGCGCCGCCGCCGACCTGGCGGAAATGTTTGAAGCGGATAGCTGTTACGTCACCCGCTGGGACGAGGCGCAGCGGCGCGTCTTCCCAGCGGCGACCACCGAGCGCGGACTCAGCCAGCGCTACGAGGCGCACATTCACGATAAAAACAAGAAAAATCTAAGCCTTTCGGCTTTGCAGAGCGGAAAAGTCATTGCGGCGGAAGATTACGAAAACTCGCCGCACACCAACCCGGAAATTGCGCGGCAGTTCCCCATTCAATCCGCGTTGAGCGTTCCGCTGATTTACGGCGGGAATTGGCTGGGAGCGCTGATTCTCGGCTACCGTCAAACGCGGCGCTTCACGGCGGAAGAGCTGGCGCGCGCGGAGCAAGTCGGCAGCCAGATTTCGCTGGCGGTTTGGAGTCTACATCAGGATATGGAATTGCAGCGCAGCCTGCGCGAAGAAAAAGCGCTGGCTGAAATTGTGCAAGCGTTGAGCGAGGGCGAGCGCGTAGGTTTGGAAAAGGTGCTGAATTTAATCGTCAACGCCGCGCGCAATTTAATTCCCAAAGCCGGGCAGGCGGTTATTCACTTGCTGGATGAAGAAGAGCAAATTCTCGCCTCGCTGGCGGTCTCCGGTTTGAAGGAGCTGGAAGGCAGCAAGCGCAACATTCGTTTGGGAGAGGGCATCGCCGGTCAGGTCATTTTGCGCGGCGAGCCCATCAACATCGCCGACGTGCTGAGCGACTCGCGCTTTTTGCAGCTGCCCGGCGGAAAGCCGACTTACCGTTCGCTGCTGGTGGCGCCCGTCCGCAGCGGCGAGCGAAACCTTGGGACCATCAGCGTGCAAAGCGGCGAGCCAGACGCCTTTTCGCCCAATGACGTGAACCTGCTCAGCCAGCTAGGAGCCCAGGCAGCCATCGCCATTGAAAACGCCAATCTGCTGGAAAGCACGCGGCAATCGTTAAAAGAGACAAACGCGCTCTACCGCATTAATCAGGGTCTGGCGGCCTCTCTCGACCCGGACGCGCTAATGAAAGAAACCGTCGAATTGCTGCAAGAAAGTTTCGGATATTACTACGTTCAAATTTTCGTCGTTGAGCCGGGCAGCGGCAATTTCATTATGCGCGCCGGAAGCGGCGAAGTCGGTAAACACCTGCTCAATCAAGGACACAAGCTCGCCCCCGGCGAGGGCGTCGTCGGCGGAGTCATCGCCACCGGGCAAGCGTTCTTCACCAACAACGTGGACGACGCGGTCTTTTTCGTGCGCAACCCACTGCTGCCGGAAACGAAATCCGAGCTCGCCGCGCCGCTGAAAATCGGCGAAGCGATTCTAGGCGCGCTGGACGTGCAGCAAAAGCCCCCCAAACCGCTGACCAAACGCGATATGCAATTGGTGACGGCGGTGGCGGAGCAGCTGGCGGTCGCTTTGCAAAAAGCGGATTTGTACGAAAGCCTGCAAGTCGCCTTGCAGCAAGAGAAAGCCATCCGCAATCAAATGATGCAAAACGAGCGCCTGACGGTGATGGGCCGGCTGCTGGCGACGGTGGCGCACGAACTGAATAATCCGTTGCAAGCCATTCAAAACGCGCTGTTCCTGCTGCGCGAAGAGCAAGGTCTTTCGCCGCAAGGCAAACAAGATTTGGAGATTGTGCTGGCGGAAGCGGAACGCATGGCAAACCTGATTGAGCGTCTGCGCGCCACCTATCGCCCGATTCAATCGGAAGATTTTCAACTCACGCAGATCAACGACATTGTGGAAGACGTGCGCGCGCTGATTGCGACTCACATGCGCCACCATCAAATCACTTTCGAGTTTCACCCCGACCCCGACCTGCCGCGCATCCCCGCGCTGAGCGACCAGATACGCCAGGTGACGCTCAACCTGCTGATGAACGCCTGCGAAGCCATGCCCAACGGCGGCGCGCTCACCGTCTCGACGCGGCTGCTGGCGGAGACGAACGAAGCCATGCTCAAAGTTTCAGATACGGGTCCGGGAATTCCGGAAGAGCTGCTGCCTTCCATCTTTAACGCCTTCGTCACCAACAAACCGAGCGGCACCGGGCTGGGGCTAACCATTTCACAGGATATTGTGATGAAGCATCGCGGACGCATTCAAGCCGAAAACAACCCGCAAGGCGGCGCGAGCTTCACCGTCTGGCTGCCGCTGGAAAACGGAGAGTTCGCATGAGCATATCCGGCGCAATTCTGGTAATTGACGACGAAAGCGCCTTGCGGCAAAGTCTGGCGCGCATTTTACAAAGAGCGGGGCATCAAGTCACCACCGCCGAAAACGCCGAACAAGGGATGGCGTTTATTGAAGCCGGCGGATACGATTTGGTTTTTATGGATTTGCGCATGCCGGGCATGGCAGGGATGGAAGCCCTGAAGTTGATTCACGACCGCTACCCCGACCTGCCCGTCGTGTTGTTCACCGCGCAGCCCGACCTGAGCTCGGCGGTAGAAGCGCTGCGCAGCGGCGCGACCGACTACCTTTTGAAGCCGCTCAAACCGGAAGCGATTCTGGAGCGCGCGGAAAAAATCATCTCCGACCGTCGCAGAGAGGAGCGCAAGGCGGAAATTTTGCGGCAAATCGAAGCGCTGCAAGCGGAGCTGAAAAGCCTGAGCGCGGGCGAGCCAGGTCCCTCGCCGCTTCCGCGCGTCGAGTCGGAGCGCTTTCTCAGGCGCGGCGCGCTCGTCCTCGATTTGCATAAGCGCAGCCTGCTGGTGAACGGGCAAAGCGCGACGCTGCCGCCCACCCCGTTTGAATATTTGCTGGTTTTGGCGCGCCATGCGCCGGAGGCCGTCAGCTATCAGACTCTCGTCGCCGAGGCGCAGGGCTATCAAGCCGATTTGCGCGAAGCGCAAGAACTCGCCAAATGGCATATTCACGCGTTACGCGAAGCGTTGGAAAAAAACGGGCTTTCCAACGCAATGGTCGTCAATGTGCGCGGCGAAGGCTACCGTCTGGTCGCGGATTAGATTCCTGGCGGCGAAAGCGCCCCCTCGCCAACTTTTGCCAACTTTTTCATCGCAATCCTATCGCCGCGCGAAAGGAGTTTCCGTCAAAATTAAGCCATGAGCCCACAAGAATCCTCCCCCACCGTTCAGATTCTGGTCGTGGACGACCACCCCAACACCGCGACCACGCTGGCGCGCGCGCTCACTCAACTCGGAGCCAACGTAAACGTCGCCTCGGCGACAAGCGGGCAAGAAGCGCTGAAAAAAATCAAAGCCGGCAAGGTGGACATTCTGTTTACCGATATGATTATGCCGGAAATGACCGGGTTGGAACTGATTGAAAAGCTGCAAAGCGACCCGGCGACCAAACCGGCGTACACCTATCTGGTGACGGCGTATGAAGTGCCCGGCCTACGAGTGACCGCCCATCGTTTAAAAGTAAGCGAAGTCATCATCAAACCTGTCCGCCCGGAGCGCATCTGTCAGATTGCCAGCCGCGCCATAGAAGAGATGAAACACGCCACGCGCCCCGCCGGACGCTCCTCCGCCGCGGCGCAAAAGAAGTTTCGCATCCTCGTGGCGGACGACCGCATGGACAACATCACCCTATTGACGCGCTATCTGGAATACGAAGGATACGAATGCATCGCCGCCCGCGACGGACAAGAAACGCTGGACAAAATGCGCGACGAACAGCCCGACCTGGTTTTGCTGGACGTGGATATGCCGCGCAAAGACGGGTTTGAGGTTCTGCAAGAAGCGCGGGGCGACGCGGCGATTCAGCATATTCCGGTGATTATCCTCACCGCCGCGCGCGCGGAAGCCAGCGACGTGCAATCCGGGTTGAATTTGGGCGCGGACGATTACGTCACCAAGCCGTTCGACCGTCACGAGCTGATGGCGCGCATCCGCGCCAAGCTGCGCGTGAAAGAAGCGGAAGACGTCATCCGCCGCCGCAACCGCGAATTGAGCATCCTGCCGGAAATCGGCAAGGGCTTGGGCGCGCGCTCCAACTTGAACGAGCTGCTAAACATCGTGCTGCGGCGCTCGGCGGAAACGCTCGGCGCAATCGTCAGCTACGTGCAAATCGTCAACCCCGAAGGCGGCGAGCCGATTCGCAAAAAGTTCTCCACTTCCGAAATTGAAATGGAGTTCCCCAATCTCGACGAGTTTTGGCAACTCATCGAAGAAAGCGGAGAAGGTCTCATCATCAGCGACACGCGCAAAGACGAACGCTGGCAGGCGGGGCAGCTCAACCTGCTGCATTCCGCCATCATCGTCCCAATGTTCGGCAGAACCTCGCTACTGGGCTTGCTGATTCTGGCGCACGAACAGGCGGATTACTTCGCCGCCGACCATCTGCTGCTGGTGCAAGCCATCGCCAGTCAGGCGGCGATTGCGGTAGAAAACGCGAAGTTATACGCCGGCATCGCGCAAGAACAAAAACGTCTCGCCGTCGTGCTGCAATACGCCGCCGACGCCATCTTGATGTTCGACGCGCAGGGCAGGCTCTGCCTGCTCAATCCCGAAGGGGAAAAGCTCTTCACCGACTTTAAAGTCAATCTGAATCAGCCGCTGCCGCAGGGATACGGGTACGACGCGCTGCTGCAGGCGCTGAACGACGCGCGCGCCGCAGGCGGGATCAAAGCCGTGGACGTGACCTGGCCCGACAAGCGAACGTTCACCGCGTTGATTAATCCTCTGGAAGGCGGCGGACACGTGGCGATTCTCCACGACGTGACGCGCTTTAAAGATTTAGAGCGCGTGAAGAACGAGTTTATCGCCACCGCCTCGCACGACTTAAAGAATCCCCTCACCGCCATCGCCGGATACAGCCAGATGCTGGCGGTAGCGGGACCGCTCAACGAAGCCCAGCAGGATTTCGTCCAACGCATTCAGCGCGCCGTGCGCAACATGACCGAGCTGGTGGAAAATTTGATGGAATTGACTCGCATGGAATTGAACGCGGCGAAGAAGCGCGAACCTGTGAACATGCTCGAGCTGTTAAAAAACGTGGCGGACGAATTCAAGCTTCAGACGGAAGCGAAAAGACAAACGTTTGAGTTCGCCTCCCTGCCCGAAGAGACGCGCCTATGGGGCGACGCGTTGCAACTGAAGCAGCTCTTCCGCAATCTGCTTGGCAACGCCGTCAAATACACGCCGGAAGGCGGAACAATCAGCCTCTCCGCCGAGCTGGAAGGAAGCGCGCTGCGCGTGGACGTGCAAGATAACGGCTTTGGCGTTCCCCCCGCCGACCTGCCCTACATCTTCAACCGCTTCTACCGCGTGCGTGAAGGGAAGAACAGCGAAATAGAAGGCAACGGCTTGGGGCTGGCTATCGTCAAATCGGTGGTTGAGCAGCACGGCGGACGGATAAGCGTGGAAAGCGAAGTGAACAAAGGCTCGCGCTTTACGGTCGTCCTCCCGCTGACAGGCGCGTAACCTTTCAATTGGGTTACGCAACGATAAAAGAATTTTCGCCCAACAAGAAGCCGCTATAATAAAATCAATAAAAGCCGTCAAGGAGAGTATGGCTTTCTCAAAATCGGGAACGTCCGCGCCGCATGATGGAAAATCAACCGCAACGAGCGCGCAGAACGCGAAGTTTGCAAGGCTTTCTTTTCGTTCTTCGCGAGGTTGGCTTTTCAAATGGGCGTCAGACATTAAATTTGGGAAAAGCGTATCAAGGAGAGCGCGCATGCTCAAAAGACTCTTGCAAATCGTTTCTATTCTGCTCGCCGCGTCGCTGGCGCTGAGCGCTTGCGCGGGAGGAACCAGCGCCCCCGCGCCCAACAAGCCCCTGCGTTTCGGCTGGAGTCTGTATCCCGGCTGGTATCCGTTGGTCATCGCCGAACAACAAGGCTTCTTCAAAAAGCATAATGTGGATGTAGACCTGGTTTTATATAATGAATACAAGCAGACCGCCCCTCAGCTTGCCGCCGAATTAACCGACGGCGCGGCGCTGGTGTTGAGCGACGTCCTGCTAGAAGACGTTGGGCGCTACTCGTCCATCGTGGCGGCGACGGATACCTCGCACGGAGCGGACCAACTGATTGCTACGCCGGAAATCGCGGCTTCGGGCGATTTGCGAGGCAAGCGTCTTGGCGCCGCCATCGGGACGTTTGGCGAGCTGCTCATCCGCGAGGCGCTGAAACGGCGCGGATTGGCAATGACGGACGTCGCCCTCGTGAACATACCGCCGGAATCGGCGGCGGAAGCGTTATCGCAAAATAAGATTGACGTCGCGCACACCTTTGAGCCCTTCGCCTCGCAAGCCATCCGGCAAGGAAACGTATCCATTTTCACCAGCGCCGACACGCCCGGTTTAATTGTGGATACCCTCGTGTTTTCCAACGCCTTCCTTCGAGAACGCCCCGAAGACGTCCGCAATTTTCTTAACGCCTGGTTTGAAGCGGTCGAATACTGGCAAAAGAACCCCGCCGAAGGCGCCGCCATCATCGCCGCGGCGACCAACCAGAATCCCCAAGAGATAAACTTTGACGGCATTAAATTTCTGAGCCGCGAAGAAAACCTCGCCGCCTTTCAGCCGGGAAACGATACGCGCTCCATCGTTTTCACCGCCCAATTGGGAATGAAATTTATGGCGGAAAGCGCAAGCGTCACCAGGCTGATGGACGTTGAGCAAATCCTTAATCCTTCGTTCTTAAAGTAGCAGGAGACCCAAAATGGCTGAAAACAACGCCTCCCCTTCGGCAGAAGCCACACGGGCAACTCGCGCCCTGCAAACGGCGTATATCATCCTCGCCGCCGCCGTCTCGCTGGTGATCGCCTATTTATTTATTGCATGGCGGCTGGGCGCATGGCAGATGTACGTCCTGGCGGGCTTCATCGCCGCCTATGCCGGGTTGAACTTCTTCGCCGCGCGCGCCATTCGCGCCGGGCGGGTGGATTTCGGCGCGTGGATGATTATCGGCGGGATGATGGTCGTCTTCCCCGCCGCCGTTTTGCTGATTTCGGGAATCGCGCTCATCTTCGGGCTGGCGCAAATCATTTTGATATTGATGGTCGCCAGCCAGTCGCTGCCGCCCAAAGATTTTCGCAAAGCGGCGCTCTATGGCGCGCCGGCCGGCATTTTAACAGCTGGCATAGATTTTTTAAGCCTGCCTTACCGTTATTACGTCCCGGAATTGCGAGCTATCGTCCCATTCGCGACCGCCGCCATCGGGCTGGCGCTGCTGGGGACGCTCCTCTTGCGCGGCGTCAGAAGATCGCTGCGTATGCTGCTGACAATTTCCTTGCTTGCGGTGACGCTTGTGCCGCTGGCAATCAACGCCTACGTTGCCGACGTCAACATGCGGCAAATGTTATTGAACGAAGCCAATGGCAAGCTACTCAACGCCGCAAACGGCGTGGCGAAACAAATTGACGACTTTATCAATTTCAATCTGGACTTAATTCGCCAGGAAGGAAACGCGCCCGCCATTGTAGATTACGTCTCATTGCCGTCTTTGCAGCGCGCCGGCAGCCCGGAAGAGCAACGCGCCAATCTTTTCTTGCTTTCCATTCTAAAGCAAAGCCCGGTGTATATGAACTCGGTCGCCATTTTGGACGTTAACGGAATCACCCTGTTGGATAGCGACCCGCAATATATCGGCGACAAGCGCGCGGACCGCAATTACTTCCAAAAAACGCTTTCCAGCGGGCTGCCTTACGCCTCCGGGTTGGAATACAGCCAGGACATTGGAATCGCTTCGGTGTATTTCGCCGCGCCCATCCGCAACCGCAACGGACAGATAATAGGAATCTTACGCAAACGGTTCGACGCCGCCATTTTGCAAAGCTTTGCGGCAAGATCGGCCGGTCTGGCGGGCGAAAGTTCGTTCGCCATTGTGGTGGACGAACACGGCATGCAAATAGCGCACAGCTTGAACCGCGATTTCTTATATAAATTCATCGTTCCGCCGGCGCCCGACGCGCTGGCAAATTTGCAAAAAGACCGTCTGGCGCCCCCCGGCGCGGCGGAGCAAATTTCCACCAACCTGCCCGAATTTAAGGCAGGCATAGATCGTTACGAAATCTCCCCCTTCTTCGCGGCGGAATTTCATCAGCGCTTAGAAGGGGAAACAGGAGAAATAGAGCAAGCGGCGCTGGCGAAAACTCAAAGCCAGCCCTGGTTGGTGGCGTTTATCCAACCGCAAATCGTCTTCTACGCCCCGCTGAACGCGCAGCGCGCGATCAACATTGCCATCGCTTTGACCATTGCGATTTTGGTCGCGACGTTCGGCGTCTTTCTTGCGCAAAGCATCTCCGCTCCGCTGATTCGCCTTGCGCAAACGGCGGGAGCCATCGCCGGCGGAGAACTCAACGCAGAAGCGAAAATTGAAACGCAAAACGAAATCGGCACGCTGGCGCGCGCGTTCAACCACATGACCCGCCAGCTGCGCGACCTGATTGCGACTCTGGAACTGCGCGTAGCGCAGCGCACGCAAGCGCTGGCGACGGTGGCGGAAATCGGCGTCGCCACGTCCACCATCCTGGATCTGGATAAGTTGTTGCTGGAAGTATGCAACCTCTCTAAAGCGCGCTTCCATTTGTATCACGCGCACATCTACCTGCTGGATGAATCGGGCGAGAATCTGGTTCTGGCGGCGGGCGCGGGCGAGGCTGGAAAGCAAATGAAAGCGCAAGGATTCTCCATCCCGCTCTCGCGCGAGCAATCGCTGGTCGCCCGCGCCGCGCGCGAAAGAAAAGGAGTCACTGTCAACGACGTGCGGCAGGCGCCGGACTTCCTCCCCAACCCGTTGCTGCCCGAAACCCGCGCCGAGCTGGCTGCGCCAATGATTGTGGGCGACCGGGTGATTGGCGTATTTGATATTCAAGCCGACGAAGTCGGGCGCTTTACGGAAGCGGATATCAGCGTGCAAACGACGCTGGCTTCTCAAGTAGCGGTTTCGGTGGAAAACGCGCGGCAGGTGCAACGCTCCATCGAGATCGCCGCCGAGCTGGCCGGCTTCCGCAACGCGGTGGACGCCGCCGCCATTGTCGCCGTCACCGACGTGAGCGGCAAAATCGAGCAGGTGAACGAACAATTCATGCGCATCTCTAAATATTCGCGCGAAGAGCTCATCGGGCAGGATCACCGCATCCTTAACTCGGGCTACCATTCCAAAGAGTTCATCCGCAATCTGTGGGTGACCATCGCCAACGGGAAGGTGTGGCGCAACGACATTCGCAACAAGGCGAAAGACGGCAGCATCTACTGGGTGGACACCACCATCGCGCCCATCCTCAATGAAAAAGGCAAGCCGGTGAAATACGTCGCCATCCGCTTCGATATTACGCAGCGCAAACAGCTGGAAGCGGAAATTCAAAAACGCGCCGCGCTGCTGGGCAAGCTGGACGCGATTACCCAGAAGATTCAAAAAACCAATCGGGTGGAGCTCGCCCTGCAAGTCGCCGCGCGCGAGCTCGGTCAGGCGTTAGGGATGAAGCCCACCGCCATCGCCATTGAGCCGGAAGAAGAAGCGCAAGAAAAACAGGCGAAGCAGTAGGAGAGAAAAGGCATGAAACGTTACGTTACGCCCCTTATCATTCTGACCGCGCTGGCGCTTTCCGCCTGCGCCGCCAACAACGCACCCGCCGGCCCCGCCGCGCCGCAGACGGAAGAAATTCCCGTCGTCATTTACAGCGACAACGCCTACCCGCCGTATTCCTACGAAGAACAAGGAGCCGCCAAAGGCATTTACGTCGAGATTCTGAACGTCGCTTTCAGCCGCCTGCGGGGATACAGCGTGCGCTTCGAGCCGGTTCCCTGGCAGCGCGGTTTGAACTATCTCGAAGCGGGAATCGGCTTCGGGCTGATTCCGCCTTACTATCGTCCGCAAGCCCGCCCGTGGATGGACGTCTCCGTCCCGATTTTGGATGAATCCATCAGCGTCTTTTGCGCGGCGGACGTCATGCAAACGCCTCGTCTCATCTGGCCCCAGGATTACGCCGGGCTGAGCGTTGGCAACAACGTCGGATTCGCCACGTTTACCGAAACGCCCGCAACCCTGAAAGCGCAATACGACATTACCATCGAAAACGTTTCAACGACCGAAGCCGGCTTGTTGCACGTGGCGAATCGGCAAAGCGATTGCTATATCAACGACCGGCTTTCCGTTTTGTGGGAGCTTTCGCAGCTGCAAAAGCAGGGCAAATATAAACCTGACGGCGGACAGGCTAAAATCGTCGAAGGCGCGACGCTGGTCACCGAACAAGGGCACATCGGCTACACCAACGCCGATAAAGGCGCCTTCGCCTACAAGGCGGATTTTGTCTCGCAAATGGATCGGATTTTAACCGCCATGAAAGAGAGCGGAGAAATCCAGCAGATTGTGGAACAGTTTATCAACCAGCCATAACGCCTGAAACGCGAGGAAATACGCATGAACAAGAAGTTTTTGAACGTTGCATTCGCGCTGGTCCTGACCGCCGCGCTATTAAGTTCCTGCGGGGGGAGCGCGCCCGCGACGGAAAAAGCTCAGCCCCTGCGCGTGGGGTGGAGCCTGTGGCCCGGCTATTACCCGATTCTCATCGCCGCCGAAAAAGGCTTCTTTGAACAGCGCGGAGTGGAAGTGCAGCCGGTCTACTATGAATTTTACGGCATGCAATCTTCCGAACTGGCTTCGGGCATGATAGATGGCGGGCTGATTGTGTTGAGCGACGCGCTGTTCGACTCCGTCAGCGCGGAAATTAAGATTGTGATGATTACCGATAACTCGCTGGGCGCGGACGCGATTGTGGCTTCGGGAAAAATTACCCAGTTAAGCGACCTGCGCGGAAAGCGTATTGGGGTCGAATATAACAACGTGGGCGGCATGTTGCTGGCGCGCCAAATGCTGCGCGCGGCGGGGATTTCCCCCGCTGAAGCGACCCTGGTGCAAATTACGCCGGAAGAAGTCCCAGCTTCCATTCCAAACCTGATTCAAGCAGGCTACACCTTCGAGCCGCACGTCTCCGCCGCCCGCGCCAAAGGTCAAAAAGTAATTTATTCCAGCGCGGATGCGCCCGGCTTGCTGGCAGATACGCTGGCGTTCCGCCGCAGCGTAATTCAAGCAAGACCGCAGGACGTCAGAGCCTTCATCGCCGCATGGTTCGACGCAGTGGATTACTGGAAAGCCAACCCCGAAGAAGGAAACGCCATCATCGCCCAGGCGACGGGGCTTGCGCAGGAAGAAATTTCGCTGGAAGGCGTGGATTTATTTAACCTGCACGCCAATCAACAGGCTTTTAAACGGGCGAACGGCTACGTCTCCATTTATTACGCCGCCGAGCAAGAGCTACGCTATGTGATCGCCTCCGGCGGCGCGACTCGCCCTGTGGACATTAACGAACTGCTCGACCCTTCGTTTTTGCAATAGCCGCGCAAGGCAGCCCAAAAAGGAGCGCCGACATGGAAGAAAGAAAAAAACAAATCGCATTCATCCGCCTCGCTTCGACGGAATTCATCCAATTTTGGGGGACGATTGTCCACGCTGCGGCTTTACTGGCCATCGCGTTGGCTCGCTTTAACGCGCTCTATCAAATGTGGAATGGCTCGGCGACGCTGACCGCCGCGCTGGCTCTGGTTCTCCTCACCGGCGGCATGAACGTCTTCAGTTTGGGGCTGACTCTGTGGGGCAGGCAAGACTTGGGCTATCGGCTGAGTTATGTTTCCATCGCCCTCTCCACCGTCGGCTTAATCGCCGTCCTGCGCGAGCGCGCCTTTCCGCTCATCGTCACGCTGGTCATTTTTTCTGCAGTGGGAATTGGCTGGCTGTGCGCCCCCAATCTACGGCGCTTTTACGCCCTCGCCGCTCTGATAACCATCGCGTTGGCGGCCGCCATTGAGCGCTTGAGCCCTCCGTGGCGCGTCTCGTTTCCCGAAGCAAGCGTCAGCTTCACGTTGTTTATTTCCTTTACCGCCGTCTTTATCCTCATCGCCGCGGTGCATGTGTGGCGCACGGGAAATTCCATCCGCAATAAACTGGTCCTCGCCTTCCTTGCGGTCACGCTCATCCCGCTGGGAATCATCGCCTACGTCTCTTATTCTACGCTCACCGCCTCTTTAACCCAAGCCGCCAACGAGAAGTTGCAAGCGGCGGCGCAAACGACAGCGGTAACGTTGGATCGCTTCATCCTTACCAATCTGGAACACGTGCGCGCAGTGGCGCAATTCCCCGCCGTGGTGGAATATCTTTCGCTGCCCGCCGCCCGCCGCGCCGGCAGCGAAGAGGAACGCCGCGCCATTGATCTAATCAGCGCTCTGGAGCGCGAAGACCCAGTGTTCATTTCTTCCATTGCGCTACTGGATGCAAGCGGCGTAGACGTGTTGGATACCGACGCGAACGACGTCGGCTTAAACAAGTCGAACCGCGAGTACTTCAAAAACGTCATCCAATCGGGTCTACCTTACGTTTCGGACGTGGAGTTTCGAGCCACCACCAAAGCCCCCTCGCTATACTTCGCCGCTCCGTCGCGCGACGCAACCGGAAAAATCCTCGGCGTATTGCGCATTCGCTATTACGCCAACATCCTGCAAAAATTCATCGCCGCGGCGACGAATCAGGCGGGCGAAACTTCTTACGCCGTGCTGCTGGACCCCAATCACATCCATCTGGCGCACGGCACGCAACGCGATCGGATCTATAAATCCATTGTGCCGCTCTCCGTCAATCAGGTCGCCGAGTTGCAGGCAAGAGGGCTGCTGCCGCCCGGAACCCCGGAAGAACTTGCCGCCAACCTGAACGATTTTGAAAACGGTTTAAACAACCTGGAGCGTCAGCCCTACTTCAGCTCCGACGTGGACCGCGACGGCGCTTTGGAGCGCGCCGCTTTCTCCGTCATGACCACCAAGCCGTGGATCATCTCTTTCATTCAAGACGAATCTGTCTTCCTCGCCCCCATCACAAGACAAACCGCCAACAATTTGCTGATTATCGGACTGATTGCGCTGGCGGTAGGCGCGCTCGGCGTGGCGTTCTCGCAAACGCTGGCTAGACCGTTGACGCGCCTGACGCAAACGGCGCAAGCCATCGCGGAAGGCGACGTGAACGCTCAGGCTGAAGTGGAAACAAAGGATGAAATCGGCGCGCTGGCGCAAACTTTCAATTACATGACCCAACAGCTGCGCGACTTCATCGTCAACCTTGAAGCGCGCGTCGCAGCCCGCACCAAAGATCTGGCGACGGTGGCGGAAATTGGCGTCGTTGCCTCCGCCGTTTTGGAGATAGAAAAGCTGCTGAACATCGTGGCGGATCTGACCAAAGAGCGCTTCAACCTGTATCACTCGCATATCTACCTGCTGGATGAAAGCGGAGAAAACCTGGTTTTGGCGGCGGGCGCGGGAGAAGCCGGCAGAATCATGGTCGCGGAAAAGCGCTCCATTCCGCTCTCGCGCGAACAATCGCTGGTCGCCCGCGCCGCCCGCGAAAGAAAAGGCGTAACAGTCAACGACGTGACCCTCGCCCCCGACTTCCTGCCCAACCCCTTGCTGCCCGACACGCGCTCCGAGCTCGCCGTCCCCATAGCCGCCGGCGATACGTTGATTGGCGTGTTCGATATTCAATCCGATCAAGTCGGGCGCTTCACCGAGTCAGACGTCGCCATTCATACCACGCTTGCCGCGCAGATGGCGATCTCCATTCAAAACGCCCGCCTATACGAACGCGCACAATCACAAGCGGAGTTCGAAACGCTGGTGAACGTCATCAGCCAGAAGATTCAACGCGCCGCCACGCTGAAAGAGACGCTGCAAACCGCCGCGCGCGAACTCGGCGCGGCGCTGAACGCGCCAAAAGTGACCGTGAAAATTTCCGCCAGACAGGGCGTGAATGAGAAAAACTAGCGCCGCGCTGATTTTCCTCTGGTGGGTTTCCGCCTGCGCGGCGGCCCCCTCGCCCGCTTTGCCGCGCCCCCTGCAAATTGGCTGGAGCCTGTATCCGGGCTGGTATCCGCTATTGATTGCGGAAAAAATGAATTACTTTGAAAAATACGGCGTGGATGTTCAACTGAATTTCTACGCCAGCTACCGCGAGACAATTCCGCCGCTGGCTTCGGGCGTGATTGACGCAGGCGCGTTGACTTTGGGCGACGCCCTGTTAGACGAAATCGCGCAAGACGTCAAGGTCGCGCTGGTCACCGACCGCTCCAACGGTGCCGACCAATTTCTCGCCGTTGCAGGCGTCGAAACCGCCGAAGATATTCGCGGCAAGCGAATTGGCGTGGCGCCCGGCGCATCCGGCAGGCTGCTGGCGCGCGAAATGCTGGCTCGCTTTCAACTCGCGCCCTCCGACGTGCGGCTGGTGGAAGTCCCGCCCGAGCAAACGCCAGTCGCGCTCTCGCAGTACATTGACATTGGATACGCTTTTGAGCCGTACGCTTCCGAAGCGCGGGCGCGGGGCTTTCGCCCCATCTTCACCAGCGCCGAAGCGCCCGGATTATTGGCGAAGGTCTTCGCCTTTCGGCGCGACGTCCTCGCCCAACGCCCGCAAGACGTCAGGAATTTCATTCGCGCATGGTTCGAGGCGGCGACGTACTGGCAGGCAAACCCGCAAGAGGGCAGCCGCGTCATCGCCGAAGCGACCGGCATGGAAGAAGCCAGCGTCAGATTCGAGGGCGTCGAGTTTCTTGACCGCGCGGCGAACCTCGCCGCCTTTCAGCCGCATAGCGAGCGCGACTCGCTCGCTTACGTCGTCGAATCTGATTTGAAATATCTCGCCACGATCGGGCTGGTCTCCAACCCGATTGCGGCGCAGGAGATTTTGGACGATTCTTATTTGAGATAAAACGCGCTGCACGCAGGACGCGCAGGATGAAAAGAATCAATCCCGCCCGCCCTGCCAGCCCGTAGAGAAAAGATTGAAACTATGAATTCTTCGCCGCAAGCCGCCCTCCCCGCCGCGCGCGAGCCGCTCCCCTCGCTTTGGAGCAGGCTCAGTTTGCGCTCCAAGCTTGTCGTCATCTTGTTGGCGGTGGCTTTGCTGCCTCTTTTGGCGGCGGCGCTTATCAACGACCAAAGCGCGCGTCAAAGCGCGCTGGGCGAAGCCAACCAAAGGCTGCTCGGCTCCGCCGAATCCGTCGCCGATCAGATAGATAAAATCCTGCAAGCCGGGCTGGATAACGCCCGTTATCAGGCGCATCTTCCCACCGTGACGGATTACATGCGGCTGCCCGCTGAACAGCGAGCGAACAGCCCAGAAGAAGAGCGCCTGCTCGATTTCATGCTAACCGCCGCGCGCGAAGACCCGGTGTACATCACCTCGATTGCCGTCCTCGACGCGCAAGGCGTCTCCCTGCTGGATACTTCGGCGGCGGAAGTTGGCGTCAGCAACGCGGAGCGCGAATATTTCCGCCGCGCGGCGAAATCGGGCTTCCCTTACGCTTCTTCGGTTGAGTTTGACCACGTCACAGGCAAGCCCTCGCTGTATTTCATCGCCCCAATTCAAGGCAAAACGGACCTCGGCTTTGTGCGGATCCGCTACGACGCGCTGATTTTGCAAGACCTGATTACCCGCAACAGCGGGCGCGCGGGCGAAGGCTCCCTCGCTATGCTGTTTGACGAGCGTCATATCCAACTGGCGCATGGCATGGAGCGGGAGAATCTCTATCAGCCCATTGTGCCGCTGAAAGAGAATCTTGCGGCGGAGCTGCGGGCAAAACGCCTGCTGCCGCCGCAAGGTTCCGCCGCCGCGCCGCAAAACTTGGCGCGGTTGGAGACGGGGCTGGCGAACTTTTTTCACAACCCGACCTTTGGCGCCCCCCTGACGAACGGAGAAGCGCAAATCGCCGTCGCCCCCGCCAAGAACGGCGAGTGGCTCGCCGCCTTCGCGCAGCCGCAGGCGGTCATCCTCGCGCCAGTGAACGCGCAAACGCGCCGTAACTTTGCAGCCGCCTTTGCGCTTGCCGTTGGCATGGCGTTCTTTGGCTTGCTGCTGGCGGAAGCGCTGGCGGCTTCCGTCATTCGCCTGACCGAATCGAAAGCCGCGCTGCTCGCAGCGCAGCCACTGGAAGAAGAATCTCCCATTCCAGTCTTGTTGGAAAGCGGCGCGCCCTTCTCCTCGCCCCCGCAGGCGGACGGCGTTTTAGACGTAAAAACGAAGACCGCCCCCGCCCCCCTCTCGACGGTTGTGGAACGGGCGCCGGCGCAGGTCGCCGCCAAAACCAGCCCGCGCAAGGCGCGCGCCGCAAGCGCTTCAGAAGACCAGTTGGAAGTCGCTATTCAAAGGCTGGGGCTGATTCTGAGCGCGGCAAAAGTCAGCGCGGATGGAGATTCCAACCGGCAAGAGAAGCGTTCATAAGCCCGCAACCTTAAAGAAACGTGAAAGAAGCGTCCGCATAAACCGCTTGAACAAAAAGAGAGAGCCGTTATGAAAAATTCATTCCTGCGAACCGCAAACCTGCAAACAAAAATCGTCTTTTGGACGGGGTTGACTCTCGCGGTAATCTCCCTCACCCTGATTGCTTACTCTATTTCGACGGCAAGGCAAATCGCCATCCAAACCGCTGAAAAGGAAGCGCTGGCTTTCGCCGAAAGGCAAGCAAACGCCGTCCGCGCAGATTCGGAAATTCCGCTGGATATGGCGCGCGCGCTGGCGCAAGCGTTCAGCGCTACCAAAAACCCCGAAAACCCCGCCATGCGTTTGAATCGCCCCCAGGTAAACGCCATGCTGCGGCAGGTGTTGGAAGCCAATCCCACCTTTTTGGGAACTTACACGCTTTGGGAGCCGAACGCTTTTGACGGATTGGATGATTTCTATCGCGGCAGAGAAGCGCACGACGAGAGCGGGCGGTTTATTCCTTACTGGATTCGCAACGACGACGGCTCCATTTCCGTCATTCCGCTGCAAGATTACGAAACGCCCGGCGTCGGCGATTGGTACATTCTTCCGCGCGGAACCAAAAAAGAAACGGTCATTGCCCCGCTTATTTACCCCATCAACGGCGTGAATACCGTCATGGCGTCTTTCGTCGTTCCCATCGTTTACCGAGAACGGTTCTACGGCATTGCCGGCGTAGATATGCCAATACGATACGCGCAAACTCTGGTGGACGCTGAAACGCCTTACGGCGAACAATCTCAGGCGTTTCTTATCAACGCCGACGGCGTCATCATCAGCTTTCGCAATCAGCCCGAAATGGTCGCCCGCTCGATTTCAGAAGTTATTCCCGATTTTGCCGATAGCCTGCAAAGCCGCGTCGCCGCGGGGGGAGCCTTTATCAGTCCTAGCCCGGATGGGAAATTTTTGCGAGTCTTTGCGCCAGCCAGACTGGGCAAAACCGGCGCAAGCTGGTCGTTTGGGTTAATTATCCCGTTTTCCGAAATCACCGCGGCTGCAAACGCGGCAGCGATAAGGCAAACGGTGATCGGCTCTCTGCTCGCTATCCTGGGCTTGGCGGGATTATGGCTGCTGGGCAGACGGATTGCGCGCCCGGTGCGCGAACTGACCGAAACGGCGAATCAAATCGCCGCGGGCGACTTGAGCGTCGTCGCGCAAGTTTCCACCGGAGACGAAATCGGCGTCCTCGCCTCCGCTTTCAACGCTATGACCGCTCGCCTGCGCGAGCTGGTCGGCTCGCTGGAAGAGCGCGTAGCGGAACGTACAGAGCAAATAGGGCGCCGCAACCGCGAACTTGCGCTGGCGGCGGAAGTCGGTCAAAAAGTGTCGCAAGCGATTGAACTGGACGAAATGTTGAGGAGCGCGGCGGAAATCATCCACGAATTCTTCGACCTGTACTACGTGCAAATTTATCTGGTCAATCCCGAAAAAACCGAGCTGGTTTTACGCATCGGCACGGGCGTAGCCGGCAAGCAGCTGCTGGCGCAAAGGCATCACCTTCCGCTCAACGAAAACTCCATCAACGGGCGCGCGGCAGTTACCAAGCGCTCAATCGTCATCGCCGATACCGCCGCGAACCCAACCTTCCGCCCCAACCCGCTGTTGCCGGAAACGCGCTCCGAAATCGCCATTCCGCTGCTCATCGGCGATACGCTCATCGGAACGCTGGACGCGCAAAGTTCAACGCCCGGGCGTTTGAACGAAGAGGCGCTGCTCGCTTTTGAGCCGATGGCAAGACAAATCGCCATTGCGATTCAAAACGCCCGCTTGCTGGCAGAAGCCGAGCAATCCCGTCGCGAAGCGGAAGCGCTCGCCCGCCGCATGGCTCGCGCCAGCTGGCAAGAATATCTGGACGCAATTCACATGCCCGAAGAGATTGGCTTCGCGTTTGACGGCGCGAAGGTCGTGCCGTTGCAAGAAGCAGAACAAAAGGAGACGGGCGAAACCGTCTCCGTGCCGCTCGTCATCGGCGGCGAAACGCTGGGCAGCCTGAGCATGGAAATCAGAGAAAACGCGCCCGTCGCCCGCGTGGAAGAACTGCTGAGCGCGGTCGCGCGCCAGACTGCGGAACATATTGAAAACTTGCGGCTGCTGGAAAGCGCCGAGCGTTACCGCATGGAAGCCGAACAAGCTTCGCGCCGCGTCACCCGCGAAGGCTGGCAGGAGATGCTCAATGCCCGACGCGGCAAGCTCCGTTTCCTTTACGATTTGAAAGAAGTCAAACCGTTGGAAGAAACCGCCCCGCTGGAAAAAGCCGCGCTGACCGCGCCGCTTAAAATCCGCGAGGAAAATGTCGGCTTGCTGGCGGCGCTAGACATAGACCCTCAAGACAGCGAAGCGGTCGAGCTGGTGAACGCCGTAGCGGAACGCCTTGCCGGTCATATTGAAAACCTGCGCCTCGCTCAGCAAACGTTTGAACAAGCGCAGCGCGAGCAAATTCTCAGTCAGATTACCAGCGCCGTGCGCGGCTCTAACGACCCCGAATCCATCCTGCGCACGGCGGTGCGCGAGCTGGGCAGCCTCTTTGGCGCAAAAACCATGATTCGGATCAAGATCAGAGAAGAAGAAAAGCCCGCTTCGTTAAATCAGTCGCCGCAAGGGTAATGGGAGGCAGCAAACATGAGCCAGATAGATAATCACTCGCAACACGAATCGCAAATTCTAAACGCTTCCGCCATCGGCGTCTTAATCACCCGCGTCAGCGACGGGATGATCCTCTACGCCAATCAGGCGGTTGCCAACCTGTTGGGCGTCGCGCAAGCGTCCGCCGTTATTGGGCGTCCCGTCCCCAATTTTTATTGGGACGCGACGGAACGCGCCTCTCTGCTGGAGCGCTTCCGCGCGGAAGGCTCGGTGAAAAACCGCGCGCTGCGCGCTCGTCGGGCGGATGGCTCGCTGTTGTGGGTTTCGGTTTCCATGCAGCCTTTTGTCTTTGAGGGCGAGCAAGCCATCCTTTCAGACGTCATAGATATTACCGCGCAAAAAGAAGCCGAAGAAGCGCTGCGCCAAAGCGTGGAGAAATTTCACGTCGTCTCAGATTTTTCCTATTACTGGGAACTCTGGCGCGACCCCGACGGAAACTACCTGTATATCTCGCCTGCGTGCGAGCGCATCAGCGGATATAGCCCGGAAGATTTTGCGAAGAACCCGAAGCTGCTCGAGGAAATCATTCACCCGGAAGACCAGGAAAAATGGAAAAAACACACGCAAGAATACCATACCAGCCATTCGGCGGAAGACGCCGAAACGGAGTTTCGCATTATTACCAAAAACGGCAAAACGCGCTGGCTGAATCACGTTTGCCGCGCAATCGTAGACTCGCGGGGAAACTGGCTGGGTCGCCGCGCCAGCCAGGGCGACGTCACCGAGAAACGGCAGTTGCAACAACACATTGAAGAAACGGCGCGCCGACGCGAGCGGGAAGTGCAAATCAGCGCCGAAATTACGCAGGAAATCGCCTCGGCGCCAGATTTGAACTCGCTGCTGGAGCGCGTGGTGACTTTAACCAAAGAGCTCTTCGGCTATTATCATGTTCAAGTACTGCGCTACGACCCCGTGCAAGACGCCGTCGCGCTGCTAAAAGGCTACGGCGAAACCGGGCAAAAAATGCTGGAGATGGGGCACAAAATGCCCATGGGAATTGGCTTGATTGGAGGCGCCGCCGCCACAGGCGAGACCGTGGCGCGCCCCACGCTGGAAAACGACCCCGATTGGAAACCCAACCCCCTGCTGCCAGAGACCAAAGGCGAAATTGCCGCGCCCATCAAATGGAAAGGAAAAGTGTTGGGCGTGCTGGACGTGCAAAGCGACAAAGCCGGCGCGCTGGATGAAGACGACCGCCTGCTGCTGGAAAGCCTGTGCGGACAAATTGCCCTGGCAATGGAAGAAAACCGCCTGCGCCAGGAAACAGAGGAACGCCTTGAAGAAATCAGCCGCCTCTACCGCGCCATGAGCCGCGAAGGATGGGAAACGTATCGGCAGGAAGAAACGCTGCCTTCAGGCTTCCTGTTCGAGCATGCGGGCGTGCTGCCGGTGGAACAAGCCGCTCCGGCGCAAAACGTCATTACGTTGCCCATCGCCCTGCCCGGCGGCGAAGAGATTGGCGAGCTCGCCATCCCCGAAAACCCGCAGCGCCCGCTTTCCGCCGCAGACCGCGATTTGCTGGCGCAAATCGCCGAGCAGATTGCGCTCGCTCTGGAAAGCGCCCGCCTGAACCAGCAAACTCAATCGGCGCTGGCGCAAACCGAAAAGCTTTCCGCCGCCAGCCTGCAACTGGCGCGCGCGGCAAACCTGCAAGAGTTGTTAAAAATCACGGTGGAAACGCTCGCCATCAAGCAAATCAACCGCGCCGTGTTAGGCGTTTTTGAATACAAAGAAAACAACGAGATCAGCGGCATGAGCGTCGTCGCCAACTGGTGGAACGGCGCAGGCTCCGCCCCGACTGAAATTGGAAAGCGTTACCCCGCGGATAGCGTTCGCCTCATCCGCTTTTTCCAGACCGCCGAGCCGCTGTTTTACAACGACACGCTGAACGACCCGGGCATAGATGAAGGCTCGCTGCGAATCATCCGACAGCAAAACATCCGCGCGTTGGCGGTCTTGCCGCTATTTACCGGCGAGCGTCAAACGGGCGTGATTCTGTTAGAAGCGGAAGAACCGTATCGCTTCTCTCCAAACGAAGTTCGCCTGTTTTCCGCCATGGGTCCGCAGGTGGCGACGGTGTTGGAAAACCGCCGCCAGTTTGAGCGCGCCCGCAAACAGGCGGAACGCGAAGCCATGCTCAACCTTATCAGCCAGAAAATTCAAAGCGCTTCCTCGGTGGACGACGTGCTGCAAATTGCCGCGCGCGAGCTGGGACAGGCGCTCGGCGCTCCGATAACCATCGCCAGACTCAAAGTTCAAAGCTAGCGCCCGCCCGCAAAAGGACAGACCTATGAAACGCAGAACGAACTCTCTGGCGAATCGCTTGACCTCCTCGTTCGTCATAACGGCGGCGCTGCCGTTGATAGTCCTCAGCCTGATTTTCGGGTGGGTTTTCTTCTCGTTCAGCGCCAGCGCCGTTGAAACGCGTCAAAAAAACATCCTCGACGTGAGCAAGTCTTACGTCGAAGGTTATTTCAGCGCGCTCGAAAAGGAAATGTCTCTGATGGGCAACCTCGCCAGCAGAAGAGAGTCGGGCTGGCAAAGAACCGTCGCTCTTATCTGCCGTAATTCCATCGAAAAATACATCACCCTGTCAATGACGGACGAAAACGGACAAGAGCTCGCCCGCTTTGAAAGCTGCGAGCCGACGTCTCAATTAAGCGACCGCGCGCGGGAAGAGGCGTTCTTTCGCGCGCAGCGCGGCGAGCTATTCGTCGGCGGCGTCGCGTTCAGCGAACAAGGCGAACCGTTAACGACCGTTTCTTTTTCGACCAAAGCCGAAAGCGGGCGGGCGGCGATTGTCATCGCCCGCGTCAATCTTGGCAATATCTGGCAGCCGTTGAACGATCTGCAAATCGGCGATGGCGGCTACATCTTTGTGGTGGACCGACTGGGCAATCTCATCGGCTACCGCGACCCGCAATTGATTCGTCAGGCGCGCAATCTCTCCACGCTGCCAAGCATCGCCCCGTTAATTTCAAAGGGAGCGGGCGCGCGCGCCCTCAGTTACGTCGGCTTGCTTGGCGAGCCTGTGGTGGGCAGCTCGACGCGCATTGACCGCTTAAATTGGGGGCTGGCGCTGGAACAGCCCGCCAGTCAAATTCACGCCGCGCGCAACCGTATGGCGCTAATAACGCTGCTGATGATTCTCGGCTTTGTCGCCGCGGCGAGCTTTTCGGCGCGCTATCTGACGCGCTCCATTGTCGCGCCCATTCAGCGCCTGGCGCAAGGAGCGGAAGCCGTCGCCGCCGGGAATTTGAACGTCAGCCTGCAAGCGGAAAGCGACGATGAAATCGGCTTGACCGCCGGCGCCTTCAACCTGATGACCGCCCGATTGCGCGAGCTGGTCGCTTCGCTGGAAGAGCGCGTGGCGGAACGCACCGCGCGCATGGAACGCCGCAACCGCGAACTGGCGTTAACGGCGCAGGTTGGGCAAAACGTCTCGCAAACGCGCGAGATTCACAGCCTGTTGAGCGGCGCGGCGGAGCTCATTCACAAGTTTTTCGATATGTACTGCGGACAGGTCTTTTTGCTCGACCCTAAAACGGACGAGCTGGCCTTGCAATACGCCACCGGCGAAATTGGCGCGCGGCTAATGGCGCAAGGGCGCCGCCTGCCGTTGAACGAGCGCTCCCTCAATGGGAAGACGGCGCTTTCCAAAGTTTCAATCGTCGTTGCCGACGCGGCGCAAAGCCCCGATTTCATCCCCGACCCGCTGCTGCCGGAAACGCGCTCCGAAATCGTCATGCCGCTGCTAGCGGGCGAAACGCTCATCGGCGTCTTCGACCTGCGCAGCGATCAGGCGGGCAAGTTCGACGAAGACACGCTTTACGCCCTCGAACCGATTGCGGCGCAAATCGCCATCGCCATTCAAAACGCGCGGCTGCTGCAAGAAACGCTGCAAGCCCGCGCGGAAGTGGAAGCGCAAGCCGAGCAAACGCGGGCGGCGCTGGAACAGGTGGAAGAACAAGCGCGCCAAACCGAAGCCGCGCTGCAACAAGCCGAAAGACAAGCCCGCCTGACGCAAAAAATTTCTGAAGCGGGGCTGCTGTTTAACCGCGCGGCGGATTTGCAGGAATTGACGAAAGCCGCGCTTGAAACGCTGGCAATTCCCGAAATGAACCGCGCCGTGCTGGAAATCTTCCATTACAATTCACAAAACGAAATTGACGGCGTGGACGTGGTCGCCAACTGGTGGAGCGGGCAAGGCCCCCAGCCTACGCCCGTCGGCAAGCATTACGCCGCCGAAGAGCTGCCGCTGGTCAATCTGTTCCTGTCGGAAGTTCCCATCTTCATCGAAGACGCTTTTTTGGACGGGCGCATAGACGACGTTTCCTTAGAGACCGTCAAGCGGCTGAACATTCACGCCATCGCCATCCTGCCGCTCTTCGTCGGCGCGCGGCAAATTGGCGTGCTGCTGCTGGAATCGGAAGAGACGTATCGCTTCAAAGAAGATGAAATCCGCCTGTTTTCCGCCATGGCGCCGCAAATTTCCATCGTGTTGGAAAACCGCCGCCAGTTCGAGCGCGCCCGCCGACAGGCGGAACATCAAGCCATGCTGAACTTAATCAGCCAGAAGATTCAAAACGCCGCCAGCGTGGAAGCGGCGCTGCAAATCGCCGCTCACGAGCTGGGGCGTGCGCTGGATATTCCGCTCACCGTCGCGCAATTAAGTTTAAAGGATAAGCCGTAAAACGCGCGGCGCATTCAGGAGAGATTGCTCATGAAGACGGACCCCGACGATAAATCGAAACAACGGGTTGAAAAATTATTCTCCGACCTGGAACGCATCTCCTCCGCGTTGCCGGAGAAAGCTCCGGGCAGAGAAGAAGCCGCCCAGCCGCCCGCCGCTTCCCCGGCGAATCCCTCCGCGGCGTTCGCCGATTCCGTCGCCGCGCGCGAAATAGACGCGCTGATTGAGCGCATCGTTGAATTGGAGAATAAGCTGCACCGCGCGGAACGACGCGCCGTTGAAGCCGAAGCGAAGCTGGCGCACCTTTCCGAAAACAAGCCTTTCGCCGCCGCCCCCATCCTTTACGAAACAGAGCAAGTCGGCTACGTTTTCAAAGACCAGGAAGTGTTGCCGCTGCAACAAGCCCTTATCGAAGAAGAGCAACTGGGCGAAGCGGTGGAAGCCCCGCTGACCGCCAGCGGCGCGGTGATTGGCGAAATTAAAGTCAAGCCGCCGGAAGAGCAATGGTCAAGCGAGGAGGAACGTCTAGCGAGCGCCATCGCCCAACAGGTTTCGCTGCAAGTGCAAAACCTGCGGCTGCTTTCAGCGACGGAACGCGCCCGCGCCGAAGCGCTGGCGGCGACCCGTCAGTTCGTTCACGAAAGCTGGGCGGCGTTTCTGGATGGAATCCGCAATAGCCACCGCGTCGGCTACAAGTACGATCAGGCGGCGATCGAGCCTTTCGCCGAACCGCAGCCGCCCGAATACGATTACCGCGAAACCATCACGGCGCTGGACGAGTACATCGGCAGCCTGTTCATCAAGACGCGCCCCGACCGCCCGTTGAGCGAAGAAGACAAAGAGATGATTTCCCTCGTCGCGCAGCGCCTTGGGCAGCAGGTAGAAAGCCTGCGCCTGCTGGCGGAAGCTTCGCGCGCCCGCGCCGAAGCGGAAGAAGCCACGCGCCGCCTCAGCCGCGAAAGCTGGCTGGCATACGTGCAGCGGCAGATGACGCAGGGCTACGTTTACGACCAGAATCGCGTCGCGCCGCTAACGGAGGACAAAGAGACGCGCAACGTCAACTTCACGCTGCCGCTGGTTGTGCGCGGCGAACCTATCGGAGAAATCGCGCTGGCGGAGATGGAACGAACCGCCCCCGAAGCGAGCGAAATCGCCGCCGCCGTCGCGCAGCGCGTCAGCTTGCAATTAGAGCAGCTGCGCCTTTCGGAAGAAATTCAAAAGCGCGCGGCAGAGCTTTCCACCGTGGCGGCGGTCTCCACCGCCGCTTCCACTATTCTTAACCCGGACGAGCTACTGCAACAGGTGGTGAACCTGACGAAAGAACGCTTCCACCTGTATCACGCGCATATCTATCTGGCGGACGAATCGTGGAACACGCTGTTGCTGGCGGCGGGCGCGGGCGAAGTAGGCAAGCAAATGGTGATGACCGGTCACGCCATCCCGCTGGATCGCAAGAATTCCATCGTCGCGCGGGCAGCGCGCGAGCGTCGGGCTGTCATCATCAACGACGTGCGCTTTGCGGAAGAATACCTCCCCAACGTATTGCTGCCCGATACACGCTCCGAAATGGCGGTGCCGATGGTCATCGGCGAAAAGGTCATCGGCGTGCTGGACGTGCAAGCGGATACGCCCAATCGTTTCACCCAAGAGGACGTGAACATTCAAACCACGCTGGCGACTCAGGTGGCTATCGCCCTGCAAAACGCGCGGCTGTACGTCGAGCAGGCGGAGACGGTGAGCAAGCTGCGCGAGCTCGACCGCTTGAAGTCTTCCTTCCTCGCCAATATGTCGCACGAGTTACGCACGCCGCTGAACTCGATTCTCGGCTTCGCCGACGTGATGTTGGAAGAGCTGGACGGACCGCTGACGGACAACATGCGCAACGACCTGGGACTCATCTACAAAAACGGGCAGCACCTGCTGCACTTGATTAATGACGTGTTGGATATGGCAAAGATTGAATCGGGCAAGATGAACCTCAATCCGGAGAGATTCAACATTGAAGAAGTCATCAACGAAGTGACCAGCATCACCTCCCCGCTCGCCAGCGAGAAGAATCTGGCGCTGTTTATCGAGCCGAATTCGGAACACGACGTGGTCATCTACGCCGACAAAATCCGCATTCGTCAGGTGTTGATTAACCTCGTCAACAACGCCATCAAGTTCACCGAGAAGGGCAAAATCTCCATCCGCGCCATTCGCGAAGGCAATCACGTCTTGATTCGCGTGCAGGATACGGGCATCGGCATTCCGGCGGATCATCTGGAATCCATCTTCCAGGAGTTTACGCAGGTGGATACTTCCACCACGCGCAAGGTGGGCGGCACAGGCTTGGGCTTGCCCATCAGCCGCCGCCTGATAGAAATGCACGGCGGCAAGCTGTGGGCGGAAAGTTCCGGCATAAACGGCGAAGGCTCGACTTTCTATGTTTACCTTCCCATTGAAGCGAAAATTGAAAAAGAGCAGCAACAAAAGGTAAAATAAGGATATGGCGAAAGTAAAATTCCTGCGATGCGTTCTATGCGGCAACGAGCAAGCCTACGAGCCTTTCACGCCGACGGTCTGCGGCAAGTGCCAGTCGCAATGGTTAGAGGCGCGCTACGATTACGGCCATTTCAAGCGCGAGATTTTGCGCGGCCTGCCCAACCGCCCCGCCAACAGCCTGTGGCGCTTTCAAGACGCGCTGCCGATTGAAGACCCCTCGAAAATAGACTTATACCCCGCCGGCGGAACCCCGCTATGGCTTTCGCAGCGTTTCGCCGCGCAGCTCGGGCATTATCAAATTTACTTCAAGGACGAGCGCTACGGACCCACCTCCTCCTTCAAAGACCGGCAGGCGGCGGTGGCGGTGGCGGCGATGAACGAAAACGGCGTGCGCGAAGCGGTGATTGCCTCGACGGGCAACGCGGCGGTGGCTTACGCGGCGGCGTGCGCGCGCGGGGGAATCAAGCTATGGGTCTTTATGACCAGCCTTGTGCCGCAAGAAAAATTGCGCGAAGCGGCGCTCTTCGGCGCGGAAGTGATTCGCGTCAGCGGCAACTACGACCAGACCAAGCAAATTGCCAGCCAGTTCGCGCAACGCCGCCATCTGCATTTGGATCGCGGCGCCAGCTCCATTCCCGCGCGCGAATCGATGAAGACCATCGCTTACGAAATCGTCGAGCAGCTCGGCTGGCGCGCGCCCGATTGGTACATTCAAGCGGTCAGCGGCGGCATGGGTCCTCTGGGCGTATATCACGGCTTCAAAGAATTGTTTGAAATGGGGCTGATTGACCGCATTCCCAAGATTGCCGTCATTCAATCTGAAGGCTGCTCGCCAATGGTAAAAGCTTTTAAAGCGGATAAAGAAATCGCCGAGCCGGTGATTCCCGATACGCGCATTATCATCCTTTCCACCGGCGACCCCGGCAAGACTTACACTTACCTTTATCAGATTCTCAAACAGCACGGCGGAACGATGGAATCGGTGACCGACGCCGAAGCCTTCGAGGCGATGCGCGCGCTAGCGAAAAGCGAAGGGATGGCGGTGGAGCCAGCCACGGCGGTCGCTTACGCCGGGCTGCAAAAAATGCTCGCTCAAAAAATCATCGGCAAAGACGAAGTGGCGGTGGTAAACTGCACCGGTCACACCTTCCCGGTGGAAAAGCACGTGCTGGGCGACCAGTGGGCGGTGGACGTACACCTCAGCAAAGACCAGTCGCCCGCGCCGCAGGAAGGCTTGCAAGCCGCGCTGGAAAACCTGGACGAGAAAGTCACCACCGTGCTATTGGTGGACGACAATTCGGACGACGCGCTGCTCATTCGCCGTCTGCTGGAAGGAAAGAAATCCTACCGCGTATATCACGCCAAAGACGGCTGGGAAGGGCTCGCCATGGCGCGGCAACACCTCCCTGATTTAATTGTCAGCGATTTGACCATGCCGGGCATAGACGGGTTTGGTTTTGTGGAAGAATTAAAGCTCGACCCGCGCACAAAAGATATTCCCGTCGTCGTGGTCAGCGCGAAGGATATTACCGAGGAGGAACGCAAACGGCTGAACGGACACATTGAAGCGCTGTATCAAAAAGGCTCCCTGCCCACCCGCAAGTTTGTGGACAAAGTGATTAACGTCATTGAGGATAAAAACGGCGCATAAAGGAGACAAGTCGCATGGGAAACACGGTTTTATACATCGAAGACAACCCCGATAACATGATGCTGGTGAAGCGCGCGCTGGAAGCGCGAGGATATAAGCTGCTGCAAGCCATGACCGGGCTGGAAGGGGTCCGCGCCGCTGAGCAAGAAGACGTGGATCTTGTGCTGCTGGACATTAATTTGCCGGATATAGACGGCTACGAAGTGGCGCGCCGCTTACGCAGCAGCGAGAAAAAGGCGCTGAGCTACGTTCCCATCATCGCCATCACCGCCAACGCGCTCAAAGGCGACGCGGAAAAGGCGCTCTCGGCCGGCTGCGACGTGTATATGTCCAAGCCCATTAACATCCGCGAGTTATGGGCGCGGGTGGAAGCCTTTTTGCCCTCCCCCATTCCGCCTAAATCTTAGATCCTATGCTCACGCCAAGCAAAGCCGCCGCGATTTCCTACCTCGCGGATATTCAATGTTCAGGGTGCGAAGCGGTTTACCCCGCCGACAAAGCGCACACATTTTGCCCGGAATGTCAATCTCCCCTGCTGGTCAAATACGATTTAAACGCCATGCGCGCCGCCGTGGACCGCGACGAAATTTCGCGCCGTCTCAAGGGCATGTGGCGCTGGCGTGAACTACTCCCCGTCAAAAAGACGGAAAACATCGTCACGCTGGGCGAAGGCGATACGCCGTTGCTTTCCCTGCCGCGCATGGGAGGCGCGCTGGGCTTGCAGAATCTCTTTGTTAAAGACGAAAGCGCCAACCCGACCGGTTCGTTTAAAGCGCGCGGGCTGTCCGCCGCCGTTTCACGAGCGAAGGAGCTCGGAATCGAGAAGGTCATCATCCCCACGGCGGGCAACGCGGGCGGCGCCATGGCCGCCTACGCGGCGCGCGCCAACATGCGAGCGTTGATTTACATGCCCAAAGATACGCCCAATGCCAACATCGAAGAAAGCCGCATCGCCGGCGCGGAAGTAATTTTGGTGGACGGCCTCATCAGCGACGCGGCGGGCATGGCCGGAATCAAAGCGCGCGAAGAAGGCTGGTTCGACCTTTCCACTTTCAAAGAGCCGTACCGTATGGAAGGCAAAAAAATCATGGGCTACGAGCTGGCGGAATTTTTTGGCTGGACTCTGCCCGACGTCATCGTCTACCCCACCGGCGGCGGCACGGGGCTGGTAGGCATGTGGAAAGCCTTCGCCGAGCTGGAAGAACTCGGCTGGCTGAAAGAAAACAAACGCCCGCGCATGGTTTCGATTCAGGCGGCTGGCTGCGCGCCGGTGGTCAAAGCCTTTGAGCAAAAAGCCGCATTCTGCGATTTCTGGATCAACGCCCACACCGTCGCCTCCGGCTTGCGCGTGCCGAAAAGTTTCGCCGATGCGCTGATTTTGGATTGCTTGTACAAAAGCGGCGGGACGGCGGTCGCCGTCAGCGACGAAGAAATTCTCGCGGCGCAAAAAGAGCTGGCGCGCGCGGAAGGAATCTTCGCCGCCCCCGAAGGCGCGGCAACCCTCGCCGCCCTGAAAAAACTCGCCGCGCAAAAATGGGTCTCGCCCGAAGAACGCATCGTCCTCTTTAACACCGGTTCGGGTTTGAAATATCTCGACCCCAGAGCCTGAAAAACCGCCGCGCCAGATTTGGAAAACGAAAGCCATGAGCTTTTCCGCCTTTAAAAAGTTTTTGAAAGAATCAGCCGCCGACCCGGAAGACACGCGCCGCCGCAAGCTGCTAAACGTCACGCTAGCGGGAGTCAGCTTGATGGCGCTTCTTGCGGATTTATACGTCGGTTGGTATTTCTGGACGCAAGCGGGAAGATTAACCGAAAAGGCGGCGGCGGATATTGGGAGAATTGCGCTGGTTTCTTTCGCCATTCTCGGCGGGGCGGCTGTTTTTTACTTAATCAACCGTTTCGTTTCCGGCTTGCTGGCTGGCTTTTTGTTCATCGCCTTTTTATTAGGCGCGCTGCCGTTCAGCGATTCGCCCGCGCAATTGACGGCTGGCAGAAGCACGTATATCTTCGCCGTGCCAATCGTTATGGCGGGCGCGCTGCTGCCTTCCTGGGCGGTCTTTGTCTTCGCCCTGCTCAGTTGCGCCGTCGTCATCCTCCTCGCCTACGAAACAGGGGGGGAATTCAGCATCCTGGCGCTGCTCGCCTTCCTGTTCATCGCTTTTCTTTCGTGGCTCTCCACCCGTTCGCTGGAACAATCGCTGCGCGAAACGCGCCGCATCAACGAAAACCTAGACCAGCTGGCGCGCGAAAAAACCGAAGAACTCGCCCAAACCCTGCGGCGCGAAATTATCCTCGCCGGGCGCAATCAAGCCATTCTCGATTCCATCGCCGACGGCGTGATTGTCTTCGACGAAAACGGGGACGTCATTCTGGCGAATCCCGCCCTCAGCCGCATGACGGGGATTCCGCTTGAAACGCTCAACCGTATCAGCGCGACGGATTTCGCCGAACATCCGGGCTTATCCCTCTTGGGGCGTGAAACTCTCCTACGCGCCGTCGCCAAGCCGGAAAAATTTCACGAAGGCGCGCGCCTGACGTGGGGCGAAAAAACGCTCTCGCTCAGCGCCGCTCACACGCCCAATTACGGCGTGGCGGTCCTCTTCCGCGACGTCACTCAGGAAGCCGCGGTGGAAAAAATGAAAGAGACCTTCGTGGCAATTGTCTCGCACGAGTTACGCACGCCGCTAAACGCCATCATGGGCTACGCCGAAATGCTCAAAGAGGCGTTCTACGGGCCCCTCGCCGAAAAGCAAAGCGCCGCGCTGGACCGCATTATGGTCAACGTCCATCGCATGTTTTTGATGGTCGGCGATTTGTTAGACGAAGCGCAGTTGAAAGCAGGCAAACTCTCCATCAAAAGCGAGCCGTTCCGCCTGGAGGATTGGATAAACGGCTTGCGCTCCGCTTTGAAAAAATCCGCCGCCGACAAAGGAATTAACCTGGTGATTGAAACCGACGCGGATATGCCGGAAATTCTGACGGGTGATTCGCAGCGTTTACATCAAATCGTCGTCAATCTGGCTGGAAATGCGATAAAATTCACCGAAAGAGGAGAAGTCCGCGTCTCTATATCGCGCGACGGCGAGAGCAAGTGGCTGATTCAAGTCCGCGATACAGGCGCGGGAATCCCCGCCGCGGAATTGCCCCACATCTTCGAGCCGTTTCGGCAGGCGGAAGAGCCGACCCGCCGCATTCATGGCGGCTTTGGCTTGGGGTTGGCTATCGTCAAGCAATTAACCGAACTGATGCAAGGCGCAATCGGCGTGGAAAGCGAACCGGGCAAGGGCAGCGCGTTTTCCGTCTCGCTGCCGTTAAATTTAAAAAAGCAAGAAAAAGGGCAGCCATGAAAAGTATCGCGTTTGTTATCGAAGACGACGCCGACCTCTCGCGCATTTTCAGCGACGCGCTAAAAGCCGCAGGCTTTGAAGTGGAAGCCATCCGCGACGGGGAAAGCGCCCAAAAACGGTTGCAAGAAGCCGTCCCCTATCTGGTGATTTTAGATATGCACCTGCCGCACGTGGACGGCGGCGAACTGCTCCGTCAAATCCGCGCCGACGAGCGGCTAAAAGAGACGCGAGTCATCATCACCACCGCCGACGCCCTGCTGGGCGATTATTATCGTGAGCAAGCCGACCTGGCGCTGGTGAAGCCGGTTTCTTTTTCGCAACTACGCGACCTGACCGCGCGCTACAAAGCGGATTAATCGAAACGCGTCGCCGTCGGTAGAATGTTCAATTCGTCGTAACAGATCACGCAGTAGCGTCGAGAAACGACAAAGCCGGTTGACCCATCAAAGCCGCTAATTTCTGAAACGTGCTTTGCCCATGCCGTTTGGCAATATTCAAGATCGTCGCTAAAGCCGCATAGCCCTGAGCGCCTCAATCGGAGCGGAAACTGCCCATAACTTTGCAATGGACGACGGACGGACGCAAGGCGCGTTCGCAAGCATTGTTGTGAGCATGCACATCCGCACGCTCCACCACCGAAACCGCGCCGCCTTTGCTCAAGGTGACCCCAAAGATTTTTGCGCGCACCATCCAATAAACTGACGCCGCGTTACGAACAACTTTCCGCCCACACCTCTATGACTTCGTTCGGATTCCCCACCAAGAGACGCTCCTCTTTTTTGCGCCCTGCTTTCGCCCCGACCTTCTTGCGCCTCTTGCGCTTCTTGGTTCTGTCTGCTTTGAAATCCCGCGAAGGCGGCTGCGATCAATTCCGTGAATTTGTCCGCCCTCCCTCCAAGCGTTCGATTTCTGCCATTAACTCGTCAATCATCGCGATCAATTCTTCCCGCGATTTCTCCTCGATCCGTAGATTGACCGTCTCTGCTATCACGCTCGTTATAACGCCGCTTCTCTAAAAAAGCCGTGACCTGTTACAAAAAACTGACGGTCACTTTCGGGTGACCGTCAATCGTCTTTATCCAATTATCCCGCCGCTCGCAAATGCTGCCGTATCATCAGCGCGGCGGTGGCGCCCTCGCCCGCGGCGGAGGCGGCTTGTTTGGTGGAGCCCGCCCGCACGTCGCCCGCGGCGAACACG
>DAOUBR010000063.1:0-13891 GCA_034432535.1 Anaerolineales bacterium | reverse complement strand
TCTCTATTCAATCAGCACGTACCAAACTCAACTCTCATTACACGGCTGTTCAAATCGACAATAAGAAATTCACAGAATCTTAATTTACGGCGTACTTAATCGCGCGTTTCAATTTACAAACAATTTACAAAACGACGCCCTAATTTAACATCGTTGGGCTATAATCGAACAAAATCGCTTCTTTGGAGAGCGCCTTATGCCATTCAATATCGGCGAAAATGTCGGTCCCTATCGGATTATGGAACAATTGGGGCAGGGCGGGATGGCGACGGTTTATAAAGCGTATCACGCATCATTAGACCGCTATGTCGCATTGAAAGTTCTGCATCCTGCTTTTCATCAAGACCAAACCTTCACCCTGCGCTTTCAGCGCGAGGCGCGGGTGGTGGCGCGGTTGGAACATCAAAACATCGTTCCCATTTACGACTACGCCGAACACGAGGGACGTCCCTATCTGGTGATGAAATACATCGAAGGCGACACCCTCAAAGCGCGGCTCAACAAGGGACCGCTGACCTCGCAGGAAATTGAGCAGGTGGTCAATTCGGTGGGATACGCGCTCGCCTACGCTCACCGCCAGGGCATTTTGCACCGCGACGTGAAGCCCTCCAACGTGATGATAGCCAAAGACGGAACGATGTATCTCGCCGACTTCGGCTTGGCGCGCATTGCCGAAGCGGGCGAATCTACTCTCTCTTCCGACGCCATCATGGGCACGCCGCAATACATCTCTCCCGAACAAGCGATGGGAAAGAAAGACCTCGACGCGGGAACGGATATTTACTCCTTCGGCGTGATGCTCTACGAGCTGGTCGTCGGGCGCGTGCCGTTCACATCCGACACGCCCTTCTCGATAATCCACGACCACATTTACACCCCGCTGCCGCTGCCGCGCAACGTCAACCCCAATGTGCCGGAAGCAGTAGAGCGCGCGCTGCTCAAAGCCCTCGCCAAAGACCGTGCCGACCGTTACGCCAGCATCGAAGACTTCATCAAAGCCTTCAAAGACGCCTGGACCGAAGCGGGCGTTCCCATGCAGGGAACCGCAATCATCATGCGGACGGCGGCGCAAGATTCGCCGCGTCAGGCTTCTGAAAAAGCGACCAAAATTTTGCCGGAAGAGCAGCCAAAAGCGCAGCCCGCCAAACAGAAAATGAGCAAATGGATATGGGCGGGAATCGGCTTGATGATTTTGCTCTTGTGCGCGGCTGGATTGGCTCTTCTCAACCGAAGAAACGCGCGGCTCTCTACTACGGGCGAAACGTTTTCGCCGAGAGCCGGGCAGACTCTTCAGCCCGAAGCTCCTCCGCCCGCCGAACCGATGAATCCCATCCCGCCCGGCGGAATGCAGCCCAACCCCAACGACCCGCCCGAACTGCAAGCCGCCAAACAAGCCGTCGCCCAAAATCCCAAAGACCCGCAGGCGCATTTGCAACTCTCTCTGGTCTGGTGGGATATGAAAGAGCCGCAGAACGCTTTCAACGAGGCGCTGAAAGCCGCCAACTTCGCCGACCCCACCCTGGCGGACTTCTTTGTCGGCGCGGCAAGAGAATATCGGCAGCGCGAAGCCTGGGCGTTGGCGATGACCATGTACTCGCGCGTCATTCCTATCTACCGCCAAAAAGGAATTCCCGAAGACTTGTTGACGGAGATGCGCGAAGCTGCTTATAAATCCGCCGAGCAATTAAACCTCTTCGACGATAAGGCTTTCACGCGGTTGGATGAATCTCGCCTGCCGCTGGCGGTCATCATGCGCGGACGCCGCGCCATGCTCGACGGCGACTTGGAAAAAGCGAAAGCCCTGCTGGACGAAGCGCGCAAGATTCGCCCCGACCTGCCCGAATACACGCTGTTTAAAGCGGAAATTTTATTGAAAGAGCAAAACCCCCAGCAAGCGCGGGAACTGCTGAACGAGCTCGTTTCTCAACCCGCCACGCCGGATTGGATTCGCCAGATGGCGGAGGAACTCTTAAATTCAATACAATGAGGATAGCGCAATGAAAAGAACCCCGTTAGTAGCTGGAAACTGGAAGATGAATAAGACCATCGCCGAGACGCGCGATTTGGTTTATCACATGAGCGTGCGGCTACGTGAAATTGAAGGCGTGGAAAAAGTGATTTGCCCGCCGTTCATGTCGCTCATGGCGGCTTCGGCGCTGCTGGAAGGCGCGAAAATCGGCTTGGGCGCTCAAAACATGCACTGGGAGGAGAAAGGCGCTTTCACCGGCGAGGTCTCGCCGGCGATGGTGAAGGAGCTGTGCGGCTACGTGATTTTGGGTCACTCGGAACGGCGAACCTATTTCGGCGAGACCGACGAAACGGCGAACAAAAAATTGCTCGCCGCGCAGAAATTCGACCTGACGCCGATTGTTTGCGTGGGCGAGACTCTCGCGCAGTATGAAGCGAATCAAACCCGCGAGGTGGTTTCATCCCAGGTGAAGTTAAGTCTGCGCGGCGTTTCTGCCGCGTATGCCCCGCGCATGGTCATCGCTTACGAACCAGTTTGGGCGATTGGCACGGGCAAAGCCTCCACCGGGGCGGACGCCAACGTGGTGGTCAGGGACGTGATTCGCCCGGCGCTGGCGGAGCTATACGGCGAAGAGACCGCGCAAGCCATCCGCGTTTTATACGGCGGCTCGGTGACTTCCGCCAACGCGGCGGAGTTTTTCTCGCAGCCCGAAATTGACGGGGCGCTGGTGGGCGGCGCGAGCCTGAAGGTGGAGGACTTCGTCGCCATCACCCAGGCGGCGCAGTAGGGGGGGAGAGGCAGGGAGTTACCCTTCCGCAAATTTCGGCAGCTTTACTTTCAAAGTCGTCCCCTTGACCAAGCCGTCCGATTCCGCCCAAATCTTCGCCCCCTGGGCTTCCAGCAAACCGCGCGCGATGGATAAGCCGATCCCCAGCCCGCCGTAACTGCGCGTGTTGGGCGGCTCGACCTGATAAAACTCCTCGAAGATTTTTTCCAGTTTGTCGGGCGGGATTCCGACCCCGTTGTCCTTTATCCAGGTGAGAACGCCGTCCGGCTCTTTCGCCGCGCCGACGATAATCTCGCCGCCTTCGGGCGAAAAACGCACGGCGTTGTTCAGAATGTTTACATAGGCTTGAATCGTCCGTTGCGGGTCCATTACAACATGGATGGGACGCTCGTCAAAAGCCAGCGTGATACGCAAATTCTTGCGCGAGGCGGCGTATTTGACGTCGTCAATCGAGACGTTCAATAATTCCTGCGCCGAGACGAGCTCCGGGCGAATCTCCAGCTCGTCCGATTGCAACAGCGTGAGATTGCGCATCTGGTCGAGCAGCGCGCGCATTTGCGCGGCGGCGTTCAATACGCGGTTGGCGTTTTCCGAATTTTCGCCCTGCGTTTCCTCTTGCAAAAAGGTGGCGTAGCCGATGATGATACCCAGCGGCGTGCGCAGCTCGTGCGAAGCCAGCGCGAGAAAATTGCTCTTGATTTGATTGGTCTCTTTTACCTTTTCCAGCGCGCGTTGCGTGGCAGCCAGCAGCCGCGCGTTGTTGATGGCGATGGCTGCCAGGTCGGCGATGACCGAGAGAGTCGTCGCGTCGCTTTCCGTGAATCCCCCGCCGCGTTTATTAATCGCTTCCAAAACGCCGATGGGCTTGCCCTTGATGGCGAGCGGCACGCCGAGCAGCGCGCGGGTCTCTACTTTGGTCCGCTGGGCGACGAAAGCGTAATGGCGGGCGTCCTGCGCCACGTCGTTTAAAATCAGCGGGTGATTGCCGCGAAAAATCGCTCCCGCCAGGCTGGAATCAAGCGGCACGGGAATCTTCGCCAGCTCTTTCGGGTCGGCGCCGGTGGAAGCGGCGAAGAACAGGCGCGGCGGCTTGTCGTCGTATAACAGCAGCGACGCGCCTTCGCATTCCAGTAGCTCGCTGGCGGTGGAGATAATCAGGGCGAGCAGCTCGTCCAAATTGAGCGTCGAGTTCAGCGTGACGCTCAATTCCACCAGACGATATAACTGCCTGTGCCGCCCTTCCAGCTCCTTCAGTTGGCCCGTTTTGGGAAGCTCCGCCATAGGCATAGTGTACAGGGTTTTGAAGTTTCATTCAAGAGCGAAAAAATTCTTAAAGGGAAAATCGTCACTTGACCTTCTTCTTTTATCGTCCTACAATTCTTGACGGATGATCAAGTAGTTTGAAATCCAAATAGCCTTATCGTCAAGCAAGATCATCCGTCCGACTATCCAATTATTCCACCAGGAGACCCAAACAATGACCGATTATCTCTTTCGCGGCGCGCTCAAGGAGTTGGACCCCGCCGTGTATGAATTGACGCAGCTTGAATCCGAGCGTCAGGCGCGCAAGCTGATTCTGATTCCCAGCGAATCGGCTGCGCCGATGGCGGCGCGCGAAGCGCTGGCTTCCAGCTTTCAAAACATCTACGCCGAGGGCTACCCCGACGAGGAATCGCGCTGGATGACCGAAGAAGAAATTCTCGATTATCCCGCGCGGCTGGCGCATTACCGCCGCAATAGCGACCCGCGCTATTACAAGGGCGTGGAATACGCCGACGCGGTGGAAGCCTTAGCCAGACGGCGCGCGGCGGAGCTCTTCGCCGCCAACGGCTATACCGCCGACCAGATTTACGTCAACGTGCAGGCGCTTTCCGGCGCGCCCGCCAATAACGCCGTATATCTTGCGCTGCTCAACGTCGGCGATACCGTCATGGGACTCAACCTGCTGCACGGCGGGCATCTCTCGCATGGCTCGTCGGTCAACCGCAGCGGCAAATGGTTCAATGCCGTTCATTACAACGTGGACGAAAATGAAAAATTGGATTACGAAAAAATCCGCGCGCTGGCTTTGGAAAGCAAGCCCAAACTGCTCATCGCCGGCTATTCTTCTTATTCATGGGTTCCCGATTGGAAGAAATTCCGCGAAATCGCGGACGAGGTCGGCGCGTACTTCCTCGCCGATATTTCCCACATCGGCGGATTGGTCGCGGCGGGCGTCGCTCCTTCGCCTATCGGCTTTGCTCATGTGGTCATGTCCACCACGCATAAATCGCTGGAAGGTCCGCGCGGCGCGGTGTTGCTCACCACATACCCGGAAATTGCCAAAAAACTCGACCGCGCGGTCTTTCCCGGCGAGCAGGGCGGACCTCACGTTCATGTCTTCGCCAGTCTCGCGCTAGCGTTTAAACTGGCGCGCTCCAAACAGTATAAGAAGCTGCAAGAGCAAACCGTCAAAAACGCGCAAGCCATGGCGGACCAGTTTATGAAGCGCGGCTTCCGCGTGCCGTTTGGCGGGACCGATACGCACATGCTGAACGTGGATGTGACTTCGGTGGTCGCCGAGGACGGCGCGAAACTCAGCGGCGACCAGGCGGCCCGCATCTTAGATTTGGTCGGCGTCGTCGTCAACCGTAACACCATCCCCGGCGATAAGAGCGCCGCCGACCCCAGCGGAATCCGTCTTGGCTCTCCGTGGATTACCCAGCGCGGTTTCGACGAGAAGAAATCGCGCCAGCTCGCCGATATTATGGCGGACGTTCTTTTAGCGTGCGCGCCGCACGCAGTGGATACGCCGCACAAGGGACGCCAGCGCCGCGCGAAACTCGATTTCAACGTGTTGAACGCCGCGCGCTTAAAGGTTCGCAAACTGGCGGAAAGCGCGGGAATTGATTTCAAATACAAGAAGAGCGGCTACCCTCATTTCTATTACATTGACGATAGGCCGAAGACCGTGGACGGCGGCGTGTCCGCTGTCTTCGAACTGAGCGGATCGCGCGTGCGCCAGATGCTGGATTACGCCGTATCGTCCGATCTTTCTGCGCTGAAGAAGGGGCAATCTCAAGCCACTTCCATTGCCACTCCGAAAGGCGTTGTGAAGGGAACGGCGTTGAAAGTGGACGATAATACTTATCAGTTGCAGGTCCCGGCGGCGAAGGCGGGCATTGTGGGAACCTGGCTGCGCGATTTGTCCGACGGCTACGTCTCGTTTAACTTGAACGGCGAAAAAGATTTCTCGGCTTCAAGAATGCCCGGTCCCTTCGTGGTCGCTGATTTGAAGAAGAAAATCAAGGATGCGGAGGGCTCCCCCCTTGGGGAAGATAAGCCCTGGTTCGTGGGAATTAAAACGACCGTAGAAAAACCCGCGCTGCCCGATTTCCAGTGGACGGACGTCGAGGGCGAGTTGAAGAAGACCCGCTTGAATCAAGTCCACCGCGATTTGGGCGGCAGGATGGTTCCCTTTGCGGGTTGGGAAATGCCCGTGCAATATTCCGGAATCTTCGAGGAGCATCTCGCCACGCGCAACGCGGCTGGTCTCTTCGACGTCAGCCACATGGGCGTGTACGACGTGCGCGGCGCCGACGCGGCTTCCTTCCTCGATACGGTTTGCGGAAACGATTGCGGCGGGCTGCTGCCGGGCGAATCGCTTTACACGCATTTCCTCACGCCCGACGCCGACGTGATTGACGATACCCTCGTCTATCGCCGCGATTGGAATCATTATCTGGTGGTGGTGAACGCTTCCAACGACGATAAAGACCGCGCCTGGCTGGAGAGCGTCCGCGACGGCAAAGTGAAGATTGATAACGCGCGCCCTTGGGCGCGGACGTACGGCTACAACGCCGAGATTCGCAACCTGCGCGACCCGAAATCGGGCGACGATATGCGCGTGGATATTGCGCTGCAAGGACCGAAATCGCGCGACGTGTTGCTGGCGATGGGCGTGGACGACGCGACCCGCGCGCGCATTATGAAATTGAGGCGCACGCAGTTGTGCGACGCCGTCGTGGGCGGGTTCGACCTCGTCGTCTCGCGCACGGGTTACACCGGCGAGAAGATGGCGTTTGAGCTGTTCGTTCACCCCGACCGCGCCGCGGATTTCTGGAGCGCGGTTTTGAAAGCGGGCGAGCCTTTCGGCGTCAAGCCGATTGGCTTGGGCGCGCGCGATTCGCTGCGCACCGAAGCGGGGCTGCCGCTTTACGGTCACGAGATGGGACACGGCTCCGGTAAGTTTGGTATGCGCGATTTGGGCGTGGCGGAAGGCGGCTTCGGCTCTTACGTCAAGGTCTATAAGCCGTACTTTATCGGGCGCGAAGCGTTCATCGCCCGCGAGAAGGAGCGCAAGGGCGCGGTGATTCGTTTCACTTTCGACGAGCAGCGCACGCGCATGGCGCACAACGGCGACCCCGTCGTGAACGCCAAAGGCGAGCGCGTCGGCTTCGTCACTTCTTGCGCGATTGACGGGCAGCGCTTTATCACCGGTCAGGCGTATGTGGAATTCGCGTACATGCAAGAAGGAACGCCCATCTTCATCCATCAAGGCGGGAATATGGAACGTCCGCCCGCCGCGGCGAAGGTGGTCAGCAGGTTCGCGAAGCTATAAGAAACGTTAAGCGTATGAAAAACGCCCCGCTCTTTGCGAGACGGGGCGTTTTTATTCGCTGCCGGTATAAGGCTATTGAATTTAGCGTCTTCGCTAAGCCTACGGAATGATCATTTTGATTCCGCGTTTCTTACGAGAGCGTCCAGTTTGGCAGCGCGTCAATATCCAGCGGGGAGATATGTCCCAGCGCGTAGCGGAAATAGCCGGCGGCGGCAATCATCGCGGCGTTGTCGGTGCATAAAGACAGCGGCGGAATGTGAACGGGAAATTCGCTCTGGCTCTTAAAAGCCTGACGCAGGGCGCGATTTGCCGAAACCCCGCCCGCGACGAGAATTTCCTTCGCGCCGTATTCGCGCGCCGCGTCCATCGTCTTCTTGAACAGCACGTCTACGATGGCTTGCTGGAACGAGGCGGCAAGGTCGGGGACGGGCAGGTTGTGACTGCGCTTCTTTAAGTCTCGCGTTTCGTATAAGACGGCGGTCTTCACCCCGCTGAACGAGAAATTATAGGTCCCGTCCATCCATGCGCGCGGGAAGTTAAAACGGCGCGGGTCGCCTTCTTCGGCGGTTCTTTGAATGGCGGGTCCGCCGGGGTAGGGCAGGTCGAGCAGCCGCGCGGCTTTGTCGAACGCTTCGCCCGCCGCGTCGTCGAGCGTTGCGCCGAGGCGTTGATAGGTCAGGTGGTCGGTCATCAAATTGATTTCAGTGTGTCCCCCCGAAACAAGCAGCGCGACGAGCGGAAACTGCGGCTCAGGCGGAATCAGCTCGTCGGAGTCGCGCACCCACGCGGAGTAGAGATGCCCTTCGAGGTGATTCACGCCCACCAGCGGAAGCCCCGTCCCCAGCGCGAGTCCTTTCGCCATGTTCAAGCCGACCACCAGCGAACCCGCCAAGCCGGGGCCTTGCGTGACGGCGACGGCGTCAATCTCTTGCAGGGTCAGTCGCCCTTTGGCGAGCGCTTCTTCCACAACCGGGAAGACGCTCAACACATGCTGGCGCGAAGCCACTTCGGGATACACTCCGCCGTAGCGGGCGTGAATCTCCATTTGCGAGGCGACGACGGAGGAAAGCAGCGCGCGTCCGTTTTCGACGACGGCGCACGCGGTCTCGTCGCAGGAGGTTTCAATAGCGAGGATTCGAGCGGGAGAAAGTTCAGTCATTGGTTATCGGCGTCTGATAGCATGGGCGTGGCGGCTACAAATGCTTTAAAAACGAGTTTGGGCTGTTGAGAAAATCTCTTGTCAGTTTGACGTGTTCGAGGTCCGAATATTGTACCCGTTTCATTCCGCCATTTTCAAATTGGAAAATATCCGCTTCGGGGAAGGCGAGCAGGATGGGCGAGTGCGTGGCGATGATGAACTGGGAATCCGCGGCGACCATTTGTTTCAAAAGCGAAATAAACGCCAGCTGGCGGGCGGGAGAGAGCGCGGCTTCCGGCTCGTCCAAAAGGTATAAACCGCCGGGGACGAAGCGCGATTGGAAGAGGGTCATAAAACTTTCGCCGTGCGAGCGCTGGTCAACGCCTTCGCCGTATCTTCTTCGCAGGGCGGCGAGCTCGTTTTGATAAGGCGCGCGGGCAAGTTCTACGGCAAGCTGAGAACGTCCTTTGTATTCGGCGTCCACTGCCGCGAGTTCGCGGCGCAGTTCTTCCTGCGTCTGGCGCATGGCTTTGGCGTAGCCGAAAAAATCTTCCGCGCGGAGGAAGAATCCTTTGCGCGTGCGTTTTGTCCATGCAAGGCGGAAGCAGGCCGCCAGCCGTCGCGCGTCCGCCAGCGTTTTGTCGGTTTTGACGCTTTCGCTGCCGACGGCAATGGATTCCGCCGCGCAGGCAAGGGCTTCCAGCAGGGTGGATTTGCCCGTCCCGTTTTCGCCGACGAAAAACGAGACGGGCGCCTCGAATTGAATTTCCCGCAACGATTGAATGATTTCCAGCGTGAAGGGAAACTGATTCGCTTCGCGCGCGCTCCATTCGCGCAGGGAAACGGATTTAAGGAAAATCACTTCTTCCACTTCTTCATGGGCAGCACGAAGTCGTAAGGATATTCGGCGAGAATCTCCATGCGTCCGTCGGGACGCGCCCAGAGCGTATCTTCGATGCGGAAGCCCATGCCTTTTTCGGGGTAATACAACCCTGGCTCGGAAGTGACCACCACGCCCGGCGTCAGCCGCTGGTCTTCGCCGACGAGCAAGCCGCTGAACGGTCTTTCATGAATGTTGAGTCCCACGCCGTGACCGAGGCTGTGAACGTAGCCTTCCACAGGGGCTTTGGTATGAAGCGGGGTTGAATGGTTCTTCGATTCAAAATATTCGCAGACCAGTTTTTGATATTCTTTGAACGGCGCGTTGAGGTCGAAGTTTTCAAACGCCTTATCGTAAGCTTCTTTTACCTGATTGTATAGCTCCTGCGCTTCGGGAGTCGCGTAGCCGAGACTCCACGTGCGGGTGAAATCGTAGTAGTAACCGCCGCCGGCTTCGGCAGGATAAATATCGAAGACGATGGTTTTGCCCAGCGTAATCAAATCGGAGGGCGTTCCGGCGGAATGCGGCACGCCGGCGTCGCGCCCGATGGAGAAGATGAAGCCCGAAGGCAGCTCCGCGCCGCGCTCCGCCACCCACAGGCGAATCTTCGCGTGAACGTCGCCGACGGTCAACGGCGAGCCATCCTCTTTAAGCAGGACTTCGTCTGCGCGCACGTCGCAGGCTGTCAGATAGTCCGCGACCTGGCTCACGACTTCGGTCGTGATTTTTCCCATGCGGCGGATGCGCGCGATTTCTTGCTCGTCCTTCGTTTCCATCGCGCGCATGAAAATCGAATCGTCGCGCGGCTCGCCGACCAGCTCGAGGTCGGGCATTAATTTTTTAAGGTTGTGAAGCATCCCCAGAACCGCGCTTAAGTCGTAGGTCCCGTGAACGGCGGCTCTGCCCGCGCTCACGCCCGCGTCTTGCAGCATCATTTGAAGGCGCATCGCGCCCGCCAGCAGGCTGTCGCGGTTCGCCTGTTGGTATAGCTCGTCGTAATCGTATTTGCTGTAAGGTATCAACTTCAACCCGCTTTTGGCGGCTTCGTCGCGTTCCATATCGCCGAAGAAGAGCGTCGCCTCCGCGCCGCGCTTTTTGACGAGCGTGGCGTGGCTGACATGCCCGCCGCCGGTGAGGTAATACATCGGCGGGTTATGTTCGGCGTTGCCGAAGACGATGAGCGCGTCCAGATTCTTTTCCTGCATCAATTGATCGAGGTCTGATTTCATGGGGAGTCCTTGTCGAATGATTTGCGGCAATTATACACTCCGCCGCCTTGCGAAACGGCGCGCCTGCCGCGCGTCCTATTGTATAATTTGGGCATGATGAAGCCGACCGATTTGGCGTTGGTGACGGTAATAAAGTCTCCGCGCGATATGGAGATTGCGCGGCTGCTGGGCTGGTATCGCATTCCGCTGCGCAGCGCGCCCAAAGTCGTGGCGGTGGATTACCTTGCGTTTTATCAGACGGCGGCGTTTGGCGAACGGGGCGGACAAATCGAATACGTGGCGCGCGTTCGCGGTCACGAGCTGACCACGCGGGCGGAGTTGCTGCGCGACGAAGCGGACCACCCGCGCGCGCATGAGGAGTATTACAAAATTCAAATCGGCGAGCTGGAAAAACTGCCCCAGCCCATTCGCGCCGAAAAATGGAAACGCCTGACCTTTTTGTATTCCACCGGCGAATATTTGCTCAACGCGAAAAAGTTGAATGATTTGGTCGTCGAGGGCGAGGAAAGGAATTTGTTATGGAAGAATCTGAGGGAACGCGCGACAAACGCGCAACTGTATCAAGTAGATTTGCCCGCGGCGGATCTGCCCGCCGAGGCGTTGGCGGCGCTGCTAGGCATTAAGGAAACCTTATGACCATTCTGATTAAAAACGGAACATTAATTACCGCGTCGGATTCCTTTCAAGCCGATCTTCTCATCGAAGGCGAAACGATTGCGCAAATTGGGGAAAATTTGACCCCCCCCAGCGCGGATGTAATTGACGCAACAGGCAAACTCATCATACCAGGCGGCGTGGACCCGCACGTCCATCTCGATCTGCCGATGTTCGGCACGGTCTCTTCCGACGACCATTACACCGGTCACAAAGCCGCAGCCTTTGGCGGCACGACCACCGTGATGGATTTCGTCGTGCAGCACGAGAAAGGCTTTGACTATTCGGTGGAGGCGTGGATGCAGATGGCGGAAAAAGCCGCCATTGATTATTCCTTCCACATGAATTTAACCCGATTCGACGACCGGGTCGCCAGCGAGATTCCCAACTTGATGAAGATGGGAATTTCGACCTTGAAGGTTTTCACCGCTTATAACGGCCGGCTGCGCCTGGATGACGGCGCAATTTTCAAAGCGCTGCGCATCGCCAAAGAGAACGGCATGTTAATTATGGCGCATTGCGAAAACGGCGACGTGATTGAAACGCTAACCGCCGAAGCTCTTGCGGCTGGGCATAAGACTCCCGAATGGCACGCGTTCACCCGTCCCAAATGGGGCGCGGTGGAGGCGACTTTGCGCATGGCGGCGATGGCGCAACAGGCGAATTCGCCGGTGTATATCGTCCACATGAACGCGGGCGGCGAGGTGGATATGCTCCAGTACGCCCGCGAACGCGGAATCAAGGTCATGGGCGAAACCTGCCCGCCATATTTATTTTTCTCCATTGATAATCTTCGTCAGCCCGACGGCGCCAAGTGGATTTGCTCGCCGCCCATGCGCGATCAGGAAGATAACGAGCGCTTGTGGAAAGGCTTGCATGAAGGAACGCTGCAAACCATCGGCACCGACCATTGCCCGTTCTTCTTCGACGGCGCGCGCCCCATTCTTTACGAGGGCGAGGAAGTCAAAATTCCCGGCAAAGAATTGGGCAAGGACGATTTCACCAAAATTCCCAACGGATTGCCCGGCGTGCAAGACCGTTTGCCCATTCTGTGGACTTACGGAGTTCGCGCCGGGCGCATCACCGCCAATCAGTTCGTGGCTTATACTTCCGCCAACCCCGCCAAAATTTTCGGCTTATACCCGCGCAAGGGCGCGCTGCTGCCCGGCTCCGACGCGGATATTGTCGTTTGGAACCCGAATCAGAAAGTGAAATACGGCGTCGCTCATTCTCATCAGCGCACCGATTACAACCTGTATGAAGGTTGGGAACTGACCGGCTACCCCGAAAAAGTCTTCCTGCGCGGGACGCTAATTGTGGACGGCGAAGCCTGGCTGGGCAGACGCGGCGGCGGCAAATTCCTCAGGCGCGGTCCCGGGGAAGTTTTGTAAACACGCCTGCGGACAAGCGCCTTCCCAAAGTTTTCCCTGCCGCGCTGGCGCAGGCAGGGCAAGCCTTTGCCATATCATGCCCGTAGGGTACGCATGGCTGGACAAGGAAAAACCCTGTGGTGAGCGAAGCGCCGAACCACCCTCCCCGGCGCGGGTTGGGAGTACGAAATCCGCAAGGCGGTGCGCGAAAGTGACGTATAATCGTTGGCATGAAACAGGATATTGTTCTCCAAACCTTGAAACGGAAAAATGCCGAGTTGACAAAGCAATTTGGCGTGAAATCCTTGTTTCTGTTTGGCTCAGTGTCAAGGGATGAAGCCACTGCCGCCAGCGACGTGGATTTGCTGGTGGAATTCGATCGCCCTGTCGGATATTTTGGCCTATTCGCCTTGCAGGATTACCTGGAGAAATTGCTCGGCTGTCCCGTTGACCTGGGAACTCCCGAAAGTTTGAAGCCCTACATCAAAGAACGTATCATGGGGAAGTTGATCCGTGTCGCCTAGAGACTGGCGCGACCGTGTTCGTGATATTCTGGAGTCCATTGCCGAAATCCAGAAATTCACGCGCGGCATGGATTTTGAATCCTTCAAAGAAGACGAGGTCGTTATCCGTGCGGTGGAGATGAATTTCATCATTATCGGCGAGGCGGCGAGTCAAATCCCCGAAGAGGTGGAAGATAAATATCCAGCCATCCCATGGAGTCTCATGCGCGCCATGCGGAATCGCATCGTGCATGTCTATTTCAAAATAGACGAAAAACTGATGTGGGATACCATCCAAAACGATTTGCCGCCCTTGATTCCCGAACTCGAAAACCTGTTGTAGTTTCATCCTTCCTCGTTCATCCTTCGTCATTTATACCTCCCCGCCCCCCTCAAAGTCTTCCCTTCGACAGGCTCAGGGCGTCGCCTCTGCCATATCATGCCCGTAGGGTACGCCCATATCATCCCCTTGTGGGACGCGGATACCCTTACGGGTACGAGCCATGACCCCGTGCGTGGACTCCCCGAAGGGACCCGCCTGACCACACTTGCCCCGGGCGCAAGTGCCGGGGAAGACGGCGTGGATATCATGCCCGCAGGGTACGCCTGGCTCGACAAGGAAAAACCCTGTGGTGAGCGAAGCGCCGAAACATCCTCCCCCGGCGTGGACTGGACATGGCTTTCTCAAAGTCTGGTTTCAGGCTAAAAAACAAACAGGATAGACAGGATTTCAGGATAAGCCGCGCGCAAAGCAGGGCGAA
>DAOUBR010000062.1:0-10793 GCA_034432535.1 Anaerolineales bacterium | reverse complement strand
TGGCGCGCATGATCATGAGCGGGCTGGAGTACACCGGGCAGGTTCCCTTCCACACCGTGTATTTACACGGGCTGGTGCGCGACGAACACGGGCAGAAAATGTCCAAGACCAAAGGCAACGTGATTGACCCGCTGCAAATCATTGACGAAATGGGCGCGGACGCGCTGCGCTTCTCCTTGCTGGTCGGCTCTACGCCCGGCAACGATATGAACCTCTCCGTCAAAAAAGTGGAAGCCAACCGCAACTTCGCCAACAAACTGTGGAACGCCGGGCGGTTTGTCGTCAGCGCCATCGGCGCGCTGGATGAAGGACGACAGCCTGCCGAACACGCTCCCTCGACGGAAGGCGGCGACTGGACCCTGGCGGATTCATGGATTTGGGCGAAACTGCAAGCCCTCATCCGCAGCGTGGAGCGCAACTTCCAAAACTTTCAATACGGGCAGGCCGGTCAGCAAGTTTACGATTTTCTCTGGTCCGACTTCGCCGATTGGTACGTGGAAATCGCCAAAATCCAGCTGCAAAACCCCGCGCTCAAATTGCGAACGACGGCAACGCTGGCGCGCGTGTTGGACTTTTGTCTGCGGCTGCTGCATCCCTTTACGCCCTTCGTCACCGAAGAGGTGTGGGGCTTGCTGCGCGCCGCGCTGCTCGATTCTCCGCTGGCGCCGCTCGCCAAAAATTGGGGCGAAATGCTCATCTCGGCGCGCTTCCCCGAACCGCGCGAAGATGAAGGCTGGGAGGCGGGCAAAATCGCCGACTTTGAAACGATTCAAGAAATTATCCGCGCCATTCGCAACCTGAGAGCGGAAAAGCGCGTCGCCCCCGCCAAACGCATTCCCGCAATAATCGCCGCCGGCGCAAAGAACGCTCTGCTGGCGGAACAGCTGCCCGTCATCGCCGCCCTCGCGGGGTTGGACGCAACTCAAATCGCGCTTCACCAAACGTTGAAAGAAAAACCGGCCGATTCCGTCGCGCTGGTGGCGGGCGGGACGGAAGTTTACCTTCCGCTGGCGGGCATGGTGGAACTGGCGGACGAGCGCGCCCGTCTTGAAAAAGAGTTGCAGGAAACCGCAGCGCATATTGCGCGGCTGGAAAATCTGCTCGCTTCAGATTTCGCCGCCAAAGCGCCGCCGCAAGTCGTTCAAAAAGAGCGCGATAAACTCAACGCTTACAAAGAGACCGCCGAAAAACTCAAAGCGCAATTGAAGTAGCCGCTGAATCGCAAGACGTAGCGCGAGATTTTGCGAGTCAATCCAAAATCTATTTTTGCGCCTTTCCCCCGCCTCTTGCGAAGCCGTCTCAAGACGGCTAATCGCCAGCCATTCCGCTTGCCCTGTTCACAAAGCGGCGCAAGCCATACCGCGAACTTTCTTTCCGATATTGCGCCGCCGAATTGATATGGTTATACTTGCCAATATGAACATCGCACCTCGCTTTGGACGCTATCAGATTCGAGCGGAACTGGGACGCGGAGGCATGGGGACCGTCTATCACGCCTTCGACCCCAGGTCCGGGCGCGACGTTGCCATCAAGGTCTTGCCGCGCGAGATGATGCACGACCCGCAATTCCGTTCGCGCTTTGAAAACGAAATCAAATTGGTGACGAACCTGGAGCATTCCGCTATTGTGCCGGTGTACGACGTCGGCGAAGAAGACGGACAGCCCTACTTCGTCATGCGCTATATGCCCGGCGGCTCGCTCGCCCAACGCATCGCCAAAGGGCGCTTGCCGCTCGCCGAAGTTGCCCGCGTCGTTGGGCGAATTGCCCCCGCGCTCGATTACGCCCACAAAAAAGGCGTCATTCACCGCGACCTCAAACCCGATAACATCCTCTTCGACGCCGACAACGAGCCTTTCATCTCCGACTTTGGAATCGCCAAAATTCTGGGCGGCGGCACCGGCAGCCTGACCGGCAAAGATTACGTCGGCACGCCCGCCTACATGAGCCCCGAACAGGCGCAGGGCGAAAAGATGGACCCGCGCAGCGACGTATACAGCCTCGGCGCGGTAATTTACGAAGCGCTGAGCGGAGAGCCGCCCTATCAGGCGGAAAACCCCATCGGCGTCGCCATCCGTCATGTGATGCAGCCCGTCCCCGAAATTCTCAAAATCGCGCCCGACCTGCCCGAAGACGTCGACGTCGTCGTCAAGACCGCCATGGCGAAGGAAAAGAACCAGCGGTATAGCTCTCCGCTTGAATTGGCGAAAGCGCTGAACGCCGCCGCGTTCGGCGGCGCGTCTTCTTCCTTGCGCGGCGGAAGGTGGAAAGCCGGGCTGGCTGCGGCTGGCTTGGCGGTTTTGATTCTGGCGCTTGGCGCGTATTTGCTGCGACGTCAATTGTTCGCTTCCGCCCCGGCGACCGCCGTTTTGCAGACCGCCCCCGCGACCGCCGTTTTGCAACAACCGGCGCGTCCCGTCCCTTCCGCTTCTCCCGCCCCGACGGCGACTCTCGCCTTCACGCCCTCTCCTTCGCCGACGCCGACGGCGACTTTGACTTTCACGCCCGCCGTTTTACCCTTCGCGCCCGATTGCCCCGCCGCCGCCCCTCCGCCCACGCCCGTCGTCAACTGGCTCGATAGCTTCTGCGTGGAGAAAGTCCCCTACACCACCGTTTCCATCCCCGAAGGCGCGACGTTTGAATCGCTTAACCCTGATTTTTCCTGCAAAGCCGAAATCACCCGCAAAGGGAAGACCACGCTTTCCTGTCTGGGGATTCCATCCTATTCTTTCAACCTCAAGGTGTGCAACCCGCCCGCCGTCCTCGCCCCGTCCGATTCCGCTCAATGCCCGCCGGACAAAAGCTACGACGCGGCGAATCAATGCTGCGCCGCGCCCCTTTCGCCGGACGCGAGCTGCGTGATTTTTAAGGTTGATATTCGCTCCTGTCCGTAAATGGGAAAACTCTATCTGGTCGCCACGCCGATTGGGAATTTGGAGGATATTTCCGCGCGGGCGCTGCGCGTGCTGCGCGAGGCGCTTTTGGTGGCTGCGGAAGACACGCGCCGCACGGGGGCTTTGTTGCGCCATTTCGGCATTCGCGTTCCGCTGACCAGCTATTACGAATATAACAAACTGCAAAAACTGGATTTTATTTTGGAACATCTAACCCGCGGCGACGTGGCGCTGGTTTCAGACGCGGGCACGCCCGCGATTAACGACCCTGGCTACGAGCTGGTGCGCGCCGTCCTCGCGGCTGGCTTTGAAGTCTCGCCCGTTCCTGGTCCCTCGGCTTTAATTTCCGCTTTGAGCGCTTCCGGCTTGCCGACCGATTCCTTCGCCTATTTCGGCTACCTGCCTCACAAAGCGGGCGAGCGGCGCAAACTTATCGCGCAGGTTGAAAGTTTGCCCTACACCCTGATTTTTCTTGAAACGCCTCACCGCCTGACCGATTCGCTGGCGGATTTGCTCGCCGGTTTGGGCAATCGCCCCGTGTGCGCCGCGCGCGAGATGACCAAGATGTTTGAAGAATTCTGGCGGGGCGAGCTTTCCGCCGCGCTGGAACATTTTCAAGCCCATCCGCCGCGCGGCGAGTTCACCCTCGTCGTGGCGGGAAAATCGAAATCGGAATCCGTCCGCTGGTCGCAAGAGGAGCTGCGCGCCGCGCTCGCTGCCGAATTAAAAAAAAATAAATCCGCGAAGGAAATCTCCGCGGATTTGGCGCAAGTTTCAGGGTGGAGCAAAAAAGAAATTTACGCGCTGCTCAACCGTTAAGAAAAGCTTACATGTGCGGCGTCACCTTCGCCGCCAGCTTTTCCTTCGGCTGAAAGCCCACCAGCCTTTCTTTAATTTGCCCGCCCTTGAAGAGCATCAGCGTTGGAATGCCCATCACGCCGTATTGCATCATCACGTTGGGGTTTTGATCGGCGTCCAGCTTGACGACCTTCACCTTGCCTTCCCATTCGCCGGCGAGTTCTTCCACAATCGGCGCAATCATTTTGCACGGCTGACACCACGTCGCGGTGAAATCCACCAACACGGGCTGCGCGGCGTTCAGCACTTCTTCTTGAAAATCCGCTTCGGTGACGTATTTAACTTCGCTCATGAGTACCTCCGTTCTTCGGACGCGCCGCGAGTTTGAAATATTACGTTGACGACTCGCTGTTGGCGTGATAAAATACAGCCCGCTTTTATGAAAGGGCGCGTAGCTCAATGGTAGAGCATCGGCCTTTTAAGCCGTTGGTTCAGGGTTCGAGCCCCTGCGCGCTCACAAAACGTCCCCGGCGGGGGCGTTTTTGTTTTTAGCGCGGCGGCCAGGGAATTTCCGCGGGACCGGCGTAGCCGTGCTTTTCCTGAAAGAACACCCGCCCATGCGAGGGAACGGCGCAGCCTGGCTCGTCCACAAAGGCGACTTCGGGGTAATTGGAAGCCAGCGGGTCGAAGACGATTTGCCCGCCTTCGCAGCGCCAGACTTCAATGATGTAGACGAACATGTTCTCGTCTTCTTCGTCGCCGGGACGCAGCGCGATTTCGCTCCACTTCACGGTGACGTTGTTTCCGTCGCGGACGGCGCTTAACACAATCGGCGCGGAATAATACGGCGAGACGGGCAGCCGATATTCGGCGGGGTACATGACTTTAAGTTGCAGCCGGTCGCCCTTGATTTCAAGGAACTTCGCGTTCACCCAGCAGCGGTTTTTGCTGCCTTGAACCAACACCCAGTTGTTTCCGTCCGTCCGCCCGATGAGCTTGAGCTTCCAGCCTTTTCGCAGCCCGTCCAGATACAAATACTCTGCGCCGGGACCGTAGCGGCAGGAAAGTTTCTCCGCCGTGACAATCGCTTCCAGGCTTTCCACGACAGGGACGGGCGTTTCAGTTGCTGTGGGCGAGGGGGCGGGCGTTTCGGTGGCGGTGGGCGGCGGGATGGGCGTGGAAGTGGGCGGCGGGATGGGCGTTTCCGTCGGGTTGGGCGTGGAAGTAAAAGTCGGCTGCGGCGTGAAGGTCGGGGCGGGTGCGGCGCCCGGCAGGTTGCACGAAGCCAAAATCAAAGCCAGCGCGCAGAAAAACAAGGTGGAACGTTTCATGTTTTCCTCTGTAACGTCGGTTAAAAAAACGAGACGGCGCGGCGCGCCATCCCGTTTTTTTTTTTTGTTTCTTTTACCTTGCCGTCGGCGAGGTTCGCAATCGGCGGGCGAACAAAATGACGACGATAAACGCCAGCGCCATCACCACCAATCCGGGAAGCCCGTATTCGTCGGCGAAGCCCGTGCCTGCCAGACGAGTGGGCGTGGGGAAGGGCGTCGCGCTCAGCGCGTCAATTGCCGCTTTGGTCAGCGCCGCGTAGCTGGCGCCGACGGTGGAGGTGATGGCGGCTTGAGTCAGGGCGTTCGTGTCCAGCGCCGGCTGCGGTTGCCCCGGTTCGGGCGTGCTGGTAGGAGAGGGCGGGGCCATGAGCGGCGTGTTGGTCGGCGTGGGGGAGAGCGTCGCGGTTGGCTGCGCCGCGTTGGCGGTGGCGGTCAGCGCCTGACGGATGATTATCTGCTTGGCGACCTCGGTTTGCGTGGCGTTTGCCGCGGCGGCGGCGGCTTGCTGCGTGTTGGAGGCGTTGCTAAACAGGTAGAACCCGGCAAGGCAGGCGACTGAAAGTAAAATCAGCCCGCCCAGGACGCCGACCATAATCATAAAGGTTTTATTATTGCCCTCTTCTTCCGGAATTTCTTCGCCTTCGGGCTCGATTTCAAAATTGTTTTCATCGTAAGCCATGAGACACTCTCCTGAATTTATGTATCTTAATTGCGCTATTATCCCACAACTTCCAGATTAACGAGGGGCGCAATCACGGTTTCGCCGTTTTCCAATTTGATTTCGGCTGCTTGCGCGCGAAGTCCGCTGGGGAGCAGGGTCAGCCCGGGTTTGACGGCGATAATCGAGCCGATGGCGCCCATCGCCGGGGGGCGTCGCAGCCGCACTTGCGCGCCGGGCGCAAACTCGGCTCTGTCTTGCAGCTCCGGCGCTTCGGAAGAAGCCGGCAGCGGAATGATGACTTCGGGGCGCTTGCCGCTGTAACGGTCGTAGGTTTCGGCGTTGACGGTCGCTTCGCGCTTGACGTTGGTGCTGAGCAGTTTATACGCCAGCGGGTTCATCGGCAGGGGTCCGAAGCCTTCCAACGCCAGAATGGGGAAGCGCATTTCGCGCGCCATGGGAATCAGCGAAGGGTAAATGCTGGCGACAATCAAAGCGCGCACGGGCGCTTCCGCTGCGGCTTTGAGCGCTTCCGCGTCTTTGAGGATTCCGCCGAGAATCACCGCGCCGCGCAGGCTGACGTCCACACGGTCAGCGGTGAGCGCGCTGTCGGGCGCATCCGCCAGATTGACCAGCAATCCGGAATCAATGCGCCCGTTGCCCCATGCGCCTTGAATCAGCGCGCCGACAGTTTGAATGACCACGCCGCGATCTGGGATGATTTGAATCACCGTGCCGGGCAAGCCCGCCCGCAGCTCGATTTTTGATTCGCCCGCTTCCATGAGAACTTGTCCGCCGCCGACGGCGACCACGCGCCCGTCTCGCGGCACGACGACGGCGCGCCCGAAAAGCCCCTTGCCGACGGCGACTTCCGCGCCGGCTTTCAGGCGGTCTCCCGCTTTGCACTTGATGAGCCTATCTGCCGCGGCTGGCGAGACGCGCAATTTGCGCGCCACGTCCAGCAGGACGTGTTCGCGGGCGTAATGCGCCTCCGCGACAATATCGGAAGAAGAAACTTTTTGATTCAAACGGACGAGCGTATCGCCCCGCACGGGGAGCAGACGCTCGCGCACGATGTTCGCAAAACCGACGATGTGAGCGACGGGCGCTTGCATGGGTTATTCGCCTCCCAGGGTCCACAGCCATTTTTTGACGAGCTCGCGCCGCCGCACCGGGTCGCTCGGCAAGTTCAAGGGGCGTCCGCGTCCGTCGAAGACGATTCCCGCCGCGCCGCCGCTGACTTCTATCTTCGAGCCGCGTCCCGCGCCGAAGCCAATATCCACGCCGCGTAAGGGTTGCAGCTCCAATTTGCCCGATTCGCCGCTCGCCAGCGGAAGCGTTTCCAGACTGCCGGATTTTAATTCCACCCGCGCTTCCGCGCCGTTGGCGTAAGAGAGCTTGGCGCGCAGGATGGGCGTTCCATAAGGGGCTTCCATTACCGGGCAGACCAGCGTGCCGAGGCTTAAAAATGCGCCCGATTCCAAAACCTGCACGGGCAAAATATTGTTTTGCGAAGCGGCCGCGCCCAGCAGCGGAAGCAGGTTGTTCTGGTCGAGGATGACGGTGGAGATTCCGACGGGCTGCAAACCGTCCAGCAGCAGCAACAGCGCCTCGCCCGGACGGGCGGAGGAGCTCAACGCGCCGCCGCCGGCGAGAATCGGGTCGAACAGCGGGGTCAAGCCCGGTTTAATGCGCGTCGCATTGACGGGGAAATCGCGTTGCGTGGCTTGCATGGCAAGCCGCAGCGCCTGTCGAGCCGCCGCGCCCGCCATCGCCAAATCTTCCTTCGTCGCCGGAATGGCGGCGGGATACAGCGATTTTTGGTGCAGATAATCGCGCAGCACGCCGGTGGAAATATCCAGCGGACACCAGCGCAGAATGTCTTCCAGCGAGCAGTATTTCAACAGCCCGGCGAGCGCTTCGCCCAAGCCGAATTGCGGATAAATGTTTAGCGTGGCTTTGTGGTGGAAGCCGGCAGAAAGTACCGTCGCCGACGCGCCGACGTCCACGCTGAGAATCCCTTTGCTGGAAGCGTAGAGCTTGGAAAGGAAGCGCACCATGCGCCCAGTGGCGTAACCGGTGGGAAGCACATGCCCGCCCGACCAGACGTGCAGCGTTTCCACGCCTTCCAGCTGCCGCTTGCGGATTTCAACGTACATTTGGGCGAGCTCGCTTTCCGCCGGGTCGAGGTCTTCGGTTTCCAGCGAGGGGCGCACGTTGGGGCTGAAGCGCAGCCCGGCGGTTTGATTTTCCAATAGCGCTTTAACCGCTTCTTGCAGCTTCTCGTTGCCCGCAAAGAGCGCCAGCGGACGCTTTTCTTCGGGCGTGAGGAAGCTCGCCAGACCGACTGGCTCCAAAAGCTTTTGCAGCGAGCGCGAAGCGCCGCCGTCCGTGCCGCCGGCGATGACCACCAAATCGGGCTTGCTGCGCGCAATCGCGTCAATTTGTTCGTCCGGTTTGCGCGGGTCGTTCAGCCCGATGGTTTCCACAATCCGCGCGTAGGTGGATTCCGCCAGCCGCCGCGCGCTTTCCAGCGAAACTTCTTTCAACAGCCCGACAATCACCGTCCGAATAGCGGGACCGGCGGAGAGCGTAACGACGAGTGAATCGACTCCTGCGCCGTTGAGCTGGCTAGGGGTGATGAGGTTGCCGTTGGCGTCCAGCAGCGGCTTGCCGATGATGTTTTGCAAATTGAGGATGGCGTTGCGCGCGCCTTCGGTCACGTCTTTGAAGGGCGCTTCGGCGGTGGAGGGGGCGACGCCAATCGCCACGAAGCGATATTCACCTTCCACCACGTCGAAAAACGCCGCGCGCGTGTTCGCCGCGCCGACGTCCAGCGCTAAAAGGGAGTTGCCGTCAACAAGGGAAGCCATATCTAGAAAATCCCAAAGGAACGTAGGAAGGTTTGCGCCGCCTCAAAGAGCGAGTGAACGCGTTCGATAAACGCCGTCAGCGCGGCGGAGAAGACTCCCGCGAAGACCGCGCCGAGCGCGCTGCCGATAAACACGCGCCCGCCCCACGCCATGAGCTCAATCAGCCCAAAGCGGCGCAGCTCGCCGTCTTTTTTGCTGGGGCGCGCGCCAAAGTGAAAGTACGCCAGCGAGAGGACCACGCCTGCCAGAATCGTCAAGCCGTTTATCAACATTTCCAGCAGGTACGCCGAATTGAGCGAGAACGCGCTCAGCGTCCCTTCCACCTGTGGCATGAGCGTCCCGGAAACTGCGCCGACGATGGTGATGGCCGCGCCCACTCCCACGATGAACGCCATGGCGAAGCTCGCCAGCCCGGCGAGGCGCGGCGAGACCTTCATTAAAATCAGCGCCGCCATCAGCAGCGGAACGACTTGCAGTAGGTCGCCTTGCATGAGCGGAACAAGCATCTTGGGATACAAAGCCTGCCAAAAAGCGACGGCGGCGATGTAGCCCGCGGACGAGCCGACGAACACATACGCGCCGACGCGGAACAAGGGGTTGTCTCCAATCAGGTAACTGAAAATCAGCAGCGTGACGAGAAAGCTCAACGCGCCGGTAATCAAATCCGCCGGAATCGCCATATCAGTTTTCCTCCCTTGCCGCGCGTTCTCGTCTTCCGGCAATCAAATTCCACGCGCCGCCGAAGAGAATCAGCGCCGCCGCCAGCAGCAAGCCGACGCTGTAAGCGTCCCAATACAACCGCGCTATTCCGGGTCTGCCGGCGTTGAGCTGTTCGTATACTGCGCCGCCGTACAAGCCGTTAATCAACCCGCGAATTTGACCGGAAGCGTAATACGGCAAAATCATCGGCGCGGATTGTCCGCTGGAAACGACCACCGTCGAAACGGGCGTTCGCGCGGCGGAAAGTTGCTCAATCCACGAGCGCGCCGTGTCGGCGTTATCGGTGACGAGAATGAACGCCCCGAAATCCGCGAACGACGTCGCGCCTTGCAGCGCGGGCGAAGACCAGGCGTCTTTTAGATTCGCGTCGAAGCGCGAAGTTTGCCGCGGCCTTTGAACAAAGGCGCGAATCCCCATTTGTCCGCCGGGCAGGTAGCCCAAATTCGCCAGCGGCGTTCCGTTGTTGAGATGTTCCGCCATCACGCCGCGGTGAAAGAAGCGCTCGGCGAGCGCCGCGCCTGTTTCGTTGGTGGAAAGGAAGGCGAAGCGCGCGCCTTTTGTCGCCAGCTGGTCGAAGAGCGGCGCGGCGGCGGCTTCCATTTCTCCCGCGCGGGCGGGGTCGTAATCAAAAGCCGCCAACACCGGCGCCCCGGCGGGTAGCCCCGCCGCAACTTGCAGCGCCCCGTCCACTTCGGGCGGTAAGCCGGTCGGCAGCGAGAACAGCGTCGTTCCCGTCAGCAGCAAGCCGAAAACCGCCGCAACGAAGAGCAGCGCTAGCAGCCAGCGCAAAATCTTCGAGGGGCGCAGCGGCGCGTAAGAAGCGATAGGCACGGGCGAAGTCTCCGCCGCGATAATCTGTTCCAGCAGCGCCGCCTGATACATGTGTTCGTCCGTCGCCTGCATTTTGAGCGTGTGCGGCTTGGGTTTGCCTGTCGGTTTGAAATCTACGGCGGGCAAGACCCCTTGCAATCCCGCCAGCGCGCCTTGCGTTTCTACCGTCTCTGTGGAAGGGTAAGCGGCTGTTTCGCTGATGACCGATTCCACCGGGCGCATTGCCTGAACCCACGCGGGCAGCTGGCTGGCTTCGAGAGTCTCAGCCGGCGCTTCCGCCGCTTCGATGGGGGATGGCTCGATTTCCGCGTTGGATAACCAATCGGGCATTTCGGCGAAGAGCGAATCGGATTCGCCGAGACCGGCGGCGGGCGCGGAAACTTCCGACGGTGGAGCGGGTTGCGCGGGGGGAAGTTGAGTATCAGCCCCGGCGGACTGCAGCCAGTCGGGGACGTCTGCTTGCGTTGAATCAGGCGTCGCGGATCTCAACCAATCGGGCGTTTTGGCTGCGGCGGGAGCGGAACTCTCCGCGCCGAGCGAGCTCAACCAATCGGGCGTTTCGGCTGCGGCGGGAGCGGAACTCTCCGCGCCGAGCGAGCTCAACCAATCGGGCGTTTCGGCTGCGGCGGGGGCGGAACTTTCCGCGCCGAGCGATCTCAACCAATCGGGCGTTTCGGCTGCGGCGGGAGC
>DAOUBR010000061.1:0-2234 GCA_034432535.1 Anaerolineales bacterium | reverse complement strand
GCCGGGCTAATTCCTTGTTCCCGGCAAACGTCTTCGATGATTTTGCCCTGGCCTAAAGCCACGTCAACTTGGTGAAGCAATGCTACGATTTGTTCGGGTTTGCGTCGGTTCATGAGAGAGTTGCTCCTTTTTCGGGCGCTCAACTCTCATTTTACTTGGGTATATTTTCTGAGGCAGGTCACCCAAGCGCGCCATCATTCTTGGCTTGCAAGGTTACCACGACCATTGGACGGTGATTGAGAACATCACCGACCGTTCCATCTTGCTGTACGATTCGGCGCTGATTAAGCGTTTGCCGCGCTATCGCTGCACGACGGGCGAGCCGAATCAAAAACGTCCGCACGTTTTGTTGCCCGCGCAGACGTATTTTCTTTCCAACGAAACTGCCGAAGAAACGGGGTAAGCGGCGCTACTTTTTCTTTTTCTTCAACCCGACTTTCTTGCGCAGCGAGATAATCTGGCTGACGCTTTTTCGGCGCAGCGTCGTTAGCCGCCGCTCGCCGTCTTCCACCAGCGAATTTAATCTGCGGCGGACGCCGTCGCGCCCGCGCCAGTTTTGCAGAATGGCTTCCATGTATAACTTTTCCAGCGCCGCGACTTGCCCTTCGATGGAGTATTTTTCGCTCAGCGCTTTGGAGCGCTCGCCGAAACGTTTCAACTGTTCGCGGTCGCGCAGCATGGCGAGCAGCGTTTGGGAGTAGGTTTCCAAATCCAGCGCAACCTGATAGCCGTTCACGCCGTTTTCAATCATCCCTTCAAAGGCTTCGTCCGCCACCGCCAGCATGGGCAGCCCGGCGGCTATCGCTTCGATGGAGGAGATGGGATGCACTTCCGTCGTCGAGGCGGAGAGGAAGACCGTCGCGTCGTGCAGCAGGTCGGGCAGCTCGGCGCGCGCGACCATGCCGAGAAAGTGAATGCGCTCCGCGCAGCGGGTTTGCCGGGCTTGTCGTTCCAGCCCTTCGCGCGCGCTGCCGTCTCCCGCGAAGACCAGCCGCGCTTCGGGCAATTGGTCGGCGACGCGGGCGAAGACCTCAATCAAAAAGTCCAGCCGCTTTTCCGGGTCGACCCGGCCGACGGCGAGCAGCATGGGCGCTTCGGCGGTCATGCCCAGCTTTTGACGGAAAGCGCCGGGGTTGTGCGCTTCGTGGAATCTGTTCAGCTCGATTCCGTTGGGGATGATGTGAATCGGCTTGGCGACTTTTTGTTCCAGCAGCAGACGGTGAAACTTGGGCGAAGGCACGACCACCTGGTCGCCCAGATTGGTGGAGGCGGCGCTGAACCAGCGCGCCGCGCGGCGGATGATTCCCGTTCCGCCCAGCGCCTTCAAATAGTGGGTGTAATCGGCGATGGAGGTGTGGTAGGTGTAAATCAACGGCACGTTTTTGGCGGACGCCGTGACGTAAGCCAGAAAGCCGACCGTCAGCGGGCTGTGCGCGTGCAGCACGTCGAAATGCTCGCGGGTGAGCTTCCATGTCGTGCGCGGGGAGCCCGGCACGGCGACGTAAAAGGGCGGGTTGTTAAGATATTTGAGCGAGGGCAGCCGCTGAATGTTGGGCTTATCGTCTTTATACCCGGGGACGCGCGGGGCGAAAACTATCACCTGATGTCCGCGCTTTTGAAAATGTTCCGAGAGCATTTGCAGCGAGACGGAAACGCCGTTCACTTGCGGGGCGTAAGTGTCTGTGAATAGACCGATGCGAAGCGGATGATTGGGAAAAGGTTGCATGAAAAGCTCCTGTGGAGTTGCGAAAATCGGCGCGAAAAAATATCCTGCAAATAGCAGATTGCATTATATCGCGCTCCGCCGCTTCATTGACCGTTGTTAAATTTTTTAGAAGTCATCTTGCTCTGTTGCAATCATCAAGATCAACCTGCTTTCCAAAGTCATTGCGAGCCGCGGCAGGCGGCGAAGCAATCTCCGCGCATATTGGGGGAACTGCTTCGGCGGCTTTTTGGGGGCGCCTCGCAGCGACACAGTCAGGTGTTTGCAACAGAGCAAAGCGATCTCAAAAATGGTAAACTAACGCGAGTGCGGAATAAGGGCATGGCTTTCTCAAAGTCCGGTTGCAGGTTAGAAAATAAACAGGATGGACATTTAGGATGAGCCGCGCGGAAAACAGGGTGAAGACGTCCTGTTGATCCTGTTAAACAAAGCGGCGCGAGCGATCATGAGAAAGCCATGGGAATAAGGGTTAAACGCCGCAGAGTTCGCGGAGATTTTTCCATAGGCTTCT
>DAOUBR010000060.1:0-2878 GCA_034432535.1 Anaerolineales bacterium | reverse complement strand
GCTTGTTGATTCCGAGAATGGTCTTCATCAGGCTGGATTTTCCGCAGCCCGATTCGCCGACGATGGCGATGGTCTCGCCGTAATGCAGGTCAAAGTTCACCCCGTCTACGGCTTTGACGTAGCCTGCGTGTCCCAAACCGAAGCGGCGCAACTCAAACCAGACGTGCAGGTTTTGAATGGAAAGGAGTACTTCTCTTTGATTTTCGGTCATGGCTCGCTCCTTATCCGTACAGCCAGCATTTCACGTCAATGCCGGAGACGTTGAACATGGGCGGCTCTTCGGCGCACTTGGCGAAGCGCTTTGGGCAGCGTTCGGCGAAACGGCAGCCGGTGGGCGGTTTCAGCAAGCTGGGCGGCTGCCCGGTGATGAAATCCGGCTCGACTCGGGCGCGCAGGCGCGGCACGCTCGCCATCAGCATTTTGGAATAGGGGTGCAACGGCTCGGCGAAGAAGCGACGCGCGTCGCTGGTTTCGATAATCTGCCCGGCGTACATCACCGCTACGCGGTCGGCCAGCTCGCTCGAAGTGGCGATGTCGTGCGTGATGAGGATGAAACTGACTTCCAATTCCTTTTTCAGCCGTTTGAGGACGTTGAAGATGTTCGCTTGCGTCAGCACGTCCAGCGCGGAGGTCGGTTCGTCCAGGATGACCAGCGCGGGAGCGGTGACCAGCGCCATGGCAATCGCCACGCGTTGCCGCATTCCGCCGCTGAGTTCGAAGGCGTAACGTTCCAAAAAGTCCACCGGCACGCCGACGTGCTGGAACATCTTTGCGGCTTGCGCCATCGCCTCTTGCTTTTTGACGCTGTGATGCACAATCATCGGCTCGGCGACCTGATCGCCGACTTTCATCACGGGGTTGAGGGCGTTCATCGCCGCTTGCGGAACGAGGGACATGCGCACCCAGCGCACGTTGCGGCGGTATTGCTCCTCGTCCATGCTCATAATTTCATCGCCTTCGAGGTACACCTTGCCTTCGTATTTTTCCACGTTGCGCGGCAACAGGCGCAGCAGCGCTTTGGCGAGCGAGCTTTTTCCGCAACCCGATTCGCCCAGCACCACTACGGCTTCTTTGTAGCCGAGGTCGAAGCGCACTCCGTCCACCGCCTGAACCGGTCCTCGCTGCGTTTTGAAGTGCAGTTTTAAATCTTCGATGCGTAATAAAGTTTTGTCTGCCATGTCTTACATACCTCGCAGGCGGGGGTTGAAGATACGGTCGAGCGAGAAGCCGACCAGCGCGAACGCCAGCCCCGTAAACAGGAGAATCATCGAGGGCTCCATTACCCAGTAATATTGTCCTTGCACCAGCGCGCCGTTGCGCACGCCTTCCTGAATCAATTTGCCCCAGGTCGGCAGGATGGGGTCGCCCAAACCGATGAGGGTGAGCGAAGCTTCCAAAAAGACGTTCGCAGGAATGAGCGTGACCAGTTGCGGGATGAGTAGCGGAATAATGCGCGGGACGAGATATTGCATGATGATGCGGGTGTTGCTCGCGCCGTAAGCGCGCGCGGCTTCGACGTAAGGCGCTTCTTTGATTTGCAGAAAGACCGCGCGGAAGCCTTTAATGGCCCCGCCGAAAATACTCAAAGCAATGACCGCCACGAGCATCGTCCACAGGCTGCGAGAGTAAAACGTGCCAATCATAATGAGAATGGAGAGGAAGGGCAGCACCAGATTGATTTCGGTAATGCGCTGAATCACTTCGTCCACCCAGCCGCCATACCAGGTGCCGAAGGCGGCGATAATCATGGTGGTGATGGTCGAGCCGATGGCGGTGAGGAAGCCGAACATCAGCGCGATGGGCGCGCCCCACATCAGGGCGATGGAAATGTCGCGGCGGCGGTGGTCGGTGCCAGCCCAGCCGTACACCTGCCCATAGACGACCAACTCGGCGTCAATGGCGGTGTTTTCTTCAAAGCCCACGCCTTGAATTTGCAGCTCGTATTTGCCCGGTACGGCTTCCTTTTTGAGCGGGTCGGCTTTCAAGTCCATAAACACACCCTGTTCGGGGGTGTTGTTTTTCAAGCGGCGCTGCAACTTCGCGTCTTGCGAGAAGCGATAGGTGAAAGTCTTGCCGATGGAAAAACTGCCTATGTTGATTTCTTCGCCCGTCGGCGTGAGCAGCTTGACGCTGACGAAGGGCTGTTTTTGAACGTAAGCGGACGTGAAATAAATGGTCATTTCCTGCGGGAACTGCCGGGAGTTGTATTCAAACGGCAGTGAGATGTTGATTTTGTTCGTGCCGTTGGAAAATTCCTCCGTTTTCGTTCCTTCGCCCTTGGCGCTGTTCAGCCAGAACGTTTCGGGCAGGTCGTCTTTCAAAAACCAGTTTACCCATCTAGGCTGGGCGACTTTGGGCGTGCGATACCAGACGTTTTCGTCGCCGCGCCAGAGCGAAATCGCCTCGTTGTAAGGCAGCGCGACGACCGTGTAAACGGAAAACAACACCAGACCGATGATGAAGACCATTCCCACCACCGCGGAGGGGTAATGAGCGAGGTCGGAGAAGAAATTTTTTATGTTTCTCATTGGTTGGAACTCTCGCTTCCGATTTTGACTCTGGGGTCCACCAGCGCGTACACAAAATCGAGCAGGAAGACCGTAATGGCGAGCAGGTAAGCAAAAATGACGGTGGTGCCGACGATGACCGGCGTATCAAACAACCCGGCGGCAATGAGCGTGGTGCGCCCCAACCCGGGCCAGTTGAACACGCCTTCAAAGATGGGCGCGCCCGTCCACACGCCAATCAACAAAAAGGCAAAGGAGGTGATATTGGTCGGCAGGGTGGGGCGCAGGATGTATTTGCGCTCCACGTCGCGCGCGGTCAGCCCTTTGGCTTTCGCCATTTCCACGTAATCTTCGCTGGAATAAATCAGGAA
>DAOUBR010000059.1:0-18066 GCA_034432535.1 Anaerolineales bacterium | reverse complement strand
GCGGAAAGTCTTTTTTATTTTCTTTAGAATTCGTCTTCGTCTTCCAGCCAGTCGTCGTCTTCTTCTTCCTCTTCTTCCCAATCTTCAAATTCTTCGTCTTCCTCGTCCCAATCGTCGTCTTCTTTGGCTTTGTCGTCCTGCGCCGCGTACGTGGCGCAGCCCATATCGGGGTCAATCTCGACCGCCGCAGCCGAACAATAACCTTCGTCCAAAAATACGCAGTCTATATAGTGACACTTGATGCGGGGCATTTGCTTCCTCCTAAGATTCGGGGGTGCGGATAAGGCGCGCAAGCGCCAGAATGAAAATGAGAGTCATGGCAATTTGCGAAGTCAGACAGAAAGGGCAAAGCGCGCGCAGGATGGCGAACTCGACGTACACCAGCCAGAGGGTGAACAGAAAGCCGGTCAGCGCCATGCCGAAGAGCGCCAGCGGCGCGTTTTCCTTAAAGAAAGGGCCGCGGTTTTCTAAATACAGCGCCGCAAGAATGGCGGCGTAACCAATCACGCCGATTCCGCCCACCGGAAAGCCGTACACCTCGGAATAGGGGCTGGCGTTTACGGTGGAGCAATCGCCCGAGCCGAGACACATCGCGTCCGCATCCAGGACTTTATAGATGGTCATGTAAATTGAAACTACCAAACCGAGAGTAGCAAGCGCGACGAGCGCGCGATACATCCGTTTATCCATGTTTTTCCTCTTTATCCGACTGCCGCCAGACGGCTGACAGGCACGCATTTTACACCAGCGAGAATAATTCGTAAAGCAAGAAAATAAAACGCCCGCCCCGAAGGTTCGGAGCGGGCGCTTGAAAAAAATGGAGGGTTAGTATCCGCGCGAGCTGGTCTCTTTGGCGTTAGAGGAAGACCACTTGTCGGTCGAGGGGCTGTTGGTGAGTTGGGTCGTCGGAGCGTTGCCCATCCACCAGATGGAGTACAGGTCGGGGTTGCCGCCGCTGACCGAGGTGAAGTTCACTTCCGTTCCCAAGCAGTTCCACGAGGGGGCGAAGTCCGCGCCGTTGAAGGTGGTCAGCTGGTATTCGGTGTTGGTCGCGAGGTCGTAAGTGAAGACGTCCGTGTTGCCTTTCGACGTCACCTGATAGGCGAGGCGCTCGCCTTCGGGAGACCAGGCTGCGTTCGCCGCATTGCCGCCGAAGGAAATCCGCTCGTAGAAGCTGCCTTGCAGGTCGGTGACGTACAGGTCGAGCGTGCCTTCGGTGTTGACGAAGAAGGATAACCATTTGCCGTTGGGCGACCAGGTCGGGTTCAAGACGTCCTGCGCGAAGCGCGTCACCTGATATTCCGTCGCCTTCGAGATATCAAAGACGTAGATGTTCCACGCGCCGGTGCGGTTCGATTGGTAGGTGATCCAGTTCGGGTCGGGCGACCAGAAGGGGTTGATGTTGTCGCTGGAAGAAGAGGTGAGTTGCACTTCTTTTCCGGTATCGACGTTCATCAGGTAAATATCCCAGCGCCCGTTGCGGTCCGATTGATAGACAATCGTCTTGTTGTCCGGTCCGAAAGCCGCGTTGATGTTGTTCGCGGAGGTGTTGGTCAGACGCCGCTGGCTGGTTCCTTCGCTGTCCGTCAGATACAGTTCCACGTTGCCGTTGCGGGTGGACTGGAAGACTACCCACTTGCCATCGGGCGAGCGGCTGGGGCGGGAATCCGCCGCGCTGGATTTCGTCAGGTTGATGAGAGCGGAGTCGCTCGTCCCTTCAATTGCGTTCAGGCGAAAGACTTCAAGGTCGCCGGAGCGGAAGGTATGGAACATAATCCAGTTCGGGCAGGAAAGGTTCGCCGCAGGCATCACTTCCTTGATGGGAGGAGTCGGGGGCGCGCACTTCGGGTCGGTCGCCGGGTCGCACGCGGGAGGAGGAGGCGCGCAAGTCGGGTCGGTCGCCGGGTCGCACGCGGGAGGAGGAGGAGGAGGAGGAGGAAGGGTGGGGACCGGCGGAGTCTTGCAGATGGGGTCCACTTCGCCTTGCGCCGCGCGACAATTGGCGTGCAGGCTGCCGTTCACCGGGTTACCCTTGCCGTGATCGCCTTGCCCGCAGGGCAGCTGGCCGGCGTCTAAACATGGGTCAGAAGGGTCTTGCTTAGAGCCGCGCACGTCCACGTTCTTCGGGTTTTGTATGTTTGGGTCGCCCGTAGGTCCATTGTTATCGCTACCCTGACCGCCTTGGCCGCCCTGACCGCCTTGGCCGCCCTGATTGTCATTGCCGCCTTGATTGTCGTTGCCGCCTTTGTTGTCGTTGCCGCCTTTGTCGTCGTTGCCGCCTTTGTCGTCGTTGCCGCCTTTGTTGTCGTTGCCGCCTTTGTTGTCGTTGCCGCCTTGATTACCGCTGCCCTGTCCCTGGTTGCCGCCCTTACCGCCGCCTGCGCCGCCTTCCGTGCCAGTAGCGGGAGCGCAAGCCGAGAGCAGTAAAGACAGGATGGAAATCAGGGCAAGAAAAACAAATATCCTGCGAGCCCAATTGGGTTTTTGCGATTTGGCTTTCATTATTTTCTCTCCTTGCTAAATCTGTAAAATGAATTGAAAAGTTGGTCCTTTTTCTGTGAACGGGAAGTTTTTTTTGCGATGCGCCTCCTTAAGAGTGATAAATCTCTTGGAAAGGCTTACTTACGGCGCGAAATCCAAAAGACAATAAATAAAATAACGATCAGCGCAAGAGCCGCTGGCGCGCCTTTGGTCAAGCGCAACGCCGTGGCTGACGCGGACGAACCGGGGATAAAAGAATGGTTGAAAACCGCCAAGGCGATAAACAGCGCCAGCGCGGCAAAGACCACGGTAAGTTGTAAATGGAGCTGCGGGGCAAGCCAACGCCTCCAAAAAGACTGTCGCTCCTTTCGCGCCTCCCGCTGGAGGCGCGCCTTGAAGCGCGCCTGCATTTGTTTTGCCGCCGAGCGCTCCAATTGAGCAGGGAGAATGGTTCGACGTAGACGCAGAACCGTTTCTTCAAGCGCGCGAGTTTCCGCGTCAACGTCAGCGTCGGCGTGAACATATTCGCCCGCCATCGCCCGGTCGGTGAAATCCGCCAGCCGCTCGTCTTCTGTCATTTGAGGGGAGTCGCTAAGTTGGCTCATAGTTATTCATCCAGTTGGTTGCGAAGCGCCGCAATCGCCCTGCGAAAGAGAGATTTTGTCGCCTCCAGGCTTTGGTTGGTCAATTCCGCAATTTCGTTAAATTGCAGGTCTTCCGCTAAACGAAGAAGGATAATTTCGCGATAGTTTGCAGGCAGGTTCTGGAGCGCGGCTTGCAAATATACGCGCTCTTCCAGCGCGCTTGAATTAGCCCCTTCCGTCCGAGTGGAAGCTTCTGAAAGCGACGCAAGGCGGGGTTCCTGCTTGCGGCTGCGCTTTCTGTAAAATTCGGCTACTTTATAATTTGTTAAGGTGCGAAGCCATGCGCCCAGACTCGCTTCGCCGCGAAAACTGCCCAGCGATTTGAAAGCCGCTATAAAGACTTCCTGCGTCACATCCTCCACGTCGCTTTCAGGAACGACGTAATGCACTCGTTTATACACGCTGGCGAGATAACGGAGGTACAGTTCGTCAAAGGCTTCTATCTGCCCGTTTTTGAAGCGTTGAATCAGGGCTTCATCGCTGGTCTCTTGGGCTGGCTTGGATAGGTTTTCCATATATTTAGTCGTCGTTTCGGGTCAAAAGGGGTTGGCGCAGGCGGCGCGAAAAACGCGCGGGCGCAAGGCGAACTATAACATAAAACCCTATCCTCGTTTCAAGCGTTTTCTTCGCCATTTTGTTCTGTTGTAATCATCAAGATCAACCTGCTTTCCGACGTTATTGCGAGCCGCAGCAGGCGGCGAAGCAATCTCCGCGCGCATCAGGGGGCTGTTTCGGCGGTCTTTTTGGCTTCCTCGCAGTGACACAGCCAGGCGTTTGCAACAAAGCGTCGCCATAAAAAAAGCCGCAAACCTTTGTAGGGCTTGCGGCGCTTGCTGGTTGCCTGCAAGACTTTGAAAAAGCCGCGCGGCGCAGAAGGAGGTTATTCGCGTTTGCCTAGCCGATGGTCGAGCATCAACACCGCCGTGCCGCGCTCTTCGATGAGCTTCAAATTGGCGACGATTTCCGCCGCGTTCTTTTCTTCTTCCACCTGCTCAGTAATGAACCATTGCAGCATGACCTGAGCAGGATAGTCCTTTTCTTGCAGGGCAAGCTCGTAGAGCGCGTAAATGGACGCGGTGACTTTCGCCTCGTGCGCGGCGACTTCTTCGGCGACTTCCAGCGGCGAAGCCCACTCGGTTTTGGGCGCGTCAATCGCCTTGAGGACGACCTTGCCCCCGCGTTCGAAAATGTGTTCGTAGAACTTCATCGCGTGTTCGCGCTCTTCTTGTTCCTGCACGCGCATCCAATGGGCGAAGCCCGGCAGGTTGCGGTCTTCAAAATAAGCCGCCATCGAAAGATACAGGTAGGAAGAAAACAGTTCCTTGTTAATTTGTTCGTTTATTGCGTCTTGCATTGCTTTGCTTATCATCGGTACGTCTCCTTGTGGTTAGATTCAGCCAAAAGCGGGATCCCCCGCCCAAATTCATTATACAACGTTTGCCTTAAGCGTCTCTCATTCGCTCGTGAAATTATTCGCCATAGACGAACAGCCCGCTGAGCGATTCGCGGTCGAGGTTGCGGCGGATGGCGTCGGCGAAGATGGGCGCGACGGACAGCACCTTCAACTTTGGGTGCATTTTCTCCGGCGGGATATACACCGTATCGGTGGTGACGATTTCGACGATTTGCGGAATCTCCGCCAGCTTTTGCACCGCGCCCTGCGTGAATACGCCATGCGTGCAAAGGACGGTGATTTCCTCCACGCCTTCCTGAATGAGGATGGAGCTCAGCTCGCGGATGGAACCGCCGGTGGCGATTTCGTCGTCGTAAATCAGGGCGCGTTTGTGTCCGCGCACCTGACTGCCGACCAGACCGCTGATGACCACTTGGGTATCCGAAACGCGCTCTTTATTCCCCGCCGCGACGGGCAAATCGAGCGTGCGGGCGAAGCGCGCCGCCGATTTCGCCTGCCCCATATCGGGCGAGACGATAATCGCGCCGCGTAAATCCTTGTTCATAAGGTATTCCTTAAACACGCCGCGCGTGCTCATTGGGTCGGTGGGGATGGAGAAAAAGCCATGCACCTGCGGCGAGTGGAACATGATGCTCATCACGTGCGTCGCTCCGGCAGTCTTCAACAAATCCGCTACCAGCCGCGCGGTGATAGAAATGCGGGGCGCGTCTTTTTTATCGGAGCGTCCGAAAGAATAATACGGGATGATGGCGTGAATCTCCGAAGCGGCGGCGCCGCGCGCGACGTCAATCATCATTAGAAGTTCCATCAAGTGGTCGTTCACCGGCTGCGAAAGCGACTGCACAATATACACGCGACGGTAGCGCACGCTCGCCCCCAATTGAATGTACAGATTATCGTTGCTAAAACGCGAAATATGCGTGTGTTCCAACGGCACGCCCAGCAGATCCGCAATGCTCTTCGCCAACGGCGGGTTAGAGTTCCCGCTAAAAAAACGGACTTCCCCTGAAGGAATAGGTTTCGTCATGCAGCCTCCAAGTCTATCAAAAGTGAAAATATTATAAACGGATGCGGGAAAAGAGAACAACGAGCAGGAAACGACAAAGGCGCCAATCAGCGCTATAACTGCGTCCAGCGATGTTCTCTCCTGAACAGTTTGATTGTTATTCGATTCGCGCCTGCCCGCGCGGCGATGCGGCGCGGCGGATTCTCTCCGCCGCCTTCAACGCCGTTCACGCCGGCGAAGCGGTGAAGCGCTTCTTAAAGCCGAACCCGCTGCCGCGCGCCGGGCGAATCTTCGCTTTGGGGCTGGGCAAAGCCGCCCTGACAATGACCGCCGCCCTTGCGGAATCCGTCGCAGTGGAAGAAGCGCTCGTCATTACCAAACGCGCGCCTCGTTCCGTCCCGCCGCGAACCAGCGTGATTTTAGGCGATCATCCCATCCCCGGCGAGGGCAGTTTGCGAGCGGGGCGCGCCGCGCTTGAATTCGTCTCGCGGCTGAAGCCCGAAGACTTGCTCGTCTGCCTGATTTCTGGCGGCGGCTCGGCGCTCATGTCCGCGCCGTTGATTCCGCTGGACGAGCTGCAGCGGCTGACTTCGGCGCTGCTGGCAAACGGGGCGGACATTTCGCAAATCAACCTCATCCGCCGCCATCTGGATTCGCTCAAAGGCGGCGGGCTGGCGCAAGCCGCCAACGGCGCGAAAATCGTCAGCCTGATTCTTTCGGACGTGGTCGGCGACGCGCTGGAGACCATCGCTTCGGGCGTCACCGCGCCCGACCCGACGACGCGGGAAGAAGCGCGGGAAGCGCTGCGGCGCGTCTCGCGCGCGGAATATCCGCTGCGCGAAACGCTCAAGCCCGGAGACCCGCTCTTCCAAAACGTTCAAAATCACGTCGTCGCCAACAACGACGCCGCGCTGGACGCGGCGAAACGGCAGGCGGAAGAAGAAGGCTTCCGCGCCGAGATTCTTGCGCGCGGCATACAAGGAGAGGCGCGCGAAGTTGGGAAACTTCTGGCGAAAAAGTTAAAAGAAGCTGAGCGCGACCTGCCGCGCCCGTTTTGCTTGCTGGCGGGCGGCGAAACGACGGTGACAGTGCGCGGAAACGGCAAGGGCGGAAGAAATCAGGAAACCGCGCTCGGCGCCGCGCCCGAACTGCGCGATATGAAAGACGTCCTCTTCGTCTCGCTCGCTACCGACGGGGAGGACGGACCGACCGAGGCGGCAGGCGCCGCCGCCGCGCCGGAAACGCTCGCCCGCGCCGAAGCGCTGGGGCAGAGCTGGCAGGCTTGCCTTTCCGAAAATAACGCGCACGCTTTCTTTCAAGCGCTGGACGATTTGATTCAGCCCGGTTCAAGCGGCACCAACGTCAACGACCTGACGGCGTTGTTCGCGTTTTGAAATGCTATAATGTTTTTATGAAACTTGGCTTCGTCACCGATTCCACTTCCGACCTTCCCGCCGACCTCGCTCAACAATACGACGTCGCCGTCATTCCCAGCGTGCTGGCGATAGATGGAAAAGAATATATAGACGGGCGGGATATTACGCGCGAGGAGTTTTATACGCGGCTGCCGACGATGCGCACCCCGCCGACTACCGCCGCGCCTTCCATCGGCGATTTCGCTCAGGCTTACGACGCGCTTTTCGCGCAGGGCTGCGACCATGTGATTTCCATTCACGCTTCCGCGCGCCTGACCAGCATTGTGAACGTGGCGCGGCAGGCGGCGCAAGATTTCGCCGGCAAAGTAACCTGCGTGGATAGCGGCTCGCTGACGATGGGAATCGGCTTTCAAGTCCTCGCCGCCGTCGAGCAGGCTTCACTTGGGCTGCAAGCGGCGCTGGAAGCGATGGACTCCACGCGCCGTCGGCTGCAAATTAAAGCGGCGCTGGACACGATGGAATATCTGAAGCGCAGCGGTCGGGTTCCCAAGGTGGTCGCGGCGCTGGGGAGCGCGCTCGCCGTCAAGCCGATGGTGGAGCTGTTGAACGACGGGGAGGTGAAACCGATTGGCGCGGCGCGTTTAACAAGACAAGCCGACGAGCGCATGTTAGGCTGGCTGTTGGAAAACGGCGAGATGGAACGGCTCGCTCTGCTGCACACCAACGCGGAAACCCGCGCGCGCAAACTGTTGGAAGGAGCGATGAACGCCGCGCGCAAATCGCTGCCGCGCGAAATTTTCATCGTGAACGTGACGGCGGTCATCGGCGCGCATTTAGGTCCCAACGGGGTGGGGTTTGCGGCGGTGAGAAGGTAAAGCCGCGCGCCTTCAGGTAAAACTTTGGGCGGCACGCGCCGTCTTTAAGGCGTACAATCGCAGGCAAACATTCTACGGAGGCGTTCATGCGAGATTTAACCAAAGAAATTCTGGAATTGATTCGCCGCGCTGCGTCCAGCCTTCCGCCGGACGTGGAAAAGCGGCTGCGCGAAGCGGTGGAAAAAGAAGCTCCCGGCTCCGCCGCGCGCGGCGCGTTGGAAACCATCCTCAAAAACGTCGAGCTGTCGCGCGAGCGTTCCACGCCTATCTGTCAGGATACCGGCACCCCAATTTTCTATGTGCATTATCCGGTAGGCTGGTCCACCCGCCAGCTGCGAGAGCAAATTCGCAGCGCGCTGGCGGAAGCGACGAAGAAGTCGTACATGCGCCCGAACGCGGTGGATGCGATTTACGATAAAAACAGCGGGAACAATCTGGGAGGCGACGACTTCCCCTACATCCATTTTGAGGAAACGGAAGGCGACGAGCTGGTCATCGAGTTGATGCTCAAAGGCGGCGGATGCGAAAACGTCGGGCGGCAATATTCCCTGCCCGACAGCTCGCTCGGCGCCGGACGCGACCTGGCGGGCGTGCGCAAGGTCGTGCTAGACGCGGTGCAAAAGGCGCAGGGGCAGGGCTGCGCGCCGGGCATTCTGGGAGTGGCAATCGGCGGAGACCGCGGCTCGTCTTACGTCAAATCGAAGGAAGTCCTCTTCAGCGAGATGGGAACCCGCAACTCCGACCCCAGGCTGGCGGAACTGGAAGAGCGCTTGACAAAAGAAGCCAACGAGCTGGGCATTGGCCCCATGGGCTTCGGCGGTCAGACGACTGTGCTGGATACAAAGATTATCGGGCTGAGTCGCCTGCCCGCTTCGTATTTTGTTTCCGTTTCGTATATGTGCTGGGCGTACCGCCGCCGCAAGATGACGGTGAAAGGCGAAGAAGTAACTTACGATTAACCGCCCCCGCATAAAACGGCGATTGGTCAGGAGACGCTATGAAACATATCACCACCCCTATTTCGGACGAAACCATCCGCGAATTAAAAGTCGGCGACGCGGTTCTGCTTTCGGGGACGATGGTCACCGGGCGCGACGCGGCGCACAAATGGATGATTGAAACCTTCATCAAGAAAACGCGCGCGCCGCAAGGCGACGATTTGCAAGCCTACGAAGATTTAAAGAAGCTGCTGAACGGCTCGGTGATTTACCATTGCGGGCCCGTCGTTTCCGGGCTGGATACGAAAGAATACAAATTCGTCGCCGCCGGCCCCACCACCTCCATCCGCGAAGAGCCGTACCAAGCCGACGTGATGAAACACTTCAACGTCAAGGGAGTCATCGGCAAGGGCGGCATGGGACCCAAAACCCTCAAAGGCTGTCAGGAAACGCCCGGCGTGTATCTTCACGCCATCGGCGGCGCGGCGTCTTATATCGCTCAAACCGTCGTCCAGGTTCGTGGCGTGTACAAAATGGAATTCGGAGTCCCCGAAGCGATGTGGGTCATTGAAGTCCAAGACTTCCCCGTCGTGGTAACGATGGACTCGCACGGCGACAGCCAACACGCGGTCGTGGAAGAAGCTTCCAAAAAAGTTTTGGAAGAGTTGCTTGCAAAACCGTATTAAGTCTTGCTTTTGATGGGCAGGCGCTGTAAGATGAATCTATCAAATTTAAAAAGGAGAAAACCATGCCGTCCATTATTGACATTCAAGGGATTGGAGAAGCCTACGCCGCGAAGCTGCGCGAGGCGGGAATTCGCACGACGGAAGCGCTATTGGAAAAAGGCGGAACGCCCGAAGGGCGCAAAGAGCTGGCGAAAGCCACCGGCTTCACCCCCAAGCAGATTCTCGAATGGGTGAACCGCGCCGACCTCTACCGCATCAGCGGAATTGGCGCGCAATATTCCGACTTGCTGGAAGCGGCGGGCGTGGATACCGTAATGGAGCTCAAAAACCGCAAAGCCGAAGCGCTGCTGGCGGCGATGACCGAAGCCAACCAGAAGAAAAATCTGGTGAACAAAATGCCCGGTCTTTCGCAGGTGGAAGGCTGGATTGCCGCCGCCAAAACGCTCAAACGCGCGGTGGAATATTAATTCAAGGCGGCTGGACGTCCCGAAGGCGAATCCTTCGGGACGTTTTTTTGTTGTATAATTTCCCCGCTTAAGACATTTTGCGAGGAGTTCCCCATGTCCGGTCATTCTAAGTGGTCCACAATTAAGAGAAAAAAAGGCGTCGCCGACGCGAAACGCGGAGCGGTTTTCACGCGCTTGGCGCGCGAAATCACCATCGCCGCCCGCGAAGGCGGCGGAGACCCCGAAGCCAACTTCCGCCTGCGGCTGGCGGTAGATAAAGCCCGCGCCAACAACATGCCCAAAGAAAACATCGAGCGCGCCATCAAACGCGGCGCAGGCGGAGATAAAGAAAGCGCGGCGCTGGAAGAAATTATGTTCGAGGGCTACGGACCCAGCGGCTCGGCGCTGATGGTCTCTTGCGTCACCGACAACCGCAACCGCACCGTGCCGGATATGCGGCACGCCTTCAGCAAGGCGGGCGGCAACATGGCGGAGCCGGGCGCCGTCGCATGGCAGTTTGACCGCAAGGCGTATTTTTCCTTTCCCGCCAGCGCGATGGATTTCGACAAAGCCTTCGAGCTGGGCGTCAACGCGGGCGCCGACGACGTGGTGGACAGCGGCGAAACCATCGAAATTTACGCGCCGGTCGAAGCTTTCAAAGCCGTCGCCGAGGCGCTGCGCGCCGCCGGAGTGCAGCCCGAAGAATCCGGCTTGCGGATGATTCCCAAGCAGGAAATCGAGCTCAGCGTCGAAGCCGCCGTCAAGTTTTTGAAGATGATCGAACACATCGAAGAAATGGACGACGTGCAAGACGTGTATCACAACGTGAAGATTTCAGACGAAGCGCTGGCGGCGCTGGAAGCGGCTTAACGCTGGAATTCGGAGGGTCTTGCGAACCTCCGAATTTTTTATTTGGATTATGACTCTGGCTCTTGGAATTGACCCTGGCACGGCGATGACCGGCTACGGACTGGCGCGCCTGACTGCGGCTGGCGAGCTGCAATTGGTGGAATACGGCGTCATCACGACGCCGAAAGGGGAATCGGCCGCGGCGCGGCTGGAAACGCTCTTCGACGGTTTGAACGCCCTGCTGCAAAGACGCCAGCCGGATTGCGCCGCGGTGGAAAAGCTGTTCTTCCAATCTAACGTCAGCACCGCCCTCGCGGTGGGACAGGCGCGCGGCGTGGCGCTGCTCTGCCTGCAAAAAGCGAAAATCGAAACGTTTGAATATACGCCCAACGAAGTGAAACAAGCGGTGGCTGGATACGGCGGCGCGGATAAACGCCAGATTCAAGAAATGGTGCGCGCCCTGCTGGGGTTGGATTCCATCCCCAAACCCGACGACGCCGCCGACGCGCTGGCGATTGCCATCACCCACCTGCATACCCGCCGATACGAATAAAAGGCTGTTCAGCCTTTGGCGCGCCGGGCGAAACGAACGTTCGGCACGCGCTCAATGCGATTCAGCACGCGGCTGAGCTGCGCGATGTCGCGCACTTCAATCATCATGTAAATATTGGCGTTGGGCTTGGAAGTCTTCACGTCCACGTCAGTGATGTTGATATTTTCTTCCGAAAGCAGAGAAGCGACGTCGTTCAGCAGCCCGAAACGGTCGTAGGCTTGAATGTGAATCGCCGCAGGATAGGTGTTCACCGCGCGCCCCCAGGTCACCTTCAACAAGCGCTCGCGGTCTTTAATTTGCAGGATGTTGGGACAATCGCGGCGGTGAATGCTCACGCCGCGCCCGCGCGTGACGTAACCGATAATCTGGTCGCCCGGCATGGGGCGGCAGCATTTGGCGATGGTCGAGAGCATGTTCTTCAGCCCGACCACCTGCACCGCGCGCGTGGAATCAGTCTCCGTCGCGGAGCCGGGCTTTAGAATTTCTTCTTCCTCCGTCGGCTGGGTTTGTTCTTCTTCCCGAACGATTTCCCTAACCACTTTGTTGATGGTCAGGTCGCCGCGACCGATAGCGAGGAAGAGCTCGCCCGGGTTGGCGAAGGTGAGGCTGCGCGCCAGCTTTTCAAAATTGACGCTTTCCAAAATGCTTAAGCGGCGCAGCTCGTGTTCCAGCGCTTCGCGCCCCTGCGCCAGATTGATGGAGTCTCCCTGTTTCTTAAACCATTCGCGGATTTTGTTCAAGGCGCGGTTGGTGCGCACCATGTTCAGATTGGAGTTCAGCCAATCGCGGCTGGGACCGACGTTGCGGCTGGCGGTTAGAATCTGCACGCGGTCGCCGGTCTTTAATTCGTAGCCCAGCGGCACCATCTTGCCGTTGACGTACGCGCCGCGGCAGCGATGCCCGACGTCGGTATGCACATGATAGGCGAAATCTATCGGGGTCGAGCCGGCGGGCAGGTCAATCACGTCGCCGCGCGGGGTGAAGACGTAAATGCGGTCTTGGAAGACGTCGCTGCGCAGCGATTCGACGAACTCCGCCGCGTTGCGCGCTTCCATATCGAAATCTTTCATCGAGCGCAGCGCGGAGATGAACGTCTCGTAGCCCTTATCCACCTTGTGGTCGCTTTCCTTATAACGCCAGTGCGCCGCCACGCCCATTTCCGCTTTGAGGTGCATTTCGTGGGTGCGGATTTGAATTTCCAGCGGCAAGCCGTCGCTGTAATTGACGGTGGTGTGCAGCGATTGGTACATGTTGTTTTTCGGCACGGCGATATAATCGTCGAACTCGCCGGGGATGGGACGCCACCTGGCGTGAATCACCCCCAGGGCAGCGTAACATTTCGCCTCGCTGCCGACCAACACGCGCACGGCGCGAATATCGGAAAGTTCCTCAAACGTTTTCCCCTTCTTCTGCATTTTTCTGTAAATCGAATAAATGTGCTTCGGGCGGCCGCTGACTTCCGCCTTAATGCGATTCTCCGCCAGCAGTTGAGCGACTTCTTTTTTAATCGCCTCGATTTGCCGCTCGCGCTCCTCTCTTTTTTCGGTCAGTTTTCCTTTAATCTCGTTGTACTTCTCCGGATTCAAGTACATCAAAGAGAGGTCTTCTAACTCCCATTTGAGCTGCCCAATGCCCAGCCGATTGGCGACGGGAGCGAAGATGTTGAGCGTCTCTTCCGCTACGCGCTTTTGTTTTTGGGGCGAGGCATAATGCAGGGTGCGCATGTTGTGGAGCCGGTCCGCGAGTTTGATGAACATGACGCGCACGTCCTTGCCCATGGCGATAAAAGTCTTGCGCAAGGTCTCGGCGACGACGTCGCTTTTGCGTCCGAGCGCGGGGGCGAAGGCGCTTTCTTCCGCCTCGCCGCCCGCGCCGTTGGAATTCAAGTTAGCGTGCTGGTCGCCGCGCGAGACGCGCGGCAGGTGAGTCAGCTTGGTCACGCCGTCCACCAGTTCCATCACGGTTTCGCCGAAATCGCGCTTCAGGTCTTCCAGCGTCATCGAGGTATCTTCCACCGTATCATGCAGCAAGCCGGCGGCGACCACCTGAGGCGACATCTTCAAATCCGCGAGAATTTTGGCGACGGCGACGCAATGGGTGACATACGGATCGCCCGAATGCCGCGTCTGCCCGCGATGCGCCTCCAACGCCGCTTGATAGGCGCGCTGAATCAGCTCGCGGTCGTTCTGCGAATATTTCTCCGGCAGGCTGGCGAGCAATTCCTCTATGGAAACGGTTTCTCTCGCGGATTTCATAGGCTTATTGTACTACGCGGCTTTTTTATCTTAAGTGTTTTTTGATATCTTCGCGCAGGTCGAGCGCGTTGCCCCACAACCCCGCCAGAATGGCGAGGAAGAGAGTCGCGCCCAGCCCGACCCAAAAGGCGTATTCCCAATCCCACCAGCGGGCGAGGAGGATCGCGCCGAAGATTCCCAGCAGCGTCATATACAGCGGCAGTTTGACGACGTAAGGAACCAGCCGCCAATCTTTAATCAACGAAATGGGTTTCCTCATCCGTTTCTCTTTGACGGACATCGTCCGCTGAAATTTGCGCGTCCCTTGCAGCGGGTCGCGGGCTTGCAGCTGCTTTTCGCGCAGTTTTTTCAATCGCTCGACTTCCGATTCGGGCATGGCAGCCTCCTTTCGTTTACGTTTATAATGACGGCGTCTCTCCCATTGTAAAGGATTTTTCGTATGACCATCGTTAACAACGTGACGCGCTTTTTGGATTCGCGCAAAGTGAAATACGTCGCCCACGAACTGCCCGCCGAAAAGCTCGGCGCGGAGGCGGCGGCGCAAATTTTAGGAGTCCCCGCCGCGCAGGTTTTCAAGACCATCGTGGTCACGCGGGAAAAAAAGAAGCCTGTGTTGGCTGCGACTCCCGGCTCGCGCGAAGTGGATTTGAAAGCCCTCGCCGCGCTGCTGGGCGAGAAGAAAATGACCCTGCCGACGGAACGGGAAGCGGAAGCGCTGACCGGTTTGCAAGCAGGCGGAATCTCGCCGCTGGCGCTGCTGAACAAAGGCTTTCAAACCGTGGTGGATTCTTCCGCGCTGCAATACGAGCGAATTTACGTTTCAGGCGGGCAGCGCGGGCTACATATTGAGCTCGCCCCCGCCGATTTAATTGCCCTGACGAACGCGCGCACGGGGGCAATCAGCCGCGAACGGAGCTGAGGCTCATTCCCCAAAGCCGGCGGGCGGAATGCCCAGCCCTTGAATCAACCGCGCCCAAAAATTCACCTGCGCGGCGGTGGAAACCAGAACGACAAACTCGCGTTCGGTAAACATCGCCCGCGCCTGTTCCACTAAATCGGGGGGAAACTTCAGCGGAGTCCGCGAGACCGCCCGCGCATACGCGATGGCAAGCTGCTCGCGCTCGGAAAAAGAAGCGACGCCCTCGCAATCGCCGCGTAACGCTTCGGCTTCCGCGTCGCTGATTCCATATTTGCGATGCTCATACGAATTCATGTCAATGCAAAACGGGCAGGCGGCGGCGTAAGAAGCCGCCATGCGAATCAATTTTAGCAGGCGGGGAGTCATCCGCCCGTCTTCGTGCGCCGTCAGCGTTTCCATCACGCCGGCGCCAAAGGCGGCTTTGGGATACCAACTCAAAATGCGCGGCGGAAGCATGCGCCGGCCTGTGACGCGCTCGGAAATCCAAATGCCAATCCGCAGCGGCAGCGGGATGCGTTTCGGTTCGGGAATGAAAGCGGACATAAAGATATTTTACACCGCGCTTACAGAAAATCAAATTTTTGGGGTGGATTTCAAAATTTATCCAAAAACGATATTGACAAAAATAAATTTTTGCGTAAAATTAATAAATAAAATTGATTTTAGGTTTAATTTTTTGGAGCGAAAAATGAAAAATCCTGAAACAAACTTTCCCAAACACTGGGCAACGCGTTACTACACGATTTTCGCTGGTCAGGCGCTTTCCATTTTTGGCAGCGGGCTGGTGCAATTCGCCCTCATCTGGTACCTCACCCAACAGACCGGCTCCGCCACGGCGCTGGCGTTGGCGGCGTTGGCGGGCATGTTGCCTGAAACGCTTCTCAGCCCAATTGCCGGCGCGCTGGTAGATCGCTGGAATCGCCGCCTGATTATGATTGCCGCGGATGCAGCCGTCGCGGTCGCCACTGTCGCGTTGGCGATTCTCTTCGCCTTCGGCTGGATTCAACTCTGGCACATTTACGTCATTCTGGCTTTGCGCTCCATCAGCGGCATCTTCCATTATTCCGCAATGAACGCCTCCACCGCCCTGCTCGTCCCTTCCGAGCAGCTGCAGCGCGTTTCGGGGCTTAATCAGGCTTTGCGCGCGGCGGTCGGCGTCGTCGCCCCGCCGACGGGCGCGCTGCTGCTGGGGCTGCTGCCGCTGCAAGGCGTGTTGTTTATCGACGTCGCCACCGCGTTGATTGGCATGTCGCCGCTGTTCTTTTATCTCATTCCGCAGCCCGCGCACGAAACGGACGAAAACGGACGCCGCAAAACCAACCTGCTGCAAGATTTGAAGGAAGGCTTTGTTTACTTCTTCGCGTGGCGCGGCGTGCTGGCAATTTGCGCGCTGGCGCTGCTGGCGAACTTTTTGCTCGTGCCGACGGGTTCGCTCATGCCGCTGCTGGTGACCAAACACTTCGGCTTGGGCGCGCTGGAATTCGGCATGTTAGATTCCGTCTTCGCCGTCGGCATGATTATCGGCGGCGTGACGCTGGGCATATGGGGCGGATTTCGCAAGAAGATTATGACTTCGATGACGGGGGTTGCTGGAATCGGCGCGGGCGTTCTGCTGGTCGGTCTCGCCCCCGCGAACGGGTTTTGGCTGGCGTTGAGCGGCATGGCGCTCGCCGGGCTGATGAGTCCCATTGCGAACGGTCCTCTGATGGCGATTCTGCAAGCGACGGTCAAACCCGAAATGCAGGGGCGCGTGATGGGCGCGGTGAGCAGCCTTGCAACGCTGATGGCGCCGCTCAGCCTTGCCGTCGCCGGACCCGTTTCCGACGCGGTGGGAATTCGCGCGTGGTATTGGTTCGCCGGCATGGTTTGCCTGCTCATCGGCGTCGGCGGGTTCTTCATCCCCGTCATTATGAACGTGGAAAGCGAAAATCAAGTTGCGGCGGGATTCGCGGCGGATTAACTTTTTGCGCTGCGGCGGGATTGGCAAAGTGGGGATTGGAGATTGGAAGCGTTTTTTCAGGCGCGGCGGCTGCATTGCGGCTGCCGCGTTTGATTCAGTAAAATCCCCCTTTTTTTCGCTTTCGTTTGCGTGTAAGATATAAGTAAACCTGAGCTCGGGATGATTCTTTTGAACTGTCCCGAAGACGCTGGCGAGAAACCTCAGGGTTGAAGCCGACCTCCGGGGCGTTTATCCCTATCTGATGTTGAAGCGTCGCGCTACGAGAAAACCGCGTAACATCAGTAAGTAAAACAGAGTCGCCGTTGCGCTCGTAGAAGGAAGTCGAACATGCGCAACGTCATGGAAAAACGGCTCAAATTGAAAACACATGGTATAATCTGCGCGCTCTGAAGGCAGTTTGGAGAGGTCGCGTAGCCCGGTTTAGCGCGCACGCCTGGAGAGCGTGTTTCCCGCAAGGGAACGCGGGTTCAAATCCCGCCCTCTCCGCTGATAAAACACCCCATCGCATGGGGTGTTTTTGTTTTGGCGCTGCTCTGTTGCAATCATCAAGATCAACCTGCTTTCCGAAGTCATTGCGCGCCGCAGCAGGTGGCGAAGCAATCTCCGCGCGCATCAGGGGGACTGCTTCGGCGGCCTTTTTGGACGCCTCGCAGCGACATAGCCAGGTGTTTACAATAAAGCGTTTTGGCGCGCAAAAAACGCCCGCTTGCGAACCTGCCGCCCGAAAGCAATGGACCGAAAAGTGGTATAAAATTGAGGCTATGCCCGCGCTCAACTCATTGACCTTCAACTCAACCGCGCCGGTTGGACGCGCAGTCAGGTAACGCGCGAACATTATTAACCTGAATTCGGGATAAGCCTTTTGAACCGTCCCGAAGGCTTTGTGCGAGCGACTTCAAGGGTCAAATTTAGCCTTCGGGACGCTTATCCCGAACTGACGTTTATCACCGCCCCGATTGGCAATATACGCCGCGGCGGGGCGTCCTTGCGCAGGGCGACCACGCCCAATATCACGCGCGGCGATGCGCTGTAAGAGAGTGTTTTGAAATTTATGTTCTAACCACAGATAACCACAGATGAACGCAGATAAATTGAATTTAAAGGTAATTTCATCGTGTTTTTTATCAGAATCAGCGTTCATCCGCGTTCATTTGCGGTAAATCTCAATTTATAAAACACTCTCTAAGAGCCGATGCAGAGCGCGCGCGACGTGCGCAATGTCGGTCACTGGGGCACGGGTGATGTGGAAGTGGCGTTGAAATCCCCTGATGAACTGGACGCGCTGACGGCGCTCATCACGCAGGCGTATCAACAAACCGTGTGAACATGGAGGCAGCATGGCAAACAACACAACCAATAGCGGAACGCTGGGCTTTGAGAAGCAACTCTGGGCGGCGGCGGACGCGCTGCGCTCCAACATGGACGCCGCCGAGTATAAGCACGTGGCGCTGGGCTTGATTTTCCTGAAGTACATCTCGGACGTGTTCGCCGAGCGCCGCGCCCGCCTGGAGCAGCAACCCTACGCCGACCCCGAAGACCGCGACGAGTATCTGGCAGACAACGTCTTTTGGACGCCGCCCGAAGCCCGCTGGGAGGTCTTGCAGAACAACGCCCGGCAGCCCGGCATCGGCAAAATTGTGGACGACGCCATGGACGCCATCGAG
>DAOUBR010000058.1:0-181340 GCA_034432535.1 Anaerolineales bacterium | reverse complement strand
AAAATCCTGTTCATCCTGTTTGTTTTCTAACCTGAAACCGGACTTTGAGAAAGCCGTGGACGCGGCGGGAAATTTACTTGACGCCGCGCCGATTCCGCGTAGAATACGGCGCAATATGTCTAAATTCAGCCGACCCAAAAAACCCAAAGCCCAAAACTTTTTCGGTCTCTCGGTATTTTCTTTTGTGAAACAAGAGTCGCTTTTCTAAAAGCGGCTCTTTTTTTATCCCAATTCAAAAGGAGAGAGAATGATGGCGTCAAAAAGCAAACCCGCGCAGAAGAAAGGCGCGCCTGCGAAGGCGGAAACAAAACAAAGCGGGCAAAAGAGCAAGCCGCAAGCGAAACGCGCGACGACCTCCAAAGCGGCGCGCGCGGCGGAAGAACGTTCCACTCCGCCCGCCGCTTCGCAGCCTTTAGAAACGGCAAGCCCGAAGAAAGTCTTCGGCTTCCTGCCGGACGACACGCCGCCCATCGGGGCGACGATCAGCCTCGGCTTCCAGCAGGTGTTGACGATGTTCCCCGCCACCGTGCTGGTCGCCATCCTCACCAAATTTGACGTGAGCGTCACGCTGCTCACTTCCGGGCTGGGGACGATTATCGCCCTGCTGGTTTCAAAGCGGAAAATCCCCATGTATTACGGCTCGTCGTTTTCGTACATCGCGGTCATCGTCAGCGCGATGAACGCCTTCGCGCCGGAATGCTTCGGCGACCCGAATCAGTTTTACTGCGCGGACGGCGTGCGGCTGGCGCAGGTGGGAATCATCGGCACGGCGATTGTGGAAATTCTCGTCGGCTTGCTGGTGATGCGCGCGGGCAAAGCCGCGCTGGATAAAGCCCTGCCGCCCATCGTCACCGGCTCGGTGGCGCTGGTGATTGGCGTGGCGCTGGCGGGCGTGGCGCTGAATCAGGCGAGCGGCAATTGGCTGATTGCCTTCGTCACGCTGATTGCCACGGTACTCTTCTCGGTGTATTTACGAAACAAAGGCTTGCTGGGCATGTTGCCCGTCCTGTTTGGGGTGGCGGTGGGCTACGCCGTGGCGGCGGCGCTGGGCGCGGTGGATTTCAGCGTCATCGTCAACGCGGAATGGCTGCGCGTCCCGGCGTTCACCCTGCCCGCCTTCGGCGACCCGCGCGCCTGGGGCATGGTGACCAGCATCGCGCTGATTGCCATCGCCACCATTCCCGAATCCACCGCGCACCTGTACCAAATGAGCCTGTATATTGACGAGCTGGCGGCGGAATTGAATCGCAAGCCGTTCAATATCAAGGAACTCATCGGCTTGAATCTAGTAGCCGACGGCGCGGACGATATTGTGGCGGGCTTGCTCGGCGGCGCGCCGGGAACAAACTACGGCGAGAACAACTCTTTGATGGCAATCACGCGCAACTACTCGGTGGCGGCGCTGATGGCGGCGGGCGGAATCGCCATCCTGCTGGGGTTTGTGGGCAAACTGGCGGGAGTGGTGAACTCCATCCCGACGGCGGTCACCGGCGGGCTTTCCATCTACCTGTTCGGCGTGATTGGAATGCAAGGCGTGGCGCTGATTCAATCTGAAAAAGTGAATCTCTTCGACCCGAAGAATCTCGCCGTCGGCGCGACGATTCTGATTTTAGGAATCGGCGGCAACCTCGCCATGCCCAACGGGATTTTCCCCTTCAACATTCCGGTCGTCTTCCCCAATGGAATCCCCGCGATTGTCTTCTCCGCCATCGTCGGCGTGCTGATGAACGCGGTCTTCCTGGTCTTCAAGCCCCAAGAATAACTTGTGGAAAACCCTGTGAATTCCTGTGGATAACTTCGCTTTTTTCAAGTAAAGATTGAGGACAAAGCGCGTTCTTCTGCGGATAAGTTAGGGATTTCTTTCAAAGAAACGTGTATAACGGGCAGCCCTGCGGAGCATAAAGCAGGGCTGCCTGTGGACAAAATGAAAGCAATTGGGGATAACTATGCTTCGGGGTGACGTTCCATATAGCGGGCGACAAAGGAGCAAAGCGCAACTACCTTGAAGCCCTTCGCGCGCGCATAAGCGAGACCAGCCTTCGCCAACGCGCTGCCAATGCCGCGGCCCTCCAGCTCGGCGGGGACCCCGGTGTGCGTGAAGATAATCGTCTCGCCGTTCATTTGATAATCGAGCTCCGCCGTGCGTCCTTCCAGCGCGACCACGAAGCGATTTTCCACAGGGTTGTGAATAACTTCAAATTCGTTCTTCATAAGCGTTGTTTCCTTTAAATGCGTTGAATTTATTCGCGCCAATCATCATATCTCAATTTTTGGGTAAAAGCGGCGCGCCGACATGACAATTTTACCGCGAGGGGGGAAAAAGGTCATAGAAGATACGCGCAATCAACCCATATATGGGGGGACTCATCCAGACAATTTTTCGTCGAGCGGATAATTTATGTGGATAAGTGGCTTAAAATTGTGGAAAAGTCATGCCGATTGTGGAAAAGAGAGCGGTTTAGTAGATTTCAAGAAAAAGCGATACCCCCCATATATGGGGGGCGCTTAAAGCACAAATCCAATATTTGGAAAAGTCGCTTAAATTACCGTTTTCAAGCCGCCAAAGTTATTCAGAAAATATCCACATGCAGAAAAAGCCAAGGAGGCGAATTCACCCGAAAGTACAGGGGGAAGCGCGGCGGTTAACGCCATATCTGGGGGCGCGCAGCGCTTATCCGCATTTTCCACAGTCCCTAATACTATTACGATTCCATATAAATCTATAAAAACATCTTGAATCTCTACCCCCAATCCTTTACAATTCAAGTATCGTCGAACCCCTTCATTAGCCAACCTTGGGAGGTTGCCATGGATATGGTCAAAGTTTCAGCCAACTCCCGGACTTCCGCCGTCGCCGGGGCAATCGCGGGCATCATCCGCGAACATAAGCATGCGGAAGTGCAAGCCATTGGCGCGGGCGCGGTCAATCAGGCGCTAAAAGCGCTCGCGCTGGCGACAGGATACCTTAAACTGGACGGAATCAACATTTGCTGCGTCCCCGAATTTGTGGACGTGGAAATTGACGGTAAAGTGCGCACCGCCATCAAGTTAGTGGTGGAGCCGCGCTAATTCAAGTAGCTGGCGGGGCGGCGAGCGTATTCGGCTGACTAAAGTCGAATCTTTGCGCGTATAGGCTGCGGCTGCGCAAGGAGGCGCGCCGCCCCCGGCTTTTTTCAATCAAACTTCGGTAGGGTGGAAAATCCATCGCCCACAAGGGTATAATGAACGCGCGGAACGGGCGCGCTTTAATTTTTTGCGCCTGCTTCGCGCGGAGATTTCCCATGCAAAAGCGGAAAAATTTTCTGCGCTCCTTTCTCTTGCTGACGCTGACCTGGGCGGCGGGGGCTGTCTTGCCGCGTCCCCAGCCGGCGCAAGCCGCCCCCCTTTACGGCAGCGCAACTTCCATAGTGATTAGCGAGTTTCGCACGGTTGGTCCCGCCGGCGCTTCCGACGAATTTATCGAACTCTATAACCCCACCGCCGCTCCCGTGACTATAAGCGGCTGGAAAATTATGGGTTCCAGCAGCGGCGGCTCAATCTCTTCCCGCGCCACGCTCGGCGCGGTGACTTTGCAGCCGGGACAATATTATCTGCTGGTCAATAGCGGCGCGAGCTCCGCGCTGCTTGCGCTGGCGGACGCGACTTACGCTTCGGGAATCGCCAACGACGGCGGGATTGCTTTAACGCTATCGGACCAAACGACCGTGATTGATCAGGTTGGCATGAGCGCCGGCTCGGCTTATAAAGAAGGTGTTTTCCTGACTCCCCTGACGACCAATACAAACCAGAGCTATGAGCGCAAACTCGGCGGCGCGGCGGATAGCTGCGAAGACCTCAACGATAATTCGGCGGACTTTCAGTTAATTAGCCCCAGCTCGCCGCAGAACTCTTCCGCTCCTGCGCGTCTGTGCGGCGGCAACGCCGATTTGAGTTTGACTCAATCGGTCAGCAACGCGGCGCCCAACGTGGGCGATAACGTGACGTTCTCTATCACGGTGAATAATAGCGGGCCCGGCGACGCGCGGTATGTGCAGGTGAAGGATGTTTTGCCGATTGGGTTGAGCTTCCAATCCGCCGCCGCTTCTTTGGGAACTTACTCCGACGTCTCCGGAATCTGGGACGTGGGGACGCTCGCCGCCGGTTCTTCCGCGACGTTGAATATTATGGCTGCCGTCTCTATGGGCGGAACGAAAACAATTTGGGCGGAAGTGTGGAACTCCTACGACTTCGACTCCGATTCCACGCCGGGCAACAGCTCCACGACGGAAGACGACGACGATTCGGCGACCGTCGTCCCGCCGACGGCAGGAACGGCGGATGTAACCATTCAAAAAAACGTCAATAACGCTTCCCCAAACGTGGGCGACAACGTCGTCTTTTCGATTACCGTCAGCAACGCCGGTCCCGACAGCGCCACCAACGTTATCGTAAAAGACTTATTGAACAACCCGTCCCAACTAGCCTATGTTTCCAGCGACGGGGGAGCGTATTACAACAGCGCCACGGGATTTTGGCAGGCGGGGCAAATTGACCCCGGTCAAAGCAAGACGCTGAAAATCACCGCGCAGGTGGCGTCTGTCGGCGCGAAAACAAATACGGCTGAAATCATCTCTCTTGAACAACTCGACCCCACCGTCGCCGACCATTCCGCCAGCGTCGCCGTCACGCCCGGCGGCGGCATTGCCGATTTGCATCTCGAACAATGGGCGGTGAAATCCACTTCTACCGCGGGCTATGTGGATTTGTTTATCAAGGTCAGCAATTGCACGGTGAACACGCCGGGACCTTACTACTGCGACCTCGCCAACAACTACAACGCCACCAACGTCGAAGTGACGAGCGAACTGCCCGCGGGGCTGAGCTTCGTCAGCTATTCCGACCCCGACGGCGGGACCTACGACAAAGACACGGGAATCTGGAAAGCCGGCGCGGTGGACGAAGGGCAGAGCAAAACGCTCAAAATCACCGCGCGGGTGAATGCTTCTTCCGGCAGAACGAACGTAGCGGAAATAGCGAGAGCCGACCAGGTTGACCCCGATTCCACCCCCGGCAACGGGCTGGCGACGGAAGACGATTACGCCGCCGTGACGGTCGGCTCTGCGGATTTAAGCCTGACCAAAAGCATGGATAACGTCTCGCCTACGGCGGGGCAAAACGTGGTCTTCACCATCCGCGTTAGCAATGCGGGACCCGACGCGGCGACGGGCGTAACGGTCAAAGATTTGCTGCCCTCCAATTACGCCTATGTTTCGGATAACGCCGGCGGCGCCTACAACCCTTACGCCGGAATTTGGAACGTGGGCAGCCTTACCAACGGCGCGAGCGCGACTCTCAACGTCACGGCGACTTTGACGACGACCCCCGCGACGGTCAATTGGGCGGAAGTGTGGACTTCCGACCAGGTGGATATTGATTCCATCCCCGGCAATAACTCTCGCTCCACTGACGACGACGCCAGCGCGCCTTCCGCCGACTTGCGTCTTTCCATGTCCGTCAGCGACCCGTATCCCGGATTGAGCGAATCAAGCGCCTCCTTCCCTTTCACCTACGTTCTCACCCTCGCCAACGATGGCACCGTCGGTGCGACCAACGTGGAAGTGCGCGATAAGCTGCCCGCCGGCATTTCTTACGTCAGCTGTTCCGTCTCCGCCGGGCAGACTTGTTCTTACAGCTCGTCCAACGGCGTGGTGTGGAAAATCCCCGCTTTGGCGACGGGGGCGGCCGGCGCCCAAACCGCAATCATCACCGCAAAATTGACGCGCAGCGGCGCGACCGTCAACGCCGCCGAGATATGGAAGTCGGACCTGCCCGACCCCGATTCGCTCCCTGCCAACGGCGTTTCAATGGAAGATGATTACGCCAGCGCGACGGTCTATCATCGCCCCATCTTGATTAACGAAGTCGCCTGGGCGGGAACCGCTTCCGGGCTGCCCGACGACCAGTGGATAGAGCTGCATAACCCCACCGACCTGCCGATTGACGTGAGCGGCTGGAAGCTGGTTTCCAAATCCGGCAGTTTGAACGTCACTTTGAACGCTACCATCCCGGCGGGCGGATTCTTCCTGCTGGAACGCGGCGACGACAACACCGTGCGCGGCGACGTGGGCGGCGCCAGCACGCAGGTCTTTAGCGGCTCGCTTCCGACCGCCGGAGATACGCTTTACCTTTACTTCGGCTCGACGACCAAAATTGTGGATACCGCCAATCTTGAAGGCGCGGATAAAGCCTCCAACCCTTGGCCCCAAGGCGGCGGCGCGAATTACGCTTCGATGGAGCGAGTCGGCGCGACCGCTGAAAAAGACTCGACTTGGGTGACGAACACCGGCGTCACCCGCAACGGCAACACCGCGCTGAACGGTCTCATCTACGGCACGCCGGGCAAAAAGAACTCGACGGGCGTCGTCCCCACGCCCACCAAACCGCGCGCCACGCCGACTTCCCCGCCGCCGCAGGACCGTCCGGTCATCAACGAATTTTTGCCCCGTCCCGGCTACGATTGGAATCAAGACGGCCGAGTCGACGTCTTCGACGAGTTCATCGAAATCAAAAATATCGGCGTCACCAACATCAAACTCAAAGGCTGGATGCTCGACGACGGCGAAGGCGAAGGCTCCGCGCCCTACTTCTTGCCCGACGTCACCCTCAAGCCCGGCGAGCGTTACCTCGTCTATGGGCTGAAGAGCTCCATCCTGCTGAGCGACGGCGGCGATACGGTGCGGCTGCTGAACCCCAAAGGCAAGCTATACGATAGTTTCACTTACGCGCTGGCGGCGGTCGAAGACCAATCCATCTGCCGCCTGCCGGACGGGAACGGCTCCTGGTATCAGGATTGCGTCCCTACGCCGGGGTTGACCAACTCCCGCGAGGGAATCGTCCCCGCGATGGGCGACGTGGATTACCAATCGCCGGTCTGCTCCCTGCCCGATACGCTCCCCGCCGACTTCCTGCTCGCCGAATGCCGCGGCTACGGCGCGAACATCTGGCGCGCGTTTTGGGACGCGGACGTCTTCTTCCTGCCCAACCCGCGCTTGAAATATCAGACCATCTTCAAGTGAATAACCCCGTTCAAGTCCGCCAGCCTTTCGGCGGACTTTTTCATGTATACTGACCCTATGGAAACTTTTTTCTCCTTTCTCGAAAAGCGCGCCGACGATTGCTCGTCCCTGCTTTGCGTAGGACTCGACCCGCATCTCGCCGACCTCGAAGCGCCGAACGCCGACTCCGCTTTGCGCTTTTGCCTTCGTCTCGTCCAAAAAACCGCGCCCTACGCCGCCGCCTTTAAGCCGAACGCGGCGTTTTTTGAGCGCTTTGGCGCGCTGGGCTGGGAAGTCCTTGCCCGCGTTATCGAATCCATCCGCGAAGAATCCGCGCGGCTTGGCTCGAAGATTCCCGTCATTCTCGACGCGAAGCGCGGCGATATTGCTTCCACCGCCGAAGCGTACGCCGCTTCCGCGTATGAAAATCTCAAAGCCGATTGTCTCACCTTGAGCCCCTATCTCGGTTTCGATTCCGTCGAACCGTTCATTCAAAATCCCGAAAAGGGGGTCTTCCTCCTGTGCAAAACTTCCAACAAAGGCTCGGCGGATTTGCAGGACGCGCTCTTGGAAGACGGTCAGCCGGTGTATTTGCGCGTCGCCCAATTGGCGGAAGAATGGAACGTCAACGGAAACATCGGATTGATCGTCGGCGCGACTCACCCGCGGGCGATGGCGGAAATTCGCGCTGCGGCTTCGGGCTTGTGGTTTCTCGCTCCCGGAGTCGGCGCGCAGGGCGGGGAGCTGCGCGCCGCGCTTTCCGCCGGGCTGCGAAAGGACGGCAAGGGAATCTTGCTGCCCGTTTCGCGCTCCATCTCCCGCGCGGCGGATCCCGCCGCGGCGGCCGCTCAACTTCGCGACGAGGTTTTGAACGTCAAACGCGATTTAGGATTTTAAGACGCCCCTATGGAAACACAAGAATTCGCCATGTCTCCTCTTTCCCTTGCCGACGCGCTGCTGGAAGCCGGCTGCGTCAAGTTCGGAGAGTTCACGCTTAAATCGGGGTTGCAATCCCCCATTTACATTGACCTGCGCTACATCATCTCTTTTCCCAAACTGTTGGCGCGGGTCGGCGCGGCGTATTTGCCTTTGTTGAAAGAATTGAAGTTCGACCGCATCGCCGGGCTGCCTTACGCCGCCATCCCCATTGCGACTTCCATCGCGCTGCAAGGGGAGTATCCGCTGATTTATCCGCGCAAGGAGGCGAAGGCGTACGGCACAAAAGCCGAAATCGAAGGCGAATATCGCCCCGGCGAGACGGTCGTCGTCATTGACGACCTCGCCACCACAGGCGGCAGCAAGTTTGAAGCGATTGAAAAATTAACCGCCGCCGGGCTGATTGCGCGCGACGTCGTTGTGCTGGTGGATCGGCAATCGGGTGCGAAGGAGGCGCTGGCGCAGGCGGGCTTTTCCCTGCGCGCCGTTTTGAACATCTCCGAAATGCTCGACCATTGGGAACGAAGCGGAACTGTTCCGCCTGAAAAAATTAAAGAGACGCGCGACTTTTTGAGGTCCAGCCATGTATAAGCGCGTCCGCCTTTACCTGTTTCGCCTCGACCCGGAGCGCGCGCACGACCTGACGCTCGACGCGCTGCGGCTGGCGGGAAATTTCTTCCCCGCGCGCATTCTGCTCGCCCTGCTCTTTCATTCGCGCCCCAAGCCGACGGACGTCTTCGGGCTGCGTTTCAAAAATCCCGTCGGGCTGGCGGCGGGATACGATAAGGACGGCGTCGCTGCGCGCGGACTGGCGGCGCTCGGCTTTGGACACATTGAAATCGGCACGGTCACGCCGCGCCCGCAATTGGGAAATCCTTCCCCGCGCGTGTTTCGCCTGCTTGAAGACGAAGCCGTCATTAACCGCATGGGCTTTCCTTCGCTCGGCTCGGAGGCGCTGCAATTGCAATTGAATCCCGCGCTGCGCCCCAGCTGGGTGGAGATGTTTTTAGGCTTCGATTGGCGGCGCAAAAAGCCCGCCCCTAAATTTCCCGGCGTCGTGCTGGGAATCAACCTCGGCAAGAACAAGGATACGCCCAACGAGCAGGCGGCGCTGGATTACATCTCGCTGGTGGACGTGTTTTCGCGCTACGCCGATTACCTGACCATTAACATCAGCTCGCCTAACACCGAAGGGCTGCGCCGTTTGCAAGAACGCGCCGCGTTGGAAAGCCTGTTAGGCTACCTGCACGACCAGCGCGTCCTGAGCGAAGCCCAACATCAAAAGCGCCTGCCGCTGCTGGTGAAACTTTCGCCTGATTTGAGCGCGGCGGCGTTGGATGACGCGCTGGAAGCGATTACGCGGACGCGCATGAACGGCGTGATTTTGACGAACACCACGCTGGCGCGCGACGGGCTAAAATCAAACCTGCGGGACGAAGCGGGCGGGCTGAGCGGCGCGCCGCTGCGGGAGAAGAGCGAAGCCGCCCTGCGTTTCGCGGTCAGGCGGCTGAACGGCGCGCTGCCCGTCGTCAGCTGCGGCGGAATCATGACTCCCGAAGACGCGAAGAGACGCCTCGATATGGGCGCGGCGCTGATTCAAATTTACACCGGGCTGGTCTATCGCGGTCCCGGCTTGGTGAAGCGAATTACGCAGGCGCTGTAATTCTCCCGTCCCAATTTCTAACGCAATTCTGAAATGATTTAACCGCTCAGTTATGGTATATTCGCAGGTAAAGACTATGGACGACAAAATCACTATTATCGAAGGACCTGCCCCCGTCTTTGAGCATGTTAACGAAGTCTGGGCGATGGGCTTGAACGAAAGCCCGAACGCGCTCGTGCCGGCGCTTACCCGCTTGCGAACTTTTAACGGACCCGCGCTGGTGCAGCGCTGCTATAACGCCTGGCGCAGCCGCGGCGTGATGCGCTTGCATTACCGCGGCGAAACCGGTCTGGAAGAAACCGCGCCCATCTTCGCCGCCCGCAGCGTGGATACCCCCGAAGGACACGTCCTGATGTTGTGGGTGTATCTCGACCACAACGGCGTGGAATACGAAATGGATCAAGGAGACGAAGACCAGCTGGACGATTTTTCCGACCAGTAAAACGAATCTCGCCCCCCGACCGCCGCCTTCAGGACGGCGGTCTTTCTTTAACGTCGGTTTGGGGTACGTCAAAAGAGGTATCCCAAATTCAGGTTGTTTCTCCTTTTGTTTCTTTCGCCGCGGGGTAAAATAAGCGCATGACCACCGAACTCCTTTCCACGTTTCGCAACGGCGTATTGACGCTGACTCTCAACCGCCCGGCGCGGGCGAACGCTTTTGACCTTGCTGCTATTGACGGGTTGCGGCTCGCTTTGGAAGAAGCGGAAAAAGACTCGCGCGTCGGGTGCGTCGTCCTTACGGGGGCGAACCGCGTTTTTAGCTCCGGGCAGGATTTAACCGAGATGGAGCGCTACGGCGGGCAAATTTCTTACGGCGAGCATTTGCAGCGCTCCTATAACCCGCTGATTTTGCAAATTCGCAACATGGGCAAGCCGCTGCTTGCGGCCGTGAACGGACCCTGCGCCGGGGCGGCGCTGGGCGTGGCGCTCGCCTGCGATTTGCGAATCGTTCATCCGCGCGCGTATTTCGTCGTCGGGTTTAGCGGCATTGGGCTGGCGCCCGATTCGGGCGTTTCGCTGCTGCTGCCCGTCTTCATCGGGGTGGGGCGGGCGCAGGAATCCTTTTATTCCAATCAGCCCATCTCCGCCTGGCGGGCGTATCGTTGGGGCATGGCGAATCAAATCGTCTGGCTGGGATTTGAGGCGCGGGTTCAACGGACGGCGGAGCGACTCGCTTCAGGTCCGCGCGAAGCCTTTGCGCTGGGCAAGCGCGCCTTCAATCGCGCCATGCTGCCCCATTTGGAAGAAGCCCTGGAGTTTGAGGGTATCTTGCAAGACAAAGCGGGAAAAACGGAAGAACACAAACGGCGGGTGAAGGCGTTTTTTGAGCGTAAAAAATAAAGCCGCCGCGGCGGAGTGAAATTCGGCGCCGCCTTTACTCTTGCCCCATCCTCAATCGAATGTACGAATCGTAGCGCAGCGGACTGACCTTGCCTTCCTGCACGGCTTGAAGCACGGCGCAGCCCGGCTCGTGGATGTGCGAACAATCGCTAAACTGGCAGCGGCTCACCAGCGGGCGAATTTCCGTAAAGTAAGCGTCCATCTCTTCGGGTTCGGTATCCCACAAGGCGAGGCTTTTCCAGCCCGGCGTATCCGCCACATATCCGCCCTCTTCTAATCGAAACATTTGCCGAATCACGGTAGTGTGACGTCCCTTGTTTAGCGCCGCGCTGATTTCGTTCACGGCGAGTCCCAACCCGGGTTGAATTGCATTCAACAGGCTGGACTTTCCCACGCCGCTCGGTCCTGCCAGCGCGCTGATTTTATTTCGCAGCGTTTCCTTCAATTCGTCCAGCCCCGCGCCTGTCACAGCGGAAGCGTAAATCACGCGATAGCCGATTTCCTCATACAAGCCGAAGATGGCACGCGGGTTGTCCGTCAGGTCAATTTTATTGGCGACTATCACTGGCGGAACTTCCTGCTTTTCCGCGACCACCAGAAAACGGTCCAACATTCTCAAGCGAGGAGCGGGATTGGCGCAAGCAAAGACCAAGACCGCCTGGTCGGCGTTTGCCAGCAAAATCTGGCGATACTCTCCTTGCGGGCGCGGGTCCATGCGGACGATGGATTTTTCGCGCGGCTGAATCGCGTCAATCATGCCCGAGCCGTCCGGCAACAGAGTAATTTCCACGCGGTCGCCAATGGCGGCAATGTCGCCTGTGGCGCGGCCCTTTTTTAATTTTCCCCGCAATTGACAAACGACCTGCCCGGCGTCCGTCTCCACCGTGAAGAAGCCGGATTGGGCTTTGACAATCAAGCCATGAGATTGCATAACGATCACGGCGTCGGCGTGTAAGGCGGCTCGCCGATGGGACCCCAATCGTAAAATTTACGCTGCGGGCTGCCGTAATAATACGTCTCCACCATCGCGCGGAAGATGGGCGCGGCGTATTCCGAGCCTTGCCCGATGTTTTCGATGATGACGGCGACGGCGATATCCGGCAAGCCGGTATCAGCCTCGTTATCGGTATATCCGGCGAACCAGGCGTGCGGCGGCAGCCCGGCGCTGGTCTCCGCCGTGCCGGTTTTGCCAGCCACGCTATGCTGCATTCCGCGAATCACCAGTCGCGCCGTGCCTTTGTTGTATTGCGTCACCATGAAGAGCGCTTCTTGCAGCGCTTCGAGATTTTCCTTGCGCAGCGGCAGCATGCCGCGCGCTTCGGGCTGAAAGACCAGTTTGGGAGCGCCTTCCACCGGCTGAATTTTTTCCACTAATTGCGGGCGATAAAGCGTCCCGCCGTTGGCGATAGCCGCCATAAAATCCGCCACTTGCAGCGGGGTGACGAGCATATCGCCCTGACCAATGGCGAGATTCACCGCGTCCACCGGCGTAACGGGGTTGTTGATTTGTCCCGCCGCTTCGGGAATCTGCTGAATGCCCGTCGGCGAGCCAAGCCCGAAGGCGCGCGCCATATTGGCGATATCGTCCTTGCGGTCGAAGTTATACAAATCCAGCCCGATGTGCCAGAAGTAAGGATTGCACGAGCGCATAATTCCTTCCTGCAAGGTGAGCAAGCCCGAAGGCAGCTCGGAAGAGTCGTTGCAGGTTTCCCCGCGCGCGATGGCTTTCTGGCAGTTCTCATACGTCCAATCGTACAACGTGCGGTCGGGCAGTTCCTTGAATTCGTACTGACAATCGTAAGTAGTTTCTTTAAGATACAACCCGCTTTCCAACGCCGCGGAAAAGGTGATGACCTTAAACACCGAGCCGAGCGGATATTGCCCCTGCGCCGCGCGGTTCAAAAGCGGCTGGCTGGGCGAATTGAGCAAATTATTTAAGCCGATGTTGTTCGGGTTTTTCGGCTCGAACAGGTTCGGGTCGAAATCGGGCGAGGAAGCCATCGCCAGCACGCGCCCGGTTTTGACTTCCATCACCACTACCGCGCCTTTGAAGAATTCAATCGCCTTTTGCGCCTGATATTGCAAATTGCTATCGAGCGTCAAATAGACCGAATCGGCCGCGGAGGGGGAGCTTTGTCCCAGCGTGGCGAGAATCTGCCCCGTGGGGGAAATCACGCGCAGCGCGCCGCCGTGTTTGCCCGCGAGATATTCCTCCGCCCATTGCTCAATGCCCGCCTGCCCGATGCGCTCTTCGCCGCTGTATCCTTTGCGCTTATACTCGTTAATTTGCTCCGGCGAGATGGCGAGGGTGTAGCCCACCGCCTGCGGAGCGAGCCCGGTCCTGAAATAATAGCGCGAATTGTAAGCGTCCGAAATCACCAGCCCGCCGGGCTTGATGGAAAGCAGACGCAAAGCTTCCTCGCGCGTGCCTTCGCACATGGGGATATACCAGCCGCTGCCCAGCCCTTCAATCTGGTCTTTGATGTATTTCGGATCGTAGCCGCACAGCTTTCCCAACTCGCCGGTTAGCGCGTCATACATATCGTAATTGATCTGGTCGGTTTGAACGCCAAAGGCGAAGGCGTCCGCCTGAGCGACGATCGGCGCGCCGTTGCGGTCGTAGATGTTGCCGCGCGCCGGGGTCTGATATTCCATCGCCAGCTGGTTGCCGCCCGCCAGTTCCGGCAGAATCAGGCTGGGGTCCCATATCACCTTCCATGCGCCGTTTTCGTTTTTCAAGCGCATGAGGATATTGCGTTGAATATCGCCCGCCAGCGCGGTGTGATACGTCACGCTGTAAGCCGCTTCAGCGTTATACGGCGTGACTTGCGAAGAATTGACGATAAAGTCGAAGCTGCTTGCGCTCATCGTGTTCAGCGCGCCGGCGTTTTGCTTGGTAAATTCTTCCAACGTCAGCGCGGCGCGGCTTTCTTGCGCCAGCAGGTCGTACATGGCGGCGTAATCATCCGCTTGAAAGGCTTGCAAATACGCCGTGACGGCGGCGCGCACGTCCGGCGCGGGAGTCTTGCGGATGGTGGGCGTGGGCAGCCCCCGCGTAGGCGTAGCCGTGGCGAACAGACCGCCCAGCAGCGAACCGCCCGGTTCGCTGGTCGCGGCGGGCGCGGAAGGACCTCCGCACGAAGCCAGCAGCAAGAAGACGAGAAGCAAAGGTATCCGACGTAAAAGTTTCATTCTTTTCCTTACGAGAAGTCAATCGTTCAAAATCGTCCGCCAGACGGGGCAATCGTAACGGAGATGCTTCTGGCAAGATTCGGCGACGCGCGGGTTGAAGGGGACTTCCAATTTTCTCAGCGCGCGCGCCAGATGACACAACGGCAAGCCCATCACCCCGGCGTAACAGCCGCGCATTTCGGCGACGGGATTGAACCCTTCGTGTTGAATGGCATACGCTCCGGCTTTATCCAGCGGGTCGCCGCTGGCGATATAAGCGGCGATTTCCTCGTTGGAATACGCGCGCATTGGGACGTCCGTCTCGCATAATTCGACGAGCAGGGTTTTTTCTCCCGCGCGGCGGACGGCGACGGCGGTGTAGACCTGATGCGCGCGCCCGCGCAGCTGTTTCAACATCCGCGTCGCGTCGGCTTCGTTTTCGGGCTTGCCGAGAATCTCGTCCCCGTCAATCACCGCCGTATCCGAGCCGATGACGACCTCTCCCGGCTGCGCCTGAATCGCCCGCGCTTTTTCTTCCGCCAGCCGCAGCACGTAAGCGCGCGGCGCTTCGCCCGGCAAGCGGCTTTCGTCCACGTTTGCGGGGCGCGCCTCGTAGGCTGGGGTTCCCAAAGCCAGCAGCTCTTTGCGGCGCGGAGAGCTGGAAGCCAGCAAAAGCGTAGTCATTCAAAAGATTCTAACACAATCCAAAATGGTACAATTACGCTGCGCTCGCTGTTTCATTTCATCCTATCAGGAGGACTCAATGTCGGCTGTTTTCCCAAGCAAGGAATGGCTCCAAGAATTGGAAGCAAAACTGAACTCGGACGAGAAATACCGCGAAATTGCCAAAGGCTGGGAGGGCGATTTGCTCTTTCGCATCGAGCCGGAAGGCGCTTTGCAAGAGACGCTCTTCTTCTATCTCGATTTATGGCACGGCAGCTGCCGCAAAGCCGAATATCAACCCGACCCCGCGGCGTATCGCCCCGCCTTCTCCTTGACCGCGAAATACAACGACATTACCGCCGTGCTGACCGGCAAACTCAACCCGATGACGGCGATGATGACCATGAAACTCAAAGTCAGCGGCAACATGGGATATATGATGCGCAACGTGCCGGTCGTGTTAGATTTCGTCCGCTGCGCGCAAGAAGTCACTCAGAACATTTTGTAGCCCAAAGGAAAGGCGGCGCCAAGATGCGGCCGATATTAAAAATCAACCTGACGACCCAAACCGCCGAAGAATTTATCATCCCCCCGCAGTGGGAGCGCGACTTTCTGGGCGGGGCGGCGCTGGCGGCGCGGATTTTATATCCCTCTCTGACGCGCGAACTCGACCCGCTTTCGGCGGACGCCCCGCTGCTGTTTTTGAACGGACCTCTCAGCGGCACGAACGGACCCACCACCGGCCGATTCGTCGTCTGCGGCAAAAGCCCCGCCACCGGGCTGTGGGCGGAATCGAACTGCGGCGGCTTTTGGGGAGTCGAACTCCGCAAGACGGGCTACGACGGGTTGTGGATTACCGGAAAATCGCCGACCCCCGTTTATCTTTGGCTGAACGAAGGAAAACTGGAATGGGGCGACGCCGCCCCGCTTTGGGGCTTGGATACTTATCAGACTCAGGAAGCCGTTCGCGCTCAAATTCAAACCCAAAACGCGAAGGTCATGGTCATAGGCGCGGCGGGCGAGAACGGCGTCTTGTTCGCTTCCATCAGCTGCGACCACGGACGCATGGCGGGACGCACGGGGCTGGGCGCCGTCATGGGCGCGAAGAACCTTAAAGCGATTGCAGCGCGCGGCTCGAAGAATCTGGAAGTCGCCGACCCGCAGCGTTACGCCGCGCTGCGTTCCGAAGCCAACCGCGCGCTGAAACAAGACAACGAAGCGCAAATCTTAAGCGCGCTTGGCACGTCGGGCGCGGCGAACTACGCCGAGTATCTCGGCGCCATGCCCGCCAAATACTACCGTCAGGGCGCGTTCCCCAACGTGGATAACGCCTCAGGCTCGAAGATGGCGGAAAGCATCCTGGTTGGCAAGTCCGCCTGTCACGGCTGCGTGATTGCCTGCGGGCGCGTGGTGAATCTCGACGGCGAAAAGCGCAAGGGCCCCGAGTATGAAACTATCGTCGGCTTCGGTCCCAATTTGCTGATTGACGACCTCGCCGAAGTCGTCTGCCTGGGCGAGCTGTGCGACCGTTACGGCATGGATACCATCAGCGCGTCGAATACCGTTGGGTTGGCGTTTCATCTCTTCGAACTGGGGAAAATCACCCCCGCCGAAGCCGACGGGCTGGAATTGCGCTGGGGCGATTCTTCCGCCGCGCAGGAATTAATTCGCAAAACGGCGCGGCGCGAAGGAATCGGCGCGCTGCTGGCGCAGGGCGCGCGGCGCTTCGCCGCCCATTTCGGCGCGGAAGAAGAAGCCGCGCAGGTGAACGGACTCGAAACCGCCTACCACGACCCGCGCGGCGTTTCCGGCATGGCGCTCAGCTACGCGACCAGCCCGCGCGGCGCCTGTCACAATCAGTCCGATTATTTCTTTGTGGATTGGGGCCACGTTTACGAAAGTCTCGGTATTGAATATTTCGACCGTCACGCGCAGGCGGAAAAAGCCGCCAACGTGGCGAAACATCAGAACTGGCGTTCGGTCTTCAACGCGCTGGTGATGTGCATCTTCGCCAATGTCGCGCCGCAAATGCAGGCGGATTTAATCAACGCCGCCTGCGGCTACAATTGGACGATTGCCGATATGCTCCAATGCGGCGAGCGCGCCTGGAACTTAAAGCGCCTGATAAACGCCCGCATGGGACTTGCGCGCGCCAACGATACGCTGCCCAAAGCCTTCTTGCAGCCTTATGCGGAAGGCGGCTCGGCGGGCTTCGTCCCCGATTTTGAGAACATGCTCGCCGCGTATTACGAAGCCCGCGGCTGGGATCAACAAACCGGCATGCCCACGCCGCAAAAATTGAAAGAACTCGGACTGGACGCGCTATAACCCTCTTTCGCATACAACGTCCCGCAGATAACCTGCGGGACGTTGTGATTTGATTCAGCCGCGAATCAAGTAAACGATGGAAATGACGACGCCAACGCTCACCACCGTCCAACGCAGCGCGGCAGGTTTCACCCTGCCCGCCAGCTTGCCGCCCAGCATTCCGCCCAGCAGCGCGCCGACCGCCATCACCAGCGCGACCAGCCAATAGACCTGACCCGAAAAAAGGAAGAAGACCGCCGCCGCCACGTTCACCGCGAAGCCGACCGCCTGTTTCAGCGCGTTCAACCGCGTCAGCGTATCTTCCAGCGTTAACCCCAATGCCGAAAGCACAATCACGCTTAACCCCGCGCCGAAATATCCGCCGTAAATCGAAGCCAGAGCGACGGGCAGCCAGGTCCACGATTCCAGCCCGCCCATTTTGCCCTGCGCCATGCGTCTGGTCAGCCACGCGCGAACCGGGTCTTGCACGGCGAGCAAGCCCGAAGCCAGCAAAATCAAATATGGCACGAGATTCTTGAATAACTTTTCGCCGGTTTGCAGCAGCAAAAACCCGCCGATGATTCCGCCCAGCGCGCCGGCGGCGAGCAGAACCCACAAACGTTTGCCCTGCCCGCGCAGGTCGTCTTTCTGCGCCAGCGTGCCGCCGAAATAGCCGGGACAAAGCGCCACCGTGTTGGTCACGTTGGCGGCGACGGCGGGGACGCCCAGAAAAGTCAGCGTGGGAAAGGTGATGAGCGTCCCGCCTCCGGCGAGGGCGTTAATGGCGCCGGCGGCAAGCGCCGCCAGCCCGACCAGCGCATATTGAATGATAGTCATCAGGCTTTAAACTCCTTTTTGGATATTATATCTTTTCGCTTTTTCCTTCCCTTTTTCATCCAGCGTTCAATCCATGCCGCCAGCGGCTCTGGAGGGAGGTAATCCAGCAACGCCCACAGTTCCATGCCGCGCCGCGCCAGAACCGCGTTGGCGGCTTTGATTCCCGTCAGGCAGGCGCGTTCTAAAAAAAAACAAGGCGCTTCGTCTCTCACCCAATCGCCCGCGCAAAACAAGTTTTCCCACGGGGTTTCCACGCCCAGATGAGTTTCTTTGGGAAACGCCTGCGGCAGCGTATGAACTTGCGCGTTGCGCTGCAAATGTTGATGGACGACGCGCCCGCGCAATTCGGGAAAGGTCTGCTGAACTTCGGCAATCGCTCGCGCCAGCAATGCCGCATCGGGCTGCGCCAGAACTTCCTCAGGTCCGTAAATGTGCGCTTCCAGCGCGCTGCCGCCCGTCTCGCGCGACCATGCGCGATAAGCGTCATACAACTGGTCGAGCCAGAAAAAGTTATGCAGCGTAAAATCGCCGGTGAAGATTCCCGCCTCGGAGACATTCTTCGGCTTCGCGTCGAACCATAAACGCACGACCGCGTTGGACAAGGCGCGCGGAAAAGAAAAAGCCTCGATTTTGTCGCCCAGACTCGCCCGTAGAATCTTCCGCGCGTTGTGGGAATCTGCCGCCAGAATGACATGCTGCGCGCGCAGCGAATCCGCCCCCGCTTCTCGCCAGACGCGCCACGCGCGTTTTTCTCTGGAAATTTGAGCGACTCGCCACCCCAGCCGAATCTCCCCGCCGAGTTGTTCAATCCGCTCCCCAAGCGGCTCGCAAATTGCGCTTCCGCCGTCGGCGGGCAAATAGGAAAACATCCATGCGTCGCGGCGCAGCAAGGTGTAAAAGCGCAAAAAGGCGATGAAGCCCGAAATGGGAACTTCGTCGGGATGCGCCGAAAGCCCGTTGCGCGCCAGACCGAGAAAAAAAGATTTCAGCGCGGGCGACCAATTGCGCGTCATGCCGCCGAGCGTCATGCCTTGCAGCGGCTGATTTTCCGCGAAAGGGTCCACGCCTGCCGCCATCGCCAGCCCCGCCCAAATGTGAAAGAGCGAGAGCCAATCGCGCAGGTCGAGCATCCACAAGAAGCGGGGCTGCAAGAACAATTGCAGATAATGAAAAGGCGGAGGAAAGACGGAACGCCGCAGCGCCGAGCCGACCGGCGTCATGCCTTTGAACGTATGGTCGCGGTAAATCCACGTTTCTTCGCGGGCTGGGACGAAGACCGGGCGCAAATTGTGACGCGCCAGCATGGCTTGAAAATTGCGGTAAGGCGACCAGATTCCATGCACGCCGTGTTCGAGGCGGAAGCGATGTTCGCCGACTAGAATTGTTTCTCCGCCGCGCAGCCGTCCGCCCAGATAGCGTTCGTCCGCTTCGAGGACGAGCGGTTTTAGTCCGCGCTCCGCAAGATGCAAAGCTGCGCTCAACCCCGCGATTCCGCCGCCGATGATAATCGCATCCCGCATGTTTACCCCGGCACGTATCCGCTTAAATCCACGCCCCTGATGCGCTCGCGCAAATAGTCCAGCGGGCGCGCCTGCATGAGCGAAGGCTCGGCGTAGCATTGTTGAAAACACGAAGCGCAAGCAGTCGGCGCTTCTCCGTATTTTTTGCGCGCAATTCGCCATGCCTCGTCCCAGGTTTCCGCCGTGAGCAAGTTCGCCGCTTTGCCGCCCTGCGAGCCGTCCGCGCCGCCGGCTTTTTCCATTGGGCGGCAAGGATACGCCAGCCAGCCATCGGGATACACGCGCGGGACGAGAGTCGGGTAACATTCGTAGGGCGTCTGGTCGCGCAGGGTTTTAAGGTAAGCGAAGCTGCCCAAAATCCGCCCGCCGCGCTTTTTGATTTCAATCGCCTTTTCAATGAAGGCGCGATACTCTTTTGAAACGACCAGCTCGTAACGCGGCAGGTTGTTCGCCGCCTGCGGGGAAAACGAAAGCCAGATGCGATTCTCCTCGCAGAATTGAATCAGCGCTTCCATACCGGGCAGCGTTTCGGGCGTTATCACCGCGTTGACGCACAATTGAAACCCGCGCCGCTTTTGCCGCCGGGCAAGCTCGCGCGCCGCGGCGATCACTCCTTCCGCGCGGGAGGCGGGCAGGCTGACAGAATCGAGCGCGCGCGCGTCTATTGAATCCAGGCTGATGATCAAGCGGTTCAGCAACTGCGGCAGGGCGGGATGTTCTGCCAGCAGCGTTCCGTTGGTAATGAGGCTGATTTCTTTGAATCGCAGCTCGCGTTTGGCGAACCGCAGCAGCGCTTCAATTTGGGAATGCAGCAGCGGCTCGCCGCCGGTCAGCCACAGGCGCGCGACGCCGGAACGAATGACGCGCAAAATCTTTTGAGCGGTTTCCAGCGGCGGAGGGGGAATCGTCTGCGGGTTGCGGCGCGCGCCGAAATCTTCGCAATAGGCGCAATTCAGGTTGCATTGCGTTGTGACGTAGTACGCCGCCACTTGCGGGTTCAGGGAGAAATCGCGCCGCGCCAGTTTGAGAAGATTGGAAAGATACATGCTTTAAGGAACGGGCGGAACTTTCAACAGCGCCCCGACGGCGTAGCCCGCCAACGCGCTGACCATGCCAATCAGCGTCATCTCCAGCCCGCTACGCAGCGGCTTGCCGACGGTGATCTGCGCTTTGTACGCGCCGATGGCAAAGAGCGCCAACGCCGTGGCCAGCGCCGAGACCCACATGCCGGCGGAGACGGATAAAAACACAAACGGCGCGGTGGGAATCAACGACCCGACGATGGCGGAAAGCCCGACCACCCACGCCGCGCGAAAAGCGCTTTTCTTATCCACCGGCGCGAGCTGATGTTCTTCCGCCATCATCACCGCCACCCAGACGTCCTGATTTTTGGTGATCATCTCGACAATGCGGTCGAGCAGATCGCCTTTGAATCCTTTGCCGGCGTAAATATCGCGAATTTCTTTCGTCTCCAACAACGGAGTCTCTTTGATGTGGCGGTATTCGCGCTCGCGCTCGCTCTGGTACATATCCGCGTCCGCCAGCGTGGTAGTATAAGCGACGGCGCCCATCGAGATCGATTCGGCGAAGGCGGTGGCAAGCCCGGCGACCAGCGCCACGCGTGCGTCGTTAGTGGCGGCGGCGATTCCCAACACCACGCCCAGCACGTTCACCAGCCCGTCTTGCGCGCCCAGAATGAAATCGGAAAGCCCCGAAGCGCGCTTGTGCGGGTCGGTTTGAATGTGGTGCAGCGCCTCGCGGATGATTTGGTCGTAAAGTTCGTGACTCATGGTTCGCCTTTCTTTCGCCGTTAGTGCGCCAGCCCGCCCAGCCCAACTACCAGAGTCAGCGAGGAAACCGCCAGCGCGAGGATGGTTTGAATCCACCAGCCGAGCAGGGAGAAAATTAAAGTCGGAATGAGCAGCAGCGCAAGGAAGAAAAACGGCGCGGCTTTGCGGCGCGGCAAGGCGCTGCAGGCGAGCAGGCGCGCGCTTAAGCCGCTTAATATCAAACTGAACGCGAGCCACGCCGTCAGAATCGCCGTTCCGTTTCCGTTGAAGGGCAAAACGAACACGCCGCAGGTCGTTTCTTCGTCCGTCAGCGGGTACACCGAATAGATGAGCGCTCTGACGAAGATGAAGCGCTCCAGGTCTATGTTTTGGGGTCCGACGCTTCTACTCAGGCGCAGGGTTTCGCCGGGCGCGAGCTCCGCGAAACTCAGGCTGGCAAGCGCGGGTCCGCGCGCGCTGAGCTCCACGCGCACGTTGGGTTTGAGCGGACGGTCGCTGCGATTGACGTACGTCACGACGACTTCGCGGGTCTCGTCGCGCCCCATCAACGCCGGACAGGAGAGACCGTGAAAGGGCGTCTTCGCCTGACGAGAAAAGCCGTAGAAGTTCGCTTCCAAATCCGCCCAGGCGGAAAGCGCGGCGAGCGCGAATCCCGATAACACGCCGCCGAAATAGAGGATAAAAATCAAAAGAAGCGGGATGGATTTTGTTTTCACAAGGGCGATTGTAGCGCTCTATGCGGATTTTTTCTTCCTTCCGCGCCGCGCCTCATCATCGGGTATACTTCGCAAAGTTATGACCGACCATATCCGTAATTTTTGTATCATCGCTCACGTGGATCATGGCAAATCCACGCTGGCGGACCGACTCTTGCAGCTCACCGGCGCCATCTCGGAACGCGAAATGACCGAGCAAGCGCTCGATTCGATGGAACTGGAACGCGAAAAAGGCGTCACTATTAAAGCTTCCGCCGTGCGCATGTACTACGCCGCGAAAGACGGCCGGCAATACGAGCTCAACCTGATTGACACGCCCGGACATGTGGACTTCGGTTACGAAGTCAGCCGCGCGCTCAAAGCCTGCGAGGGCGCGATTCTGGTCGTGGACGCGACGCAGGGCGTCGAAGCGCAAACGCTCGCCAATTTGTATCAGGCGCTGGAAGCCGACCTGACCATCGTGCCGGTCGTCAATAAAATTGACTTGCCTTCCGCGCGTCCGGACGAGGCGGCGGAAGACGTCGGCTTGCTGCTAAGCGTACCCCCCGCCTCCGTGCTGCGCGTTTCCGCGAAGGAAGGGCTGAACGTCGAAGCCGTTTTGGAGGCGATTGTGCAGCGCGTCCCTCCGCCCAAAGACGCGGATGACGCGCCGCTGCGCGCGCTGGTGTTCGACGCGCATTACGATTCTTACAAGGGCGTGGTGGCTTATATCCGCGTGTTTGAAGGCGCAATCAAACCGGGCGACACGCTGCGGATGTTCGCCACGCAAACCGACCTGCGCCCGGTGGAAATTGGTATCTTCGCGCCGGGCATGAAACCCGTCGAGCGGCTCGGCTCCGGCGAAGTCGGTTACATTGCCACCGGCTTCAAGACCGTGCATGAATGCCGCGTGGGCGACACCGTGACCAACGCCGCCGCGCCCGCTTCCGAACCGCTGCCCGGCTACCGCATGCCCAAGCCGATGGTCTTCGCCGGCATTTATCCCGTCGAAGCCGACGATTATAGCGACCTGCGCGAAGCCTTGGAAAAATTGCAGCTCAACGACGCTTCGCTCACTTTCCAGCCCGAAACTTCGCAAGCGCTCGGCTTTGGGTTTCGCGCCGGTTTTCTCGGCTTGTTTCACATGGAGATTATTCAGGAACGCATCGAGCGCGAATATTTGCTCGACGTGCTGTTCACCGCGCCCTCGGTGGAATACGAAGTCCTGACGGTCACGGGCGAAACGGTCAAGGTGGATTCGCCCGCCGAGCTGCCCGACCCCAGCAAAATTGCCGAAGTGCGCGAGCCGTGGATGAACATTGAAATCATCACGCCCACCGAGTATTACGGCCCCATCATGGATTTAGTCACCAAACGGCGCGGAATCTTCAAGGGGCAGGAATATCCCGCCCCTCGCCGCGTGCAGCTCAATTTTGAAATTCCGCTTTCCGAAATCATCGTGGATTTCTTCGATAACCTGAAATCGCGCACCAAAGGCTACGCCTCGCTCGATTATCAGTTTCTTGAATATCGCGCGGATAAATTGCAAAAATTGGAAGTGCTCGTCAACGGCGAACCGGTGGACGCCCTCGCGGCGATTGTCCACGAGAAGGACGCTTATCACAAAGGGCAGCGGCTCATCACCAAACTTAAGGATTTAATTCCGCGCCAGCTTTACGACGTGGCGGTGCAAGCCGCCGCCGGCGGGCGCGTCATCTCCCGCGCCAATGTCAAAGCCCTGCGCAAGGACGTCCTCGCCAAGTGTTACGGCGGCGATATTACCCGCAAGAAAAAACTGCTCGAAAAACAAAAGCGCGGCAAGAAACGCTTGAAGATGGTCGGCAGCGTTGAAATTCCGCAAGAGGCGTTCATGGCGGCGCTCAAACTGGACGACGAGTAAAGCGTCCCCGCCGCGGATGACCTTCGCGCGCCTGACCTCCAATCTCCAATCTCTAATCTCCAACCAAAATGAACGATATTAAAAAATGGCTCCCCGGCGTTCTCGTCAGCCTCGCGCTGATTGCCGTCTTGCTCTACTTTGTGGATTTAAGCGAAATGCTCGCCGCGCTGCGAAACGCCAATTACGGCTTGATTGCCGTCGCGGTCTTGCTGGCTTTCGTCTGGATGTTCGTTCGCGCGAAGGTGTGGAAGACCCTGCTGCGCGACAAGCCGACCTACAAAGACGTGCTTTTCACCACCGGCGAAGGATATTTGCTCAATAACTTTCTGCCCTTTCGGCTGGGCGAGCTGGGACGCGCCTTCCTCATCAGCCGCAAATCGGGCGGCGTGCAATTCAGCGAAGCGCTTTCCGCCATCGTGATTGAGCGCGTGGTGGATTTAATCCTCTCCGCCGTGATTTTCCTCTTCTCGCTGCCTTACGCCGTCGGCGCGGGCGGGGGGGCGCAAACTTCTCCCGCGCTGGGATACGTCATCGCCGGCGCGATGCTCTTTGGGCTGCTGGCGCTCTACCTCCTTGCGCGCAATTCCCAGCCGACGCTGGGCTGGTTCCATCAACTCAGCGCGCGCTACCCTTCCCTGCAAAAATTCGGCGGGAAATTCCTTGAATCTTTCTTTCAAGGCTTAAGCGTCCTCACCGACGGCTGGCTCTTTTTGCGCTTCTTATTTTGGATGCTGCTAAACTGGACGATTGCCCTGCTGGCTTATTACCTGATGACTCTCGCCTACTTTCCGCAGGCGCGCCTGATATGGGGAATCTTCGGACTGGGCATGGCGGCTTTCGGCGGGGCGATTCCTTCCGCGCCCGGCGCGGTGGGAACTTTTGAAGGGGCGGTGGTCTTCGCCCTCACGCGCTTCACCCCCGACGAATCCACCGCGCTGGCGGCCGCGCTCACCATGCGCTTTTACAACTACCTCAACAGCGGCGTAATCGGCATGGTCGGCTTGATGAGCGAAGGACAAACCCTCGCAGGCGTTTACCGCCAACTGTTGAATTTCAAAAACCGCGAAGACGCCGGGCTGTAAGCGAAATTTCCAGCGAGCGCAAACGACGCTATCCTCGCTTCCCCTGCGTTAAAACAAAAAGCCCGACGCGCCTGCGAAGCCGTCGGGCTATGGGGTTGGGCTTTCTTCCGTCATTGCTCTTGAACTCCCATGTTGCTGAGTTCGTCCGGGCTGTATTGGGCGACGAACAAATCCGCGCCCGCCAGGATGAGCAGCGCCAGAAGAGCGGCCGCTGCGAGGATGAACATGTTGCGCTCCTTTCTTCACACATTTAATATAACGACTCCGCGCCGAAAAAGTTACTCCCCTAACGGTACTGATATTTCGCTTTTAAACGCTCGCGGCGAAAAAAAAGTTCCCAATTTCATTTGACAAAAACGCGGTTTAGGATAAAATACAGCCCGCCAGACGAATGCCGAAGTGGCGGAATTGGCAGACGCGCTACGTTCAGGGCGTAGTGAGGGTTCCCTCATGAGGGTTCAAGTCCCTCCTTCGGCACACGCCAGCCCCAAAGCCTTGCTCTTTGGGGTTTTTTTTGTTAAGGAAAGTGGTATAATTCCCCTATTCAAAGCGGTTTCTTTCATTTAATGGGACACGAAGTTTTCCCCCGTCTTCGTGTCTTTTTTATGCAAATTCCGCAAACAAGGGATTTTTTATGACCGAAGCAGAACAAACGCCCGTTTCGGGCAATATTCAAACGGTTGATATAGACGAGCAGATGCGCTCCGCCTATCTTGATTACGCCATGAGCGTGATTGTGGCGCGCGCCCTGCCCGACGCCCGCGACGGCTTGAAGCCCGTTCACCGCCGCATTCTCTACGCCATGCACGAGCTGGGGTTGCGCTCCAACTCCCCTTACAAAAAATCGGCGCGCATCGTCGGCGAAGTGCTAGGCAAATATCACCCGCACGGCGATTCAGCCGTCTATGAGGCGATGGCGCGCATGGCGCAGGATTTTTCCATGCGTTATCTGCTGGTGGACGGTCAGGGCAACTTCGGCTCGGTGGACGGCGACTCGCCCGCCGCGATGCGTTACACCGAAGCCCGCCTGCAAAAAATGGCGGAGGAAATGCTCGCGGATTTGGACAAAGACACGGTGGACTTTGGCCCAAACTTTGACGATTCGCTGCAAGAGCCGCTCGTCCTGCCCGCCCGGCTGCCCAACCTTTTGTTGAACGGCTCGTCCGGCATCGCCGTCGGCATGGCGACGAACATTCCGCCCCACAACCTGCGCGAGATTGCCGCGGCGGTGAATTACTTGATTGATAACTACGACGCGATGGATGAAATCGAAGTCGCCGACCTGATGAAGTTCGTCAAGGGACCGGACTTCCCGACGGGCGGAATCATCGTCGGCGCGGAGGGGATTCACGCCGCCTACGGCGCGGGGCGCGGGCGTATCGTCATTCGCGGAGTCGTTCACATTGAGGAAACCAAAGGCGGGCGCTATCAGCTCAACATCACCGAGATTCCCTATCAGGTGAATAAATCCGCGCTTATCGAGCGCATTGCCGAACTCGTGCGCGAAGACAAAATTGACCAGATTTCCGACCTGCGCGACGAATCGGACAAGCGCGGCATGAGCATCGTTATTGAGTTGAAGCGCGGCGCGCAGCCCAAGAAAGTGGTCAATCAGTTATATAAATACACCGCGCTGCAATCCACCTTCGGCGTGCAAATGCTGGCGCTCGTCGCCGACGAAAACGGGCGTAGCGAGCCGCGCACGCTAACGCTCAAGCGCATGTTACAGATTTTCATCGAACATCGGCAAACGGTCATCGCCCGCCGTTCCCGGTTCGAGCTCGAAAAAGCCCGCGCGCGGCAGCACATCCTCGACGGGCTGCTGATTGCCCTGAACAACATAGACGCGGTCATTCAAACCATCCGCGAGGCGCAAGACGCCGACGTCGCCAAAGCCAACCTGATAAAGCGCTTCCGTTTAAGCGAATTGCAAGCGCAAGCGATTTTGGATATGCAGCTGCGCCGCCTTGCCGCGCTGGAACGCTGGAAGATTGAAGAAGAGCATAAACAGGTGACGCAGAACATCGCCTATTTGGAAGACTTGCTCGCTCACCCCAAGAAGATTCTGGCGCTGATTAAGGACGACATGAACGAAATAGCGGAAAAATACGGCGACGAGCGCCGCACGCAAATTTCCGCCGAAGCGAAAGAAGATATTCACGACGAAGACCTGGTGCAGGACGAAGCGGCGCTCATCAGCATCACCGAGCGCGGATACGTCAAGCGCATGGCGGCGGCGGCGTTCCGTTCGCAAAGCCGCGGCGGGCGCGGAGTCATTGGTCACACCACGAAGGACGAAGACGAGGTGATGGCGCTGATTCCCGCGCGCAGTTTGAACGCAGTATTATTCTTTTCCGATAAAGGCAAAGTATATTCAGAAAGGGTTTACCAGATTCCCGACCTTGACCGCGCCACGAAGGGAATCCCGCTGGTGAACATCCTCGCTTTGGGCCCGAACGAGAAGGTGACGGCGGCGATGGCGGTAAGCGAATTTTCTCCCGAACACTACTGCGTGATGATGACCGCGCGCGGCAAAATCAAGCGCGTTTCGATGGCGGAGTTCGCGGCGGTGAGACCTTCCGGGCTGATTGCGATTAATCTCGAAGAGGGCGATACGCTCGGTTGGGCGCGCCAGACTTCCGGCAAGGATGAAATTATCATCGTCACCGAGAACGGTCAGGCGCTGCGGTTTAGCGAGACGAAAGTCCGCGCGATGGGCAGGCAGGCGGCTGGCGTGCAGGGCGTGCGGTTAAAGCCGGGCGACGCCGTGGCGAGCATGGACGTGGTGGAAGCGGGCGGCGATTTGCTCGTGGTCACCTCGAAGGGCTTCGGCAAGCGCACCCCCTTGTTGGAATACGCCCCCAAGGGCCGCGCCACCGGCGGCAACTTCACCATCAACCCGAAGGCGTTGGACGAAATCGGAAAGATTGTCGCCGCGCGCGTCGTGCAAAACGACGACGACGTGACGATTATGACCGCCAACGGCGTGACCCTGCGTCTGAAAGTGAAGGATGTGCGCGAGGCGGGGCGCGCCACGAAGGGCGTCCGTCTCATTAAGCCCAACGAGGGCGACGAAGTCGCTTCGATAGCGCGCATTTCCGCGCAGGACTTAAAGAAGGTCGGCGCGGAAACGCTCGACCTGGAACCGGAGCCGCAGCCGAAGCTGGTCTAGCGGCTACACCAGCGTATCGCTGAGATAACGCGCGAAGGCTTGCGGGCGCAGAAAGAGCGGAATGAAGATGCAGGCGAAAAAACCGCCCAAATGCGCCCAATAGCCCACGCTGTAATTCGCTTGCTTGAGCAAGACGTCCAGCGCGGGCGGAATCTGAAGCGCGAGATAATACAACACAAACCAGAACGCGCGGACGTTGATAAAGACGGGGAATAAATACAAAAGCCACGCCGTGCGAATTTGCCCGGTGGGGTAGAGAATCAGGTACGCTCCCAGCACGCCGAAAATTGCGCCGCTCGCGCCAATGCCGGGAATGGACGAATCTGGCATGGCGAGGGCGGTAATCAGCTCCGCGCTGGCGCCGGCGAGCAAATAAAAGAGCAGAAAACGCAGCGACCCGCAGGCGTCTTCCACCCGCCGCCCAAACACCCACAAAAACAGCATGTTGCTTCCCAGATGGTATATTCCCGCGTGCAGAAACGTGCTGGTCACGACCGAAATCACCCCCGCGCCTTCCCGCGCCCACAGCAGGGCGGGAGTCGAACCGAGCGCGCGCACCACCCAAAAAAACTGAATGGGCGAAAGGGAACTTTCCCAAAACAGGACGACGCTGTTGATAACAATCAACGAAAACGTCGTCAGCGGGAATACGCTATACCGATTTTGTTCGACGTCTCTTAAAGGAATCATAGGAACTCCTACGGGAGCGGAGGCAAGCGAAGCAAGAAGCGGTAAAGAGCCGCCGCAAACATCAGGAGGAAAGGCAGCGCCGTCAACGTCCAGCCCGCGAGATTCATGGCGAGGCGGGCGAGGGGCGAGCCTTTTCCGCTCGCGTCTTTGAACGCTACGGCCCAAAAGCGGTTATGAGAAGGGGATTCGGAGACTGCGACCAGAAACGAGCCGAGCGCGACCCATAGCAAGCCGCTCCACGTCAGCGGGTCTGGGCGGTCGAAGGGATTGATTCCAACGTGAATCAGCGCGAAGAAGAAGTACGCCGCCGGGGGACCGAGGGTCAGGCGCGCAATGTTCACCGCAGGCGGAACAAACGCAATTTTTTCGCGCTTCAACCCTTCTATCTCTTGAATTTTCTGAAAAGAGCGGTCCCATTCTGGCGAGTTGTAACCGGCTCCCGCCGCGATGATTTTGTAAAGTTCCAGCGCCTTATCGAGTTCGCCGCGCTCTTCGTATAATTCCGCCTGATGAAAGGGACTCTGAGCGTAACAGCGCGCCCGTTCCAATTCTTCCTGCGCGCGCTTGTCCAGCGGGACGAGCTCCGCCAGCCGTTCCAGCGCGTGCGCGCGCTCTTGCCATTCGGGCGAGGCGTCCGCCAGAGCGCGCCATAAATCGGGGAGCGCGGCTTGCGGAAGTTGAGCGAGCGCGCGCAGTTCCGCCAGCGCGAATTCGTTTTGCCCGGCTTGCAGCGCGGCGCGGGCGGCGTTCAGCCGCTCTTCAAAGGCGCGGCGCGCTTCGTCTGCTTGTTTTTGTTTTTCCTCTTGCAGGCGCGCCAGATATTGCGCCGCGCGGGCGTTCCGCGGGTTGATTTGTAAAACTTGCTCGCAAGCGTAAATGCGGTCTTCCAGGCTGTCCAGCAAGCCCGCCAGCCACATCCACGCGATTTCGTTGCGCGGGTCGAGCGACGCCACTTGTAAAAACATGTTTCGCGCGGGTCCTTCGCGCCCTTCGCGCGTGGCGGCTATCGCCTGAGCGAGCAGGTCTTCCGTTTGCATGGCGGCTAGCGGCGAAACTTATCGCGCACTCTTTTGTAGGTGTCTTCCAACGCTTCGGGCAGCACGCGCACTTCCCCCAGCGAGGACATGAAGTTCGTATCGCCTTTCCAGCGCGGGACGATGTGAATGTGAACGTGACCCGCCACGCCCGCCCCCGCCGCTTCGCCGATGTTCGCGCCCACGTTGAATCCGTGCGGCTTGTAAATTTTTCGCAGCGCCGTCGTGCATTGCGAAACGAGCTCCATCATCTCGGCGCGCGTGGCGCTATCCAGCTCTTCCAGGTTAGGGATGTGGGCGAAAGGCACGACCATGAGATGCCCGCTGGTGTAGGGATAGCGGTTGAGGATGACGTACGCCCGTTCGCCGCGAAAGGCAATGAGGTTTTCCGCGCTGTCCGCTTGCGCTTGCGCGCTGCAAAAGACGCATCTTTCGGATTCGACGTGCTTTTCTATGTATTTCATGCGCCAGGGTGACCAGAGACGTTTCATAGGATGCGAGGGTGAAAAAGGGGTGGAATGGGGGCGGATTTCGTATGTTCGATTATAACTCTCATTTTCTCGTCTCCCCCCTTGACGCCCGCGCGTTTTTGCGGATAATTCAGCGCAACAGGCGAGCCAATTCAAAAAAAGGCTGTGAAAGAGGAAAGTAAGCCGGCGGAAGCCGTCAGAGAGGCGCAAGGCGCGGTGTGATTGCGCTCGGAAGAAACCGGTTGAAGTTCCCTCCGGAGCCGCTTGGGTGAAGGCGCGAAGCCGCGTTTGTAGCTCAAGCCGTTTTCTCCCCGTTACAGGAGAAGCCGATGTTGGTCGGCGCAGAGAGCGTCTTTTGATGAATGTGGGTGGTACCGCGGGAATCTCCCTCCCGTCCCATTGCGGGCGGGAGGTTTTTTGTTAAGACGACATAGACGAAATAATCGGAGGTTGTATGTTGGATGAGTTGAAGCAAATTGAAAAGAACGCGCTGGACGCCTTGCAAGCCGCGCAGGACTCCGCCGCGCTGGAAGCCTGGCGCGTGGCGCATTTGGGGCGCAGCTCGCCGTTGATGGGAGTCTTTTCCGGGTTGGGCAAGATGGAAAAGGAGCGACGGCCCGTCGTTGGGCAGGCGGCGAATCAGGTCAAGGCGGCGTTAGAATCCGCTTTTGAGGAAAGATTGCAGGCGCTCAAACAAGCCGCGCTGGAAAAATCGCTGACGGAAGAGAAATTGGACGTTACCTTGCCGGGGCGCAGAATCAAAATCGGGCGGTTGCATCCTTCCACCCAACAGCTGCGCCGCGTGCTGGCGATTCTCGCCGAGATGGGCTTTCAAGTGTACGTCTCGCGCGAAGTCGAAACCGACGAGATGAACTTCCAGTTTTTGAACTTTCCGCTGCACCATCCCGCGCGCGAAATGCAGGATTCGTTTTACGTGGAAGCCGCGAGGCGCGGCGACAACCCGATTCTGATGCGCACGCACACTTCGCCGGGTCAAATTCGCGCGATGCGCGAAGCGTCCGCGACCAACCCGCAAAACCCGCCGCCGATTCGCATTGCGCTGCCGGGCATGTGCTTCCGATACGAGCAGATTACCGCGCGTTCGGAGATTCAATTTAATCAGGTGGAGGGGCTCGCCATTGGGGAGGGAATCACCTTTGCGGATTTGAAGGGCGCGCTGACCGACTTCGCCCGCCGTATGTTCGGGCAGGAGGCGCGCGCGCGCTTCCGCGCTTCTTACTTCCCTTTCACCGAGCCTTCCGCCGAAATGGACGTGGAGTGTTTCGTCTGCGGCGGGAAGGGCTGCGGCGTGTGTAAAAATTCGGGCTGGCTGGAAATTCTTGGCTGCGGCATGGTGCATCCCGTTGTGCTGCAAAACGGCGGCTACGACCCCAAGCGTTACACCGGTTTCGCTTTCGGCATGGGGCCCGAACGTCAGTTCATGTTGCGAAATAAGATTCACGATATTCGCTACTTCTGGGCTAACGACGCGCGATTTTTGGAGCAGTTTTAGAGCGTTCCAGTGAGCCAGCGCGCCATAACACCGAAACGCCGTAACGCCGAAACACCGCTAGGAGAACTTTATGAAACTACCCTTATCATGGCTTAAAGATTTTATTGACCTTGACGATTTGTCCGTCGAAGGCGTCGCTCGCAAGTTAACCCTCGCCGGGTTGGAAGTGGATGAAATCCGTTACGCCGGGCTGCCCGCGCCGTCTTATCAAGCGGGCGAAAAGCATGAATTCAAAACAAGCGGAATCGGCTGGGACCGCGAGAAGTTCGTAGTGGCGGAAATCCGCGAGGTGAAGCCGCACCCCAACGCCGACAAGCTCACCCTGTTAGATTTGTTCGACGGGCGACAAGAACAGGCCGTCTTAACCGGCGCGCCGAACATCTTTCACTTGAAAGGCGCGGGCAGATTGCCCAAACCGATTAAGGTCGCTTACGCCAAAGAGGGCGCGGAACTGTACGACGGTCACGCCGAAGGGCTGGTTTTGACCAAACTTAAACGCGCCAAAATTCGCGGCGTGGATTCGTATTCGATGGTCTGCTCGGAAAAAGAGCTCGGGATCTCCGACGAACACGAGGGAATCATCCTGCTGGACGACGACGCCCCGGTCGGGACGCCGCTCGCTGATTACATGGGCGACGCGGTGTTGGATGTTTCCATCCTGCCCAACATGGGACATGCGGCGAGCGTGATTGGCGTGGCGCGCGAGCTGGCGGCGCTGCTGGGCAGAAAGATGAAAGCCCCAAACTTCCAGTCGCCGATAGCCGAAGGCTTGCCGCCGGTGAGCGAGCTGGTTGAAATTCAAATTGCCGCGCCCGAACTCAACCCGCGCTTTACGGCGGGACTCATCCGCGACGTGGAGATTAAGCCTGCCCCCTATCAAATTCAACGTCGGCTGCGGCTGGCAGGCATACGTCCCATTAACAACATCGTGGACGCGACCAATTACGCCATGCTCGAATACGGCGAGCCGTTGCACGCCTTCGATTACGACGTATTGAAGAAACGCGCGGGCGAAAAGAAAATCAAAATCATCACCCGCGCCGCCGCGCCCGGCGAAAAACTAACCACGCTCGACGGCGTGGAACGCGAACTCACGGCGGATAATGTGCTGGTTTGCGACGAAAAAGGCTCGCTCTCTCTGGCGGGCGTGATGGGCGGAGTCGAATCCGAAGTGACGGAAAAGACCAAAAACGTTTTGCTGGAAGGCGCGGCGTGGAATTTCATCAACATCCGCCGCACGGCGAAGCAGCACAACCTCCCTTCCGAAGCTTCCTTCCGCTTCTCACGCGGAGTCCATCCCGACAAGGCGGATAAGGGCGCGCTGCTGGGCTTGCGTTACATGGCGGCATGGTCGGGCGGAAGCGTCGCGCCGGGGCTGGCGGAAAGCTACCCCTTGCCGCCCAAAGCCCCGATGGTGGAACTTTCCGCGCGGGACGCGAAGCGCCTGCTGGGAATTGACCTGACCCTTGAACAAATCGCCGAGCTGCTGGCGCGCGTTGAATTCCAATGCGAAATTTCCGACGGACAATTGCGCGTGACCGCGCCGCCTTACCGCATGGACATTGGAGAAGGGGTCGTCGGTCAGGCGGACGTTTTAGAGGAAGTGGCGCGGCTCTACGGTTACGACAACCTGCCCGCCGCCCGCATGGCGGACGCGCTGCCGCCGCAGCAGGGCAATCCCGCTTACGAATGGGAAGAGCGTCTGCGCGATATACTCGTCGCCGCCGGGATGCAAGAAGTCGTCACCTATCGCATGACTTCGCCCGAACGCGCAGCGCGCTTAAAAGCCGGCGAAAGTTACGTCCGCATTGCCAACCCCATCGCGCCCGAAAGAAGCGTCCTGCGGACGAGCTTGCTGACTTCCGTTCTGGAAGTCGCGGAGAACAACGCGCGCGTCGCATCGCTGGCGCTGTTTGAAATTGGTCCCGCTTTTACGCCGAATGGCGACGACCTGCCGCATGAGCGGCGCAATCTGGCGCTGGTCATGACGGGCGCGCGGCGCGGCTTCGCCTGGGACGAGAAAGATTCCCCCGCTTATGATTTCTTCGATTTGAAAGGGCGCGTTGAACTGACGCTCGAAGCGCTTCGCCTCCCCGAAATTTCCTACGCCCCGATTGATTCCATCTCCTACCTGCATCCCGGCAAAGCGGCGGAAGTCAAAAGCGGCGAAACGACCATCGGCTTGTTCGGCGAGTTGCACCCGCTGGTTAAGGAAAAGTTCGACTTGCGCGAAGCGCCCGTCTTGGTCGCCGAGTTTGACCTTGAAGCGATGCGCGCGATTCAGCCCGCTTATGAAACCGCCCCCATTCCGGAGACTCCGCCGATTTACGAAGACCTTGCTTTCATCGTGGATGAATCCGTCCCGGCGGCGAAGGTTGAGGCGCTGATAAAACAGACGGGCGGAAAGACGCTCGCTTCCGTGCGCTTGTTCGACGTATATCGGGACGAACGTCTTGGCGCGGGCAAGAAGTCGCTCGCTTATAGCCTTACCTATCAATCTGAAACGACGATGACCGACAAAGAAGCGGCGGCGATACGCGCCAAAATCATCAAGCGGTTAGAGCGCGAACTCGGCGCGAAATTGCGCGGATAACGAAAGTGGAACGCAAGCCGCTTGCGTTCCACTTTCGTAAGTTGTATACTATCTGTAAGTCCAATTTATTCACAAGGAGATGAAGACATGGATAAGCGTCAGCAAGGAATCATTGCCACCGCCGCTTCCGCTTTAACGTGCGGTTGTTGCGGGTTGTTTTTGTGCGTATTTGGAGCGCTTTCCGCCGCTGGCGTAATGCCATATACGATGACGCTCAACGGCGAGGAATCCAGCGGCACGGTATCGCCTGCCGTTGGAATCGCTATTTTATGCGTCTCCTTGATTTTGATTGCCATTCCAATCGCGGTGGGGTTCTTCACGCTGCGCAACAAGCCGGAAGAGACGGGCAACGAGCCGCTGCCGCCCGCCGCTTAAGTTGAAAAAAAACCTCCGAGCCGCCGCCCGGAGGTTTTTTTTATTTTACGTTGACGGTCACCGACACGGAACAGAAGTACGTCTTGCCGGAGCGCAGCCGCCATTTGGTCGTATATAAACCGGGGTCGCCGGGCGCTTTCATATCCACGATGAGGTCCACAATTTCGCCGGGCGCGACGTTTTTATACAGGTCGTAAGCCGGCTGCATGTGCATCTTCGTTCCGCTAGCGTAGAGAAAATCCACGTTTTGTCCTTCCCAGGCGAGTTTGCCCGTGTTTTGCACCTGCCAGCGGACGGAAAATAGCGAGCCGGCGGGGATGAGGCTGTTATCCTGAGGCGATTGCGCCAGCAGCGTGCAGGCGTAATCGGTCCCGGCGGGCTTGTTGACGCCGAAAGGCTGCTCGCTGGGGGTGGCGGTCGGTAGGATGAAAATAAAAGTGGGCGAGGGGGTGGGCGTTTCCGAAGGCGTTTTGGTGGGCGGAGGCGTAAAGGTTGGAGTGGCGGAAGGCGTGATGAACATTTGAGTTTGCGTCGCCGCCGCGTTTGCCGTTTGCGCGATTTCAGTGTAGAGCGAGTTTGGGTCGAAGGTGGGCAGCGGCGTGGGGGCGGGCGCAAAAGTTGGAACGCACGCCAGAGCGGTAAGCGCGAGGAGGAACAAAACTGCGGTTTTTGAATTGCGCCGAAACATAAGATTCTGCCTTTGCATATCAAGCGTTATTTTACTTTGATTTTAACCGTCAGGGTGCAAAAGAGATATTTACCTCGCCGCAGCGACCAGGTGGCGGAGTAACTTCCCGTTTGCCAGGGCGTGACCATGTTCACCGTCAGAACAATATTTTGCCGCACGGGGACGTTGCGCTTTAAGTCCAGCACGTTGGGCGTGGTATGCATTGGCTTGCCGCCGCGAAAGATTAAATCCACGCTGGGGTGGTCCCAGATGGCTGTGCCGGAATTGCGCACTTCCCAAGCCATAACAAACGGGCTGCCCGGCGTGAAGGTATACCCTTCTTCGGGGCTTTGGGAAATTAATTTGCAGGCGTAGGGTCCGGTTTCGGCGGAGCGCATGCGGTTGGTGTCGGGCGTATTTTCGACGCCCGGCTTGCGGGTGGAAGTGGGCGGCGGAACCAGCGTGGGCGTGCGGGTTTGGGTGGGAACGCGCGTGGGCGTGAAGTAAATGAACGTGACCGTCGGAGTCGGCGTTTCGCTGGGCGGCGGCTTGGGCGTTTGGCTGGGCGTGGGGGTGACGCTCGGCGTGGCGGAAGGCGTGATAAACGGCGCGGTGCGCGTGGCGATGGCGGTATTCGTCCCAGCCAGAAAGGTGGCGTACAGCCGCTCGTCGAAGGTGGGAACCGCCGTCGGCGCGGAAGAAAAAGGCGCGCAGGAAAGCAGCGCGGCGACTGCCGCGCTAAAAATCAGAAGCTTTCGCGCGCGCTGGTTCATTTCATCACCGGTTTTGCACAAAAATCGCCAGGTACGGCGTGCAAAGCGTATACTGGTTATACTTCACCGCCCAATACATCACCAACGTTTGCTTTTCGGGTCCTTCCACCGGCGGCACAATGATATCCAGCGTTAAATTGAATTTTTCGCCGCGCGCCACTTCGGCTCCGATTTCGTAATCGGCGTTGGGCGAAAGTTGCGCGCCGCGATAATAAGCGAAGTAGGCGTCCGCCGGGATGATTTTCTTGCCGGTGTTTTTCAGCGTCCACGTCACGTCAAAGCGGTCGCCAGGACGCCAGATGCGGTCCCCGTCGTATGGTTTTTGCGCCACGACGGAGCAATGATACAGCGCGTCGGAGCTGCTTCCGCCGCCGCCCCCTCCTCCGCCTCCGCCGCCGCCCGCTCCGGCGGCCGCCCACGGGGTGTTGGTTACGGTGGCGAGGGTGAAGGGCGTAAAGGTCGGGATGGGAGTCATAGTGGGAAGCGGAGTCGGCTGCGCTTCCATCGTTTGCGCCACAAAGGTCGCAATTTGCCCCTGCGCTTCCACCGTCTGCGCCACTGACGTGCTGATTTGCGCTTGAACGTCAATCAACCCGGCGGGCGTGTTCGCCGCTTGCGGCTGCGCCGGCTGCGCCGGCAGGCACGCGCCGAGCGATAACGTCAGAATCGTTAAAATAAATAACGCTTTGCTTGGTTTGAACATTTTTTCTCCTTAACTTTGCCGCGAAAACGCGGGATATTTCTGCCGTCCGATTCTACCCGTTTAATAAGAAAAAAAATCGGTCGTTTTTCTTCGAGCTGGATTCTACTCCGCTTGCGGCTTTTTTTGCCCCGCCCTTTTTTCCCTCCCCGCCGAACAAACAAACAGCCGCCTCGAAAGCGGCTGTTTGTTTTTGTCGCGCGCGGCGCGGATTAATCCGTTTCGCCGGAGCCGATGCCCAGCGGCTTCCACTTGCTTTCGTCCTTCAAGCGGTGTTGAATCCCGCCGCGGTCGTGCAGCTCGTCGAAGCCTTGCGGCTTGATGAACATCTCCTCGCCGTCCAGCAGCGCGGTCAGACCGCCTTGCCCGGGCTCGGGACGCTTGTTCTGGCAGAACTTGCAGGTCTTCGGGTCGTGAATCTGATATTCCGTCGGCTCTTCGTAGGTGGTGATGTAGCCTTCGTAGTTGCGGACGATAATCTTATGATCCGACATGCTCAACAAATAATTGGGCATAACCGGAATCTTGCCGCCGCCGCCCGGCGCGTCCACAATATATTGCGGCACGGCGTAGCCCGAAGTATGTCCGCGCAGACCTTCGATGATCTCAACGCCCTTCGCCACCGGCGTGCGGAAGTGACCCGCGCCCTCCACCAAATCGCATTGATAGAGGTAATACGGACGGACGCGAATGCGCGTTAATTTTTGAACCAGCTCGCGCTGGATATGCACGCAATCGTTCACGCCCGCCAGCAGCACCGATTGATTGCCCAGCGGAATGCCGGCGCGCGTGAGCCTATCCGCCGCTTGCGCCAGTTCCAGAGAAATTTCGTTGGGATGATTGACGTGAATGTTCATCCACAGCGGATGATACTTTTCCAGCATGTTGCACAATTCCTGCGTGACGCGCATGGGCATAAAGACCGGCACGCGCGAACCGATGCGGATAATTTCAATGTGCGGAATCTCGCGCAGCCGAGACAGCAGCTCTTCCAGAATCTTCGGCGCCAGCACCAGCGGGTCGCCGCCCGAAAGCAGCACGTCGCGCACCTGCGGCGTGCGTTTCAGATATTCGATTTGCATTTCAAATTCTTCGCGCTTAAACGTCTGTCCCGGGTCGCCGACGATGCGCGAGCGCGTGCAATAGCGGCAATACGAAGCGCACTGCGTCGTCACCAACATCAAGACTCTGTCGGGGTAGCGGTGAACCAGCCCCGGTACCGGCGAATGACGGTCTTCCGCCAGCGAATCTTCCATCATGGCGGTAAAGGCGTTCATCTCGTCGGACGTGGGGATAATCTGCTTGCGCACCGGGTCGTTGGGGTCGTCCGGGTCAATGAGCGAAATAAAATACGGCGTCACGTCCACGCGGAAGATTCCTTGCGTCTGCAAAGCCTTGCGCTCCGAATCGTTCAACGGGATGACTTTTTCAATCTCTTCAACGCTGTTCAGACGATGGCTCAATTGCCAGCGCCAATCGTTCCACTGTTCGTCGGGAACGTCTTTGTAAATGGCGGCGCGTTTAGAAACAATAGGGGTAGGCATGGTTTTCTCCAAAAGAGATTCTATAAAAAGGGTTGGAAAAAAACGCGGAAACGGCGAAAGCCGCCGCGACTTTATCGGCGCTTTTGAGCAAGCGAAACGCCTTCGCGCGGCGGGTCGTGGTCGGTGCGGAAGAAGCCCGCAAACTGACATGGCATGACGGGATTTTAAGAGCAAACTTGGCGGGGGTCAATGTCGCGTATAATCTTCGGCGATGAAAACGGTCGCGGTCATTGGCGCCGGTCCTGCGGGCTTGGCGGCGGCGGAGGTTCTCGCCCAAAACGACGTCGGCGTCCGGCTTTTTGAAGCCATGCCGTCTTTGGGACGCAAATTTTTACTGGCGGGCAAAAGCGGATTAAACCTGACGCACGCCGAGCCTTTTGAGGAATTTGTCTCGCGCTACGGGCAACGGGCGGAACTGGTTCGGCGTTGGCTGAGCGACTTCCCGCCCGAAGCCTTGCGCGCGTGGGCGGACGGACTCGGCGCGCGAACCTTCGTCGGCTCGTCCGGCAGAGTCTTTCCGCGCGATATGAAAGCCAGCCCGTTGCTGCGCGCGTGGCTGCAAAGGCTGAACGAAGCGGGCGTGAAATTTCATCTGCGTCATCGCTGGGCTGGGTTTTCGGGCTTCGGCGCGCCGCCGCCGCTTCGCTTTGAAACGCCCGACGGGGAAAAACTCGTCCCAGCCGACGCGGTCATCCTCGCTTTGGGCGGCGGCAGCTGGAGGAAAACCGGCTCAGATGCGAAATGGATTCCCATTCTGACTCAACTCGGCGCGCAGGTCGCCCCGCTGAAACCCGCCAATTGCGGATTCGACGTCGCGTGGAGCGAATTCATCCGCGCGCGATTTAACGGCAGCCCGGTGAAATCCGTCGTTTTGAAGTTCAAAGATTTTCGCAAGCAGGGCGAATTTATCCTCACCCCCGAAGGCGTGGAAGGCGGCTTGATTTACTTTGCCTCCGCGCTCATCCGCGAAGAGATTGAAGCGCTCGGTAAGGCGGTCGTTTTCCTGGACTTGCTGCCGGATAGAACGAGAGAACAGGTCGTTGAAAAATTATCCAAACCGCGCGGCTCGCGCAGCATGGCAAGCCATTTAGAAAAGACTCTCGGCTTGAAAGGAGTCAAAGCCGCCCTGCTGCATGAATGCGCGGCGAAGGAAACCTTCGCGGATTCCGAAAAGCTGGCGGATGCCGTCAAAGCCTTGCCCGTTCCGCTGCTTCGTCCGCGCCCGTTAGAAGAAGCCATCAGCAGCGCCGGCGGCGTGACCTTTGATTCGCTGGACGAAAGCCTGATGTTAAAGAAAATTCCCGGCGTGTTTTGCGCGGGCGAAATGCTCGATTGGGAAGCGCCGACGGGCGGTTATCTCATCACGGCGTGCATGGCGAGCGGAAGATGGGCGGCGAAGGGAGCGCTGCGCTGGCTGGAATGCGCGATGTAAAAAAACGGCTTACAATCCGCGTTAGGATACAGGACGTTTATCATTGCTCGCCGCGCGGGGCGTCTATATAATCATGGCGCGACAAAAAGCGTTTGTTTTTTAGAAAGGACGTCCAATGAGCGAAGCGACTGCCACGGCGAATCCCGTTAAGAAGGGCCCGCGCGGCGAAGTGAAGATTTATGCGACCTGGTGCAAAAGCTGCCATATCTGCGTTGAGTTTTGCCCCACCCACGCGCTGGCAATGCATCCCAGCGGCGCCCACCCGGTGGTGGCCGCTCCCGAAAACTGCACCGCCTGTCACTTCTGCGACACGCACTGCCCCGATTTAGCGATTGTCGTCGCTAAAATTGCCTAACCCACATGAACGCGGAGAGCAAGAATCCGCGTTTTTTCGTTTTGAAATTTAGGAGGCTGTTTTGACCCCCAAACTCATGCAAGGCAACGAGGCGATTGCGCTGGGCGCCATCGCCGCCGGTTGTCGTTTTTACGCGGGCTATCCCATTACGCCGTCCACCGAAATTGCGGAAGTCATGTCCCGCGAACTTCCGCGCGTGGGCGGCAAGTTCATCCAAATGGAAGACGAAATCGCCAGCATGGCGGCGATTATCGGCGCTTCGGTCGGCGGGCTTAAATCTATGACCGCCACCAGCGGTCCTGGCTTTTCGCTGATGCAGGAAAACATCGGCTACGCCGCGATGACGGAAATTCCCTGCGTGGCGGTGAACGTCCAGCGCTTGGGACCTTCCACCGGGCAGCCTACCGCCGCCTCGCAAGGCGACGTAATGCAATCCCGCTGGGGAACGCACGGCGACCACCCCATTCTCGTCCTCTGCCCGATTTCCGTCTCCGACGCGTTTGAAATGACCGTTCAGGCTTTCAATCTCTCGGAAAAATACCGCACGCCGGCGATTTTGCTGACCGACGAGATTATCGGTCACATGCGCGAGCCGATTGATCTGCCCGACTTTGACAAGGTGGAAAAGGTCGAGCGCGCGGTGACGGAATCGCCTGCGACGTATAAAGCTTATCGCAACGAGCCGGGCGACGTCCCGCCGATGGCGAATTTCGGAACGGGCTATCGCTATCACGTCACCGGCTTGTTCCACGACGAGGTGGGCTTTCCTACTCAGCGGCTGGACGAAATTGAGCCGTGGTTGGAGCGCGTGAACGGCAAGCTGCAACGTCGCCCCGAAGACGTGTTGATTTACCAGAGCGATTACCAGCCCGGCGCGCGTCTTGCGGTTTTGAGCTACGGCGCGTCCGCGCGCACGGCGCGTCACGCCGTTAAGCGGATGCGCGCCAAAGGCGAAAAAGTCAACCTGTTTATCGCCAAGACCCTCTGGCCCTTCCCCGAAGAAGCGGTGGAAGCGCTGGCGGAAACCGTCGAGCGCGTCATCGTCCCGGAAATGAATCTGGGACAGTTGGCGCTGGAAGTGGAACGGGTGGTCGGGCGCAAAAAGGTCAGGCGGGTGACCCGCGCTAACGGCGAGATGATTACGCCGGATATGATTCTGGCGGCGGCGGAGGCTTAACATGTCGGAACAACACATTCTTTCCGCGCACGACCTCGACGTCAACGAGGGGCAGATTCCCCGCGAAGATTGGTTTGAATCCAGCGAGACGCTGCAACATTTACGCAAGAATAAAAAATTCCCCACCATCTGGTGTTCGGGCTGCGGACTCGGCGTGGTGATGGGTTCGCTCATCCGCGCTATTGACAGCCTGGGGCTGGATAATAACAAAGTGGCGCTGGTGGCTGGCATCGGCTGCACCGCGCGCATGCCCGTTTATATGGATTTCAACACCTTGCACACCACGCACGGGCGCGCGCTCGCTTTCGCCACCGGGCTGAAAATTGCCCGCCCGGATATGAAGGTGATCGCCATCATGGGCGACGGCGATGCGCTCGCCATCGGCGGCAATCACTTCATTCACGCCGCGCGGCGCAACATCGGCGTCGCCGCGCTGGTGGTGAATAACTCAATTTACGGCATGACCGGCGGACAATACAGCCCGACCACGCCGCTGGGCATGCGGGCGACGACCGCGCCTTACGGCAACGTCGAGCCGCCTTTCCCCATTTGCGATTTGGCGGCGGCGGCGGGCGCGACTTATGTCGCGCGCAGCACGGTGTATCACGTCCTGGAATTGGATAAATATCTGGCGCAGGCGATTTCTAACGAAGGGTTCAGCGTGGTGGAAGCGGTCAGCTATTGCCACACCACCTACGGCAGAATGAACAAACTCGGCGCGGCGGCGGATATGATGCGCGCCCTCAAAGAAAACAGTATTTCTAAATCCGCTTACGACCGTTTGAGCGAAGAAGAACGCGCCGCAAACGAGAAGATTGTGCGCGGCGTGCTGCATACGAAAAACCGCCCCGAATATACCAGCGTGTACGGCGGATTGGTGGAGCGCGTGGATGAAGAAGACGTCAAGCCGCGCAACGCGGGAGGAATTTGAACATGGAAAAGCGAACCGAAATTCGTCTGGCGGGCGAAGGCGGGCAGGGCATGATTCTGGCGGGGGTGATACTCGCCGAAGCCGCCGCCATTTACGACGGCAAGCAAGTCGTCCAAACGCAAAGCTACGGACCCGAAGCGCGCGGCGGCGCGAGCCGCTCCGAAGTCGTGATTTCAGACGACGAGATTGACCATCCCGAAGTTCTGCTGCCCGACGCGGTGGTCGCGCTCAGCCAGGAGGCTTACAAAAAATTCGCCAAAAACGTTCGTCCCGGCGGGCTGTTGATCGTGGACGAAGACCGCGTCGAGGTGGAGAAGGACTTTCAGGGAGTCAAGATTCCCGTGTCGCGCATTGCGCAGGAGACGACGGGCAAAGCCATCACCGCCAACGTGGCGGCGCTGGGCGCGCTGGTGGAACTGATCGGCGTGGTCTCGCGCGAGGCGATTGAAAAAGCGGCGCTGGCGCGCGCCCCCAAAGGCACGGAAGAGATGAATCGCAAGGCGCTGCGCGCCGGCATGGAAGCGGCGGAGAAGACGCGGACTGCGGCGTAAGTCTTCGCGGGCAGGCGAAAAGAAAAACTCCAGGACGCGCGTTCTGGAGTTTTTTTCTTTGCGAAACGGAGGGGCGAATTTTACGCGCCGCTTTCGCCTTCGGGCGGCTTGTTGGCTTTCAGTTTCTCGTCTAACGCCGACCAGATTCCCGCCATCAGTTTGCTGCCTTCGCGGCGGCGCAGATTCACCTTGTAAATCGCCTTTTCGCCTTCGCCGATGCGAATCAGCCAGAATTGCTTTGTCAGCTCGTCCAGCGCGGTTTGCAGCTCTTCGCGCGAAATGCGGTCTTGCTGCGGCATTTCCTCCACAATTTCGCACAAGCGCGGGTAGCTGGCGTGAAGTTCGCGCAGCATGGCGCGCATAATCTTCCGCAGCGCGGGCGGCAGACCAGCCAGGTCGAGCGGGGTGATTCCGCCTTCCTTTTGCTTGTCTTGTATCTCTTTATTCAACCTGTCAAAAACGCCGGGCATGGCTGCCTCCCTGAATTTAGTACAACTCGGGCATGCTGATTGGCTCCGGCTGCGGCTCGCACTCGCCGCACCAGATGACGTTTGCCACCGCCAGACCTTTGGGGGTGTTGTTCGCGCCGACGAACATGGTTAAAAAGGTGGACATGGTGGCGGCATGATCCTTGCAGACGAAACGTCCGCAAAAGGCGCAAGAGGCGCGGGCTTCTTCTTCGCAGTGCCAGCATTTCATGGCGGCTCCTTATTGTTCCAGCGCCAGAATCGCCTGCGCGACCTGCTTTATCCCTTGCGACCATTTGTCGTCGGGATATTTCAGCGAGAATAAATCGCGGCTGCTGTTGTCCGCCACTTCCAGCGAGAGGGGCAGCACCGCCGCGACGGGCGCGTCGAACTGCGCTTCAATGTCTCGCTTGATTTCCGCAAAGTCGTATTTTTCCAGCGCCTTGTTCACCATCAACAGCAGATGGGGGACGTCGAGGCTGCGGGCGACGTCCACCGTGACGGACGTGCCTTGCAGGTCCTGGTTGTCCGGGCGCAGGATGATAATCAGCGCGTCGGAGGTGGCGATGGAAAGCAGCGTCTCTTCATTCAAGCCGGGATGCGTGTCAATGAACAGGTAATCGAGGTCGTATTCTTGAAGCGCGCCTTGCAAGCCTTCGTTCAATTTGTTAAAGTCCACGCCTTCCTTCAAAATCTGGCTGATTTCCGTGCCTTTGATGCTGGAAGGGAAGAGCCAGATGCGCGCGTCTTTGAGCTGCGCGAGCGCGCCCCCGCCGATGTGTTCGTGAATGGGCATGCCGATTTCCGCGACGCTCGCCTTGCCGTGCAAAAAGTCGTTCATGGTTTTGCCCATCTTTTTATCGTCCAAGCCGAAGAGGACGTGAATGCCCGGAGATTGAATATCGGTATCCACCACGCCGACGCGCTTGCCCTCGAGGGCGACTTGCGCCGCAAGGTTGGCGGTGGTGTTGGATTTCCCCGTGCCGCCGCGAAACGAATGAATAGAAACGATTTTGCCTTTGCTCATATTTGCTGCCTCCGATTGAGAATGCCGTCCGATGGGTTACGCGCTTTAATAGTATTTCGATTTTGCGTAAAAGCGGCGCGCATGTACGCGACTTTCGGCGTACTACCCGCGCTTTTGCCGCAAGGCTTTCGCCTGCTCTTTGAGTTTGGCGTAAAACTCCGTGCCGGTGATTTCTTCAAATTCCTGTTTGCGGCGCGCCTGGTCGATTTCAAAGGTGAGTTTTTCCACCTGTTTTTTCAACGCTTCTTCGCGTTCTTTCACCTTGCGCACCATCGTAAAGAAGCTGGAAAGCATTTGCGCGGCTTTGCTGTCGTCGTTGGAGTCTTTTAGCAACGGCTGGGATTGTTCGAGGAAGGAATAATCGCCCGCCGCGATTTTTTGCGCGAGGTCAATCGCCTTCTCGATGTAAGTGGTGGCGAAGCGCAGCCGCCGCGTTAGCCCGCGAATGATGGATAACGCCACCGCAGGGTTTTCAAGAATTTGCTCGAAGGCTTCGCGGCTGAGTTCCAGGGCCTCCACGTCTTCCAGCGCGACGACGCTGGCGGAGCGCGTCCCGCCGTCAATCAGCGACATTTCCCCGATGACCGCGCCCGCGCCCCAGCGGTTTAATATCAGCTCTTCGCCTTTGGCGTTGACGGTCGTAATTTTTACCGTCCCTTCGTGGATGAGGAAGAGCGAATTGCCCGGCTCGCCTTTTTTCATCAAGACTTCGCCTGCTTTCAAGGCGCGCTTTTCCGCGCGCGCGGCGACGACCGCTAACGTTTCGTCGGAAAGCCCGCTGAAAAATTCAACCTTTCGCAGCAATTCGACAATCTCTTCGCTCATTTCTCTTCCTCCGCCGCGGATTTTTTCATGCGGGCGGTCGCGCGGTCGTATAAGCCGCCGCCCTTTTGCCCCGTGCTTGCCGCCGCAATCCGCGCGCCGATGGCGTCCCAAATTTTCACGTCCTGTTCCAGATACACGCTGCGGACGAACATCATGCAATACGGTCCCGCTTGTTTCCGCAGGACGTCCATTTCCTTCCCAAGCGCGGCGACGATTTCGCCGATTTCCTTTTTCTTGCTTTCTCTGGGAGTCGCGTCCATCAATTTGCGCTTGATGCCGATTTCCGCTTGCTTGCCGATCAGTTCCTTGACGATCTTTGCCTTCGCTTCGCCGAATTGCTTGCGGATTGGCTCCAACAGCTCGTCGAGGTCGTCAATATGGCGGACGATTTTCGTTTCGCTGGGGGTCACGCGATCTCCCATGCCGAGTTTTTCGCCCACCCATTCTTTTTGAACTTTCATGCCGCGCTTGACGATGTACCAGATGAGAGTCAAACCCGAAAAGCCGTAAATAATCGCCGCGAACAGCGCCACGCCGAGATTGACCATCGTGTTGAAGAAGATGTGCATGCCCATCGAAAAGGCGTAGCCTAACAGGATGATTCCCTTGCCGCGCGGGCTGGGGTCGCCGCGATGATACGCCAGCGCCGCGCCGATGACTCCCGTCCCCACCGCGTGAACCAGATTGGTGGAAAAGACCCGCCCGACCGCCACCAGCATCGCCACGTCAGAGTAGGCTGTCACGTATTCGTAGTTTTCAATCACCGCGAAGCCGATTCCCGCGGCGAAGCCGTAAAGCGCGCCGTCCACGACGTAATTGAAATCGGCGCGCTGCACGAGGTAAATTAAAATCAGCGCTTTGAGAAATTCTTCCAGAATAGGCCCGGTGAAGCGGATGACGACCTCGCGGCTGACGATTCCCGAATCGCGCATGGCGGGATTGATTTGCGCCGCCAGCAGGTAGGCGGCTACGCCCCACAACATGACCATGACGTGAAATTTGAATTTGCCCGTGCCGTACAGGTCGAATCGGCGGATGACGAACAGAAAGACGAACGGCGCAAAAAAAGCGATAGCGATCGCCAGATAGAGGGTCATAAAGAAATCATACCGTATCTGAAAAGCGGCTGCAAGCTGAAATTGTTTCTAAAAGATGTTTTTGCCGCGTTTACGCTGAACGCCTTGATTGTTTTTTTAACAGGATAGACAGGATGTTTTTGCCGCGCTTTTCAACGGCGTATTCTGAACATCCTGTTTATCCCGTTTGCTTTTGAGAAAGACGCGCGTTAAGAAGCTTCAAAAATTTCCCAGCCGCGCTCCCGCGCGACGGCTTTCAACTTCGCTTCGGGATACACCGCCGTCGGATGTTCGGCGCGTTCCAGCAGCGGCAGGTCGAGGATGGAGTCGCCGTAGGCGAAATCCACGCGCTCCACGCCCAGTTTGCTCAACACGCGCTCGACTTTTTTCGCGTCCGTGGCCATCTCGCCCACGATTTGGAATCGGCCGTTGATAATCTCCGTCGGCGTGCCGATGGCTTCCGCGCCGATGCGCCGCGCGAACGGCTCGACGAACGGCTCCATCACGCTGCTGGCGATGTAAATCTTCGCCCCTTGCGCGCGGTGAGATTGCAGCCGCGTAATTACGTCTTCGCGGCGCTTGAGCCACAAGTTTTTTTCGGTTATCCATTCCGCCGCGCTTTGAATTTTTTCCGGCGTGGCGTCTTGGATGTAAGAAAGGCTTTTGACGGTAATTTCCTGCCCCCATCTTTGCCAGTCTATCAGCCCGCTTTTGGCGAGCAAGTAGCCCGGAATGGCGGCGGCGAAATGAAAATTCGCCCGCCATTTGCTCTGGTTGTATTTCTCCCAATCCACCAGACCCAAAAAAGGAGAGCCGGCGGTTAAAGTTCCCATCAAGTCCGAGACGACAATCATCGGCGTTCCTCTCTTATTGCGCGGTATTGCCGCCGTCCACCAGCAGCAGGTGACCGGTGATGAAGCTCGCCTCGTCCGAAGCGAGGAACAAAACCGCGTTGGCGATTTCTTCGGGCTTGCCAAAGCGACCCATCGGGATATATTCGCTGGATTCTTTCATCGCCTCTTCCAGCGTCACCGCGCCGGAGCCTTCAAAGTAGCCCTTTTCAATCCAGCGATCCACGAACGTATCGCCGGGGCAGACCGCGTTCACGCGGATTCCTTCGCGGGCGTAATCAATCGCCATCGCTTTCGTCATCATGCCAATCGCGCCTTTGCTGGCGATGTACGGGAAGGCGTTTTTGCCCGCCACGACCGACCAGTCCGACCCGTTGTTGACAATCGCGCCTTTTCCCTGCTTCAACATGTGCGGGATGACGAGCTTGCACATCCGCCAGACGGCGGTCACGTTGATTTCCAGCGTTTCGCGCCAGACTTCTTCGGGCGTGGTATCCGCCGTACCTTTGGTGACAATGCCCGCGTTATTGAACAGAATGTCAATACGACCAAATTCCTTCAACGCGGAATCTACAACCCTTTGGCAATCTTCCGCTTTTGTATGATCCGCTTGAACGAAGAGGCAGCGCGCGCCGCGAGCGCGACATTCCGCCGCGACCTTTTCGCCCAGTTCCGCTCTTCTGCCGGTGACGACCAGCGACGCGCCTTCCTGCGCGAACAACAGGGAAGTGGCTTTTCCAATTCCGCTCGTCGCGCCGGTGACGACGGCGACTTTGTCTTTTAATCTCATGTTTCTCTCTCCGTGATGAAAAAATTACGCGTCCTTTGTCGCAAAGAATCAGCGATTTTCTTCGCGATCATTGCGAGGCGCTGAAAGCGACGTGGCGCGCTTGTTTTTGCAGGTCATTTGAAATTGCTTCGCTCCCTTTGGGGGGGCGCCATGACATGACGGCGACGAAACGATTGCGCGCTTAAAGCGGCGATTTCGCCGCCATGCCCGGCTTGCGCGGGTACTTGGGCGGGGTCGCCGCCGCTTTTTCAATTAAAACCAGATAACGGTCGTCCGCTACGCCCGGCAGGTTGACTTGAATCAGCTGCTTGAGATTTCCGCCCAGCAGATGCATCGCCGTTTCCGCCGCTTGCGCTTCGGCGGGACCGCTTTCGCCTTTTTGCGCCAACGCCGTTCCGCCCACTTTCACCAGCGGCAGCAAATATTCGCTCAAAACGTTCAGGTTCGCCACCGCGCGGGCGACCGCCCAATCGTAGGCTTCGCGGTGTTCTTTTTGTTGACCGAGCTCTTCGGCGCGGGCGTGGATCACGGTCACGTCTTCCAGCGCGAGCGTCTCGACAATGTGACGGCAAAACGCGGCTTTTTTGCCCACCGATTCCACCAGAGTCAGCCGCATGGCGGGGCAGGCGATTTTCAGCGGGATTCCGGGAAAGCCCGCGCCCGTCCCCACGTCAATTAAACGGCGCGGCGGATTCAATCTCCATGCCAGCGCGCAGGAAAGCGAATCCAGAAAATGTTTGACGCGAATCGATTCCGAATCGCGCAGCGCCGTCAGGTTGAATTTTTGATTCCATGCCAGCAGTTCGCGCTCGTAGATTTCCAGCGCGGCGAGCTGCTTTTCGGTCAGATGCAGGTTAAACAGCGTCAGCGCGCTGCGGCTTAAAGATTCCATGCCGCGATTATAAAAGACCTGACGAAAACTCGTCAGGTCTGCTTGCGCTACTTCTTTTCCTGGCCTTCCGGCTTCGGCGTTTCCTTCTGCTTTTTCGTTCCCCGCGCCCAGCGGAAGAAGCCGCGCAGCGCCAGGAAGCCGAGATAGAAGGGGATGGCGAGGGTGACCAACACCGGCAGGATGAAGATGAAGAAGCGAATCAGGAAGCGGGTAAATCCCTGATAGAAGTACACCAAATCCTGCGCCGCTTCGCGCGCCGCGCCGCTCAGCCGCCAGCCGCCGATTTCAAAGGGCTTTTCTTTTTCTTCGGCGATGATTTGAACGGTAATCGAAGATAGCGCGGCGGATTCTTCGTAGTATTTCATCTGCCCTTTCACCAGCTCGATTTGCTCGCGGTAGTAGGTCAGCTGGTTGAAGACGTTAATCACGTCTTCTGTGTTGGTCGCCTGCTTCATGATTTCTTCGAGCTGCGCTTCCGCCGCTTCGAGGTTCTTTAAGCGCGATTGCAAATCCACGTATTGGGCGGTGACGTCTTCGCCGGAGACGTTGGCGCTCTTAACTTCCGCCGCGTCTTTCTGAATTTCTTCCAGCGCCGCGTCGAGCTGTTCCGCCGGCACGCGGATGACCACTTGCGCTTCGGGGACGCGCAGATTTTCGGCGGCGTAACTTTGATACAAATTGGAAGAGACCACATAGCCGCCCATGCGCTGCGCCATGAGTTGCACGGCTTTCATGCGCTCTTCCACGTCCGCTACCACGATGGAGACTTGCGCGTTCTTGACCACCATGCGCTCGACGGTGGTGGCTTGCGTTCCGCCGCCGGAGCCGCCTGCGGGCGCGGATTCTCCATACGCCGCCTTGTCCATGACGGGAGCGGCGGGCGCCGCCAGCATTGGCTCTCCGCCGGCGCCGCTCATTTCGTAAGATGATTGCGCCGCGCCGCCGCATGCGGCGAGCGTGAATGCCGCCAACGCAAGCGCCGCGAATATTTGGATTCGTTTCATTTTCTCTTCTCCTTGTCTTGAAACGAGACGCTGAAAGGAAGACGCATTTTCCAAGCCGAGAGTTCCCGGCGTTACCATCCTTCCGCAAGCCGCAGGGCGTGCTTTTCGGGCAGTTTCGCCTCGCGGATGCGGCGCTGCACGGATTCAATATCGTAAGTCACGCGGCGCGGGGTCCAGGTGTTGGCGTCGGTATCGTAAATGGCGTAAGCGGCGCGCGGGTCGCGGTCGCGCGGCTGGCCGACGGAGCCGGGGTTGAGAATCAGCCGCGCGTTGAGCGCAATGGGCTGGTCGGGCTGAGTCTGCCCGAAGATGACGCGGTCGGTCTCTTCGTTAATCTTAAACACGCTTTGAATGTGGGTGTGTCCCACAAAGCACAGCTGCGTATCAAAATGCTCGAAGTTAATGCGCGCCGCGAGCGCGTTGAGAATATATTCCCACAGCGGGTCGCGCGGGCTGCCGTGCGCGAGGGTCGCGTTGTCTATCACCTTTTTCTCTTGATGCAGCGTCCGTAAAAAATCGAGATTGGTGGCGGTGAGCGTCTTTTCGTGGCGTTCCAGCGAGCGGCGCGCGTCGCCGTTAAACGTCTCGAAAGGCGTTTTGCCGGTGACCGCCAGGTCGTGATTGCCCATCATGCAGGTCAGGTTGGGCAGCTCGGCGATCATTTCCACCGTCACGTTGGGGTCGGGCCCATAGCCCACCAAATCGCCCAGACACCAGGTCGCGTCCACTTCGCCGGCGTCCTGCAAGACGGCTTCCAGCGCGGTATAGTTTGCGTGAATATCCGAGATCACCAGTATTCGCATGTTCACTCCAACAGCCTCGCAATATGTTCGATAATTTTTTCCGCCGCTTCCTGTTTGCTCATCAAAGGCAGGTCCTCGCGCGTTCCGTCGGCGAACAGCAGCGTGACGCGATTGGTCTCGACGGCAAAGCCCGCGTCCGGCGCGGAGACGTCGTTGGCGGCGATGAAATCCAATTTTTTCGATAGCAGTTTTTCGCGGGCGTTTTCCAGCAGGTCGCGGCTTTCGGCCGCAAAGCCGACTGTGACGCGATAACGCGATTTATCGGCGTTGAGCTCGGCTACGGCTTTCAAAATATCCGGCGCGGGCTCGAGCTCGATTTGCGGGATACCGTCGCGCTTTTTTAGTTTGTCGCGCGCGATATGCTTCGGGCGAAAGTCGGCGGCGGCGGCGGCCATTGCCAGCGCGTCGGCGGATTCGCTCAACACGGCGTTCTTCATCTCTTCCGCGCTTTCTACCTTTATGACGCGCGCGCCGACGGGCGGAGTCAGCGCTACGGGCGCGGTAACGAGCGTCACTTCCGCGCCCGCGTCGAGAGCGGCTTGCGCCAACGCGTATCCTTGTTTTCCGCTGGAATGATTGGTAATCACTCTCACCGGGTCAATCGCTTCTTGCGTGCCGCCCGCCGTGACGAGGATGGTCTTGCCCGCGAGTTTTCCCTTTTTCCCCAGCGCGATGCGGATGCGGCCGAGAATCTCCAACGGTTCGACCATTCTGCCCGCGCCGACCAAGCCCGATGCGAGACGTCCTTCCGCCGGTCCGATAATTTCCGCGCCGCGTTCTTTCAGACGGGCGACGTTGCTGCGTGTGGCGGGCGAATCCCACATCCCGCCGTCCATCGCCGGGGCGAGCAACAGCGGGCAGGTCGCCGCCAGCGCGGTGATGGTCAGCAGATTATCGGCAATTCCATTGGCAAATTTGGCGAGGGCGTTCGCCGTGCAAGGGGCGACGACCAGCAAGTCCGCGTTTTTTCCGAGATGGACATGCAGCACATGGGATTCGTTTCCCCATAAATCGGCGTCGGCGTAAGCGCGCCGCCCCGTGACGGATTGGAAGGTAAGCGGCGTGACGAATTTTTCCGCCGCGCCCGTCAAAATTACATCCACTTTCGCTCCCGCCTGAGTTAACTTGGAGGCGAGGTCGGCGGCTTTATACGCGGCAATCGAGCCGCTGACGCCGAGCAGGATGGATTTGTTTGCGAGAATCGACATGCGCTGATTATACTGCCATGCGCGGATGGCGGCGCGCTTTTCAATGTAAACAAAACGCTTACAAATCTTCCCGCGTTACGCCCTCGAAGCCGAGAATAAAATCCGCGCCGTAGGCTTGGCTTGGGGTTTGAAACCCCGGCTTAAAATCGCCTGCTAAAATGCGCCGCATGATTTCAACCGAAGTCAGCGCGGTGAGGTAATACGCTTCGGGCGTTTTTAACTTCGCGCGCACGGTTTGCTTCTCGTTCCGCGCTTCGGCGATGATTAACCCAAACCCGCTTTGATTGCGCGCGCGCGCAGGTCCCGCCGGCAGGGTCTTGCCGATCAGCCATTTGAGGAAGTCGCGGGTTTTGCGCCGGTAAAGAATCCCGCCGAGATAACGCGACGCTTTCATAAAATTCACCATTGCGGGCGGGAGGCTCATATACGTCGTAACGTTTGGAATCCCCGTGCTGTAATACGCCGTGCTGACGTCGCCCCAACCGACGGAGACAACGCGCGTTTTTCCGCGTCCGAAGTCAATCGTTTTTTCTTCCCAAACGTTCGGCACGCTGATAATCTTTCCCTCGCGGCGGATTCGTCCCTGCCGCCGCATGTTCTCCGCCGCTGATTTTGCCGTCCCGCGCGAAACGCCCCCGCCGATGTTTTTGATATACAAATCGAGATGAGTCGCGCCGGGCAGTTTTGCCGCGACGTAAGCGCTCAAACAATCGGAAGGGACGACGTCGAACCCGCCGCCGGGCAGCAACATGACGCCCGCGCGTTTGGCTTCTTCATCGAGAGCCGCCAGCTCTTCAAATTCTTCAATTTCGCCGCTAATGTCCACGTAGCAGCGCTTCGTCCGCAGGCAGGCTTCCGCCATGCGGCGGAAAGTCAAGACGAAAGGTCCCGCGCAGTGCAGAACCGCGTCCGCTTCTTGCAAAGCGGAATCCAACGCCGCTGAATCTTCAATGGGAAAAGCGCGATATTCCAGCCCGAATTTTTGCGCCTGCGCTTTCAGCCGCTCCGCGTCGCGCCCGGCGAGCAGCGGTTTGAGCCCCAGCGCGAGGGCGCGCTCGACGATTAAATTGCCCGTGTAGCCGTAAGAGCCGTAAATTAAGAAACGTTTCATGCTTTGCAAGTCCATGCCGGGTCGGCGTATTTTTCCGCGACCAGCTCTTCCGTCCGCGCCAGTTCGGAAGGCGAAAGCTCGCCGCGCTCAAAGCGGATTCCCAATTCGGTTTCAAAGCCCTCAACGAAGGCTTGCGCCGCTTCGTCCCACGCGATGGGTTTGCCCAAAATCGCTTCGACGGTCGCCGCCCGCGCCAGCAGCCTTTGGGCGGCGTTTTCCCTTGCGGCTTCGTCCTCAAATCGCAGCGTCTGACAAATGCGCGTCAGGTCGCCGAAGAGCGGCAGCGAGCCGTGCTGCAAGACCCCTTCCTTTTTTCGCGCCTGCGCCGAGCCGATGAGTTTTTTTCCGTTTACGGTGATTTCGTAGGCGGAGGGGACTTCAAAGCACACAGGGTTTTGATTCAAGCGGGCGGGCTGCCCTTCATGCGCTTGAATCTCGACGGGCAGACCCAGCTCGCGGACGGCGAAGGTCAGCGCCCGCGCGATGCGATTGTAAGATTCCAGCACGCCGCCCGCCAACACAGGGTTATCTTCGCCGCCCGTCACGGAGTAGGTCAGTTCGTCGGCGTGCAGAATCGCGCGCCCGCCGGTTAAGCGCCGCACCACGTCCCAGCCGCGCGCGCGCAAGCGTTCCTCGTCCACGTCGCGGAAGGGCTGCGCGCGTCCCAGCGAAAGGCAGGGCGGCTTCCAGGCGTATAAACGCAAAGTCGGTTTTGATTCGCCGCGATGGATATGTTCGAGGATGGATTCGTCCGCCGCCATGTTCCACGCGCCGGTTGACGGGGGAGTGTATAAAAGTCGCCAAGCGTTCATTGAAATCATCGTTCCTCGCGCCCGCGCGGGGATAAATCCAGCGCGCCGCTCCGAGTCTATCACATGTAAAGTAGGCAGAGTATAATTCCCCTATGCCCATTTTGGACGAACACACGCTAGACTTCTTCACCCGCAGTCCGGAACAAACGCGGCGAATTGGTATGCGTCTCGGCGCGCGGCTGAAAGCCGGAGACGTGATTTGCTTGCAGGGCGAGCTGGGTTCGGGGAAGACCACCTTTGCGCGGGGAATCGCTCAGGGTTGGGGTTCGCTGGATGAAGTTTCCAGCCCGACCTTTATTTTGGTGAACGTTTATCGCCGCGCCGACGACGCAAAACTTTTTCACCTCGACGCCTATCGGCTGGATTCCATCCCCGAAGCGGAGGAACTCGATTTGGAAGCGATGCTTGAAGAAGGCGCGCTGATTGTCGAATGGCCCGAACGGTTGGGAAATTTGCTGCCCGAAGCGCGCTTGCATGCGCGGCTCGATCATATCGCCGAAGAACACCGCCAAATGCGAATCCACGCGCAGGGCAAACGATACGACGAATTGTTGGAAGCCGTGCGCCAATCTTTTGGAGCGTGAATGCTACTCGCTATTGATACTTCTACCGCGCAAGTCGGGCTGGCGCTTTACGACGGGAATCAGATTCTTGCGGAAACGACGTGGACGAGTCCGCGCCGCCACACGACGGAAGTCGCGCCCGCTCTGGCGGAGACGCTCGCGCGCGCGGACTTACAGGCGGGCGACGTCGGCGCGCTGGGAGTCGCCATCGGTCCCGGTTCGTTCACCGCGCTGCGCGTGGGGCTTGCTCTGGCGAAGGGACTCGCGCTGGCGCGGCGCATTCCGCTATTTGGGATTCCCACGCTTGATATTATCGCCGCGGCGCAGCCGCCCGCCGAACATCCGCTGCTGGTCGCCATTCAAGCCGGGCGGCGGCGCTTTGCGCTTGGGGCGTATGAAAACGCCGGGGAGCGCTGGCAGCCCAAAGGTCAAATTCGCGGCGCGACGCTGGACGAGCTGGCGGAGTCCATCGAAGTCCCAACTTTGCTCGCGGGCGAGTTTTCCGCCGAAGAGCGCAAGCGGCTTTCGCGCGTGAAGAACGTTTTGCTCGTCCCGCCGATTCGCTGCGTCCGCCGTCCTTCCATTCTGGCGGATTTGGCTTGGGCGCGCTTTGAAAAAAACGAAGCGGACGAACCCGCCGCGCTTGCGCCCATTTATCTACACATCGAAGGAACGCCGATTTCATAACGTGAAGGGTTCGCATGGATTTTGTCATTCGCAAGATGACGGCGGAAGACGTCGAGCAGGCAATCGCCATTGACCGGGCTTCTTTTTCGCTGCCCTGGCCCCCTCGTTCGTTTTATTTTGAAGTGAACGACAATCCCGCCGCGCGCTGCTGGGCGGCGGAATCGCAGGGCAAGATCATCGGCATGGTCGTGGCGTGGTTTATCGTGGATGAGATTCACATCGCCACGATTGCGACTCATCCCGACTTCCGCCGCCAAAAGGTGGGCGAAGCGCTGTTGGCGCACACGCTCCGCAGGGCGAAGGAAGAAGGCGCGCTGACTTCGTTCCTGGAAGTCCGCGAGAGCAACGAAGCGGCGCTGCGGATGTATCGAAAATTCGGCTACATGGAAACGGGCAGGCGCGAGAAATATTACGCCGACAACGGCGAGACCGCAATTTTGATGACGCTGAAGATGGACGAGAAATAGCATGTCGTTCTGCGGGAGCGCAATTTGCGACCGAAGAGCCTCTTCTTTGGGCGATCAAGCCCGTTCGCTGTATAAGGTTGGAAGGTCCGCGTCGGCACATTGGAGGAGTTATGTCTGCGGAAGAGAGATTGGCGCGTCTGGCTCAAGAAATTTCCGTCTGTCAACAATGCCCGCTGCGCGAAACGCGCAAAAAAGCCGTGCCGGGCGAAGGTCCCGCCGACGCGGAAATCATGCTGATTGGCGAAGGTCCCGGCTTCCACGAAAACGAGCAGGGACGTCCCTTTGTGGGCGCGGCGGGAAAGTTTCTGGAACAGCTGCTCGAACAGGCGAATCTCGCTCGCGCGGACGTTTTCATCGCCAACGTGGTCAAGTGCCGTCCGCCGGGCAACCGCGACCCGCAGCCCGAAGAGCTGGCCGCCTGCGCCGCCTATCTCGACGCGCAGATAGAAATCGTCAATCCAAGCGTCGTCGTCACGTTGGGGCGTTTTTCGATGGCGAAGTTTATTCCCGACGCGAAAATCAGCGCGGTTCACGGTCAAATGCGAAAAGCGGGGGAAAGGTTCGTCGTCCCCATGTTTCATCCGGCGGCGGCGCTGCATCAACCGCAGCTCCGTCCCGCCATTTTGGGCGATTTCGCCAAACTGCCGCAGCAGCTCGCCGAAGCGCGCCGCGCGCTGGGCAAGCCGCCGCTGCATTTTAAGGGGGAAGCGAAGGGAGAAGACAAGCCGCGCCAGCTCAGTTTGTTTTGATTCTTAAGCCAGCCAATCGCTCGCCATTTTGGGCAAATTCGCCGCGGGACCCTGGCGCGCCGTGCATTGCGGCAGCGATTCCAGAAACATTCTGCCGTAGCTTTTGGTCAATACGCGGCGGTCTAAAATCGCCGCGACGCCGCGGTCCGCAGCGGAGCGGATCAGCCGCCCAAACCCCTGGCGGAATTTTAGAATCGCTTCCGGCAGGTAATATTCGTTGAAGGGGTCTTCATAGAGTTCGGAGCGCGCCGCGATAATCGGGTCGCTTGGCACGCCGAAAGGCAGCTTGGTGATGACCACGATGGAAAGCGCTTCGCCCGGCACGTCCACGCCTTCCCAAAAAGAGCGCGTCCCCAATAGCACCGCGCGGTCGGCGGATTTGAAGGATTCCAACAGCGCGTTTGCCGCCGAGCCTTCGTTTTGTTCGAGGACGTAAATCTCCTCGCGCGCCAGCGGGGCGCTGACGGCTTGGGCGGTCTTCTTCAACGCCGCGTAAGAAGTGAACAAAACCAGCATCCGCCCGCCGGTGGCTTTGGCGGTGGCGATGAGCGTCCTATCCAAAATTTGCTGATAATTTGGCGCGTTTGGCTCCGGCATATCGTTGGCGACGTAAAGCAGCGCGCTGGATTCGTAATCGAAAGGCGAGCCGAGCGAAAGGACGTCCGCCTCGCGCGCGTTGAGCGTGTTCATGATGTAGCTGAAATCGCCGCGCGCGGTCAGCGTGGCGGAAGTCATCACGACGCTGGCTTTTTGATTCCACAAATGCTCTTCCACCAGGGGACCGACGCGCAGCGGCGCGGCGTTAAGCGAGAGTTTATCGCCGCGCGGGTTGACTTCAATCCAATAAATTTGCCCGTCCGAAGGTTTGTGAATCATGCCCGAAGCGGCGGCTTCCGCTTCGCTCATGCGGCGCAGCAGCGAGCTCAGGCTGCCCATCACGTCTTCCAGCTCTTCGCGTCCTTCGGCGTATAAATCCGAAAGCGCTTTGTAAATCTCGTCCATCGTTTTGAGCAACAGGCTCATCGTTTCGCTGATTTGTTCCCACATGATTTCAACGGTATCCCAGCCGGGCAGCGAGCGCGCCGCGGGGGTGATTCGCATCTGCCAGGCGTAACCGCTGGCGGGCTGACCTTCGCGCTGCATGGCGGCGAAATCGCCGACGATTTTGAAAAACTCTTTGGTCATTTGCTGCAAACGCAAGGTTTGGTCGGCGGCGCGTTTGGATTTTTGCCCCAGCAAGCCGAAATCGGAAGGGCGCAGCAGGCTGTGAGTTTCGGTGAGCGCTCTGCCCAACAAGCCGGAGGAACTTCCGCCCAGCTCGTCGAACATGCGCTCCATATCGGCTTGGGTCAAGCGGAAGGAAAGCGCGTTGGTGACGGCGTTTTCCATGTGATGCGCTTCGTCAATGACGACGTAATCGTATTCGGGCAGCACGTTGCCTTTGGTCGCCGCGTCCGAAAGCAGCAAAGCGTGATTGACAATCAATAAATGCGAGTTGAGCGCCGCTTGTTTGGCGCGATAATAGGCGCAGCTTCCGCCCATGCGTCCCAAGCAGGTCTCCGCCGTGCAGGCGTCGTCTTCCGCCGAGAGGCGATTCCAAATTTCGCGCTCCGCCGGTCCCGTCAGGTTAATTTCGTTGCGGTCGCCGCTATCGTTGGAGAGCCGCCAGACAAGCAGCTTGGAAAGCACGCGCATTTCGGCGGCGTTCCTCGCGCCGTTCTTCCGCAAGTATTCAAATTTGCGCGGGCAAAGATAGTTGCTGCGTCCTTTTAAAACCGCCGCCCGAACGTCGAGGCCGAGCGCGGCTTGCAAATCCGGCGCGTCTTTTTTTATCAGCTGGTCTTGCAGGTTGATGGTGTTCGTCGAGATGACGACGCGGGTGTTGTTTTGCACGGCGAACAGCGCGGCGGGAATGAGGTAAGCGAAAGATTTGCCCGTGCCGGTTCCGGCTTCCACCATCAAGCTCCGCCCTTGCGATAAAGCCCGCGTCACCGCTTTGAGCATTTCCACCTGTTCGGGGCGATGCTCGTAAGATTCAAAATAGCGCGAGAAAGGTCCCCCGTGTTCCAGAATCGCGGCGACTTCTTCCGGGTCGAGCGGGAGCGGCTCTTCGTTCTTTTTCGGCGGGGAGAAATTTTCCCGCGCCGCGTCCAACTCCGGGCGGAGCGTTTGCCGCGCGGCGGGACCTGGCTTCGGGCGGAGTCCCGCTTTGAGGCGCAGATCCAAAGCCAGACCGAAGACCCAGCCCGCGTCCCAATCCACCGATTCGCTTAAGCGCACGATTTCTTCCAGCGTTTCCGCGGGCAGCTCGCTCGCCATGTCCAGCAGTTTGACGTAACAGGCGTGCGCTACGCGCGCGTCGTCCAGGGCGCGGTGCGTGGCGGGCAGCGGCACGCCGAGCTGCTGTCCGAGCGCGCCGAGGTTGTAACGGCTCGCCGAAGGCATTAGCGCGGAAGCCAGCTCGTAGGTGTCTATCGTTTGATGGTAAGGGAACAGCCCCGCCTTGCGCAGAAAGCCGATATCGAATTTTATGTTATGTCCGAGAATCGGCGCGTCGCCGACGAATTCCGCCAGCTCGCTTTCAATTTCGCGCAAGCGCGGCGCGTTGCGAACCATCGCGTTGTCAATGTGAGTCAGCGCCGTGATGTAATCGGGAATCGTTCTGCCGGGGTTGAGCAGCGTGGCGTATTCTTCTATTACCCGCTTGCCGTTGAACTTGACCGCGCCGATTTCGATGACGGCGTCGCGGTCTTCGTCCAGGCCGGTAGTTTCAATATCAATGGAAACGATGATGGTCATATTAGAACAAGTGTACCATGAGTTCGCGTCACGGGTCGAGCGCGAAGCCCGATTGAAGCCCTTCGCCCAGCAGCCGCAGTTTGGGGTTAAATTCCTGCGCGCAGGGCAGCGGCGCGTCCCAGCACCGGCCGATGGGGCTTTCGGGAGTCCACAGCTGCAAGCCGGATTGAGTCGTCATCAGGCGCAGCTCCGGCTGCGGAAAGCCTTCGTAGCCGTGCAGCGAAATGTTCCCGAAGGCTTGCGGATTAAGCGCGAAGAAAACGAACACGCTGGCGTTGGCGGCGAGAAAGAAAGCCCGCTGCAAGAGGGGCGCTTTGGGGCTTTCCGCAAAGACGCGCGTCAAAGCCCACAGCGCCGAGACCGGCAGAATCCAAAAGAAAGCGTAAGCGAAGCGCAAATCGGGCGCGATGAAGAACCAGCATAAAACCGCCGCCAGCCCCGGCAGGGGAATAAAGAGATATTTTCCCGCTTTACGGGCGAAGACGAGCAGCGCCGCGGCGGCGCCAAGAAAGACAAGCGCGGGATACAACACGGAGATTTTGTTGCCCCACATTACGCGCTCTACCCAGCCGGGCAGCCATTCCCACGAAGCGAGCGGCTTGGGCCCCTTTTCCAGTTGATAGCGCGAAAAGCGATAGGTCTTTTGCGCCTCTTCAAGCGCTTTTTCCGGCGAAACGGACCAGGGCAGATTGAGGCAGCCCGCCGTCGAAGGGTACGCCGGGCATCCGCTTAAAATGATTCCCCGCGCCGACCAGACCAGCAAAATCAGCAGCGCGGCGGCGGCGGGGTAAGCCAGCGCGCGCAACTTTTCCCGCCATGCGGCTTTTTCCAAAAATTTGAGCGCGAGCAGCGGCAGCGAAATCGCCGCCGCAAAGAACAGGTTGCTTAATTTCACCGTGACCGCCGTGGCGGAAAGAATCAGAATAAAGCTCAGGTTGGCGTTTTTATCGCGCTCGTCCTCCATCTGGCGCGCGAAGGAAACGAACAACAAGATTTGCAGCAGCGCCGAAGCGAGATTGGGCGAAGGGGCGGCGAGGTCTTCCGTCGCCGCCAGATACGCCAGCGGCGGCAGCAGCAGCGCGGCGGCGAAATCGGCGGGCGTTCCCCTACCGCGCGCAGTTCTTTCCGCGCTCGCGCCAAATTCCGCCAGAACCGCCAACATCAAAAAACTATTGGCTAAATTGTGACCGTGATTGAACAGCGGATAAAAATTCAGCGCCGCGACGTAGGCGAAGAAGGATTGATTGAACGCCAGCCGCCCGTGCAAATGAACCAACCCCGGAACGACGGCGTATTCGTTCAACCAGCGGATGGAAGCGACATGATACAGCCCGCTGTCCCATGTGTTCACCTTCAGCATGGAACGTCCCGCCAGCCATAGCGCCGCAATCAGCAGCGCCGGCGCGAGAGCGGCGGAAGGCAGCGCGCCGCGCAATTCATCCAGCCGCGTCCGCGCAAGCTGAAAGAACGCCAAAAGCCCGACGGCGTAGAGCAAAATTCCCGCAGCCGCCGTCACCGGCGCGAAGAAGTTCCAAACCTGCAAGAAAAAGAGCGCGGCGCTCCATCCCAGCCACAAAGCGGGAAAGAAACTTTCTTTCAACGGAAGTTTGCCGATGATGGGAAAGAACGCCAGCCGCCCCAAGCCGATATAAGCGCAAGCCGTCAGAAAATAGGCGGCAAGCGTAAAAACGAAAATCAACGCGATAATCATGTGTTTTAGCGCCGCGAAAATAGATTTCGCTATTATACTCTGCGGCGTTTGCAACCCCGCACAGGAGTTCTTCGCATGAATCCGTCGCTTCGTTCTCCGCGTTTCTGGCTGCTTCTCGCGCTGCTTGCCGCGCTGATTCTTGGCGCCTTGCTCGTGGACGATTACGGCATGAGCTGGGACGAGCCGAGCATTCAACGTTATGTCGCGTTCGCGCTGGACGCTTATTCCTTTTTGTTTCACCCGCAAGATTTACCCGATTTCGACCCAAAGCTCTCGCTTTACGGGCCCGCGTTTTTTATGCTGACCGCGCTCCTCGAACCGTGGATTCGCGCGCTCGTTCCCGCGTGGACTCCGCTTGCCGCCCAGCATTTCGTTTATTTCCTTTCTTTCCTCGCGGGCGCGTTTGTCTTTTACGAGCTCGCCAAACGCTGGATGAGCGAATGGGCGGCGCTGTTCGCCGCGCTGTTGCTTTTGACTCAACCTTTGCTGTGGGGACACGCCTTCATCAATCCCAAAGACACGCCTTTTATGACCTTCTTCCTGACCAGCGTTTATTTGGGATTTTTGGCGGCGGACGCGCCCGCGCGCTCTTTTCGACGGGCTGCCTTAATCTGCGCCTCCGGCGCCTTTCTCGGTCTGACCGTGTCTTTCCGCGTCGTCGGCCCTCTGGCGGGAGCGCTCGTCCTCGCTTACGCGGCGGCGAAACAAAGGCGAAACGCCCTGCCGTCGTTTCTCTTTTTCTACCTCCTGATTGCCGGGCTGACGGCTTACCTCACCTGGCCCTTTTTGTGGAAAGCGCCCGTCGCAAATTATTTGGAAAGCCTGAAGGTCATGTCGGATTTTCCTTTTAAGTTGAAAATCCTTTTTCTCGGCAATTTATATAAAGCCGAAGACCTGCCGCTGCGTTATTTTCCCACCCTGCTGGTTTTGCAATTGACCGAACCCGCGCTCGCGCTCATGGCGCTGGGCGCGGCGGCTTTCTTCCGAAACTGGCTGCGAAAGAGAGAATGGGAGTTCGGGCTTTTGTTCGCGGGCTGGTTTCTTTTCCCCGCCGCTTATGTGATTCTTTCCGGCAGTTCCTTATACGATAACGCGCGGCAGCTCGTCTTTATTTATCCGCCGCTTTTCACGCTCGCCGGCATGGGCGCGGACTGGCTCTTTGGCTTCCTTCCCTCGCCGCGCTGGAAGTTCGCGCTGGCGGCCCTCAGCCTGCTGCCGGGCTTATCCGCTTGCGTTCATTTGCATCCCTATCAATACGTTTATTACAATCAAGCGATTGGCGGGGTCGGCGGGGCGTATCGCAAATTCGATTTGGATTACTGGGGGATTTCCTTAAAAGAAGCGACGGAATATTTGAACGAAAACGCGCCGCGCGGCGCGCAGGCGGTGATTGTCGGTCCCCGCCAACTGGCGGAAAAGTTCGCCCGCCCCGACCTGATTCTCATCCGCCAGATGGATTGGGATAAAACCGAGCTCGATTCTTATTACGTCGTGTATCTCACCCGCGGCAACGAAGACCTTGGGCGTTGTCTTGCCGCCGAAACCGTGTACGCGGTGACGCGCGACGGCGGGACGCTTTCTTACGTCAAGCGGGTTGCGCAGGGGCAGCCTTGCGAATAGGATGAAAAAACGGGCGGCGCAGGGCGCAACCCGTTTTTGATCTTCCCGCCGCGGCTTTATTTTTCCTCTTGCAACAGCGCGACGATTTTTTGAATCTGCTCGCTGGTGAGCGCGCGGTTTTTTGCCTGTTCCCGCATAAACTCTTTGAGCCGCTTAATCTTCACCGCCGGAAGGGGGGAATCGCCCGGGTCGAGTTCCAGGTCTTCGTTCAGGAAGAGGAGCAGCGCTTTCACTTCGGGAACCTCGGCCGCGTCCATTTTTTTGGCGAGGAATTTCTTCACCTTGTGAACTTCGGCTTCGGCGTCGAGGTCGGGGCGACCCAAGCCTTCCGTGCCGAAAATTTTCATGTAGGCTTGGGCGAACCCGCCGCCGCTCAAGCGCCAGCGGTTTTTTGAAAATTCGATTTTTCCGCGCTGATGATAAGGCAGCAAAACCCACACGCCGGCGGGCCCCGCCAACAGGTGCGGCGTGGGCGTCGTGTAATGAAAAACGTGAAATTCGCTGTGCAGCCCTTTCAAGCCCGCGTCTATCTTTTCGTCGCGGCGCGGCGAGTTGCCGAAGCGCAGCCCCAGCGTGTTGCCGATTTGCAGCAGCACAATGCCGACAATCATGGCGAAAAACAGGATGAGCTGGTTTTGCGCGGTGACTTTTGTCGGGTCGAGCAGCGTGGTCACGGCGAAGTACACGCAGACCAGCGAGATGACCGTGCCTGCCAGGCTGGTCCAACTGCCGACTTTTTTGTTGCGTTCAATGAGCGTTTCGTTTTTGATGCTTTTCATGCGTTATTTCAGACTCTCTTCAATGGCGGATTTCATCGCGTCCAGCACTTTGACTTCGACGGCTTCTTTCGCCACGCGCACGGCGTTTTTAATGGCGAAGGCGTCCGAGCGTCCGTGTCCGATGAAGACCAGACCGTTCACGCCCAGCAGCGGCGCGGCGCCCTGCTCGCTAGGGTTGAGCATTTTCTTAATTTCGCCGAGCGCGGGTTTAACCAACATCCCGCCGATTTTTGTCGGCAGGTTTCCGTTTTTGATGATTTCTTTAATCTTGTCGGTAATCAGTTTCGCCACCGCTTCGGAGGATTTGAGCATGACGTTGCCGGTGAAACCGTCGGTCACAGCCACGTCCACCATTCCGCCGATGACTTCCTTGCCTTCGACGTTGCCGTAATAATTAATTCTGGCGGTTTTGAGTAGCGGCGCGGCGGCTTTGACGAGCTCGTTGCCCTTGCCTTCTTCTTCGCCGTTGGAGACCAGCCCGACTTTGGGGTTTTTCACGCCGCGCACTTTTTCGGCGTATACGCTGCCGAGAATGGCGAACTGCAAAAGGTTTTCGGGCTTGCAATCGGGGTTGGCGCCAATGTCCAGCACGACGCAGAATCCTTTTGCGGTGGGGAAGATGGGCGCGAGGGCGGGGCGGTCCACGCCGCGAATTCTGCCGAGCCGAAAGAGCGCCGAGACCATCGCCGCGCCGGTGTTGCCGGCGGTGACGAAGGCGTCCGCTTCGCCGCGTTTGACCATATCGAGTCCGACCGCCATCGAGTTTTTGGCTTCTTTGCTGCGCGCTTTTAAGACGAGTTCCTCGCCCTTATCGTTCATGCTCAACATGTCCGGCGCGTGAACGAGGCGCACGGGCAGGTCTTTGGCGTTTTGGGCGTCCAGGGCGGGTTGAACGATTTTTTCGTCGCCGACGAGGATGACCTCCACGCCGTATTCGCGCGCGGCGGCGACCGCGCCTTCCACGTCAGGTTTGGGGAATTCGTCGCTTCCCATCGCGTCCACAACAATCCGAATCATGCAGCCGACTCCTTTGCGAATATGGCTTTCTCATTATCGCTCGCGCCGCTTTGTTTCACAGGATCAACAGGATGTTTTCACCCTGTTTTCTGCGCGGCTCATCCGAAAAATCCTGTCCATCTTGTTTGCTTTCTAGTTTGAAACCGGATTTTGAGAAAGCCATGCCTTTGCGAAAAAAATTGCTTGACAAGATTAACATCCCGATTATAATACGATCTGCCTTCGCGCTGGTGCTGGAATTGGCAGACAGGCACGTTTGAGGGGCGTGTGGCGCAAGCCGTGGAGGTTCAAGTCCTCTCCAGCGCACTGAACGACCGACCTATCGCCGGTCGTTTTTTGTTTTCAGAAACGCTCCTTTGCTTCTTTCTTCCACAACGCCCCAAGTCATGCGCCTCGTCATCCGAGAGCCGTTCCGCCTCCCCGTAGCGCGACGTTCATATCGCCTGGTAACGCGAGATGATAAACTTCAGCAATTAAATCTGGTAATTTGCCCTATGGGAAGGGAAGTCAGCGTCGCGCCGCCGCATCTGGTGTTCCTGCCTATAAGGCGGGATAAATCTCGCGCCAGGGAGTCGCCCGAATAATTTGTTTTTTCATCATCTCGCGCGATCGCCTCAGTCCTATGTATAATTCCCGCATGTCCTCTGCTCTTCGTTCCCTTTCTCCGTTGGATGGGCGCTACCGCGAAGCGTTGGCGGCGCTGCGCGAGTATTTTTCCGAGTTTGCCTTCTTGCGCGCGCGGGCGCGGGCGGAACTGGAATACTTGCTCGCGCTTTCCGAAGCCGGCGTCGTCCGCCCCTTGAGCGAAGCCGAAGCTGCGGCGTTGCGCGACCTTGCCGAAAATTTTACCGAAGCCGATGCGGAAAAAATCCAACAATACGAGCGCGAGACCCGCCACGACGTCAAAGCCATCGAATATTTCCTGCGCGATCAACTGCGGGAACGGGGGCGGCTGCCCGCGCTCCAAAACCTGAACGAGCTGCCTCCCTGGCTGCATTTCGGGTTAACGTCCGAAGACGTCAACAACCTTGCGCAGGCGCGGGCGCTCAAAGAATCGCGCGACGCCGTCCTGCTGCCCGCGCTGGATTCTTTACTCAACGCGTTGCGACAACTCGCGCGCCAATACCGCGCCCTGCCTATGCTCGCGCGGACGCACGGTCAGCCCGCCGTGCCGACCACGCTCGGCAAAGAGTTCGCCGTCTATTACGCGCGGCTGAAAAAAACGCGGGATGAAATCGCCCGCTGGCGCTTCGAAGCGAAGCTCTGCGGCGCGGCGGGAAACTTCAACGCCATGCAGGCCGCTTTTCCGCAGACCGACTGGCTCGCCTTCAGCCGCGCCTTCATTCAATCTTGCGGGTTGCAGCCGAATCTCGCCGTCACTCAAACGCTGCCCTACGAAAACTGGCTGCGCTACTTCGATTTATTAAGGTTAGCCAACGCCATCCTGATTGACTTCGCTCAGGACATGTGGCGTTACATTAGCGACGGCTGGCTTAAACAGGCGGTTCTCGCCGGAGAAGTCGGCTCGTCCACCATGCCGCAAAAGGTCAACCCGATTGACTTTGAAAACGCGGAAGGCAATCTTGGAATCGCTAACGCGCTGTTCGCTCATTACGCCCAAAAGCTGCCCGTCTCGCGGCTGCAGCGCGATTTGTCCGATTCCACCGTGCGGCGCACTTTCGGCGTTGCGTTAGGGCATGCCTTGCTGGCGTGGCAAAACCTGCGGCGCGGATTAGCGCGAGTCGCGGCGGACGAAGAAAAACTGCGCGCCGAATTGGACGCCCACTGGGAGACGGTCGCCGAAGGGGCGCAGACTATCTTGCGGGCGGCGGGCAAAAGCGACGCTTACGAAACGCTCAAAGAGCGGACGCGCGGAAAAACCCTGACCGGCGAAGAATATCGCGCCTGGGCCGATTCGCTCGACGTCCAGGAAGAAACGCGCGCGCGGTTAAAATCCCTCGCTCCGCATACGTATATCGGGTTAGCGGTAGAATTAGTCGAAACCATTCTTGCGGAGGAATGATGCAAGCATACGATTACGTCATTATCGGTTCGGGCTTCGGCGGTTCGGTTTCCGCCATGCGGCTGACGGAAAAGGGCTATTCGGTTCTGGTGATTGAAAAAGGCAAGCGCTTTCGAGACGAAGACTTTGCAAAGAGCAACTGGCAATATTGGAAGTACCTCTGGCTGCCCGCCTTGCGCGCCTTTGGCGTTTTACAAATCAGCCTGTTGAAAGGCGTGATGGTGTTGCACGGCGCGGGAGTGGGCGGCGGAAGTCTGGGCTATGCCAATGTGTTGGAAGTCCCGACGGACGAGACCTTCGCCACCCCCGCGTGGAATCAGCCGTTGAAGTGGGGCGAGGCGCTCAAACCGCATTACCAAACCGCGAAGCAAATGCTCGGCGTGGCGCGCAACCCCAAGCTATGGAAAGCCGATTTGATTTTGAAAGATTTCGCCGAAGAGCGCGGCATGGGGCGCACCTTCCGCGCCACGGAGGTCGGGGCGTATTTCGGCGATCCGGGAGCCCTCGTCCCCGACCCGTATTTTGGCGGAGCGGGACCGGCGCGCGCGGGCTGCCGACATTGCGGCGGCTGCATGGTCGGCTGCCGTTACAACGCCAAAAACACGCTGCCTAAAAACTATTTATATTTCGCCGAAAAGAACGGCGCGGAAATTAAAGCCGAAACGGAGGTCGTAGACGTTAAACCGGCGGAAGGCGGCGAATACGAAGTCGTTTTCAGAGATTCGACCAAACTGTTTAAGAAAGCCCGCAAGGTTCGCGCAAAGAACGTGATTTTTTCCGCCGGCGTGATGGGGACGATGCGGCTGCTGCTCACCCTGCGCGACGTGAGAAAATCGCTGCCGAACCTTTCGCCCAAATTAGGGACGATGGTTCGCACCAACTCCGAAGGCTTGCTGGGCAGCGTGGCGCGCAAATCGGAGATTAACTATTCTGAAGGCGTGGCTATCTCCTCCATCTACAATCACGACGAGATGACGCGCGTTGAGCCGGTGCGCTACCCCGACGGCTCTTCGCTCATGCGCTTCCTCGCCGCCCCGCTCATTGATACGAAAGTCGGCGTCCCCATGCGAATCTTAAAATTCCTCTGGTGGAGCGCGACTCACCCCGTGGATTTTCTGCGCGCGCTCGTCTTGCCCGGCTGGGCGCATAACGTCACTATTTTGCTCATCATGCAGCACGCCGACAACCGCATGAAATTCCGCATGGGGCGCGGATTGTTCACGCTTTTCAAAATCGGCTTGGTGGCGGAAGAAGAATCCGGCTACAAAATTAACGCCAAAGTGGAAGGCTCGCATGAAATCACCCGCGAATTTGCGCGGCGCATTAACGGCGTGGCGCTCGGCTCGATAGGGGAGAATCTGCTGGGGCTGCCGACGACGGCTCACATTTTGGGCGGCGCGCCCGTTGGCAAAAACGCGCAAGAAGGAGCGGTGGACGAATCTTTCAAACTGCACAACTACGAAGGACTATACGTCATAGACGGCTCGATTATGCCCGCCAACCCCGGAGTCAACCCCTCGCTGACCATCGCCGCGCTGGCGGAATACGCCATGAGCAGAATTCCTCCAAAGTCTTAAACGCGCGAATCCATTTGACATTCCGCCTCTTTTTTGCTACACTTAAATTTGTCAGACAACTATACAAAGCTGACAGAGGCGATTCATGTCCACCCTTCTCGTAAAGAACGCGCACGTTGTCACGATGGACGACCATCAACGGGAGATTCCCGATGGTGGTCTTTTTGTTAAAGACGGCTTTATTGAACAGGTCGGGCGCAGCGCCGATTTGCCCGCCGCCGCCGACGAGATTCTCGATTTGCGCGATTGCGTTCTCCTGCCGGGGCTGGTGAATACGCACCACCACTTCTATCAAACGCTCACCCGCGCCGTGCCAGCCGCGCAAGACGCGAATCTTTTCAACTGGCTGAAAACACTTTACCCCATTTGGGCGAAGTTGCAGCCCGAAGATATTTTCATCTCCACTCAAACGGCGCTGGCGGAGCTGGCGCTTTCGGGCTGCACCGCCGCTTCGGATCATTTGTATCTCTTCCCCAACGGTTCCAAACTCGACGACGAGATTCACGCCGCGCGCGAAATCGGAATCCGCCTTCACGCTTCGCGCGGCTCGATGAGTCTGGGCGAATCGAAAGGCGGGCTGCCGCCCGATTCCGTCGTGGATAGCGAAGACGCCATCCTCAAAGATTCGCAGCGCTTAATCGAGACCTATCATGACGCTTCGCGCGGCTCGATGATTCAAATTGCGCTGGCGCCCTGCTCCCCGTTCAGCGTCACGGGCGAACTGATGCGTCAATCGGCGAAGCTGGCGCGCGCATACGGCGTTCATTTGCACACGCATCTCGCCGAAACCGAAGACGAGGAACAATTCTGCTTGCAAAAATTCGGCTACCGCCCCGTCGCTTACATGCAAGAGGTGGAGTGGGTCGGCGCGGACGTATGGTTCGCCCACGCCGTTTGGGTGAAAGAAGAAGAAATCGGCGTGTTCGCTAAACACAGGTGCGGCGTGGCGCATTGCCCCACCTCTAACATGCGGCTCGCTTCGGGCGTCGCGCCTGTCAAGCAGTATCGCGCGGCGGGCGTGAACGTCGGCTTGGGCGTGGACGGCTCCGCCTCGAACGACGGCTCGCACCTGCTGGCGGAGGTTCGCAATGCCATGCTGCTTTCGCGCTTGAAGGACGGAATCACTGGCTTTTCGCTCTCCGCAGACCCAAACCGCAAGCTAATGACCGCCCGCGAAGCGCTCTACCTGGGAACGCGCGGCGGCGCGGCGGTCTTGGGGCGCGAAGATCTTGGCAGCCTGGAGGTCGGCAAATGCGCCGACTTCTTCGCCGTTAATTTGAATCGCCTGGAATTTACCGGCATGCACGACCCCGTCGCAGCGGTGGTATTTGGGCAGCCCGTCAACGTGGACTACACCGTCGTCGACGGCAAGTTTGTAGTAAAGGAAGGACGCCTGGTCAACGTGGAGCTGGGGCGGCTGATGGAAAAGCACAATCACGCCGCAAAGAGGCTGCTGGCTGCGTAACGCGAAAGCGATTATCAATTAGAAATAGGAGGATGATATAAAAGTATGTACGCGTTTGAATCCGCTATGGCGACTCTTTCGCAAGGCGCGACGGGCGTGGCGGTCACCGGGCTGGCGCTGGCTTGCATGGCGACGGCGTTGGTGAAATCCAACGCCGGATGGATGATTGCCGCGGCTCTGTTTAGCCTGCCTTACACGTACACATCCGGCGCCTGGTATGGCGTTTTGATTCTGGCGCGCTTGCTGCCTCTGACGCAGCTGCTGGCCGCCTATCTGATAGACCGCGAAGAAAACCTGCTTGCGTGGGCGTTTTCCGTTCCCATGTTTTTGACTCTGGGCTATTCCTTTTACGATATTCTCTCCCGTCAGGAAGCCTTTCGCGTCTTGTGGAGGTGAGCCGACGATGGGCGCGGACGCGCTGGAACGCAAGAAGCGGCTTGCCGCGCATTTTGGCGCCATCGCCGCCAGTTACGACGAATTGAGCTTCTTAAGCGTCACGGCGCGCCGCCTGGTGGAACGGGCGAATCTCTTTCCCGGAATGAGCGCGCTGGACCTCGCCGGCGGAACAGGAAGCGTCTCGCTGCTGGCGGCGGAAAGAATCGGCGCGAATGGAACGCTGACGGGCGTGGATATTTCTTTGGAGATGACGAAAACCGCCCGGCGCAAGCTCGCCCGCCTGCCCCATGCTCACGCGCTGGTCGGCGACGCGGAAGCTCTCCCTTTTCCCGCTTTCGCTTTCGACGCGGTTTTATGCGCCTCGTCTTTGTTCTTCCTGCCCGACATACCGCGCGCCTTAAAAGAGGCGCGGCGCGTCCTCAAACCGAACGGCTTTATTTTGTTCAACTCTTTCGCGCCCGGTTTCCTTCAACCCTTGCGCCGACTATGGAACGAGCGCTTGCAAAAGCATGGAATCAAACTTGGCTCGCTGCCCATTCACCGCCTGCCCGACGCGCAAACTTGCGCCGCGCTGCTTCGTGAGGCGGGCTTCTCGCGGATTGAAGCGCAAGCCGAACAGCTGGGCTACTTTTACCCTTCCCCCGAAGACCGCTGGCGCGAAATTGCCGCCGGGCTGGAAGGCGCTCTGCTGAAAGAAATGCCTAACGAAGAGCGCGAGCAAATCCGCGCCGAACATCTGGACGAACTGCGAAGCGCGCTGACCCCGCAAGGAATTTTCGCCGACGTTCCCGCGCTTTTCGCCTTCGGTCAACCTTAACTTTCACCCCTTACTTTCTCTTCCGCCTATGACTCCTTCAATCAAACTCGCCGCTTCTCTTGTGGACGTCGCTATGGGGCGCAAACCCGCCGACCTGGTGATTCGCAAAGGTCAATGGGTGAGCGTGCAAACGGGAGAAATCATTCCCGATACCGATATAGCGATTGTAAACGGGCGCGTCGCCTACGTCGGCGAAGACGCCAGCCATGCAATGGGTAAGAAAACCAAAGTCGTCGAGGCGTGGGGACGCTACCTGGTCCCCGGCTTGCTGGACGGTCACATGCACGTCGAATCGGGCATGGTGACGGTGACGGAGTTCGTCCGCGCCGTCGCCCCGCGCGGCACGACCGGCATGTTCATTGACCCGCACGAAATTGCCAACGTCTTCGGGCTGAAAGGCGTGAAACTGATGGCGGACGAAGCCGCCAAACAGCCGATTCACGTTTGGGTGCAAGCGCCCTCCTGCGTGCCTTCCGCCCCCGGCTTGGAAACGCCCGGCGCTTCCATCGGCCCCGCCGAAGTTGCCGCGGCGATGACGTGGAAAAACATCATCGGCTTGGGCGAGGTGATGAATTATCCCGGCGTGTTCATGTCCGATAAAAAGATGCTCTCCGAAATCAGCGTCGCCCGCGCGGCGGGCAAGACCATTGGCGGGCATTATCCTGCGCTCGATTTGGGGCTGCCGTTTCACGGATACGCCGCGGGCGGCGCGGAAGACGACCACGAAGGAACGCGCATGGAAGACGCAGTCGCCCGCGCGCGGCAAGGCATGAAAGTGATGATGCGTTACGGCTCTTCGTGGCACGACGTGGCGACTCAGGTCAAAGCCGTCACCGAAAAGAAACTCGACCCGCGCCGTTTTATCCTCTGCACCGACGATTGCCATGCCGAGACGCTCGTCCGCGAGGGTCACATGGATCGCGTCCTGCGGCATGCCATCGCGCAGGGACTCGACCCGCTGACCGCCATTCAAATGGCGACGATTAACACCGCCGAGCATTTTGGGCTTTCCACAGAGCTTGGCATGATCGCCCCCGGACGCTGGGCGGACGTTTTGCTCGTTCAAGACTTGCGCTATTTTAAAGCCGACCTTGTTATCGCCAGAGGACAACTCATCGCCGAGGGCGGGGAGTGGCAAATCAGCCTGCCCGTCGTTCAACGCCCGAAGTGGGCGACCCAATCAGTGCGGCTGAAGCGCGCGTTGAAAGCCGAAGACTTCAGGTTGCAGGTCAAGAGTCGAAAGCCGATGGTTATGGCGCATGTGATTGGCGTGATTGAGAATCAGGCGCCGACCCGCCATTTGACCTTTGAGATGCAACCTGTCAACGGCGAAATTCAAGCCGACCTGGCGCGCGATATCGCCAAAGTCGCCGTCGTCGAGCGTCACCATAAAACGGGGCGGATCAACGTCGGGTTGGTCAGCGGGTTTGGGTTTACCCGCCCGTGCGGAATCGCCTCCACGGTGGCGCACGACAGCCATCAGATGATAGTCGTCGGCACGAACGAGGAAGACATGGCGGCGGCGGCGAACGAGCTGGCAAAATGCGGCGGCGGTCAGGTGGTGGTCATGCAGGGCAAGGTCGTCGGCAAGGTGGAGTTACGGCTTGCCGGGCTGCTTTCGGTCGAGCGCGCGGAGATTGTCGCCCAAAAAGCCGCATCCGTTTTGGAAGGATTCAAAGCCTGCGGCTGCGAGTTGAACAACCCCAATATGCAGTTGAGCTTGCTGGGCCTGGTCGTCATCCCTGATTTGCGGATTTCAGATTTAGGGCTGGTGGACGTGAACAAGTTCGACTTCATACCCGTATTGGACGAGTGAGGCGTCATGAGCAATTTCCCTTTCCAGCGTTTGCAAGCCGAGCTTGCGACGCTGATTGAAAAAACCCCGCCCGGCGAGCGCTTGCCTTCCGAGCCGGATCTGGCAAAACGGATGGGAGTCAGCCGAGCCACGCTGCGCGAAGCGATGCGGATGTTTGAAACGCAAGGGCTGATTCGCCGCCGGCAGGGTTCGGGGACGTACGTCGTCGGCAAGGTCCTTGCGCTGGAAAGCGGTTTGGAAGTTCTTGAAAGCATTGAAACGATTGCCGGGCGGCTGGGCTTGCAAATTTCTTTCAGCGATTTGAAGGTGGAACCGCTCGGCGCGGACGAACATTTGGCGGCGATGTTGAACGTGGCGCGCGGCGCGCGCCTGTGCCGCGTGCGCCGCGTGATTCGCGCGGACAGCCGCCCGGTCGCTTATCTGGTGGATACGCTGCCGGAAGAGATTTTGCGCCCCGAAGAGCTGGACGAGGAGTTTCACGGCTCGGTGTTAGATTTGCTGCTCAGCCGCGGCGACGCGCTGACCACTTCTCGCGCGGCTATCAGCGCCATTGGCGCCCCGGCGGAAGTCGCCAAATCGCTGGAAATTCAACGCGGCGACGTGCTGCTGCATTTTTCCGCGCAGCTCTTTAACGTCTCCGGCAGAATTGTGGACTATTCCCTGAGCTATTTCATTCCGGGCTATTTTCATTTCCACATTGTGAGAAGAGTTGGAAAATAAAAACGTTATTCAAAAAAAACAAGGAGATATAAAAATGACGGACGTGGTTCAAGAAATTAAAAAGCGCGTGGACGCCTCGCATGAAGACATTATTAAATTCATGCGCGAGATTTGCGCCATCCCTTCGATGGAATCTCAAATCGGTCCCGTCGGCGAGCGCATTCAAGCGGAGATGCGAAAACTAGGCTACGACGAAGTTCGCTTCGACAAGATGGGCAACACGCTGGGGAGAATCGGCAAGGGCAAAAAAATTATCGTCTTTGATTCGCATATTGACACCGTCGGCGTGGGCGACCCCGCCGAGTGGGAATGGGACCCTTTCGAGGGGAAGGTCGAAAATGGCGTTTTGTATGCGCGCGGCGCCTGCGATGAAAAGAACAGCACGCCCGGCATGGTCTATGGGTTGGCGATTGCCCGCGACCTGGGCTTGCTGGACGATTACACCGTCTATTACTTCGGCAACATGGAAGAATGGTGCGACGGAATCGCGCCCAACGCCTTTGTAGAAGCCGACCCGAAGGTCAAGCCCGATTTCGTGGTCATCGGCGAGCCGACCAAAATGCGCGTCTATCGCGGGCATAAGGGACGCATCGAGTTGAAAATCACCGCGCATGGGCGTTCCGCGCACGCGGCTTCGCATTATCTGGGCGATAACGCCGTGTATAAAATGATGGCGGTCATCACCCAAATCCGCGAGCTTGACCGCCGCATGAGGTTCGGCATGGGCTATCACCCGATTCAGGGCTATCCGTCCATCGCCGTGACCAATGTTTCGGCGCGCACGGCTTCGCTCAACGCCGTGCCGGACCAATTCACCATTTACATTGACCGCCGCATCACTTCCAACGAGCCGCACGACGACGTGATTAACCAAATCAAAGGATTGATTCCCGATTACTTGCAGGACGAGATTCACGTCGAGGAGTTGTTCTACGATACGCCCTCTTACACCGGCTTTGTCTTCCCCGTCTCCAAGTATTATCCCGCGTGGGTGTTAGACGAATTGCATCCGCTGGTGCAGGCGGGACAAGATGTCGTGGAAGCTTTGTGGGGCGAGCGCCGCGAACTCGGCACGTGGGATTTTTCCACCAACGGCACGTATTGGGCGGGCAAGGCGGGCATTCCCTCCATCGGTTTCGGCCCCGGCGACGAAAAGACCGCGCACACCAGCCACGAATGCGTGCTGCTCGCCGATGTGGTGCGTTCGACCGAGTTCTATGCCCTGCTGCCATATATCCTTAAGGACAAAATCAAGAAATAGGCTTTCGCGTACTCAGGTACGTTGTCGTCGTTTTGAACAAAAGGAGTTTTGCCATGCGTAGCTTTGCAGGCCGCGATATTCTTTCGCTCAAAGAGTTCGAGCGGAACGAGTTCTTCCACGTTTTTGAAGTCGCCCAAAAAATGGAGCCGATTGCGCGCTCGCGTCGAAATGTGGATATGCTGAAAGAGAAGACGCTGGTCGCCGCGTTTTATCAGCCTTCCACCCGCACGCGCCTTGCGCACGAATCCGCCATGCACCGCCTCGGCGGGCATGTGGTCGGGTTCGCCGACCCCAAGATGACTCGCGCGGGCGATTTCTATCAGGAATCCATCAAGGATACGGTGAAAATGCTGGAATATTACGGCGACGTGATTGTGATGCGCCACTTCCAGCAGGGCGCGCCGCACGAAGCCGCCAAATGGGCGAGCATCCCCGTCATCAACGGCGGCGACGGCTGGGGCGAACACCCGACGCAAATCCTCACCGACCTTTACACCGTGCTGCGCGAAAAAGGGCGCATTGACGGGCTGAAATGGCTGGCGGTGGGCGATATGCGCATGAGAACCATGCATTCGCTGGGCTACGCTCTCAGCCAGTTTGACTGCCCGATTACCTTCGTCGCCCCGCCCGATATGGGCTTGACCGACGAGTTCAAGAAGGAGCTCAAGCAATACAGCGTGAACTTCAAGGAAGCCGACCATGTGGAAAAAGCCATCGCCGACGCGGATGTGATTCTCGTCGAGCCGGTCGTCCAGCCCGATTACACCAAGAGCCGCGACGAGCGCACCGGCGAGCTCAGCCTGACCCCCGCGAATTACAAAATCACCCGCGAATTGCTGGAGGCGAAAGCCAAGCCCGACGCGATTTTGCTCCACTCCCTGCCGCGCATGGACGAAGTCCCGACGGACGTGGATATTACCCGCTGGTCGCGCTACTGGCAGGAAGCCTTCAACGGCGTGGTGATGCGCATGGCGCTGCTGGCGCTGGTTCTCGGCGCGATGGAGTAATAAAAACTATAAACAAGGAGACTAACTTATGCAAACCAACTTTCGCGGTCGTGATTTTATCGGCGACCTCGACTTCACCAAAGAAGAAGTCGAAACTGTTTTGGACGTGGCTTGGGATTTGAAGCGCAAGCGCGCGCTCGGCGAACCGCACGCTTACTTGCGCGATAAAGTCCTCGCCATGTTGTTCTTTTTCTCTTCCACCCGCACGCGCGGCTCGTTTGAAGCGGGCGTCGCCCAGCTCGGCGGACATGGCGCGTTCATTGACAGCAACACCACCCAAATCGCGCACGGCGATACGCCTGTCGAAATCGGCGAAATCTTCGGGCGTTACTTCGACGGAATCGCCATCCGCCATTGCGACTTTGGCGACGGCAACAAATACCTCAACGGCGTGGCGAAATACTCCCGCGCGCCCGTCCTCAATATGCAATGCGATATCTATCACCCCTTCCAGTGCCTCGCCGACTTGATGACCATCATGGAAAAGAAGGGACGCGACCTGCGCCGCAAGAAGATTGTCGTCTCGTGGGCTTATGCCGCTTCGTATCTCAAGCCCATTTCCGTGCCGCAATCGCTCATCTTGCAAATGCCGCGCTTCGGCATGGACGTCACCCTCGCCTACCCGCCCGGCTTCCAGCTCATGCCCGACATTGTGGAACAGGCAAAAGAGCAGGCGAAGATTGCCGGAACCGCCTTCGAAATCATTGAAGACAAAGACGGCATGACCGAAGCCTGCAAAGACGCCGACGTCATCTACGCCAAATCTTGGGGCCCGCTGCTCACCACCAACGATAAGACCGAAGGAAAGAAATTGCAGGATTCCTTCAAGCATTGGATAATGGACGACTCCAAGTTGAAAGTCGCCAAAGAAGACGCGATTTACATGCACCCGCTGCCCGCCGACCGCGACATTGAAGTGACCAGCGCGGTGTTGGATGGACCGCACTCGGTGGTCTTCGACGAAGCCGAAAACCGCCTGCACGCCCAAAAAGCCGTGATGGCGCTGACGATGGCTTAACGCGGCTGATTCCGCAAACCAAAAGGGACTCTCTTCGGGGAGTCCCTTTTTTGTTTTGATAAAGCCGTCTTCTTTACGGTCGCGCGCTGAAAGTTGCGTAAATTCGCGCTGCGAGATTTTGTACTTTTCCAAAATTATTCCGCCAGAGCCGCTCTCCGCTCTGGCGGAGACCGTTCACGAACGCCGCTCACGAATTTACGAATGCGTCCCGCCCGCCAAAGATTTCTCGGCGTTGACGCCTCGTCGTATTCGAGCGTTTTCCGAAAACGGGCGCAGAGCGTGGGTTAGCGTTATAATGAAAAAAATCTCGGAACGCTACAATTCTGAAACGGAATTTCTCTATGGCAAATCGCCGCGCCCAATTTGACCAGCTGGATTACGATATTATCGCCGCGCTGCACGCCGACGCGCGCACGTCCGCCTCTGAAATCGCCCGCCGCACAGGCGCCAACGAGCGCACTATCCGCAAGCGCATTGACCGCCTGGTTGAAGAAAAGGTCTTTCGCCTGACCGCCATCATTGACCCTTCCGCGTTTGGCTACGTCACCGCCGCCGATATTCTGCTGGAAGCCGACCCGGCGCAAGAAGAGCAGATTGTCCGGCGTTTGTTTTCCATGCCGGAAATTACCTACGTCGCCTTCGGGCAAGGCTCGCAAGAAATTTCCATCGAAGCGCGCTTTAAGGATAACGACGAGCTGCGCGAATTTTTGCGCAAGACTCTGCCTTCCATCCCCGGCGTCACCGTCAGCCGTTACGCCCTTGTTCCGCGCATTTTACGAAACATTGACGAATGGCTTCCGCCGAAGGAAGATTTCGGTTTGGAGTAGGGAGTCTCTACCCGCTCCGGCAAACGGGACACGGACACAGCGCCCGAAGGTAATGCCAGTTATAAATGCCGTAATCGTGACCGTCTTCCCAGACGATGGTCAGCGCGTAAGAGCCGACGGCGACCACGTTGGTCAAGCGGGTGGCGGGGGAATCTTCTAACTGCGCGGAAAACACCGCCTCGTCCGGCTCGGAGCTCATCTTCTCGTGCCCACCGCGGCAGGAGGCGCAAGGGCAAGCCGCGCGCAGCAACCCAAAGGGATAGACGCTGACATGCCCGTCGCTCCATGTGACGGTAAATTCTTTTTTGCTTTTGTTCGCGTTGATGTTGGTGGGTTTTTCAGACATAAAATTCTCCCAAAAAAATTGGCTTCAAGGCGCGGGAATGACCGAAAGGAAATTGGCGGCCGCCCAGCCCGCGCGGGCGTTATCGTAAGGCGTGACCAGATACCACCAGACGTAATTATCCGCCGTTTGGGGACCGTCGCGCACGACGAAGACTTCCGACTCGCCGGCGAAGAACACTGTATCGCCGCTCAGCCCCGGCGCGGCGCGAACGCGAATCCCCTCGCCTTCCGTTCCGCTGACTTGCACATACGCCCCGACTCCGACGACTTCCGGCGCCAGCGTGGGCGTGACGTTTACTTCCGGGGTAACGGGGGCTATTGCGGGCGTGTGAGTCGGCGCGGGGATGAGAGTCAGGTCGGCGGGCGCAAAGCCCACTTCGGGCTGGATTTGCGGCGCGAGGCGAATCAGCCCGGTCAACAGCAGCGTGACCAGCAACAAAACGCCCGCCAGCGCCAGCGCTCCGAGAATCACGGTGCGGTTAAAATAAATCTTCCAGTCCATCGCGTGAGATTATACCTTGTCGGCGGACGCCTGCGCGCGATTGGTCTTATAATAGATTTTATGAATCTTAACGTTGTCTTCATGGGTTCGCCCGATTTCGCGCTGCCGACTCTTTCCGCGCTGGCGCGGGAATATCGCGTGGTCGGCGTCGTCACGCAGCCCGATCGTCCCGCTGGGCGCGGGCGCGAATTGCAGCCTCCGCCGGTGAAACTGCTGGCGGCGGAATTAAACCTCCCGACGATTCAGCCGCAGAAGTTGAAAGAGCCGGAAGCGTTGGAACAATTGCGCGCGTGGAATCCCGATTTGATTGTCGTCGCCGCTTTCGGGCAGATTCTTAAAAAAGAGGTTTTGGAATTGCCGCGCTTCGGCTGCCTGAACGTTCACGCTTCGCTGCTTCCGCGTTGGCGCGGCGCGGCGCCCATTCAAGCCGCGCTGCTGGCGGGCGACGAAGAAACCGGCGTGACCATTATGAAAATGGACGCGGGGCTGGATGCGGGCCCCACGCTCTTTAAGAAAGCCGTCCCCCTCTCTCCGCAGGATACCGCTGGCTCGCTGTTTGAAAAACTTTCCCATCTTGGCGCGCAAGCGTTGTTGGAAGCGCTGCCCGATTATCTTGCCGGCAAGTTGATTCCGCAGCCGCAGGACGACTCGCAATCTACCTACGCGCCGATGTTAAAAAAAGAAGACGGGCTGCTGGATTTTTCCAAATCGGCGGCGGAATTGGAAAGGCGCGTCCGCGCGTTTCACCCCTGGCCCGGCGCGTGGACGACGTGGAACGACTCGCCGCTGAAGATTCTGCGCGCTTCCGCCGCGGCGGGGGAACAGGCTGGGGCGGGCTGCCGACTCGTCGTCGAAGGAAAACCCGCGCTGCAATGCGGGCAGGGAATGCTCGTGTTGGAAGAAGTCCAGCCTGCGGGCAAAAAGCCGATGAGCGGCAAATCTTTTTTGGCGGGCGCGCGTCACTGGGCGTAATAAGGCGATATAATTGAAAATAAATTCACAAACAAGGAGTCTCCCATGCCCACCACGCTGGAAAACTTGAAAGAAGCCTTCGCGGGTGAAAGTCAGGCGAATCAGAAATATCGCGCCTTCGCTAAAAAAGCCGAACAGGATGGCTTCCCCAACGTCGCCAAATTGTTCCGCACCACCGCCGAAGCGGAACGCATTCACGCGGAAGGACATCTTGCCGCGATGGAGGCAATTGGCTCGACGGAGGAAAATTTGCAAGCCGCCATTTCGGGCGAAACTTACGAGACCAACGAAATGTATCCGCCGATGTTCCAGCAAGCCGCAGCGGACGGGCACAAGGCGAAGCGCATGTTTAAATACGCGCTGGGGGCGGAAGACGTTCACGCTAAATTGTACGCGCTGGCGCTGGAAGCCGTGAAGCAAGGCAAAGATTTGGAAGCGGAGTTTTATCTCTGCCCGGTTTGCGGGTATATTGAGATGGGCAAGCCGACCGAACCCTGCCCCATTTGCGGCGCCAAGCCGGAAAAGTTTACGCTGATTTAATTTCCCCTTTTGCAAGGCTGCGCCGCCAAGACGCAGCCTTGCGTTTTATCTCTTTCCCGCGCAGGAGGTTTTTCCCCATGCAAAAGTACGTCGCCGCTATTGACCAGGGCACCACCAGCACGCGCTGCATCCTTTTTGACCGCAGCGGCGCGATTGTCGCTTTGGACCAAAAAGAGCACCGCCAAATTTACCCCAAGCCCGGCTGGGTGGAACACGACCCGCTGGAAATTTGGGACCGCGCGCTCAACGTGATTAATGGCGCGCTGGAAAAGGCGAACGCTTCCAGCGACGAGATTGCCGCGATTGGAATCACCAATCAACGCGAAACGACAGTCGTCTGGGATAAAAAGACCGGGCAGCCAGTTTATAACGCCGTCGTTTGGCAGGATACGCGGACGGACGCGACGATTGCCCGGCTCGCCAAAGACGGCGGGCAGGATAGATTCCGCAAGAAGACCGGGCTGCCGCTGGCGACGTATTTTTCCGGTCCCAAAATCAAATGGATTTTGGATAACGTGCCGGGCGCGAAGCAAAAAGCCAAAAAGGGCGAGCTGCTCTTCGGCAACATTGATACGTGGATCGTTTGGAATCTCACCGGCGCGCACGTCACCGACGTCACCAACGCTTCGCGCACGATGCTGATGAATCTCAAGACGCTCGATTGGGACGACGAGATTCTCAAGGTCATGGGAATCCCGCGCGCTATGCTGCCGCAGATTCGCTCCTCTTCGGAGGAATACGGCGCGGCGAAGCCGATTCTCAAAGGCGTTCCGGTCTGCGGCGATTTAGGCGACCAGCAAGCCGCGCTCTTCGGACAGACTTGCTTCAAAACCGGCGAAGCGAAAAACACCTACGGCACGGGCTGTTTCATGCTGTTGAACACCGGCGAAAGCCCCGTGCAAAGCAAGGCGGGTTTGCTCACCACGCTGGCTTATAAAATCGGAAACCGCAAAGCCGTTTACGCGCTGGAAGGTTCGATTGCCATCGCCGGGGCGCTGGTTCAATGGCTGCGCGATAATCTCGGCTTGATTGAAAAATCGGCGGACGTGGAGACTCTGGCGGCGACGGCGCAAGATAACGGCGGCATTTATTTCGTCCCCGCGTTTTCCGGCTTATACGCGCCTTATTGGCGGGCGGACGCGCGCGGCGTAATCGCCGGCATGACGCGCTACGTCCATAAGGGTCACATTGCGCGCGCTGCGCTGGAAGCGACGGCATATCAGACCCGCGAAGTCCTCGACGCGATGGAGAAGGATTCGGGCGTGAAGTTGCGTTCGCTCAAAGCGGACGGCGGCATGGTCTTCAACGAACTGTTGATGCAGTTTCAAGCGGATATTTTGAACGTGCCGGTGGTGCGCCCAAAAGTGGCGGAGACCACCGCGCTGGGCGCGGCGTACGCCGCCGGGCTCGCCGTCGGTTTTTGGCGCGATATGGACGAGCTGAAAGCCAATTGGGGCAAAGACAAGGAATGGACGCCCAAGATGAGTCCCGCCCTGCGCAAGCGGTTATACGCCGGCTGGAAGAAAGCGGTGACGCGAACATTTGGCTGGCAGGAATAGAACGCCTCTACGTTTTGTAAGGAGTCGGCATGAATCGAAATGAAATCATCGCCCAATTGAAAAAGAATCCCGAAGTCTCGGTTTTGATTGTGGGGGCGGGCATTAACGGCATTGGAACGTTCCGCGATTTAACGCTCAACGGCGTGGACGCGCTGCTGATTGACCGCGGCGATTTTTGCGGCGGGGCGAGCGCGGCTTCCTCGCACATGGCGCACGGCGGAATCCGCTATTTAGAAAACGGCGAGTTTCGGCTGGTGCGCGAGGCGGTGAGCGAGCGCAACCGCATGATTCAAAACGCGCCGCATCTGGTAGCGCCGCTGCCGACGACGATTCCAGTTTTTAAGATTTTTTCCGGGCTGTTTAACGCGCCGCTGAAATTTTTGGGCTGGCTTGAAAAACCTGCCGAGCGCGGGGCGTTTATCATCAAAGTCGGCTTAATGCTATACGACGCTTACACCGGCAAAACGCGCGTCGTGCCGAAACATCAATTTTATTCCCGCGCCGAGGCGCTCAAACGCTGGAAGCGCTTGAACCCCCAAATTAAATACGCCGCCATGTATTACGACGGGCTGATTTCCAGCCCGGAACGGCTGGCGCTGGAACTCCTGCTGGACGCGGAAGCCGAAGGTTCGCGCGCGCGGGCGCTGAATTACGTCAGCTTTTTGAGCGGGGAAAAAGGCGTCGTCTCGCTGCGCGACGAATTAAGCGGCGAAACGCTGCAAGTTCGCCCCAAACTATTGATTAACGCCGCCGGACCATGGATAGACCTGGTGAACGGCAAACTGGGCTTATCCACCCGTTACATCGGCGGGACGAAAGGCTCGCACATCGTGGTGGATAACCCCGAACTGCGCGCGGCGCTGGGCGAGAACGAATTTTTCTTCGAGAATAAAGACGGGCGCATTGTGCTGCTCTTCCCCATGCACGACCGCGTGTTGATTGGCACGTCCGACATAAAAATTGAAAACCCCGACGAGGCGCGCTGCACCGACGAGGAGGTGGGTTACTTCATCGAGCTGGTCGGGCGAGTCTTCCCCGATATTCAGGTGACCCGCGAGCAGATTATCTTCCGTTTCACGGGGGTCCGTCCGCTGGGCAGCAGCGGGGCGAAGACCACCGGTCAATACAGCCGCGACCATCACATTCAGGTCATCAGCGGCGATTGGACCAATCTCGGTTTTCCGGTCTATTCCCTCGTGGGCGGCAAGTGGACTTCCTTCCGCGCGTTTTCCGAGCAAGTTACGGATAAGGCGCTGGCGTTTCTTGGGCTGCAGCGGCAAAAGGACACGCGCAATTTGCCGATTGGCGGCGGGCGCGGATTCTCCGCCGCCCCCGAAGAAAAGAAACGCCAGATTGACGCGCTTGCGGCGTGGACCGGACTCCCGCGCGAACGGCTGCAAATTTTATACGAGCGCTACGGCTCGCGCGCCGAATCCTTCGCCCGTTTTATCACCTCCGGAGCCGACGCTCCGCTGAAATTGCTGCCCGATTATTCTCGTCGCGAAATCGCCTTCCTCGCCCAGCATGAAAAATGCGTCCATCTGGACGATTTACTGCTGCGTCGAACCAAGCTGGCGATGTTGGGGCGGCTCACCGCGGAGGCGGTTTCCGAAATCGCCGCCGCGGCGGGCGAAGCGCTCGGCTGGGACGCGGAGAAAAGGGAAGCCGAAACCCAACGCGCGCTGGATTTGCTGCGCGAGAGGCACGGGGCGCGGTTATAGGCGCGTGGTAAAATCTCGCCCGCTATGAGCTCTTGCTCCGTCGTCATCCCCGTGTATCGCGGAGAAACCTATCTTGCCGCTCTAACGTCGCGTTTGGCAGGCGCTTTACCCCAACTTTTTGACGCCTACGAAATCATTCTGGTTAACGACGGCAGCCCCGACTCCAGCTGGGCAGTTATCGAGAGTCTGGCGCGGCGCTATGAGTTTGCGCGCGGAATTCGCCTGATGCGCAACTACGGGCAACACAACGCCACCTTGTGCGGCGTGCGCGAAGCGCGCTACGAGCTGATTGTCACGATGGACCAGGATTTGCAGCACCCGCCCGAAGATATTTCCCTGCTGCTTGAAAAGATAAACGAAGGCTACGACGTGGTCTATGGCGCGCCGAAGAAGCTGCCGCAGGGCTTTTTCCGCAACCTGCTGACCAGCGCCGTCAAGACGATTTTAGCGAACGTCATGGGAGTTCCTTCCGTGCGCAACATCTCCGCCTTTCGCATGTTTCGCGCCAGCCTCAAAAGCGCCTTTGAAGATTTTCAAGCGCCGACGCTTGTCATCGACGTCCCGCTTTCGTGGGCGACTTCGCGCTTCGCTTCCGTGCCGGTGAACATCGCCCGCGCCGAAAAATCCAACTACAATTTTTTCGCGCTGGCGAAAGCCGCCATGCTCATCCTCACCGGATACAGCGTTCTGCCGCTGCGGCTGGCGAGTTTTCTCGGCTTTTTTATGACTCTCTTCGGGGCGGGCGTCTTCGCTTATGTGCTGGTCGTATATTTCACGGCGGGCAGCCTGCCGGGCTTTCCCTTTCTGGCTTCGGTGATTTCCATTTTCAGCGGGACGCAAATGTTCACGCTGGGAGTCTTCGGCGAATACCTCGCCCGCATTTTCGACCGCAGCATGGGCAAGCCGCCTTACATTGTGCAAGAAACGACGGAGGGCGCGCGGGCGTGAACGCCGTCATCTTGCAGCCTTCTTACGTTCCCTGGCGCGGCTACTTCGACCAGATTCGCCGCGCCGACTTGTTTATCTTTTACGACGACGCGCAATATGATAAGCACGGCTGGCGCAACCGCAATCAAATTAAAACCGCGCAAGGCAAGCAATGGCTGACCATTCCCGTTCACAGCAAGGGAGTCACCGAAGGCTTGCCCATCAAAGACGTTAAGATTGACTGGTCGAAACCCTGGGCGAAGAATCACCTCAAGGGGCTGACGTTCGCCTACGCCAAAGCCCCGCATTTCGCGGAACATCAAGAATGGCTGCAAAGCGTCTATGCCCGCCGCGACGAATTCCTCGCCGAGTTGACCGTCTGGCTGACGATTGAAATCGCCCGCAAGTTGGGCTTTACGCGCGCGCGCTTTCTGCGCTCTTCCGAACTGCAAGGCGTGGAGGGGCAGAAGACCGACCGATTGATTAACATCCTGAAGCGCGTCGGCGCGACGCATTACATTTCGGGCCCCTCCGCGCGCGATTACATCGAGCCGCAAAAGTTCGCGGCGGCGGGAATCTCGCTCGAATATATGGAATATCGTTACCCCGAATATCCGCAGCTCTACCCGCCTTTCGACCCGCATGTCTCCATTCTGGACCTAATGCTGATGACCGGCGCGGAAGCGGGGTCTTATTTCTAATTCGCAAGGATTCTTTCATGCCAAACGAACTGGATAAAGTAAAAGCCTATTTTTCCGAAAAACTGCAACAACACGGCGCCACTCACCGTGGCGTGGATTACAACTCCGTAGAGGCGCAGGAAGCCCGCTTCGCCCAATTGATTAAGGCGTTTGATGCTTCCGCCCCTTATTCGCTGCTCGATTACGGCAGCGGCTACGGCGGCATGTACGATTATTTGCGCCGTCTCGGTCACGACCTGACCTACTACGGTTATGACCTCGCTGAGCCGATGGTCTTGCGCGGGCGCGAACTGCACGCCGGCGATTCGCGCTGTTTCTTCGCCTCCGCCCTCGAAGAGATTCCCGTTTGCGATTACGCCGCCGTCAGCGGCACGTTCAACATGAAACTGGACGCGAACTTCGACGCCTGGACCGGGATTGTGGTCAAGTCGCTGCGCGAAATCAACGAGCGCTCGCGCCGCGCTTTTTCCTTCAACATGCTCACCAAATATTCCGACGCCGACAAAATGCGCCCCGATTTATATTACGGCGACCCGCTCTTCTTCTTTGATTTTTGCAAGCGCAATTTCTCGCGCAACGTCGCCTTGCTGCACGATTACGGATTGTACGATTTCACCATCCTCGTCCGCAAAGACGTATAGCCCCAGGACGCGCAGGCTGGGAAAATCCCGATTACAATACGCCCCATGAATGATCGCAGATTCAAACACGAAGGCTGGCTGTACGCGCTGGCTTTTGCGGTTGCGCTGTTCCTTCGCCTGATTCGCCTGGGTGCGCTGCCGCTCGGCGACGCGGAAGCCGCCTCCGCCTTGCAGGCGCTCGCCCTCGCGCAAGGAGATAAGCCCGCGCTTGGCGCGCATCCGCTTTACGTTCTTTCATCCGCCGTTCTGTTCTTCCTCTACGGCGGCGGGACGAACTTCCTCGCCCGTTTGGTTCCCGCGCTGGCGGGAAGTCTGCTGGTCTTTTTGCCGCCCCTCTTCGCTCCGCGGCGAATCAAACCCCGCGCGGCGGTTATCCTCGCTTTCTGCCTCGCGCTCGACCCCGGATTAGCTTCCCTTTCGCGTCAGGCTGCCAGCCCAATTCTCGCGCTGACCTCGCTGCTTTTCGCGCTGGGATTCTTCCACCAAGGCAAAACCCGCCTGGCGGCAATCGCGCTGGCGCTCGCTCTGCTGAGCGGTCCCGCCGTCTGGCTGGGGATTCTCGGTCTGGCGGCGGCATGGGGGCTGCTGCAACTCTTCGAGCGCCGTGCCCCGACTTTTTCTTTCAAAGCGGATTTTCTCTTTCCCTTTCTGGCGACCTTCTTCCTCGCCGGCTCGCTGTTTTTCATCGCGCCGAACGGGTTGAGCGCCGCGCTTTCTTCCATTCCCGCGTTTTTTTCGCGCTGGACTTTTCTCTCTCAAACGCCGCCGACCCGCCTGCTCTTTTCCTTAATGGTCTATCAACCGCTGGGAGTCCTGATGGCGCTGACGGCTTTTGCGCGCGGCTTGTGGACGGGAAGCCGACGCATCATCCTTTTGAGCGCCTGGTTTGGGGTTGCGCTGCTGTTGGCGATTTTCCTGCCCGCGCGCGAAATGAGCGACCTGATTTGGGCGCTGATTCCGCTTTGGACGCTGGCTGCTTTCCAGCTTACCCGCCAGTTTAATTTTTACCCCGAAGAGCGCGTTGAAATTTTTGGCGCGGCGCTGCTGACCGTTTTCATCTGCGCCTTTATCTGGCTGGATGCGGCGGGCATGGCGGTCACCCCGCTGGGCGACGCGCAGCGCTTTCAAATGCGGCTCTGGCTGCTGGGCGGCTCGGCTGCGCTGCTGGCTTTGAGCCTTGCCCTCATTGCGGCGGGATGGTCCCTCCGCGTTGCGCAATTTGGCGGGCTGTGGGGGCTGACTCTGGGGCTGGGGCTGCTCGGCTTGAGCGGCGCGTTTGGCGCGGCGGGTTTGCGCGGAACGGCTTCCGTCGAATTGTGGAATCCCGCCGACCTTCCCGCGCAAGCCGCGTTGCTCGAATCCTCCGTCAGCGATCTTTCCGAGTGGAGCGCGGGTCACGAACGCGCGCTGTCTGTCACTGTCGTCGGAGTCGATTCTCCCGCGCTGACGTGGGCGCTGCGCGAGCGCCCCGTCCTCCAAACCGAAGTTCTGGACGTTTCCAGCGCGCCCGCCTTTGTGATTACGCCTTTGCAAAATAACCCCGCCCTCGCTTCCGCGTATCGCGGGCAAGATTTCGTCTGGCGGCGGACTCCCCTCTGGCAAACCGCTCTTCCCGCCGACTGGCTGCGCTGGGTCGCCTTGCGTGAAATTCCCCAAGCCGGAGAGACCGTCATCCTCTGGGCGCGCGAAGACTTGTTCATTAACTCCCCTCGACCATAAACGAATGAAGAAAACTCCTCCTTCCATCATCGCGCTCGACGGACCTGCCGCTTCGGGCAAATCCACGCTGGGGCTAAGCCTTGCCCGCGCGTTAAATTACCTCTTCTTCGACACCGGAATCATGTATCGCGCCGTGACTTACGCGGCGCTTTCGCGCGGCGTGAATCTGCGCGACGAAGCCGCCGTCGCCCGTCTGGCGGAGACTCTGCCCATAGACATTTTGCCGCCTTCCCAAGCCGACGGACGGACGAGCGACGTGGTGATAGAAGGCGAAGACGTCACCTGGAAGATTCGCAGCCGCGAAGTGGAAGGCGGCGTTTCGATTGTCGCGGCTTACGCGGGCGTGCGCAAAGCGCTTTCGGCGCAGCAGCGGCGAATCGGTTTGCGCGGCAGAGTCGTCATGGTCGGGCGCGATATTGGCACGGTGGTGCTGCCCGAAGCCGATTTGAAAATTTACCTCGACGCTTCCGCCGAGGAACGCGCCCGCCGCCGTTACAAAGAGCTGCTCGCGCGCGGCGAAACGGCGGATTACGAAGAAATTCTAAAAAAGGTGAAGGAGCGCGACCAGATTGATTCTTCTCGCGCGGTGGCGCCCTTGCGCCCGGCGGAGGACGCGGTGATTCTCAACGCCGACCAATTGAATATCGAGCAGACGCTCTCCCGCGCACTGGAATTGTGCGACAGCGCGCAGAAAAAAGGCGAATAACTCCGCCGTGCCGAAGACCGCGAATCGGGCTATAATTAACGGAAATGGAATTCTTCCCGACCTTCCTTCCCGGCGTTCCATTTCCGGCGCCGCCGACTCCTTGGGGCTTGGCGGCGTGGGCTTTTCTTTTCGCGGGAACCGTTTACGCGCTGTGGCGTTGGCGCGGATTTCAAAACGAGTGGAGCGGGCGCGAGTGGGGAATTTTTCTTTCTTTGCTGGTTCTTGTCCCGCTTTCTAATTTATACATCGGCTTAAAATTCAGCGCCGATTTTATCCGTCCTTTTCCCGGCATCCCTGCCAATCAGGGCGCGGTGATGATGGTCTTTTCCGTCACGCCGCTGCTGCTCGGCGGAATCTTTTTAGGACCGTTCGGCGCGGCGGCGCTGGGCGCTTTTGGGGGCTTGATTCGCGGCGCGTGGGATTGGTACTCCATTTTTCCAGTGGTGGAAATGGCGCTGCTGGGGGCATGGTTTTCCGTCAATGCGCGCCAACGCTTTCGCACGCCTATTTATCGCGCGCTGCGGCAGCCTTTGGTTTCTGCGCTGCTGTTGGTTCCCCTGCATACGCTGTTTTACGTCGTCGGCGCTTTGTTCACCCAATGGAGCGGCGAAGTCGCCGCCCCGGTGACGGCGCGGCTCGATTTCGCGTTGAGCAACGCCGGCATGGTCGCGCTTGCCTTCGCGGGCGAGGCGCTGGTCGCTGGCGTTATCGCGCAGATTGCCTTTATTCTCGTCGCGCAAGAAGATCATCAGCCTCTTTCGCCTTCGCCCGGCGAGCGCAGTTTGGAATCGCGCTTTCTCTTCCCGGTGGGCGCCTTCATCTTGTTGCTGCTGCTCACCCTGCTGGTGGGCGATTGGGTCGTCGCTGGACGCGCCGCGCGCGATATGCTCAAAGACCGCCTTTCCAGCGCGGCTGAATCCGCCGCCCAAAGCGTGCCTTTCTTCCTGGAAACCGGGCAGAATCTCGCCGGGCAGCTGGCTGCCGACCCGCGCTTGCTTTCCGCTTCGGGCAACGAACTGAAATCCGTCATCGGGCTGCGCATTCAAGCCGTGCCGTATTTCGATGAAATCGCGGTGATTGACGCGGCGGATAAATCCGTTTTGGCGCGCTATCCCGACGAGGCGGAAGAAACCTTCCGCCTGTATTCCGACGAAGATATGGGCGTCTTGTTGGCGCGCAATAACGTGCTGACGCAAATCTACGCCATCCCGCCGGAATCCGTCGGCGCTTCGGCGCGCGTTTCCTTTTTATCGGCGGTGATGGGCCCGGACGGGCAAGTGACGCGCGTGCTGATTGCGCGCACCACGTTGAACACCAACCCGCTGACTCTGCCGCTGATTGCCAGCGTCAACAACATGCGGAAACTCGGCGGGGCGGGCTTTTTGCTGGACGAAAATAACCGCGTCCTCTATCACTCCGACCCGAATCTGATTCTTTCGCTTTACAGCGGCGAGCGCAAAGGCGAGCCGCTTTTCTACGACGACACCGCCCCGGACGGCACGCGCCAGCTCGCTTACTATCAGCCGGTGTTAGGGCGCCCCTGGTCGGTGGTCTTGACCGTCCCTGCTCAGCAGGCGCAGCAGCTCGCTTTGAATATCGCCATGCCGCTCTCGCTGATGATTGTCTTCCTCGCCTTTTTGGCGATGGCTTCCTTGCGGCTTGGCTTGCGCGTGGTGACCGCCTCTTTGCGCGGGCTGGCGGAGGAGGCGAACCGCATCGCGCAGGGCAACCTCGACCACCCCTTGCAGGTGGACGGCGTGGACGAAGTGGGGCAGCTGCGGCGCTCCTTTGAGCAAATGCGTTCCAGCTTGCAGGCGCGGCTGAACGAGATTAACAGCCTGCTGCGGGTGAGTCAGGGCGTCGCTTCCAGCCTTGAAATTCAGGGCGCGGTCAACCCCGCGCTGGAAGCCCTGATGGACGCCGGCGCTTCTTCCGCGCGCCTGATTCTTTCTCCCAACGTCCTGCCGGATACGTTTGTCGCCTTGCCTTCGCGTTTTACGCTGGGCAAGGAGTTGGACCCCAACCTCGACGAGCAAATCCTGGTGATGGCGCAACGCGCCGGGGGAATCGTCATTCCCGACCTGACCGAATCGCGCGAGGTGTTATGGAATCATGCCGCCGCGAACCCGATGGCGTTGATGGCGGCGGGGTTGCGGCACGAAAACCGCTATTATGGCGCCATCTGGGCGGGGTTTGACCAGCCGCGCGCGTTTTCTGAAGGCGACGCCAGTTTTCTTGCCACACTGGCGGGACAGACGGCGCTGGCGATTTCTAACGCGCATTTATACCTCAACGCCGAATCTTCCCGCCGCCAGCTCGAAGCGGTGTTGAACTCCACCCCCGACCTTGTGCTGGTGACCGACCACCGCGACCGTCTGCTGCTGGCGAACCAATCCGCCATGAAGACCTTGGGGCTGGATTCTTCCAGCGGCGGCGCGCCGGTGACTCAGGCGTTGAAGTTTAAGCCGTTGGCGACGTTGCTGCAAGGCGCCATGCGCGAGAACCAATCGCGCGAAGTGGCGCTGGACGACAACCGCGTGTATTTCGCCACCGCTTCCACCGTGATGGTGGAAGGACGCCCCACCGGGCGCGTGTGCATTATGCGCGACGTGACTCACTTTAAAGAGCTCGACAAAATGAAATCCGAGTTTGTGGCGACGGTCAGCCACGACCTGCGCTCGCCCCTGACCTTGATGCGCGGATACGCCACCATGCTTGAAACCGTCGGCGAGCTGAACGAACAGCAGCAAGGTTATGTCAAGAAAATCATCGCCGGGGTGGAGAATATGTCGCGTATTGTGAACAACCTGCTGGATTTGGGGCGCATCGAGCTGGGAGTCGGCTTGATGGTGGAAAACGTCAGCGTGTTGAACGTCATCGAGCGCGTCGTCAACGCTTTGCAATTGCAAGCCGCGCAAAAGAACATCGTCTTAAGCGTGGAGTTGGAAAAGAACATGCCGCACGTCATTGAAGCCGATCAGGCGCTGCTGCATCAGGCGATTTATAATCTGGTGGAAAACGCGCTGAAATACACGCCGGAAAACGGCAGCGTCGCCTTGCGGGCGAACACGCAGCCGGGCTTCATTACCTTCGCCGTGTCGGATACGGGCATTGGAATCTCCGAAGAGGACCTCCCGCGCTTGTTTGAAAAGTTCTATCGCGGCAAGCAGCGCGAAGCCCGCGCGCAGCACGGTTCGGGCTTGGGGCTCGCCATCGTTCAATCTATCGCGGTCAGTCACGGCGGCAAAGTATGGGTGGAAAGCGTCTTGGGCAAGGGCAGCGTCTTTTATTTGCAGATTCCGCTCGCCCAGCCGAAGGAATCGAAGGAACGCCCGCGCGCCGCGAACGAATAACGGGGCGGCGTTACGTTTCGTTTCGCAGCCGCGCCTCTGCAATTTCGCAATATTCTCCACTGATCTCAATCCCGATATAGGCTCTTCCATTTTGTTTGGCGACGACGCAGGTCGTCCCGCTGCCGCACATCGGGTCAAGCACCACGTCGCCCGGCTCGGAAAAGCACAAAATCAAATCGCTTGCTAATTTGTCGGGAAACGTGGCGGGATGCCGCAGTTTCAAGCGGTTGCCCTCCGTGTTGCTGGCGGCGTATTGCCAGACCGTGCCGCGGCATTTCATCGGGTTGACTTGTTTCTTTTCGATGATTTTGAATCCGCCGTTGGTTAATCTATCCGTGCCGGAGTACGTCTTGCCCGCGTGCTTGCTGGGAATCATCAAATGCTCTTTGTGAAAGGACTTGGGCTTTCTGCCTTTGAAGAAAATCAAAATATATTCGTGATCCACGCGAAAGCGTTGATTCCACCACGCGCCGGGGTTGCCGTCCCGTTTGTAGATGACCGTCTCGAACAGCTTCCAGCCGGCGGAATCGACCCAATTCACTGCGAGGCGGAAGGAGGTGAGCGATTTGGCGAAGTTTTTCGTCCCGTCGCCGATGACCACAATCGCCGTCCCGCCGTCTTTCGTCGCTCGGAAGAGCTGCGCGCCCAACGCGGCGAAATCGAACTTCCAATTTTTTTTGTAATCGCGGACGTCGTCGTATGGCGGGGAGAAGAGCGTCAGGTCAATGGAGGAGGCAGGAAAGCCTGCCAGCGCTTCGAGACAATCCGCGTTGAGGATTTGGTTGACGCGCTCCATCACCACCTGTCCCAATGGATGATTTCATCGAAAGCCGCGCGTCCGCCTTTCTTAGGCGGGGCGGAGAGGACGTCCGCGTTTTCGGGATAGCCGAAGGAAAGCGTCACGCGCAAATGCCACTCGGCGGGAAAGCCCAAAATTGCGCGCGCCTTTTCGGGTTGATAGATGGAAGCGGGGCAGGAGCCGACGCCCAGTTCCCACGCGGCGAGCTGCATAAACGCCGCCGCCTGTCCGGCGTCGAACATGGTTTGAAATTTTTCCGCCGGGTTGGGGGTGAGAATCGCTACGCCCAGCGCCGCCCCGGCGAGATGCCCCGCCCATTCGCCGCATTGCGAGAGCTCTTTCAAAACGGCTTGATCGCGGATGGCGATGAAGCGCCACGCCTGGGTGTTTTTGGAAGATTGCGAGCGTCGCCCGGCGTTGAGGATGGCGGTTATCGTCTCTTCGGGCAGGGGCTTGTCTTGAAACTTTCTAACCGCGCGTTTTAAACGAATGGCTTCGGATACGTTCATAAGGTTTCCTTTCGCTGTGCGGGTTGAATCATATCATAAGCGGCGGAAGCCGCAAAACGGCGCCGCCGCTTACCGCGAAATTATCCCGCCTATCCCTTTATCTTGCGTTCAAAGGGATAGACGGGAGTTATTCTTCCACCTGATTTTTGCAAATCGTTTCCGCGTACCACTCGCCGGAATCCTTGAGGATGCGCTTTTGGGTCGCGTAATCCACGTAGGTCAGCCCGAAGCGTTTGGAATAGCCGTGACCCCATTCAAAGTTATCCATCAGGGACCAGACCATATAGCCGCGCACGTCCACGCCGTCCTGCATGGCGAGCCGCGTCTGAATGAAATGCTGTTTCAGGTAATCGAGCCGCCGCGCGTCGTGAATCTTGCCGTCCGCGCCGATTTCGTCTTTGAACGCCGCGCCGTTTTCGGTGATGTAGATGGGCGGCAGGCGGTATTCGCGGTTGAGTTTGACCAGCAGGCGGCGCAGCGCCGGGGCGCATACTTCCCAGCCCATTTCGGTGTATTCCGCGCCTGCGATTTTTTCCAGCCGGCCCGCCGCGCCGACGACGTGCCGCGAGTAGTAGTTGATTCCCAAAAAATCCAGCCGCTGCGCGATGAGCGCCATATCGCCGCTTTGGACGGCGGGCATGTTCTGACTCATCGCGTCGTGCAGGGCGGGCGGATAATGACCTTTGAAAATCGCGTCGAGGTAATGCGCTTCGTTGAAATTCCAAAAGGCTTCCGCCGCCGCTAAATCTTCGGGCGAATCGCTCGCCGGGTCGGTCATCCATTGATTCAGGGCGAGGCCCGTTTGCGCGTTGGAATCGGCGGCGCGAATCGCTTGAACGCCCAGCCCGTGCGCCACCATCAAATGATGCGCGACTTGAAGCGCGGCGTTTGCGTCTTGTTTGCCGGGGGCGTGTTCGCCGAGGAGATAGCCGACGACGGCGACGACGCTCGGCTCGTTGAGCGTCATCCAAAAGCGGACGCGGTCCCCCAGCCGTTTGACCATTAAGGCGGCGTAATCCGCGAAGGCGTAACAGGTATCGCGGTTTTCCCAGCCGCCCTTGTCTTCCAGCGCTTGCGGCAAATCCCAATGGTAAAGAGTCAAAAACGGCTCGATGTTCGCCGCGCAGAGCGAATCTACCAGTCGGTCGTAAAAATCCAGCCCTTTCAAGTTCGCCCGCCCGCGTCCTTCGGGTAGGACGCGCGTCCACGCCGTCGAGAAGCGATACGCCTTCAAGCCGATGCGGCGCATTAAAGCGACGTCCTCTTCCATGCGGCGATAATGGTCGCAGGCGACGTCGCTCGTGTCGCCGTTGGCGATTTTGCCCGACGTATGAGCGAAGCGGTCCCAAATGGATTCGCCCTTGCCGTCTTCGTTCCACGCGCCTTCAATTTGATAAGCGGCGGTCGCCGCGCCCCAGAGAAAATTGTGAGGGAATTTGTAAACGGTCATGCTTTCTCCTTGCGTTTGATTCGGCGTCTTGCGACGCGCGCGGCTATTTTATTGCAATCGTTCAAAAATCGGCAGCGTTTCCAGCGGGGCGGGGTAATTTTTTAAGACGGTCGCGCCTTTGAAGACTTCCTTCGTCCAAAAGTCGCGCCAGATTCCATCGGGCAGATACACGTCGCGCGCGGCTGCGCCCGCGCGGACGACGGGCGCGGATAAAAACTTGTCGCCGAGCAAAAACTCGTCGTCGCAGGTCAGGGCGCGCGCGTCTTCGGGCGCAAGCCAGAAGACGGGGCGGATGATGGGCAGCCCTTCTCGAATCGAGGCTTTCGCTATTTCCACAATCTTCGGCGCAAACTCCGCGCGCAGGTTGGCGTAACGGCGGCAAAGGTTCGCGCTTTGTTCGCCGTATTCCCACGGGGCGAGGCTGAACTGCGCGGCGGGCAGCAGCGCGTTGAGCTGAGCCCAGCGTATCATCAGCTCCGCGCTCGCCTTTTCTTCATATTCGTTGCCGCCGACCATATCGGGCAGGATGAACGGATAGCCCGTCAGGCTTAGCGCGAGCGCGCCCGTCAAAACCGAATGCAAGCCGTTATCCAAGCCCCAGGCGGTCGTCTTATCCCATTGGCGGAAGAAAATCGGCGCGCGTTGATTTTGCCAGCCGCAGCGAACCTCCGTCAGGCGATAATGCTCGGCGACGGCGTTGACGTAAATTTGCGAATATTCGTTTGGGTGAATCGGTTGATGCGTAACGCTATCGGCGGGGAGGAAGCAGGCTTCGCCCGCGTCGAACTTGAAGCCGTCCAGCCCAGTTTGCTCTTGCAGGCGTTTCAGCCGCGCAAAGAACCATTCGAGCGCGGCGGGGTTGGTCGCGTCCAGCAGACCGCCGCTCCCTTGCCACCAGCGAACCAGATAAGGCGAACCGTCGGCGCGGCGAACCAGCCAGCCGTTTTTTGCGCCTGCGGCGAAGGCTTGCGATTCGGGGTCGGCGAAGGGAATCGCCCAGACTGTCGCCTTGAATCCTTTGGCGTGCAGTTCATCTATCATCCGTTTGGGGTCGGGAAAACGCCGCGGGTCGAATTTCAAATCGCCGTAATGAACCTGCCAGCGGTCGTCAATTTCCATCACGCCGTAGGGGTATTGATTTTCGATAATCTCATCCGCAAATTTCAAAACGACTTCTTGATTGACGGCGGTTTTGTAGCGCGCCCAGGTCGTCCACGTTGGCTTGAGGAAGAGCTCTTCGGGCGGGATTTGCGCGGGGCTTCCGAAACGGCGGACGAGATTTTTGTAAGCGCCGACGGCGTTTTGGGCGAAGGAAAACTTTAAGCGCAGGGGATTTCCCTTAAACGAAAAGCAGCCGTCTCCTTTTCCTTGATTGGCGAAGGGACGCTCGTGAAACGCGCCGCGCCCTTCGGTAGCGAAGGTCCATTGAAAGCGGGGATAGTCCGCGGGCGGCTGATTGATTCCGACTTCGACGGGGGATTCCGCCACGATGAGCGCGCCGTTGGAAGAAAACCACGCCGGGGTCAGTTTGCCGCTCAACCCGGTAGGCCCGTTATCGAAGGTTTGAAACGGGGCGCTTTGCAGCATGAGCTTGTTGAGCGGAAATTGTTGGTGAATCAATTCTCCGCCGCCGTACCAATAGCCCGGAAAGTCGGCTTTGATTTCGACGGGAGAGGAATCGGTTGAGGCGGCGGTTAAACTCCACCCGTCCGAATCGCGCCGAACGTTCAGAGAAAAACGCGCGAAATCCGCCGTGATGGAGGAATCGTCGGAAGCGAGAATTGGCTGCTCGTCGGAATCGATTCGCAAGGTCATTAAAAAAGCATCCCCGCGTTTGAAGGATACGGAGAAGGGGAAAGACGTCGCTTGGAGTTGAGCCATGGGGAGAAGGGAGGGGGAGCAGGGAGAGGGGAGCAGGCGGACGGAGGAGTTTGTCCACCGTCCGCCGTCCATCTTCCTTACCGCGTAAATTTCTTGCCTGTCGCCAGTTCCACGCTCTTGTAGGCGCCGTCGTATAGCCCGGCGCTTTTGTTTTTGACGATGAAGTCGCAGAACATGGTGAGCAGGTCGTCGGCTTCGGTCAGCAGTTCGATGGCTTGAAGGGTTTGCGGGATGGCGCGCGTTTCGACGGTGCTGTCGCCGATTTCCGCGCCGCGAATCGCGCCCCACATTTCGTGTCCGCCGACGCGGGCGTTGAAGATTTTGGGGACGGGGTAAAAGGCGAGCTCGCTCGGTTTGGTAATCATCACGTCCGAAACGCGCATGAGGTAGTTGGTGGCGTACACCGCGTGGAAGGTGTTATCGTGCAGGAAGACGTGAAGCCCGTGCGCGGGCTGTTTGCGGATTCCGTCGGCGAACGCCCGCGTGTCTTCCCAGACGAAGTGAGAGTTGATGAGGTCCTTGCGCGCCGCCAGTTGGGTTTGCAGCCAAGCCCAATTATCTTTGTGGTCGCCGAGGTTGATGAAGAGCGCGATTTTGTCTTTTTGAATCAGCGGGATGGCGTATTCGATAATCGCTTTGAAGAGCTCGCGCTGCGCGCCCGCGCCGCCCATCGTCAGCAGGAAGCGGCGCGGCTCTTTGGCGTTCATGCGGCGGAGGCGGTCGGCGCAATCGGCTTCGACGTTTTCCACCAGCTCGTGATCCACGTGATGCCCGACGTAGAAAAGCGCGTCGGCGGGCATGGGCTTGAGGATGCGCCCCTTTTCGTCGAAGCCGCGCATGGCGCGGAAACCGTAATAGCCCGAAGGCGATTGAACGGCGTGCTTCGCGCCGTCGGTGATTTGAAACGCCATGGGCCAGTTGTCGAACATCATGTCCACCACGTTGGTCATGCCGCCGGCTACCGCGCCCATGCAGTTCCACATGTGCGAGGCGAGGATGGGCATATCGGAAGGCAGCGCGGCGTATAGGCGGTTGAAGAGCTCGCTCATCTTGTAGTCTTTGACTTCCGTTTTAAGGAAGCGCCAGGGCCAGGTGGCGGTGATTTGATTGAAGAGCCAGTTCAAGCCGGGCAGGGTCGGCTCGCCGGTGGTGAGCGATTCCCAAACGTATTTATCGAACCAGCCGTAGCGCTGCGAGACGCGCGAGTATTTGCTGTAATTGACGTTGCACCAATTGATGACGTCGGTGGTAATGCCCGGCACGCCGAGCAGGTCGAGCCAATAGGGGGTGAAGCCCATCGCCTTCGCGGCGGAGACTCCCGCCATGGCAATGCGGTAATGCCCGAAGCCCATGCGGATTGTGCTGACAATCACGCCGTTGGTCTTATCCAGCGGTTTGCCGCCGCCGTCGCGGACGATGTTTTTCAAGCCGAAGATCTCGTATCCCTGCGGATGGTCTTCGACGGTTAGGTTGAAGGTTTCGTTGGGGTCGTAATTGAATTTTTTCGCCAGCCTGTCTTTCCAGCGGTCGGCGGCGCGGGTTTGCCGTTCCGAAATCGGGTTGCCGTACACTTCGTAACAGCCGTTCTTTTTTTGCAGCATAATGAAAGTGTCTCCTTGAAGGTGAAAATAAGGTCTGGATTCTCAAAACCGCCAGCCTTGTTTCGGCTGGCGGCGCAACTTACGTTTTCAGCGCGGCTTTCATAAAACGCAAACTCAATTCGGCGACTTGCTCAAATTCGCAATCGAGCAAAATGGGATGGGCGGAGCGCTCCATCCAATGCCGCTCTTTCATGCTGGAAGAGACGCTTTGCAGAATTAAATCTCCCGCGCTGGGGTGAACGGTCTGGTCTTTGCCGCCCTGAAAGACGACGACGGGCTGACGGATTTGCGCCAGGGCGGCGCGAACTGCGGACTGGAATTTTAACAGCTGGACGATTCCTTTGAGCGGCAGTTCGGGATGATAGCCCTGCCATTTGTCCGAAGCGTCGAGCGATTCGCGCATGACGTAAGGCATAAACAGCGAGCCGACGTACAGTTTGATTTTATCGAGCGGGGATATGATTAGCCGAATGGCGGGAGCGTAAAGCAGCGCGCCAGCCGCTTCGGGATGACGGCTCGCCAGATAAAGCGCGACCAGCCCGCCCATTGATTCGCCGCAGAGAAAGACTTTTCCGCAGCGCTCGGCGAGTTGCGCGTAAGATTTTTCGGCGCTCTCTACCCAATCTTGCCAGCGGACGCGGTTCAAGTCTTCGGGCTTTGTTCCATGTCCGGCGAGCAAAGGCGCGGCGACGGCGTAGCCTTGCTCGTGCAGGCGCTTCGCCAGCGGGCGCACTTCGGCGGCGGTGGCGGTGTATCCGTGCAGGAGCAGCGCGCCGATGGGACCGCCTTCCCAGAAAAACGCTTCTCCATCCAGATGCGAGTTGTAAAGCGCGTAATTGGACATGCGATCTTATCCTTTCACGCCGCTGCTGGCGACGCTTTCCACAAAGAAACGCTGACCCAAGATAAAGACAATCAGCGGCGGGATGATGGCGATTGCCGCGCCCGCGAGAATCAAATTGGGCGTGTCGGAGGCGCGCCCGCGCAGCACGTTCAGCGCGAGGGTCAGCACGTGATTTTTTTCGTTGCCGACGTTGATGATGACCAGGGGCCAGAAGAAGGAATTCCAGGCGTATAAGAAGGTGAAGGTGGCTTGGGTCGTCAGCGCGGGGACGCTGGCGGGGATGAGAATGTTCTTTAAGATTTGCAGGCGCGACGCGCCGTCAATCAGCGCCGCTTCTTCGATTTCCTTCGGGAAGGTGATGAAATGCTGCCGCATGAGGAAAGTGCCGTAGGCGGTGAAAATCCAGGGAATGATGAGCGCGGCGAGGCGGTCGGTCCAGCCGATGAGGACCATCAGTTGATACAATGGCACAATCAGCATGACGAAGGGAATCATCACCGTGCCGAGATAAAAGACGAAGACCGTGTCGCGTCCGGGGAATTTCAAGCGGGCGAAGGCGTACCCGCCGACGACGGAGGTCGCCAGCTGCCCCAGCACGACGAGAATCGTCACGAGCGCGGTGTTGCTCAACGCGCGCGCCATGTTGTTCAATTCGACGACTTCTTTGTAATTCTCCGGCCGCCAACTGAGCTTTTCCACCGGTTCGCTCAGACGCGCGTTTTGATAGACCTTGTTTTCGGGGTTTTGCGGGTCTACGAACTCGCCGACGGTCGTCTGGCTGAGCAGAATCATCGGCTGGGTTTCGCCTTCTATTTCCACGTCGTAGAGTTTTTCTTCTTTGCCGTTCACCGTCGCGGTTTGTTGATTCATCGCCCCGCCCGTCGGGCTGACTTCCAGCATTTTGCGTTCCACCGTCGCGCTTAAATCGTCGGCGGGGGCGAAGACGCCGATTTTGACGCCGCTGCGGGCGAGGGCGTATTCTTTTCTTTCGCCGTTCACGTCCACGTAATAAAGCGGCAGCGGCTTATCGTACCCCGCGACTTCCGCCGTAATCGGCTCGCGCGGCAACATGCGCGGCGGATAGCGAAAGGTGTCGGCGGGGGTCTTGAACGACGTGGCGAGCATGTAAAGGAAGGGAAAGAGCATCACCGCGGCGAAGAACGTCAGCGTGAAATAGAGCAGGAAGTTGTTTAGAAAGCGCGTCAGGCGATAGGATTGAATTTTCATCGCTGCCTCCCGTTAACTTTCATAAATGCTGGAACGGCGCTGGCGTTGGAACTGCGCGAGCGTTAAGCCGAAGATGACGATAAACAACACCCACGCAATCGCCGAGGCGTACCCTTGCTTGAAGTTTTGGAAGCCGCTGCGATATAAATACAGCACCAGCGTAATGGTGGCGTTGTTGGGTCCTTCGGGCGGGTTCATCAGAATAAACACCTGCTCGAAGACCTGCATGGCTTGAATGGTGGTGGTGGAGACGACGTAAAAAGTAGTTGGGGCGAGCATGGGAATGGTGATTCCCCAAAACTTATCCCACGCGCCCGCGCCGTCCACGGTGGCGGCTTCGTACAATTCGCCGGGAATGTTTTGCAGCCCGGCGAGGAACAGCACGGTGTTGAAGCCCATCGTCTGCCACGCGGCGATGATGATGACCGCCAGCAGCGCGGTGCGCTCGTCCGAGACCCATTGAATCTTCGGGTCTACGAGCGAGGCGTTGAAAAGATTATTCCAAAACTGCACGCCCAGCGTGATGAAATAGTTGATATAGCCGATGGTGGCGTTATACAGCCACTGCCAGACGAGCGAAATGCCCACTACCGCGGCGATGCTTGGCATGAAGTAAATGGCGCGGTAGAACTTCATGCCCGGCAGCTTGCTGTTGAGGATGTTGGAAAGAATCAGCGCGGGAATGACGCTCAACGGCACGGCGAGCAGCGCGAAGAGCAGCGTGTTTCGCAGCGCCAGCCAGAAGAACTTGTCGGCGGCGGCGAAGAGCAGCCCGCCGTCGCCGAATTTTAAGCGCCCCACTTCGTCGTAGATTTTCACGTCCACCACTTCCTTCGCCAGCTGGTTGGGAGAAGAAAGCGGCGCAAACTTGACGTTGAGCAGTTTGGCGTAATTATCCAGCCCCACCCAGTTGGGCGGGTTGAAGGCGTCCGAATCGGTGAAGGAAAAATAAAAGGAAAGCAGCAAGGGACCCGCGAAGAAGATCAGAAAGCCGAGCAGGTTGGGGGAAAGGAACAACCAGCCGTTCAAAATTTGCTCGTGCGAGGTCTTGGCTTGCAGCGCGCTCGCCGTCGGCTGCCTGCCCATCGCCCAAAGCGCCGCGCCGAAGAGTATTGCGCCGAGAACGCTAAAAATCCCCGCCGGCTGCGCCAGTTTGCCGAGGAAATATAAAAACCCGTCCAGCGCCTTCGCTTGCCAGAGGAAGAGCAAAAAGCCGCCTATCGTCACCCAGCGCCCGGCCTGCCGCAAACTTTGTTCGACGGGGCGCTTGCGCGGCGCGGAATCGTCCATGGCGCTTAAAAAGAAACCGAGAAGCGCGATTCCCAAATAGGGGACGGCTCGCCCGAAGGTCGCGCCGAGCGCGTCTATGCCGATGAAGACTTCGCCGACGTTCAACGCCATAACCGCGCAGGCGACAAAGCCGAGATAATCCAGCGCGAGCGAGACAAAGCGCCCGCTGTGATTCCGCCGCGCGATTTGCAGCGCGCCGTAGGCGCTGAACCCCGCCGCGAGCGAGAAAACAACGCTGAGCAGAATCTTTTGCCACAGCGGCGCTTGCGCCAGCAATCTGCCCGACCAGACGGCGAAGACCGTGGCTGCCGCCAACAAGGCGAAGAGTCCGCGCCAGACCGTGAGAATGCGCAAAAGGAGACGGGTTTGCGCGTCTATTTCAAGGCGTTCGCTCATGGGGTCTCTCCTGAAATGGGGTTGTAAAAATTCCCCTTCCGCCAATATTCATTTGCGGAAGGGGAACTTCCACAATCAAAGAAGCGAGGGCAGGGCGTTTCCCTGCCCCCGCAATTGTAAACCGAGCTTACTTTTTGAACACTTTATTGGCTTCGTCGCAGATGGTCGCGCCGAAATCTTCCACGCTGGTCGCGCCGGTCAACACGCCTTGAACCGCGGGTCCCATAATCTTATCAAATTCGGGCCAGGAACCAGCCCACAACGGACCTTCGGCGGTCGGCTTGGCTTCGGGCGCGATGCCGTTCAAGAACGCCTGATTGTTGGCGGGCGGCGTGAAGGTGAGGAAGGCGTCGAGCGCTTCCTGGCTGACGCGGCTGGGGATGTTCGCGCCGAGCGCGGCGACTTTGCCCTGAGTCTGGGCGGTGGTCAAAGCCTGAACGAGCTTCCACGCTTCTTCAGGGTGCGCGGTCTTGGCGTTGACGACGTAAGCGCCCCAAAACAGCCAGTTGCCCGGCGTGCCGTTCGGTCCCTTGGGCAGCTCTACCACATCCCAATTGAAAGTCACGGTGCGGACGCCCGGCGTCGCCCAGCGCCCGTTTTGGAACATGGCGACTTTGCCAGCGCGGAACGGGGGTTCGGGATCTTCGCCGTAAGGCACGGCGACGTCAAATTCCTGATACAGGCGGCGCTGGAAGTCGAGACCCATCAGGGATTCTTTCGTGTTGAGCGCGCAGGCGTTGCGGTCGGCGTTGAAGAATCCGCCGCCGGCGGCGTTTAACCACACGCCGTAAGGGCCCCACCAGGCGCTCGCGCCGTAGCCGTAAATGTCAGGTCCGAGCGCGCGCGTGGCTTGGGCGACCTGCAAGAAGGCGTCCCAATCCCATTTGCCTTCCTTCGCCAGTTCGCGCGGGTCGGGCGCGCCGGCTTCGTTAATCAAGTCCAGATTTAAATACAGCGCGAAGGTGGACACGTCGCGGGGCAGACCCCAGAGCGCGCCGGAGCCGGCGCCGGAGGCGTCCGTTTCGGGGTTGTAGGTCAGGTGATACATCGGGCCCGCGTAGAAATCTTCGACCTTAAAGCCGTCAGTCTTGGCGGCCATATCCGCCAGATTTAAGATCAGCCCGCGCGTGGCAAAATCAGCGACGTCGGTGCCGGGAATCCAGAACACGTCGGGCGCGGTGCCGGCCGCTACTTCGGAGCGCAGCTGGTCTTGATAGTTCGAGCCTTCGGTGCCGCCTGGCTCGTAAGTCAGGCTAATGCCTTCCATCTCGGCGTCGAGCTCCTGGCTGATTTTGCTGTAAACGTCAATTTCTTCTTGATTGTCGGGGCGGGTGCGCCAGCGCAGAGCGACTTCCTCGGCGGCGGGCGCTTCGGTCGCAGCGGGTTTTTCCGCGGCGGGGGCTTTAGGGGCGGGCGAGCCGCAAGCCGCCAGCGCGAACGACGCAATCACGAGCAAGCTGAGCGCCTTGAACAATACGTTCTTTTTCATTACTTTCTTCTCCTTAAAAAATATTTTGAAATATTGAACCGACAGGGAGAGGTTGATTTAAGAAGAGATTGGGGCTAGTCACCTCCTTGAGGAGCGGTGGACTGACGGACAACCAGTTCCGCGGGCAATTTCACTCCGCAGCTTCTGGGTTGTTTCTTCTCGATGATTTCCAGCAAAACGCGCGCGGCTTCGCGCCCGATGCGCGGAATGTCTTGCCGCATGGTGGTCAGCGGCGGGTCGAAATAGGAAGCAAGCGGCATATCGTCCACGCCAATCACCGAGAGACGGTTTGGCACGGAGATTCCCGCGTCTCGCGCGGCGCTTAAGACGCCCAACGCCATGCGGTCGTTTTGGGCAAAGACGGCTTCGGGCAGCCGCCCCTGTTCGATGAAAGAAAGCAGCGCGTCGCGCCCGGAAGCGGCGCTCCAATCGCCTTCCACCACCAGCGTTTCGTCAAAAGGAAGCCCCGCTTCTTGTAAGGCGCGGCGATAACCTTCGGCGCGGTCTTGCGAGCAGTCTTCTTCCATGGGACCCGTGACGAGGGCGATTTGCCGCCGTCCCAGTTGAATCAAATAGCGCGTGGCGTCGTAGGCGGCTTGTTCATCGTCCAAAGAGACCGAGCAAATGCGTTCGTCGCGCGCCCGCGCGCCCACGAACACCAGCGGAAAATCTTTGGGAACGTATTGATAGCGCTCGTCGGCGTAGGGGTTGATGATAATCAGCCCGTCCACGCGGCGGCGTCCCACCAGCTCGCTCGCCAGCTGGCGGAAGCTTTGCGGATCGGCGGCGGATGCGGAAAGCGTGAAGTATTGTTGGCGGCGGGCTTCTAATTCCGCGCCTTCAATCATGCTGGCAAAGGTGAAATCGGTCAGATTAGGGGAGATGCAGGCGAGAGTGTGCGTCTTGCCGCGCGCCATCGAGCGCGCAATGGCGTTGGGTTGATACCCCAGCCGTTCTATCGCGGCTTCTACCAGAGCGCGAGTTTCGGGCGTAACGTCGGGCTTCCCGTTGATGACGCGAGAGACCGTCTGGTGAGAAACGCCAGACAGCCGGGCAACATCGCGGATGGTGGGTCGGTTGGACATAAGAGGTTTTGGGGTATAATGTTACCGTTCATGTGAACGGTAACATTATCTTACATAGTCTTTGCGCCTTTGTCAAGCGCCAGTTTTCAGGAGTCTGTCATGTTCAAAACCCCGCACCGCCGTTTCAATCCCCTGACAGGGGAATGGGTCCTTGTCTCTCCGCACCGCGCTTCCCGCCCCTGGCTGGGACAGGTGGAAAAGACCGCGCCCGACAATCTCCCCGCTTACGACCCGCAGTGTTATCTTTGCCCGCGCAATCAGCGCGCGGGGGGAGTCTCCAATCCGGATTATCAGGGCGCGTATGTTTTCGAGAACGATTTCGCCGCGCTGCTCCCTCAGCCTTTGGATGAAATTCCCGCGCCTGCACATCGCTTGTTCGTTTCCGTTCCAGAGCGGGGACGCTGCCGCGTGGTTTGCTTTTCTCCGCGCCACGATTTGACTCTGCCCGAACTGGATTTGCCCGCCGTCGAAAACGTTATTAAGACTTGGGCGGAAGAATCCGCCCGCCTGACGCGCGAAGAATACATCCAATACGCGCAGGTTTTTGAGAATAAGGGCGCGATGATGGGCTGCTCGAACCCGCACCCGCACAGCCAGATTTGGGCGCAGTCGCAGCTGCCCAATGAAATCGTCAAAGAGCTGGCTACGCAGTCGGATTATTACGAACGCAACCGCGTCCCGCTTTTGATAGATTACATCGAAGAGGAACTCAAACAAAAAGAGCGCGTTTTGTTCGCCAACGCGCATTTCGCCGCCGTCGTCCCGTTTTGGGCGGTGTGGCCCTTTGAAGTTTTGTTGAGTGCGCGCCGTCCCGCGCGCGAGTTGAGCGAGTTATCGGGCGAGGAAATTTCCGCGCTGGCGGAGACGTTGAAGCGGGTAACTATTTCTTACGATAATTTGTTTGAAACGCCTTTCCCGTATTCGATGGGCTTTCATCAGGCGCCCGCCGACGGAAAGGAACATCCCGAATGGGTCTTGCACGCGCATTTTTATCCGCCCTTGCTGCGTTCCGCCACGGTGCGAAAATTCATGGTCGGATATGAAATGCTCGCCATGCCGCAGCGCGACGTGACTCCCGAAGCCGCCGCCGAAAGGTTGCGCGCGACTCCGCAGGTTCATTACAAGGCGCGTCAGGCGAGCGGAATTTCAAAATAAAAAACGCTGCCTTTGCCTTCTTCGCTTTCCGCCCAAATTTTTCCGCCGTGCGCCTCGACGATGTGTCGGGCGATGGAAAGCCCCAGCCCGGCGCCGGCGCCCGCGCGCGATTTATCCGCGCGGTAGAAGCGCTCAAAAATTCGCGGAAGGCTCTCGGCGGGGATTCCTTTGCCCGTATCCCGCACGGCGAAGCGGACGAAGTTCCCGCTTGTTTGCGCGCTCAAAGAGATTTCGCCCCCCGGCCTGGTGAACTTCACCGCGTTGTGAATCAAGTTGATGAGCGTTTGTTCCAGCCGCGCTTTATCGGCGCGCATGTTGGGTGTTTCGCCGCAGGCGACGGAAATGGTCAAGCCGGCGCGCTCCGCCTGAATTTTCATGCGTTCCGCCGCGGAGCGCAGCAGCGCCGCCGGCGGGGCGGAATCGAAAACCAGCGCCACCTGTCCCGACTCGATGCGCGAAAGGTCTAACAGCTCCTGCGCCATTTGAATCAGCGCGTCCACTTCGGCGGCGACGCGCTCTAAAAAGCGGGGTCCGGCCTCGGGGTCGGCGAGCGCGCCGTTTTGCAGCGTTTCGGTCAGCGCTTTGAGCGAAGCGAGCGGCGTGCGGAGCTCATGCGAGACGTTGGAGATAAAATCGCGTCGCACCGTTTCTAATTGTCGGGCGCGGGTTAAATCTTGCGCCAGCAGCAGGCTGCCTTGCGCGTGTTTATCCGGGATGGCGACCAGCTGCAAATATTGTTTGCGGGCGGGCAATTCCACGTTTTCAATTTGAATTTCGCGCGTTTGCTGGCATTTTTTCCACGCTTCGATGAGCTGATGATTTCGCAGAATTTCGGCGACGCTGCGCCCAACAGGGGCTTCGACGCGGAAGATGGTTTTGACGGCGGGGTTGGCGAAGCGGGCGAAGCCGTTTTCATCCGCAATCAGCACGCCGTCGGTCAATTGCTCCAAAATAGCGGCGAGCCGCGCCGTTTCGGCGTCTAAGGCGGCGACTTGCGAATCGTAGGCGGATTTTAGGGCAAAAACGGCGCTGGACAGGTTTTCAAGCCGCGCTACGTCGGCGGGCAGGGAATCGGGCGCGCGGCGGATTTGTCCGGCGTAGCGCGCGATTTTTTTTCTTAAATCATATTCGCGCCACGCGAACCACGCGGCGGCGCATAAAAAAACGGCGGCGGCTATCCAGCCCAGATGATTCACTTTTGGCTCTCCGTCTTCGTTTCTTCAGCCGACTTCACCCCTCAAAGCGATACCCGCCTCCGCGCACCGTCACAATACGGGTCGGGGCTGCCGCGTTCTTTTCTATTTTTTGTCGCAGCCAGCGGATGTGAACGTCCACTGTGCGGCTGTCGCCGACGTACTCCCAGCCCCACACGCGCTCCAAAATAAATTCACGCGAAAGCATTTGGCGGCGGTGTTCGCCAAGGAAGAGCAGCAGCTCGTATTCCTTCGGCTTCAAAGCCAGCGGCTTGCCGTCCAGCGAGACTTCGCGGCGGGCGAGGTCAATCACGAGGTTGTCGAAGGTCAGTTTTTCGCGCGGCATTTCGCCGGGAAGGGCGCTTTCCAGCTCTTCGCGCAGCAGCCGCGCGCGCCGCAGCTGCGCCTTTATCCGCGCCAGCAGCTCGCGCATGGAGAACGGCTTGGTCAGGTAATCGTCTGCGCCCACCTCCAAGCCCACCACGCGGTCAATCTCGTCGTCGCGGGCGGTGAGCATGAGAATCGCGGCGCTCATTTCTTTGCGTAAAATCCGCGCCGCCTCAAAGCCGTCCATTTCGGGCAGCATCACGTCCAGCACAATTAAATCGGGCTTTATCCTTCGCGCCGCTTCCAGCGCGCTGAGCCCGTCGCCGACGGCTTCCACCTCGTACCCCTCTTTTTTCAGGTTGTAAGCCAGCGTCTCTTGCAGGGAAGGCTCGTCTTCCACGACTAGAATTTTTTCGCTCATCCATCGCAATATACCATGAAAGGCGAGCCGCTTTGTTAACGCAAGGTTATTAACGCGGCGAAAATACAGCTAAAATAGCCGCATGTTAACCGCCCTCTTGAAAAACATGCAAAACCCGTCGAGCGCTTTTGCCTGCCGGAGAAAGCGCAACAAGCTGCCCGTCAGCTTCCAGCGCCCGACCTGCCGCAGGCTTTGTTCAACGGCGCTTGCGCGGCGCGAAATCTTAATAAAGAGATTGGAAATCGCGATTCCCAAATAAAGAGCGGCGCGACCGAACGTCTCGCCGAGCGCGTCCACCACAGGGGAGTTGGCTTCGCCAGCTCTTGGAATGGTTCGCGCCCCCGGCTGTGTTGGCTGACGCGCTGGCAGCCTGCGCCAATCAATGGGAACGGCTCGCGCAGCCAATAAAATTGATAATCAACTGCCCGGCGGTGATGGCGCTGATTCCATTCACGTCGCGGCTGGGGGTGATTTCATCAATGTCCATGCCCGCCAGCGTCTATGGTGAGGTAGTAGCGCCCGCCATCGGGAATCTGTGTCAGCGCCCGCGCTGCCCTGCGCGCGGATTCCAATTTGAAAAACGCTGTTTACGTGGGGCATTTCCGATGCGCGGCGCATGGGGCTGCTGTAGTAACCTTCACGCACCCTGTTGCGCTTGTTGCGCCAGTCCAGGTGGGCGTCCACCTGCGCCACCGTCAGCGGCGGCTGGTCGCTAAAGGCGCGCAGCGCCGGAATAGGCGCGCCATGATCGCCGCCTAGGATGATAGGGATAGCCTTACGCTGAAGGATGGCGCGCACCGTTTGCTCAGCCAGCCCGTTGGAATCCCAGTCTGCGGAGGGCAGGTCGCCGCAATCGGCAACACGAAAATCCGCCCGCGTGGCGTTAATGTCGAAATCCCAGCGGTCCAATCCCAAACTCAACCGTTCAGACTCGCGCCGAATGGCAGCCGGGGCGTTATGCTGGTCGTTAGCGGGTTCTTCTTCGCCATAGGGCTGGCAAAAAGGGATTCCTAAAATGGCAAAATCGGCGTCAAGCGTTGCCAAAGATGAGCAGGCTGGGAAATGAAGAAATGCGGGCTTCATTTTCCCTCTTTTGTCTCGTCAACTTGTCAGGATAAATTCGCAAAGGGTTGGTGACGTCTTTCACTTGTTTTTGGTCGCTAATAATGCTACCCTAAATTTCACTGGAAAACACCAGAATCTATTTTTACACAAGGAAGGAAAAATGAAACATCTGAGCAGGTTGGTTTCACTTCTTGTCGTGCTGGGCATGGCGCTGACTGCCTGTGGCGGGACCTCGGGCAGTCATTTGGATAGCATCAAGCAGGCAGGGGTCATCAAGGTTGGCACCAGCGCTGATTACCCGCCTTTCGAGTACATTGATGCAAATGGCAACAAGACTGGCTTCGATATCGAACTGATGGAAGAGGTGGCTCGCCGCCTGGGCGTGAAAGTGGAATGGGTGGATATGCCCTTCGACAGCCTGATTGCCGGCGTGCAGGAAGGCAAAATTGACGCTTCCATTTCGGCTTTCAATTACACCGAAGAACGCGACCAGGTGGTGGACTTTACCGACGCCTATTATACCGGTGAAGACGCCTTCGCGGTGGCGACGGGCTTTACTGGCGCCTTCAATAAGCCCGAAGACGTCGCCAACTACAAAGTGGGCGTACAAACTGGAACCACTCAAGACGAATGGCTGACCAGCCTGGTCGAATCTGGCGTACTGCCAGAAGCCAATCTGGTGCGTTACGACCGCGCCGACCAGGCGGCGCTCGACCTGAAAAACGGCCGCATTGACGTAATGATGGCGGACGCCATTCCCGCCAAGGCGCTGGCGCAGCAATTGGGCGGCGTCGAAATCAAGCTCACCGCTGTTGTGTCCAGCGGACCGATGAACATTGTCGTCCCGCAAGGCGACGCCGCTCTGACTGAAGCCGTCAACGCCGTCCTGAAAGACATGAAAGCTGAAGGCTTCATCGAAAAACTGGCGGTCAAATATTTCTCTGAATAACCGCTTGCCTGGCTGCGAAGGCGCGGAAGAATCCGCGCCTTCGCAAACATAAACGCGCATGACTTCAATCTTCGTCTCCTACATCTTGCAAGGCGTCTCCATCACCCTGGCGGTGACCCTGGTGGCGCTGCCGCTGGGGCTGGCGCTGGGGCTGACGCTGGCGCTCGTCTACAACTATGCCGGGCGGTGGCCAGCGCGTCTTACCGGCTTTTATAGCCTGCTCATGCGCGGCGTTCCGCCCATCGTGCTATTGTTCATCCTTTACTTCATCCTCTCCGGGCGGTTGCTCAACCTCAGCCCGTTTTGGGCTGGGTCCATCTCGCTGGGCATTGTCAGCAGCGCCTATCAAATGGAAATTTTGCGCGGCGCGCTCAGTTCGGTGGGGGTTGAGCAGATGACCGCCGCGCGCGCTCTCGGCATGAGCCGCTGGCAGGCTATCCGCTACATTATCATCCCGCAAGCCATTCGGCTGGCTATTCCGCCCTGGTCCAACGAAGTTTCCATCGTCCTCAAAGATTCCTCGCTGGTGTACGCCCTGGGCGTGTCAGAGATTTTGCGGCGCGCTCAACAACTGAGCGCCACCACTGGTCAGCCCTTTTTGGCGTTTGGCACAGCCGCGCTCATTTATTTTGGGCTGGTCTTTGCCGCCAACCGCGGGTTGGATTATCTCTCCGAAAAGATGAAACTGCCCGCCAGTCACGTCTGATTCATCCTTTGCAACCCCACACGCTATGGACACTCCCATCATCCTTCAGGCACGCAATCTGACCAAAGTTTACGGTCAGAATGTCATTTTCAAAGATATTTCGCTCGACGTACGCAAAGGCGAAACCATCGTCATCATCGGACCCAGCGGCACCGGCAAAAGCACGCTGCTGCGCTGCCTTAACCTGCTAACGCGCGTTGAAAGCGGGCAAATCTTCCTCGAAGGGCGCGAGATTACCGCCAAAGGAATCAACGAAGACGAAGTGCGCCAACAAATGGGAATGGTATTTCAAAACTTTCTGCTTTTCAATCACCTGACCGCTTTGGATAACGTTATGGTCGGGCTGACTCACGTCAAAAAGACGCCCAAAGCCCAGGCGCAAGAAAAAGCCCTGCACGAACTGCAGCGCGTGGGGCTGGCTGACCGCGCCGGGCACTATCCCGGTCAACTTTCCGGCGGGCAGCAGCAGCGCGTGGCCATTGCGCGGGCTTTAGCCATGGACCCTAAAGTGATGCTCTTCGACGAACCTACCTCGGCGCTTGACCCCGAGCTCATCGGCGAAGTGCTGGGCGTCATGGAACAACTGGCGCGCGAACACATGACCATGCTGGTCGTCTCGCACGAAATGGGCTTTGCCCGCGAGGTGGCTGACCGCATCATCTTCATGGAAAAAGGCAGCATCGTGGAGCAGGGCGCGCCCGACGACCTGTTCGAGCGCCCGCAACATGCTCGCACGCGCGAATTTCTGTGGAAAATCTCCGAGTTATACGGCAAAAAAGAAAAAAAGTAGGCACGGCGCGCCATGAGTGAGTTTTTCCAGTTCTTCATCCGCTTTAGCCCCGACCTGCTGCGCGGCGCAGGTATGACCCTGCTGCTTACCATCGAGGGGCTGGCTGCCGGTTTTGCGCTTGGCATGGCGGCCGCCCTGGCGCGCGCCTACGGCAACAAATTTTGGCGCGGGCTGGCAGTGACCTACATCGAGTTGCTCCGCGGCACTCCCCTGTTGGTGCAGGTCTTCCTGCTCTATTACGGCTTGCCCGGACTCGGAATCACGCTCACCCGCGAGTGGGCCGCCTTCATCGCTCTGGGGGTGAACTCTGGCGCTTATCAGGCAGAATATCTGCGCGGCGCCATCCTGGCGATTGGCGAAGGGCAAATGATTGCCGGGCGCGCCATCGGCATGTCCAGGTGGGCGACTGTGTTTCACATCATCCTGCCGCAATCACTACGGCTGGCTATCCCAGCCTGGGCAAACGAGCCGGTTTCGCTGCTCAAATCCACCTCGGTGGTCTTTCTCATCGCCGTGCCAGAATTGATGGCTCGCGCCAAAGCCATTGCCGCCAAAACCTACGATCCCATCGGCGCATATATGGCTGTGGCTATCATTTACCTTGTCCTGGTTTTTGGGGTAGATTGGGTGATGAAATGGCTTGAACGTCGCACGCGCATCCCCGGTTTTGAAAGCAACGCCGCGTAAAAAAACAGGCGCGCATGACGCCCCAACGGAGATATTCCTTTCACCGGGATTTTGCTCACGGTTTATTTATTTAACGCAGCCATCAAGAGCCCCGGTCCGACGAGGAGTTCGGTCGCTGGCGCGCATCAGCAGGCTGAGGCTGATTCCGCGCGCGAGGGGCAAGCCAAAGGCGCTTGCCGCAAGCGCGCGGCTGGCTTCAAGAGGGAGAGGATACGCGCCAAACGTCACGAAGGCGGCAATCTGCTGAAAATACAGGTAAAATAGCCGCATGTTAACCGCCCTTTTGAAAACCATGCGTCCGCGTCAGTGGACCAAAAACGTCTTCATCTTCGCCGCGCTTGTTTTCGATAAGCAACTGTTCGTTCCGCAATCGTTTTTCCGAACTTTGGCGGGCTTCGCGCTCTTCTGCCTGATTTCTTCCGCCGTCTATATCTTCAACGATATTGCCGACGTGGAAGCCGATAAGCAGCACCCGGAAAAAAAGAACCGCCCTATCGCTTCCGGCAGATTGCCGCTTGGCGCGGCGTGGGCGGCGGGAGTCTTGCTGGTGATTTTCACCCTCGCCGCTTCTTATTTTCTCGCCTCCGGCTTTGAAGTCGTCGTGTTGGTCTATTTACTGCTCAACATGGCGTATTCCAAATGGCTCAAGCGCATTCCGATTCTGGACGTGCTGGTCATCGCCGCCGGATTTGTGCTGCGCGTTCACGCGGGCGTGACGCTGATTGAAGTGCAGCGCTTCTCGCCATGGCTGTACGTGGTGATGACTTTGCTTTCGCTTTTTCTCGGCTTCGGCAAGCGCCGCGCCGAGCTGGCGCTGTTGGAGCAGGACGCCGGCTCGCATCGCAAAGCGTTGGAAGGTTACACCCTGCCGCTGCTAGATCAATACATTATGATCGTCTCCGGCACCGCCATCGTCGCCTACTCGCTCTACACCTTCTCCGCGCCCAACCTGCCGGAAAATCACAGCATGATGCTCACCATCCCGTTTGTGGTGTACGCCATCTTCCGCTATCTATATCTGATTGAAATCAAACACGCTGGCGGCGCGCCGGAGGAAGTGTTGCTCTCGGACCGTCCCTTTCAAATTTCCATGATACTTTGGGCGCTTGCCGTCCTCGCTGTTTTTTACCTCTTATGAAATCTTCCGCGCCCGGCAAAATCATCCTTTTTGGCGAACACGCGGTGGTCTATGGCCGCCCCGCGCTGGCTGTTCCCGTCGCCCAGGTTTCTGTGGAAGTGGAGGCGCGCGAATCCAATCGCCCCGGCGTGTGGATTTACGCCCCCAAGATTGGCCTGCGCGCCGAATTGCGCGAACTGCCTCCCGACCATCCCATCGGGTCGGTTGTGACGAACGTTTTCGCAACCCTTAATTTGCCGCTGCCGACCGACGGGCTGGAAATTAACATCCACTCCACCATCCCGGTCGCCGCGGGCCTCGGCTCCGGCGCGGCGGTCTCCGTCGCGCTCACCCGCGCGCTGGCGAAGTTCTTGCAGCGCTCGCTTTCGGATGAAGAGGTCAACCGTCTGGTATATGAAATTGAGAAGCTGTATCACGGCACGCCTTCGGGCATAGACAACACCGTCATCACCTACGCCAAGCCGGTATATTTCATCAAAGGCAAACCCGGCGAGACTTTCTCCGTCGGCAAGCCGTTCACCCTCGTCATCGGCGATACCGGAATTCAAGCGCTCACCCGCGAGGCGGTCGCCGACGTGCGCCGCCAATGGCTGAAGGATACCAGCCGCTTTGAAGGGCTTTTCAACGAAATCGCGCAGCTTTCTTTGATTGCCCGCCGCTCCATCGAAAGCGGCAGACCCGATATGCTGGGCGAATTGATGGACCACAACCACTGGCTGCTGCAAGAAATGAACGTCTCCTCGCCCGAATTGGACCGGCTGGTTCACGCCGCGCGGGATGCGGGCGCAAACGGCGCGAAACTGAGCGGCGGCGGGCGCGGCGGAAACATGATTGCGCTGGCGGAAAAAGAAAAAGCCGAAGCCGTCTCTCAGGCGTTGCTCGCCGCCGGGGCGAAGCAAACGCTGATTACGGAAGTGAAATGAATTCCTTCCATGTCCCCCAAATGGCTCGCCCCCGCCTTTGCATACCTTGCCTTGTGGGCGGGATTGTTTTCGCTCAAAAGCGCGTGGGGCGCGCTGTTGGGCTTTCATCTTGTCATTCTCGCGGCGCTATTCTTCTTCCGCGCTGAAACGCCCTCGCTTGCGGCGCTCAAAAACGCCCGCCTCAAAACGATTTTCCTTTCAACCGCCCTGTGCGGGTTGAGCGGCGTCGGGCTGAGCTTCTTTTGGAATAAGCTCCAACTTCACCCTAACCTCCCCGCGCAGCTGAAGAACTTAGGACTGAACGCCTCTTCGTGGCCGCCGTTTATCGCTTACTTCTCCCTCGTCAACCCGCTTTTGGAAGAATATTTCTGGCGCGGACTCTTGGGCGGCGCGCAAAAATCCCCGCAGCCCGGCGATTTTATTTACGCCGGCTATCATGCGCTGATCTTATACGGCAGGGCTTCGTCCCTTTCCATCGTAGCCGCGCTCGTCCTCTTGACGGCGGCGGGCTGGTTTTGGCGGCAACTTGCCCGCGAAGACGGCGGCTTGCTTGCGCCGATTCTCGGTCACGCCGCGGCGGATTTCGCCATTTTGATTTGCCTCATGTATATAACCGCTTAAAAGCGGCGACGCGCAAGCGATATAATTATTTTGCAGTTTGAACTGCGCTCAGAAAGGAGCGTAACATGAGCGAACATAGAGACGTTGAAGCGCAGCGCCGCCGCAAGGGAGGCGCCCCGGCGGGGCGGGCGGAAGCTCCCAGCCGCCCTTCAAGCGGCGGCGCAGAAGGGGGATTCCCGCGCCCAAGCGGCGGCAAGCAAATCGGCGGTTGCGGAATGATTTTGCTCTTGCTGATGATCTTCGCCTTCTTCTTCTTTTCCAACGGCGAAGAAAACCTGCTCGGCGGCGCAGGCTTGACCGAAGCCCCGCAGCAGCCGATGGCGGAAGCCTACGTCCCCGAATCTAACTACACTCCGCCCGTCCCTTCTTACAAGGCGGGTCAAACGTGGACGGTGATGCTCTATCAAGACGCCGACGACCAGATTCTGGAAAAAGATATTTTCGTGGACTTCAACGAAGCCGAGCGAGTCGGCTCAAGCGACCGCGTGAACATCGTCGCCCAAATTGACCGCTTCGCGGGCGCGTTCTCCGGCGACGGCAACTGGACCGGCGCGCGCCGCTACTACCTTACGCAGGATAACGACCTCAACCGCGTCAGCTCGCGTTTGATTCAAGACCTCGGCGAAGTGGATATGTCCGAAGGACAATCGCTGGTGGATTTCGTGACCTGGGCGGCGAAGACCTATCCCGCCGACAAATACGTCTTAATTCTTTCCGACCACGGCATGGGCTGGCCCGGCGGATGGAGCGACCCCGACCCGGGCAGGCGCGATTCCAGCCGCGCGCCGCTGGCGGCTCGGCTGGGCGGCAACCTGTATTTGATGGAACTCGAAAGCGCGCTGCGAAAGATTCACGATTCCGCCGGCATTGAGCGCTTTGAACTGATTGGCATGGACGCTTGCCTGATGGGACAACTGGAAGTGACGACCGCCTTGCAGCCGCACGCCGCTTACGCCGTCGCTTCCGAAGAGACCGAGCCGGCGCTGGGATGGGCTTACGCTTCTTTTCTGGGCGATTTGGTCGTCAACCCCGATATGGACGGCGCGGAATTGGGCCGCCGCATTGTGGAAAGTTACATTGACGGCGACCAGCGCATCGCCGACCCCGCTGGACGCGCCGAGTATATGCAAAGCGGCTCGCCGCTTGCCGGGTTGTTTGGGTTCGCACCCTCTTCCGCCGCGGACGTGGCAAGGCAAATCGCCCAAAACGCCACCATCTCCGCCGTCAACCTCGACGCGCTACCCGCCTTGAACGCCAGCCTGAACGATTTCGCCTTCCAATTGCAAAACGAAGACCCGCGCGTCATTGCCGAAGCGCGCAGTTACGCCCAATCCTATACCAGCATTTTTGGAAGGCAAGTCCCGCCTTCTTACATTGATCTTGGACATTTCGCCGCGCTGGTCGGGCGCAACGCTTCCAGCCCAGGAGTTCGCCAGGCTGTCGAAGCGCTGCTGAACAGTTTGCAAAACGCCGTCGTCGCCGAAAAGCACGGCGCGGGCAAACGCGGCTCGACCGGTCTCGCCGTGTATTTTCCCAATTCTACCTTGTATTCTTCCCCGCTGACGGGACCGCAATCCTACGTTGAAATTGCCAGCCGCTTCGCTTACGAATCCCTGTGGGACGACTTCCTCGCGTTTCATTACACGGAGCGAAGTTTTGAAGCAAAACCGCGCCTGCCTCAGATTCCAGACGGCGCGGCTGTCGTCCGCGCGCCGGGCGCGGGAACGATCCGCGTATCCGAAATTTCCAAATCCGCCGATGAAGCCTCGCCCGATTCGCCTGTCCGCTTAAGCGTGGACGTGCAAGGCGAGAACGTCGGGTATATCTACCTCTTCGTCGGTTATCTCGACCCCGAGTCCAACTCCATCGCAGTCCTGGATACCGACTTCCTCGAAAGCCCTGAAACGCGCGAACTGAACGGCGTGTATTATCCTGAATGGGGAAACGACTTTACGCTCTCTTTCAATTGGGAGCCGATGGTCTTCGGCGTGAGCGACGGCAGCCAAACCCCAACCGCGTTATTTGTCCCGCAGAGCTACGGCGCAAACGCAACCGAAGCGACCTACGCCGTGCAAGGCGTTTATACCTTCGCCGATTCTGAAAATCAGGCGCAAGCTTTCCTCTACTTTCAAAACGGCTATCTCGTTCAAGTCTTGGGCGTGACGGGCGATAAAGAAACCGGCGCCCTGCGCGAAATCACGCCGCAGCCGGGCGACCAATTTACCCTGCTGAATAAATGGCTGACGGTCAATTCCTCCGGCGCGGCGGACGTCGAATATTTCCCCGGCGAGACCTTGACCTTCGGCTCGCAGCCGCTGAAATGGCAAACGCTCTACGCCGCGCCCGGCGATTACGTGGTCGGCTTTATCATCGAAGATTTGGACGGCAATCAATATCCCGTTTACACGGAGATTACCGTAAGATAAGGTGAAAGTCAGGGCAGCCGCTTAACTCAAAACTCTTCGTCGCCAAAGCGGATTTTGTCAATCAGCAAAATGCTGGCGAGGGTCAAAATCAGAAGAAGGGTCGCCATGGCCATTGCTTGCCCGTAATTGAGACCGCCCGGTTGAGCGAGAAAACGCTGCACCGCGACGGGGATGGTCGGATATTCGGGACGGGTTAAAAGCAGCGTCGCGCCGAACTCGCCGAGCGAGACGGTGAAGGCGAAGGTGGCGGCGCTGAGCGTGGCGCGGGAGAGAATCGGAAAATCCACCGTCCGCCAGACTTGCCAGGGCGAAGCGCCCAAAACAGCCGCCGCTTCGCGCAGCCTGACGGGAATGGCGGCGATGGCGGGCTGCAAGGCGCGAATGACAAAAGGCAGGGCAATGAGCGTGTGCGCCACGGGGACGAAAAGCGGCGAGCCGAGCCGCCCCCCAAACGTGACGATAAACCCCAATCCCAGCATCACGGCGGAAGAACCCAAAGGCAGCAGAATCAACGGGTCGAGAATCCGCTCTAACCGAGAAGGATGCGCGAGCGCGTACGCGGCGGGAAATCCCAAAGTCAGCGAAAGCGCCGCCGTCAGGACGGCGTATCCCAACGAGTTGGCGGCGGCTTGAATGGGCGGGACGTAGAACAGCGAGCCGCGCCGATTGACGAACAGCTCCCGATAGTAATCGGCGGTCAAGCCGTATTGAACTTCTCCGCGCTGACCGCGGTCGGCTTCCATGCGGATGAAAGAACGGGCGGGCAGCGAAAGCAAAGGAACGAGAAAGAACGCGGTTAAAACGCAGCAGCCTGTCAGAACGAACAGGCGCTCCAACCGGGTTTGGGGCTTGCGGGCGAGCGAAAAGCGCGGCGCGGTTTGCGTTGAGGCGCGACGGACAACCCGGGAATAAACAATTGCAAAAATCGCGGTAAACAACAGTTGCACGACGGCGAGCAAAGCGGCGAGCGGCAGGTTGGGAAGTTGGACCGCCCGCAGATAAATTTCCACTTCCAGCGTGGAAAAGCGCGAGCCGCCCAACAGCAAAATGACGCCGAAGCTGGTGAAATCAAACATAAAGACCAGCAGCGCGGCGGTCAGCAGGGAAGGGAGCAGCAGCGGCAGGGTAATCTCCGTCCACACTCGCCGGCGATCCGCCCCCAGCGAGCGCGCCGCTTCCGCCAGTTTGGGGTCCAGCCGCGCGAGGGCGTTGCTAACGATGCGAATCACGATAGTTGCGTTATAAAAGACGTGCGCGGTCAGGATAAGCTGGAAAGGCGAGGGGCGCAGGAAGGAGGAAAGCCAGCCGTTTTGGCTAAAAAGGGAGTTGAACGCCGCCGCCACCACCACCGTCGGCAGCATGAACGGCGCGGCTGTCAGCGCCCGCAGCAACGCCTTGCCGCGAAATTGAAACCGCGCGAATAACGCCGCGGCAGGCAAGCCTAAAATAAAGGTCAGCAAGGTGGAAAGCCCCGCTTGATAAAAGGTAAAAGCGGAAACGGAGAGGATACTCCCCAGATTCTTCGCGCTGAACGCGGAAGGACCCGCCGCCAGCGCGATGATTCGAGCGAGGGGCTGAAAGAAAAAGACCGCCAGAAAGAGCAGCGTTGGCAGCCAGAGTAAAACTCGGCGCGGCGGGGGCATGGCGGAAATTATAAAACCGAAACTACGTCTTGCGCTTGCTTCGTGTCTGGGTGACTTTTATCAATCGCCGAAGTTACTTTCGATACTTCTAACCGCCCAATATTTAAATATCATTTAAGCATTAGGCGTTTTTTTAAACTGCGAATGGCGCGATTGCGCCGAGCAGCCCGGTTGGCACCGCTTTTGCAAGCGGATGAAAATTTAATAGCATGGAGGCGCCTTTATGCCCGACACCAATCTGGAAAGACCTCGCGCCGGTCTGGCTCGCCAGGAAGACCTCTCTCTGCTTCACGAGGTGAGCATGAAGACCGCAGGCGTTTCGCGCCTGGAAATGTGTATCCAATGCGGAACGTGCGGCGGCTCCTGTCCTTCCGCCAAGGACATGGACCACACCCCGCGCATGTTGTTCGCAATGTTGCGGGCGGGCATGCGCGAAGAAGTCTTGCGCAGCAACACGCCGTGGATGTGCGTCGCCTGCTACCACTGCGTCGTGCGCTGCCCGCAGGAAGTTCACATTGCGGACGTGATGTACACCCTCAAGGGCATGGCGATTAAGGAAAAAATGTACACGGATTCCACCGCCCCGGACTTCTCGCAGACTTTCGTGGATATGGTGGAAATCTACGGGCGGAGTTACGAAATGGGGTTGGCTTCGCGCCATTATCTCAAACATTTCCCGCTGCGGCTGCCGGGCATGGCGCCGATGGGCTTGGGAATGCTGGCGAAGGGGCGCATGTCCATCACGCCGACCAAAATCAAGGGCATGGAACAATTAAAAGCGATTTTGGATAGCGCCAAGAAACTGGAGTTGAGCTCATGAGCAAATACATCTTCTACCCCGGCTGCTCGATGGAATCCAGCGCGAAGGCGTACATGGAATCCTTAAGCGCGGTTGTCGAACCGCTTGGAATCCAACTCGACGAAATTGAAGATTGGAACTGCTGCGGCGCGACGGAATACTTAGGGCTGAATCTCGTCCCCGCCTATTCGCTCATTGCGCGCAACCTCGCCCTGGCGACCAAAAAGATGAACGGCACGCGCACCGTCGTCGCGCCTTGCTCGGCTTGCTATTTGAATCTGGCGAAAGCCGACCACTACATGGCGGAACGTCCCGCCTTGGGCGAAAAAGTGAACGAAGCCCTCGCCGCCGGGGGGCTGAGCTACAAACCCGGCACGCTCGACGTGCGCCATCTGGTGGACGTGCTGGTGTACGACGTCGGCTTGGAAAAAATTCGCGAAAAGGTCGTCCGCCCGCTGAAAGGGCTGCGCGTCGCGCCTTACATGGGCTGCATGTTGCCGCGTCCTGATTACCAAAATCGCTGGTCGGACCACGAGCGCCCCACCGAGCTGGAAGATTTGCTGCGCGCCTTGGGCGCGGACGTGATTGATTATCCGCTCACCACCGAATGCTGCGGCGGACACATGACCCAAATCAGCCCGGAGACCGCTTTCGAGCTCATCCGCCGTCTGGTGGCGGACGCCGACGAGCGCGGCGCGCGCATGATGGTCACCGTCTGCCCGATGTGCCAGATGAACGTGGACGCTTATCAAGCCGAAATGAACTCTTATTTCGGCACAAGTTACCACATGCCCATTCTCTTCTTTACCCAACTGATGGGGCTTGCCTTCGGAAAGAATCCTGAAGAATTGGGCATTGGCGCGGAGCTGGTCAATTCGCGCAACGCGCTGGCGGATATTGGCGTGGAAGTTCCCGTGACTCAGGACCCCGCCGCCCCCAAGAAGAAGGACGAAGGTCTTCCCATGCCGCGCCGCTGGACGAAGCATGAGGACAAGGAGGCTGCAAAATGAGCGAAGAAAAGAAACAAGAACGCGTCGGCGTTTATGTCTGTCACTGCGGCACGAATATCGCGGGCGTGGTGAACGTGGAGGAAGTCGCCAAATGGGCTGAAGAGCAGCTCAAAGGGCAGGGCGTGGTCGTCGCCCGCGATTATAAGTTCATGTGTTCCAGCCTCGGTCAGGAATTGATTGAGAAGGATATTAAGGAATTGGGCTTGACGCGCGTGGTGGTGGCGGCTTGCTCGCCCCACCTGCACGAAAAGACCTTCCGCACGGCTTCGCAAAACGCTGGGCTGAACCCCTTCCTGTGCGAGCTGGCTTCCATCCGCGAGCAGGTCTCCTGGGTGCATACCGATAAAGCCGTCGCCACCGAAAAATCTAAAGCGGTGGTCTCCGGCGCGGTCGCCCGCGTCATCGAAAACGAGCCGCTCGAAGAGTTGCGCGTCCCCATCAACGCCAATACGCTGGTCGTGGGCGGCGGCATCGCGGGTATTCAAGCCGCTTTGGAAATCGCCAACGCCGGCTTTCACGTCTATCTGGTCGAGCGCGAGCCTTCCATCGGCGGGCACATGGCGCAATTCGATAAGACCTTTCCCACGTTGGACTGCGCGGCGTGCATCCTCACCCCGCGCATGGTCGAGGCGGGGTCTCATCCCAACATCACCCTGATGACGTGGAGCGAGGTGGAGCACGTCTCCGGCTACGTCGGCAACTTCCACGTCGTCGTCCGCAAAAAGGCGCGCTTTGTGAACGAAGAGCTTTGCACTGGCTGCGGCGTCTGTCAGGAAAAATGCCCCAAGAAAATCATTGACGACGTGTACGAAGCCGGGTTGGGATACCGCAAGGCGATTTACACGCCCTTCCCGCAAGCCGTTCCCAAATATCCGGTGATGGATAAGGACAACTGCATCTACTTCCAAAAGGGAACATGTAAGGCGTGCGAAAAGTTCTGCCCGACCAACGCCATTGACTTCAATCAGAAAGACGAGCTGATTAACATCGAAGTCGGCAACATCATCCTCGCCACCGGCTACGATTTGTTCGACGCGCGGCGCGTCAGCAATTACGGCTACGGGCGGCTGCCGAACGTCTTCACCAGCCTGGAGTTTGAGCGCCTGAGCAACGCCGCCGGACCGACCAACGGCAACATCGTGTTGCGCGACGGCAAAACCGCGCCCAAAACAGTGGGAATCATTCACTGCGTCGGCTCGCGCGATAGAAACTACAACAACTACTGCTCGGTCATCTGCTGTATGCAGGGGTTGAAGTTCGCGCATCTCGTCCACGAGCGCACCGGCGCGACGGTCTACAACTTCTATATTGACATGCGCACGGCTTACAAAGCCTACGACGAGTTCTACCAGCGCGTGCTGGAAGAAGGGACGCTCTTCGTGCGCGGCAAGGTGGCGGAAGTGACCGAAGCGGCGCGTTACGAACACGAAAAAGGCAAGCTCATCGTGCAAGTCGAAGATACGCTCGTGGGCAAGCAGCGCCGCATTCCGGTGGACATGGTGATTCTTTCCAGCGGATTGCAGCCGCGCAAAGACGCCAAAGAAGTCGGCAAACTGTTTGGAATCTCTTGCTCCACCGACGGTTGGTTCACCGAAAAGCACCCCAAGCTCGACCCCGTCGCCACCATGACGGAGGGCATTTACATCGCGGGCTGCGCGCAAGGTCCCAAGGACATCCCTTCCAGCGTAGCGCAGGGAGCCGCCGCGGCGGCGCGCGTGCTGGATAAAATCCTGCAAAAGGAAGTCGCCCTTGAACCCGTCCGCGCCAGCGTGGATAAGGAGAAATGCTCCGGCTGCCGCATTTGCAACGGCTTGTGCCCGTTCAACGCCATCAAATTCCTCGAAGACGAGGGCGTGACCGAAATCAACCCGGCGCTGTGTCAGGGCTGCGGCACCTGTGTGGCGGCTTGCCCGGCGGGCGCCATCAGCGGCACAGGATTCAGCAACGAGCAAATCCTCGCGCAAATTGACGGGCTGCTGTTCAAAAATCTGGAGGCTGTGTAACATACCGCCGCGGGAACGCGACGACATGACGGAGAAACCGCTATGACAGACAACGCTTTTGAACCCGCCATCATCGGCTTTACCTGCAACTGGTGCAGCTATCGCGCGGCGGATATGGCTGGAACCGCGCGCATGAAATACGCGCCCAACGTCAGGCTGATTCGCATGATGTGTTCGGGACGTCTCGACCCGACTTTTGTGCTGCGCGCGTTTTCCAGCGGCGCGGACGGCGTGATGATTACCGGCTGCCACCCGGGCGAATGCCACTACATTGAACAAAATTACAAAGCGCTGCGCCGCTTCTTGCTGCTGCGGCGCGTTTTGGAGGGCATGGGCGTGAACCCGAACCGCGTTAAACTGGTTTGGGCAAGCGCGGCGGAAGGCGCAAAGTTCGCCGCCGAGACCACCGCCTTCGTCGAAGAAATTCGCAAGATTGGTCCCCTCCACTGGGGCAAGCCCGGAAATACAGTTGAAAGCCTGCAAGAAGAAATATCTCAATTAGAGGAGGCGCCGGCATGACCGCCAAACCGAAATTCGCCATGTATTGGGCTGCCTCGTGCGGCGGCTGCGAGATTGCCGTCCTCAACATTCACGAGAAAATTCTGGACGTGGACGCCAACTTCGACGTGGTCTTTTGGCCCGTCGCGGTGGACGCGAAATATAAAGACGTGGAGGCGATGGAAGACGGCTCGATTCTGTTGACGCTTTTCAACGGCGGAATTCGTAACGACGAGAACGAACACATCGCCAAACTGCTGCGCAAGAAATCGCAGATTCTGGTCGCCTTTGGCTCGTGCGCCTGCGAGGGCTGCGTCCCCGGTCTGGCGAACCTTAGCCCGCTCGAAGATATTTTCAACACCGCCTATCACACCATCTCCACCGACAATCCCGGCGGCGTTCACCCGCAGCCTTCCTATCAAGCTCCCGAAGGCGCGCTGCGCATCCCCGCCATGTATCCCACGCTGCGCCCGCTCGACCAGGTGGTGAACGTGGATTACTACATGCCCGGCTGCCCGCCGGAAAGCCATCAAATTGGCGCGGTGGTGGACCTAGTGGTGAAGGTCCTCAAAGGCGAAGCGCAGCTGCCGCCCAAAGGCGCGACTATCGGCGCGGGAAACTCCACCGTGTGCGACGAATGCCCGCGCGCGCGCAACGTCAAACTCGTCAAAGAATTCAAACGGATTCAAGACGTCGCCCCGGCGGACCCGCACCTCTGCCTGTTGGAGCAGGGAATCCCCTGCAACGGGCCCGCCACGCGCAGCGGCTGTAACGCCCGCTGCCCCAACGCTGGCGCGCAGTGCATTGGCTGTTACGGTCCCGCCGAAGGCGTGTTGGATTACGGCGCGCGGCTGATTACCGCCTTCGCTTCGGTGGTGGACGCTAAAGAACCGGAAGAAATTGAGCGCATCCTGGACGGCATTCCCGACCCGGTCGGGCAGGTTTATCGTTTCAACCTCGCCGGGTCGTTGCTTAAAGCAGGCGCAAGCGCGTTCAAGTCCAAAGGATGAAGGAGTCCCCATGTCCCAGAGAATAACAATTGACCCCATCACCCGCCTGGAAGGTCACGGCAAAATTGAAATCTTCCTCGACGATAACGGCAACGTCGCCAACAGCTACTTCCAGATTCCGGAGTTGCGCGGCTTCGAGCGTTTTGTCGTCGGGCGCCCCATTGAAGAAATGCCGCTGCTGACCAACCGCATCTGCGGCGTTTGCCCTGAAGCGCATCACATGGCGGCCGCCAAAGCGGCGGACGCGGTTTATCACGTCAACCCGCCGCGCACGGCGAAAATGCTGCGCGAGCTGCTCTACATGGCTTTTTATTGCACCGACCACACCACCCACTTTTACGCGCTTGGCGGACCCGATTTCGTCATGGGACCCGACGCGCCCGTCGCGGAACGCAATATCCTCGGCGTGATTCACAAAGTCGGGCTGGAAATCGGCGGCAAGGTCATTCAAATGCGCAAGTACGGGCATACCGTCGTCGAAACCATCGGCGGGCGCAAAGTGCATCCTTGCACCTCCATCCCCGGCGGAATCACCAAAGGCATTACAGAGGAACAGCGCAAAGAAATTGAAGAAATGGGCAGATGGGCGATTGATTTCGCGCTCTTCAGCCTGAAACTGTTCAACGATATTGTGCTGAGCAACAAAACCTACCTCGACCTCATCGTCGGCGACGTGTACGCTCATCGCACCTATTACATGGGCTTGGTGGACGAGAACAACAAGGTCAATTTCTACGACGGCAAAGTGCGCGTGGCGGACCCCAACGGCAAGGAGTTCGTCAAGTATGAGCCGAAGGATTACTTCCAGCATATTGCAGAGCATGTCGAGCCGTGGACCTACCTCAAATTCCCCTACCTGAAGAAAGTCGGCTGGAAGGGCTTTGTGGACGGAGAAGATTCCGGCGTGTATATGGCGACTCCGCTTTCGCGCCTGAACGCCGCCGACGGCATGGCGACTCCGCGCGCGCAAGAAGAGTACGAGAAGTTCTACGCCGCGTTGGGCGGCAAGCCCGTGCATCAGCGGCTGGCGATTCACTGGGCGCGGCTGATTGAGCTGCTCTACGCGGCGGAACGCTGGGTGGAACTGGCGACCGACCCGGAGATTACCTCGCCCAACGTGCACGCCAAGCCGACCGAGACTCCCACCGAAGGAGTGGGCATTGTGGAAGCCCCGCGCGGCACGTTGACGCATCACTACTGGACGGACGAGCGCGGCGTGGTGACGAAAGCCAATCTCATCGTCGGCACGACCAACAACTACGCCCCGATTCAAATGTCCACCAACAAAGCCGCGCGCAACCTCATCAAAGACGGCAAGGCGAACGAAGGGCTGCTGAACATGGTGGAGATGGCGTTCCGCGCTTACGACCCGTGCTTCGGCTGCGCCACGCATTCGCTGCCCGGTCAAATGCCGCTGCAAGTCGTCATCCGCGATAAAGACGGAAACGTCGTCGAAGAGTTGAAGCAGTTCTGCTAGCCGCGGCGCGCTGCGGTTGAAAAAACAAAAGACTCCAGAAGTCCCGCTTCTGGAGTCCGTTTTTTATGGAAGGCGTTATGGTCAAAAAAATCGTTGTCGGGCTTGGCAATCCCATTCTTGGAAACGACGGCGTCGGCTGGAAGGTCGCCGAAGAGGTGGAAAAGCGTCTGCCCGCCGATTCGGGCGTGGAGGTGGAGTTCTTCTCGCTCGGCGGAATCAGCCTGATGGAACGGCTGGTCGGCTACGACGAAGCCGTCGTGGTGGACGCTTTGCAATCGCGCGAGGCGCGCGGCAAAGTGGTTGTTCTCTCGTTGGAAGAGCTGCCGAATTACTCCGCGCTGCACGCGACCAGCATTCACGATACGTCGCTGCAAGACGCCTTCATTTTGGGCAGGAAAATGGGCGCGCAGCTGCCGGAGCGCGTTTCCATCGTCGGCGTGACGACGGAGCAAAGCTTTGATTTTGGAGAGAGCCTGACGCCCGACGTGCAAGCCGCCGTGCGACCCGCCGCCGAGGCGGCGCTGAAATTATTGGGCGTTTTGACCTGAAAAGCATGATTTTCTCAAGGTCCGCGTTCAGGTTCGCAGGTTTTTTAAAGTCAGTTCGGGACAAGCGCCCCGCAGGCTGCTTTCGATCCTTGAAGTCGCTCGCGCAAAGCCTGCGGAGCGGTTCAGAAGACTTTGTTTTTTGATAGATTCGCTTGCGTTACTTTTCCGGCGCGCCCGCGTTTATCCACTTGACGACGGCGGCTAACTCCTCCGCCGTAAATTTTTTGAAATGCGAGGCGGATTGAACTTTTACCAGCAGGCTACCTTGCGCGTCTCCGGGCAGAATGGCTGCGCCGCTCTCTCCGCCTTTTATCGCGCCGGCGTAGGAGGATAAATCCAAGCCTTTGGGCGCGGAATCGCCGGAATGACAATCCGCGCAGCTGGCGGCGAATAACGCGCCGACATAATTGTCAAAGGTCGGGTTGGCGGGTATCGTCAGCGTGGCGGGCTGCGGCTCGGCGGGTATCTGGTCTTTGAGAATCTCGCGCAGGGCGGGGGCGTCGAAGCCTGCGTAGGTGAACACGTTTCCGTGACAAGCGCTGTTTGAGCAGAACGATTGATTGCTGGTTCCGCCCGCGTCCTTCGTCGTGTGGCAATTTTGACAGGAGTCGTTAAACGCCTGATTGTGCAACGCAATCCAATTGGGGTTGAAGTGCGATTGCGGCTCGGGCCCCCGGCTGATTTCAATGGTCGTCAAAAAGTCGTCCGCTTGGGCGACGACGGGAATGGCGTGACACAAGTTGCATTCCAGCCGCGCGGCTTCGTTTTTATCGTTCAGGTGTTTTCCGTCGTGGCAGCGGAAGCAGCCCGGCGCGTTCATGTGACCGAGGTTGTTCGGGTGCGTATTGTAGCTTGCCTTTTGCTCGTGAAAGGTCGTGCGGTCGTAGATGGCTTGTAGCTCGGCGACGGCGCGTTTAATTTTCTCGGCGTTTTCCGCGTAATAGTCCGGCTCGTTGGTCTTGTAATCTTCTTCCAGCGCGGCGATAGCTTGCATGGCCGCCTCGCGCGATTCGTATTGGGCGGCGAGGACGTTTTCGCCTTTCCAGCGAATGAGCGGAATATCGGCGGCGATTCGCCCGTCGGAAAGGGCTTGATCCATCGAATTGGCTGGCAGTTCAAAATTGTGCGTCACGCGGTTGTGGCAGGTCACGCAGTCCATCGTGCGCATCTGGCTCTCGTCCGCCGTCGCGGGGTCGAAGCCCGATTCCAAGTCCACGTATTCGGTAAACGAGCCGTCTTCGTTATAAACGCGGACGTAGGGAATTTGCTGTTCGAGCTCGTCGCTGGCGTAATATGCCACCTTGCTGGAAATATGCCAGTGAATGCCGCGCGCGTTGCCTTTGCGGGCGCTGCCGCCGCCGGTTTTCATTATCAAATAGATGGAAGTCGGCGTGTTGCTGCGGTTCGTGGCGTAACGGTTGATTTGCCTCAGGCTGTCGTCGGAGAAGGTTTCGGGGTGATGGCATTTTTCGCAGGTGTCGCGCGCCGGTTGCAGCGCCGTGGCGCGGATGGGGTATTCATACAGCGAAAAGACCGTGTAGTAAATTTCGTGCAGCGCGCGCGATTTGCGGAACAGCTGGTCAGTCACGGAGGCGCGCCCAATGTGGCACTCCTCGCAGGTGACGTTGGCGTGCGGCGAGTTTTGAAACGTCACGCTTTGCGGCGGCATGGTGTGACAGGTCGTCCCGCAAAATTGCGAAGAGTTGGTATATTCCCAGCCGTATACCCCTCCGCCGAAGAGAAGCGTCAGGATGACGAAGAACGCAAGGTAGGGCAGAAAAAATTTCCAGCGCGGAGAGTCCGGGCTGGGGTAGAAAAATCTTGATATTCTTTTGCGGAATTTCATGGGCGCTCCCTTTCACGGACGGATAGAATCGCCGTTCGCCAAAACTTCCTGCTTTTTTTAGCGGCGCGATAAGTATACTACTTTTCAAAAAGCGACTTCCCTTGCCCAAATTACAAACCTGAAAAGCCGTCGCGCCGTGCGGGAATAAAAAAACCCCGAACCAAAGTTCGGGGTAAAAAAGGAGGAGAACGCTCAATGCTTGCGCTTGCTGTGGAAGGGGAGATAACGCGCCGCAAGGCTGAACATCAACAACCAATAGGAAAGCACTAGCGAAGCGACCGAAAATTCCACCCAGGTGGGAGCGTAGGCGTTTACGCGAATATTGGGCGTGTAGGGGTCGTAGGTGACGCTGGCAATCAGACCGGCAAAATTGTAATTCCAGCGGGTGATGATGGCGGCGAAAATGGGAATAATGGCGACCGCCATCAGATAGCGGAAGTTTTTCACCGATTTCGCTGAAAGCAGAATCGCGCCGGCGATGGCGGGCAGCAGCGCCTGTCCGAGCCAGAACGAAAGCGAGTAGGGCGCAATAGCGTTCAAGGCTTCAGTTTGCAGGGCAATGTTGCGGTCAAAGGAGTAGTAATTGGTCACCGCCCAATCCCACAGGCGCAAATAAGTGAGCAGCAGGGTGATTCCGCCCGCCAGCCGCGCCACGTCGTAAAGCGTCTCGTCTTTCACCAGGCCGGGTCGCATGACGCGGAAGACGATGACGCTCAGGAAAAACAGCAGCGCGATTCCGCCGCTCATGGCGGAAAAGACGAATTGCGTCGGCGCGCTTTGATTGAACCAGATTCCGCGCCCGTAAAGCACCGAATACGTCGCGCCCAGCGAAGCCTGATGCAGCAGCGAAAGCGTCAAGCCGACGATGGCGAGCGCGGGTCCCAGCTTGTGAAGGAAATGCGCCGCCGATTGGGCGAAGTTAACGAGCTTCTTCAAGAAGGGGAAGCGCGCGTGCCAGGGGTGGTCTTCAAAGAAGGGATGCTCCACGATGATAGGCGCAAGCTCCGCCGCCAGCACGGTCAGATATAGCACGACGCACATGGTGATTTCCCATAATAGGGAATGCACCTGCCAGAAAACAATCGGATGCCAGAAGCGCAGCGGCTGACCAAGGTCAAACAGCAGCACCATGCCCGCCGTCGAGTAGCCCAAGAAGCCGAGCAGCACGGCGAGCTTGCCCACCGTCTCAAAGCGCTTGACGCGCAGCAGATACACAATCACGCCGAAGACGAAAGCCGAGCCGCCCAGCGCGATGGAGGACAGGTCAATCGAAATCCACAATCCCCACGGCACGCGGTTGGAAAGGCCCGTCACTTGCAGCCCGTCGCGGAAGGTGACGAACGCGCCGACCAGACCGAAAAGGATTCCTGCGATTAGCAGGGCAATCCAATAGGGGAAGACGTCCACGTATTTCTTCCCGAAGCGAAGTTTAGGGTAATGAATGGCGCTCTGCATGGCTAGCTCCCTTGAAAGCGGTTGTCAACCTGCGGGGGGACGTAATACACGCGCGGTTCTGTGCTGAGCTCGTCGCGCAGGCGGATGATTGTCTTGGCTTCCGCCAGGGCTTTAAAAATTGGGCTTTCGTGGTCGTTCAAATCGCCGAAGACGCGCGCGTTGGTCGGGCAAGCGACGACGCAGGCGGGCGTGGCGCCCGGATCCACGCCGGGAACCAATCCGGCTTCGACGCCGGGGTCAATGCGATGGGCGCAGAAGGTGCATTTCTCCACCACCCCGCGCGGGCGGTTGGGAACTTCGGGGAAGCCGAAGGTAGGCGTTTTTGAGTTGAGTTCGATGGGTTCGCGCCAATTGAAGACTCGCGCTTCATAAGGGCAGGCGACCTGACAGTAGCGACAGCCGATGCACAGGTCGTAATTCATGGCGACGATTCCATCGGGTCTGTGGTAGGTTGCGCCCACCGGGCAAACGTGAACGCAGGGCGCTTCCTGACAGTGCATACACGGGCGCGAAAGGAAGAATGGGTCGCCGCTTTGGGTGGTTTCTTCGGCGACCGGGCAGTAAATCATGTCGTCGGCGAGGTTGTTCACCGCCTGACAGGCGAAGGTGCAATAGCGGCAGCCGATGCACAGGTTAATATCAATCAACATGCCCCATTGCGGACCTTTTCCTTCGCCGCCGCCGGAGGAAGCGCGGGCGGTGAGCGTGCCAAGCGCTAGCTGCGCCGCGCCCGCCGCAGCCGCCAGCGCGCCGGTTACTTTAAGAAAGTCGCGCCGCGCCGCCGCGTTTTCGGGAGCGGGTTGTTCTTTTTTTGTTTCGCTCATAAGAAGCCTCCAAAGTATCGCTAAAACAGCCGGCTAATCTTGCTCGTCGGAAGGTTTGCCCGGGTCCTTGCCGACCAGCGCCCAGGAAATAATTCCGCCGACGAGCGCGCCTGCCAGCGCGATTACCCATGAAGGCAGGGTCACGCCGCCGGAGACAGGCGCTTCGGCTGCGGGCGCTTCGGGCGTGGGCTGCGGAACTTCCGCCAGAACGGCAGGCTCCGAGATTTGGGTAATTTCCAGCCCGGCTTCTAACATGTTTTTGGCTTCGTGCAGGTCTTGATGACAGCCGCTGCAGGTCTTCGCCGAAACTTGCATGGTGTGATTCTTTTCCGCGCCCATGTGGCATTCAAGGCAGCTCAAACCAGCCGCAAAATGGGTCGACTCCACCATGTTCCGCATTTCCTTTTTGTGGCAGTTTTCGCACACAATCCGCGAGCCTTCGGTTAATTTCAGCGTTTGGGCGTGCGGCTCGTGGCAGGTGAGACATGTCAAACCAATCTGACCGTGCGGGCTGGCTTGGACCTGCCCGGCAATATCCATTCCCGCTACGTTGGCGTGGCAAGCCAAACAGGTGGCTTCTTCGCTTTCCACGCCATATTTCGCTTCCGCCGGGTGTTCGCCTTCGCCGACAAGTTGGTGACACACCACGCAGTTCACGCTTCCGGTTTGATGTTTGCTGCCCATCCACAGATCTCCCGACTGTTTATGGCATTCTATACATTTTCCCGAGTCGTCCTGAAAAGCGGGAGTCGCCGCGACGTTTTGCGAGGGGGCAAGGACTATCGCCAGCAACGCGGCGCATGCAATCAAAGCCGCCAGCGGAAAAGCAATTTTTGTAGTTTGTTTCATTGGCGCATTCTCCTTAAAACTCGAATACTCGAAGGATTCTTCCCTTTTATTGCAATATGTTAATTGAAAATAAGAGCGTGGATAAGTGCAGGCTGTCACAAAGCCTTATAATGAATGTCATAATTCTCGAAATATTCTTTTTTTACTTATGAAAGATACCAACTGTTTCTTATAAAACCTGAGCTCAGAATAAGCCTTGCGAATCATCCCGAAGGCTTTGCGCGAGCGACTTCAGGGATCGAAGCCAACGTTTTGGGCGCTTACCCCGAACTGAAGTTATAAACGTTTTTCACGCGGTCTTAATTCTGTGGTAAAAAATGAGCATGATTCAATCTTTCAAACGAGATTTTCGCTGGATTGCGCCTCTTGCGTTTTTGTCAGGCGCCGCGCTTTCGTTTTTGCAAGGATTCAATTGGCTGAACGGCTGGCTGGGATTTTCGCTGCTGTTTTTGATTTCTTTCTCGCTGCTCGCTCTGGCTCTTCGCTGGGCGGAAGGTTCGAAGGCGCTGGTTGGAATGCTCGCCCTCGCTTTCGCGTTGCGCTTCCTTGGCGGCGTGACCACTTACTTTGTCTTGCCTCTCAATGGCTATCCCGACGACGAGGACGACCGCGCCGGTTTCGTTTACACCGACGCTCACCGCCGCGATTCGCAAGCGTGGGAGCTGGCTGCTTCGGAGAAGAATCTGCTCAGCGCGTTCAACCGCAGCTACGCTTACGACCAATACGGCGGGCTGCTCGCTCTCAGCGCCTTCTTGTATCGCGCTCTTTCGCCCGACGCGCACCGTCCCTTGCTGTTGGTTTTGTTCTCCGCTTTTATGGCGGCTGTGGGCTTGCCTTTTTTATGGAAGGCGGCTTCCGCTCAATGGGGGGAAAAAACCGCGCTTGCCGCCGGATGGATTTACGCGCTCTATCCCGAAAGCGTCTTGCTGGGCGGCTCCGCCATGCGCGAACCGTACCTGATGGCGTTCAGCGCAATTGCTTTTTGGGGCTTTCTCCGCCTGCTGGCGCGCGAAAAAAACAGCCTTTTCTGGCTGGCGCTGGGGCTGGCGGGGATGCTGCTTATCTCGCCGATTGCGGCGCTGGCGGCGCTGGTCACCTTTGGCGGGTGGATATGTTTTGCCCGCGTGGAAAAGTCCCTTCCGCTTTGGGGCGTTGCGCTCGCGGCGCTGATTTTTATTCTGGGGCTGTTCCTGCTCTCTGCCGCGCTCAATCGTTCCGGCGATTTTGATTCCACTTCCCCGCTGCACGTCATCGGCGGCTGGCTGAAATTCGCCGTGCAATGGGACGTGTATCAACTGGAGCGCGGCTCCGGCTGGGTGCAAAAACTTTTCGATGAAATGCCCCAATGGCTGCGCCTGCCTTTTGTGATGATTTACGGAGTCTTTCAGCCCGTGCTGCCCGCCGCGCTGGTCGAGCCGACGACGTTTCTCTGGCGCGTTATCGGCATTGCGCGCGCGCTGGGCTGGTATGCCCTGCTGCCGATTCTGGTCTTTGCTTTGGTCGCCGCGTGGAACATGCCGCCCGCCGAGCGCAAACTCTGGCTGTGGATGAGCGCCGCCGTCTGGGCGTGGATTCTTTTCACCTCGCTGCGCGGCGGCGGCGACCAATGGGATAACCCGCGCTATCGCGCCATTCTCTTTTTCTGGCAGGCGCTTCTTGTCGGGCGGGTTTGGGCCTGGCAGCGAGAAGCGCGCTCCCCCTGGCTTTTTCGCATTGTCTTAATGGAAGTCGTCTTCCTGCTTTTCTTCGGTCAATGGTACGCCAACCGCTATTACCACCTATGGGGACAATTGCCTTTTGGCGCGATGGTGGCGGTCATCCTCTTGCTGTGGGCGCTTATCCTTTTCGGCGGGCTGCGACGCGACAAATCTCGACCTGCGCCGTAAGGTATAATTTTCCCATTTGGCGCATATTTTATGAAACTTGACCGCGTTTTGAAATCAATTGCCTTGCCCGCATGGACTCCTTACGCGCTGGCGCTGGCGGCTCTACTGGCTTACGCCGTTCAAAGCTTTGTCTTCGCTCACACCAACATCCCCAATTTGGACGAGGGGTCTTATCTGGTCAAGGGCTATTTGTTTGCGACCGGCGAATATCAGCCCTTTCAACCCGGCATTAATATTTCCAAAGCCCCGCTTTCTTTTCTGATTCCCGGATATGTGCAATTGCTGTTCGGCGCCGGTTTGCGAACTGGACGATATCTGGCGGTCTTTTTTGGCATGGCGACGGTTGTTGGAACGTGGTTTGCCGCGCGGCGCTTGGTTGGAAATTGGTTAGCGGCGGGCGCGGCGTGGACTTTAGCCGCCAGCCCGATGGTGATTAAATATTACAGCGGCGCCGTCACGCAAAGCCTCATCGCCTGCCTGATGGCGTGGATTCTCTTTTTCTCTCTCGGCGAAGGGCGCAAAGCGTGGCAACTGACTTTGGCGGGCGCGCTTTCCGCCGTGATGATCTTCGTCCGTCAAAACATGTTGCCCGTCCTGCCGCTGCTGATTTTATACGCCTTTTGGCGGCACGGGCGCAAAGCCTGGGGGCTGACGTTGAGCGGGCTGGCGCTCTTTGGCGCGTTGTTTTACGTTTACTTTCCCGGCATTTTGCAGCTGTGGTATTGGGTTCCTTATTTTAACCTCCTGATTCCGCGCGAATACCTTTATCTCGGCGGCGGGTTTCCCGCCCGCTGGAAACATCAGCCTTCGGTGGAAGCGCGGCTGCAATCCGTCTTCCAAACCTTTCGCTATCATTTCATCCCGCTGGCGGGCGGGTTGATTTCTTTATGTTTCGCGCCGATTCTTTCCAAAACGTGGCGCGCGCGCGGAATCTTTAAAGACGCGCTGTTTCTCTTTTTGCTTTTTTATGGGCTGCTTTACATGCACTTTCAAGCCGCCGTGCTGTTGGATTACTGCGTCTTTTGCTTCAGCCCTTACGTTTCTTTTTTCAACGTCGCGGGAATTTTGCTGGTTGCGCTGCTCGTTCAAACATGGAAAGACTCGGCGGCGGGGAGATTCTCTTCCTTGCTGGCGAGCTTCCTCTTCCTGCCGCTTGGGGCGGGAATTGGCTTCTCGGCGTTTGCAGAAATCGGCAGACCGCTGTTAAACCTGCCCGTGCCGCGCGCGCGGGGCTTTCAAATCCTGCCCGGCTGGACGACGTGGAAAGACCTGCTCGCGGCCGCCTTCGGCTGGGAAGTTGGCCTCTCGGCGCGCGTTATCTCCGCCGCGTTTGGCTTGCTGCTCGCAGCCCTGATTCTGGCAATTGGATATATAATTTTGCGGCGCGCCGCCTTTGGCTTTGGCAAATCCTTCGCCGCGCTGATTCTCGCGCTGGGAATCGTCTTCTCTCCGGCGCTGCATGGAAACATCCGCGATTGCGACATGGACGTCATCGCCGCCGCGGAAGAAGTCGGCGCGCATCTGCGCCAGCTGATTCCGCCGGGCAGCTCCGTTTATTGGCACGGCAGCCTTTCCGCAACGCCGCTGCTCTATTTGCCCGAAGCGAAAATCTTTCCGCCGCAAATCAACGCCGCCTATACTTTCCTAAGCGGCTCGGATACGGCGCAAGCGATAAAATTCGGCTATTGGAACGAGGAACTCGACGCGCAGTGGAAAGCCTCCGCCGATTTCTTCATCGTCGAACAACAATATTACATGGCGTGGAAGGAGTTCTTTACTCCGGCGCGCTTTGTCGAGCTAAAAGCGTCTCCGCCGACTTCCTGCCAGCCCAAATCTAGATTACGAATCTTTCGCAGGGAATAAATGGAACTCTCTTTGGTCATCCCCGTCTATAACGAGCAGGAAAACCTGCCCTTGCTGTTTGAAGCCATCTATCAGACGATGAACGCGCTGAACAAGGAATGGGAAGTCGTGTTAGTGGATGACGGCAGCCGCGACGATAGCTGGAAAATTTTGCAAGAGTACGCGCAAAAAGACCCGCTGCACGTCCGCGCCGTTCGCTTCCGCCGCAACTTCGGTCAGACCGCCGCCATCGCCGCCGGCATTGATTACTCCGCCGGCGAAACCATCGTCCTGCTGGACGCCGATTTACAAAACGACCCCGCCGATATTCCTATGCTGTTGGCGAAACTGGACGAAGGCTACGACCTGGTGAGCGGCTGGCGCGCGGACCGCAAGGACAACCCCGTCACCCGCAACTTCCCCTCGCGCATCGCCAACGGAATTATCTCGCGCGTGACCGGCGTGTACCTGCACGATTACGGCTGCACCCTCAAAGCCTATCGCCGCGACGTGCTGGTCGGTTTCCGCCTTTACGGCGAAATGCACCGCTTCATCCCCGTTTACGCCAGCTCGGTCGGCGCGCGCATCACCGAGACGCCCGTGCGGCATCATCCGCGCAAATTCGGCAAAACCAAATACGGCTTGGAGCGCACCGCCAAAGTCATCCTCGATTTGTTCACCGTCAAATTCCTCGTCGGCTATTCTTCCAAACCCATTTATCTCTTCGGCGGCGCCGGCGGCTTGATGATGATTATCAGCTCGCTCATCATGGCTTATCTTTTCGTGCGCCGCATCTTCCAAAACGTCCCCGTCTCCACTTCGCCGCTGTTTCTCACCGCCATCATGGTCTTCATTCTCGGCTTTCAATCTCTGCTGATGGGGTTGATTGCCGAACTGCTCGTGCGGACGTATCACGAATCGCAGCGCAAGCCCACTTACACCGTGCGCTCTACGCTTAACTTCCAACGCGATTCTCATGATTGATTCGCTCAAACGCAACCGCCAAAACCTCGCCCGCGTGGGCGGCAGCCTGCTGGCTTTGATTTTGCTGTTTCTGCTTCTCAAAGAAGAAAGCAGCGCCGAAATGCTCGCCGCGCTGCGGCGCGTGACCGTTGCAAGCTTGCTCGCCGCCATCCTCGCGCTGCTGGTCTCGCGTATCTTTGTCGCGGCGCGCTGGCACGCCCTCTTGCGAGCCGCCGGGGCGGAAATTTCCTTCTGGCAGACGACCAAACTCACCCTCACCGGGCTGTTCGCTTCCAACTTTCTGCCCACCACCATCGGCGGCGACGTCGCCCGTCTGGCGGGCGCCATGCAGCTCGGCTATGACCGCCCCATCTGCCTCGCCTCGCTAATCGCCGATCGCTTAATTGGCATGGCGGGCATGGCTTTCGCCGTTCCCTTCGGGCTGATTCCTATCCTCTCCGTCGGCAAGGGCGGCGCCCTTTCTTTCGCCGGCGCCTTCTTCCAAAAAGGCTTGACCTTTCTCAAACGCACGCTCGAAACTTTCAAAATCTGGTACAACCGTCCGCTGGGCTTGTTTCTCTCGCTGCTTGCCACCTTCGGCAACATGGCGTTCATTTTCCTTTCGATTTACTTCCTCATCGAAGGCGTTCACCGTCATGTCTCCTTCTGGCTGATCGCCGGGCTGTGGAGCCTTACCTACTTCGTTACGCTGATCCCCGTCTCCATTAACGGCTTTGGCGTGCAGGAACTTTCGCTCACCTACCTGCTGCCCATCCTCGGCGGGCTGGACCATTCCGAAAGCGCGGTTATCGCCATCCTCATCCGCCTCACTTTTGTCGTCGCCAGCCTGCCCGGCGCGCTCTTCCTGCCTTCCATCCTCGCCGAGATGAACAAAGACCGCGCCGCGCTGGATGAATTGTGATATGCAAAACGTCTCCCCTAAAACTTTCTGGCAAATTTTTTTCGCCGCCACGCTGCTCGCCGCCGCCACGGGGCTGATTCAAACCGCGCAGCGTTTCGCCGAGCTGCAAGTTTCGCTCTGGCGCTCGCGTTGGATTTTGCTCGCCGTCCTCTTCCTCGTGAACGTCGTCGGCGGATTCCTCGTCCTGATTCGATTTCCCCGCCGTCTTGAAACTTTGCAACCCGCATCCTTAAACAAACCGCTCGGCGGCGCGTTGATTCTCTTCGGGCTGGCTTTGCCCTGGCTTTTCCGATTCTTCGTCTTCGGGCAAGTTTTGCCCCAAACCGCCCCGCTTTTATGGGTCTTCTTGTGGGCGACCCTCGTTCAAACTTTCGGCTTGCGGCTCTTCGGCGGATATCCCCTGCGCGACGCTTTCGCCTTCCTCGTCCTATTTCAAGGATTAACGTATCACCTCTACGGCAGCCTGACCGTCGTCTCTGTCTATCCTTTTTCCATTGGCTATTCCGAAGCCAGCCGCCATTACTACGCCTCGATGTTTCACGCCGAGTCGCTTTACGGCGTGAAACTGCCTTATCCCTTTTTGCACCCCACGCGCTACATGCTGCTTTCGCTGCCTTTTTGGATACCGGGCTTGCCGCTGTGGGCGCATCGTCTCTGGCAATCGGTTTTATGGGTCGCGCTGACGGGCGCTTCCGCGCTGCTGTTGGCGCGCCGCGGCGGATTCAAAGGCTGGGCGTTCTTCTTCCTTGCGGCTTGGGCTTACGTTTATTACTTGCAAGGCGCGGTCTATTACCATTTGCAAGTTTGCGTCATTCTTGTCCTGGCGGGCTTTTCTTCCGAACGATTTTGGCGTTCGCTGCTCTTCGTGGCGCTCGCCTCGTTCTGGGCGGGCATGAGCCGCGTCAATTGGTTTCCCGTTCCCGCCATGCTCGCCATCGCCCTTTACTTGCTGGAAAATGAAATAAACGGCAGGGGATGGAAATACTGGCTTCCGCCTTTCGTTTACGGCGTAAGCGGATTGGCGCTTGCCTTAGCCGGGCAGTTCTTTTACATTGCCGTTTCCGGCAACGCCGATTTGCGGAGCTTCGGTTCCAGCTTCACCTCCGACCTGCTGTGGAATCGCCTTTTGCCTAACGAAATTTTCTCCGGCGTGCTGCCCGGAATCGCGCTGGTCACGGCGCCGCTGCTCGCTTCGCTCTATCAAAACTTGCGCGGAAACGCCGCGCAAATTCACCCGTTGCGGCAGCTGGCGCTGCTGGGCTTGATTCTCGTCCTCTTTCTTGGCGGGCTGGTCGTCAGCGTGAAAATTGGCGGCGGCGGCGACCTGCACAACATGGACGCTTACCTCGTCCTGCTGGCGCTGATCGCGGTTTATTTCTTCGCTGGGCGGGTCAAAACCGAAGCGGGCGGCATGTTCGCGGGCGGACGGGTTTCCCCTTGGGTCGTCGCGGCGGCGCTGCTGATCCCCATGATTTACGCCTTGCCCCGCCTCAGCTCCTTCTTCCGCTACGATTCCGCCGCCGCGCGGCAGGACGTTCAAACCCTGCAAACTTACGCCGAGCGGGCGGAAGGCGAAGTCCTCTTCCTCACCGAACGGCAGCTGTTCACCTTCGGCGAGTTGAAGAACCTCAGGCTGATTCCGGAATACGAGCAAATTGAATTGATGGAAATGGCGATGTCGGGCAACCGCCCGTATCTCGAAAAGTTTTACGCCGACTTAAACCGCAAGCGCTTCGCCGTCATTATCGCCGAAGAGCAAAAATTCGTTCAACAAAAAAGCGGCGCGTTCAAAGAGGAAAACAACGCCTGGGTGAAATACGTCGGCGCGCCGCTGCTATGCGCTTATAAACCCATCGAGACGTTAAAGACCGCGAATATTCAGGTCTTCGTGCCGCGTCCAAATCCCAAATGTAAGAGTCCCTTCGCTCCGTGAACATTCTAGTCGTCATCTACGAATTTCCGCCCGTCGGCGGCGGGGGCGGCAGAGCCGCCTACGATATTTGCAAAGGTCTCGCCGCGCGCGGACACGCCGTCACCGTGCTGACTTCGCGCGTCAAGGGGCTGGCTTTTTTTGAAGAGCAGGACGGCTTGCGCGTCGTGCGCGTTCCCGCGCTGCGAAAAGAGCGCTTTGTCGCGCCCTTTCAAACGATGCTGGCGTATATTTTCTTCGGCTTTTGGGTCGGTTTGTTTTTGATTCTCAAAAACCGCCCGGACGTGATGCACACGCACTTCGCCGTGCCTTCGGGCGCGCTGGCTTGGGCGCTTTCGCTGCTCACCGGCGTCCCTTACGTCCTTACCGCGCACTTGGGCGACGTGCCGGGCGGCGTGCCGGAAAAAACCGACCGCTGGTTTCGCTGGACCTTGCCTTTCACCTATCCCATTTGGAAGCGCGCCAAAAAAGCGGCGGCGGTCAGCGAGCATACGCGCCGACTCGCCTTGCGGCGCTACCCGGTGGAAATTGAAGTCATCCCCAACGGCGCGGATACCGCCCGCCTCGCTCCGCGCGAACTTCAGCTCAACCGCCCGCCGCGGCTGGTCTTCGCCGGGCGATTCGCCCCGCAAAAAAACACCCTGGCGATTATCTCCATCCTCTCCCGCTTGAAGGATTTGGATTGGCGCTGCTCCATGCTGGGCGACGGCGAATATTTCGTGGAAGTCAAGCGCGCCATCGAAGCGAACGGCATGACCGAACGCTTCGACCTGCCCGGTTGGGTGACTCCCGACGACGTGCTGGAAGCCTTCGCGCGTAGCGACATTCTCTTTATGCCCTCGCTTTCCGAAGGGCTGCCCGTCGTCGGCGTGCAGGCGCTCGCCAAAGGGCTGGCGCTGGTCGTCAGCGACGTCGGCGGATTTTTAGATTTGGTCGAGCGCGGCAAAAACGGATTTCTGATTGACGTTCACGACCATGACGCCTTTGAAGCCGCGCTGCGCGAGCTGCTCGCCAACCCACAGCAGTTGCTGGCGTATCGCCGCGCCAGTTTGGAAAAGGCGCGGAATTTCGACATTCGGCGCGTCGAAGACCGCTATGAAGAAATTTTCCGCGAAGTTATCCGCCGCGGAAAATGAAAAAAATATTCCGTTATTTATTGAATCTGCTCGGCGCTCTTTCGCTCACGCTGGCGGTCTTCTTTCTGCTGGCGTGCGAACTGGGCGCGCAGGCTTATCTTCATCCCGCCCGCGTCCCTCCCAGCGCCGCGCCGCTGCGAGAAAACGGCGTCCCCTATCAAGACGTTCAACTAACGACCCAAGACGGCGTGACGCTTTCCGCGTGGTACACGCCCCCGGCGAACGGAAGAGTCATCCTGCTGGCGCACGGGCTCAGCGGCAGCCGTTACGCGCTCTTTCACGCGCTGTTCATCCGCAACGGATACGGCGCGCTTTCGTGGGATTTTCGCGCGCACGGCGCAAGCGGCGGCGAATTTTCCACGCTCGGTTACGCCGAACAATTGGACGCGGAAGCCGCCCTCGATTTCGCGCTGACTCAACCGTGCGTGGAGCGCGTCGGCGCGTGGGGCGCTTCGCTCGGCGGGGCGGTGGCGTTGCTAACCGCCGCAAAGCGCGCCGAGATTCAAGCCGTCGTCGCGGATAGTTCCTTCCCCGCGCTGGAAGACGCCATGCGCGTCAATACGCCGTTCGATTTTCCCGACCCCTTCGTCGTCGCCCTGTATCAACTGCACAGCGGAATTCGCGTGAAAGACGTCAGCCCGGAGCAGGCGATTTCGCTTATCAGCCCGCGCGCCACGTTCATCATAGACGGCTGGCAGGGCGGAGCGATTCGGATGAACGCCCCCAACCGCCTGTACGACGCGGCGAAACCGCCGAAAGAAATTTGGGTGGAAAAAGGCGTCCCCCATTTAGGCATGTATCGCTTTCGCCCTGAACTGTATGAAGCGAAGGTGATAGCGTTCTTCGATACTTACCTGTCTCAGCCTTAACGTCCGCCGCGCGTTTTTTTACTCGCGCGGTTTCTCCCCGCTATCCAGATACGATTGCAAAATAAAGGCTGCGGCGAGCGCGTCTTGATGACCTGCGCGCCGCTTGCGCGAAACGCCCAAGTGAATCCGCGCGGCGCGGGCGTCTTGCGTGCTGAACGCTTCGTCCCATAGTTGGACGGGCAGCGCGGTTTGCTTTCTCAGTTCCTCGGCGAAGCGCGCCGCGCGCCTGCCGGCTGGGCTGGGGTTTCCGTCCTCGTCAAAGGATTGCCCGACGAGAATCAACCGCGCCCCGTGTTGCGCGGCGATTTCCGCCACTTGCGCCGCGTCTATCGCGCGCGAGACGTGCGCGATGATTTGCAGCGGGCTAGCGAGGGTCGCGGTCTCGTCGCTGATTGCCAGCCCGATTCGCTTTTCGCCGTGATCCACCGCGAGGATTCTCACCGCGCCTCCACCGTCACGTTAAGCGGAACGAGCGGAACGCGCTTCCACCATGCGGGCGTAATTTCGACGGCGGGCGTCTGCCGCATGGGAAGTCGCGCCGCCAGCGCGGCTTGCAGCGCGGCTGGCTCGGCGCCGAGAGCCAGCGCGAAAACTTGCGCCTCATCCACCGTCCGCATAACGGGGCGCGAAGCTTCAATTTCAAATCGGGTTGCGCCGCTGAAATCGGTCGTCGGCACGCCGGCTTTAATTTCAATTTCTTCGGTCAGCGGGGCGAAACCGGCGGGAAGGGAAGCTTCCAGCGCCGCCCGCGCCGCCAACGCCAAATCTTCCGCCGCCACGTAGCGGGCGGAAAACGAGCTCTTCATCTTCAAGACGAGCGTTCCGCCGGGCTGTCCTTCGGGCGGAGAAAAGCTCTCTTCGAGAATTTCCGTCATTTCCAGCGAATCGGGAATCCATACGTCCGCAGGTCGCAGCTGCGCGCGCAGCGCCGCCTCCGCCTGCCGCCGCAGGTTATCCAGCGCAATTTGCCGCAGCCGCGCGCGGTCTTCTTCCGTCGCGCCAACGACTTGCTCGTCGCTTCCGCCTTCCGTCGGCTTGAGGTTGGTCACGCTCAGGGAAAACCCCAGCAGCCCTTCCACCACGCGAATCGATTCGGCGGGAACGTTGCCGCTCGTTCCGCCTTCCAGCGCTTCGATTTTCACTTCCAGAAATTTATTATCCTTGTCGAACAAGGCGTCGTTCAAGGCGACGAAGCGAACGCGCGGCTCTTCGGACGTGGAGACAATCGTCCCTTTGGGGATTTTCACTTCGCCTGTCGTTAAATTAGAAAAGCGCGCGATTCCCTGCGCCTTTTCTTTCGGCGTCGTTATCAGGCTTTTAATGGCCAGCGTCTCTTCCGTTTCTATTACGGCGGAAACGCTTCGCGCGGGAACCAGGCCCGTAATGGAAGCTTCCCGCGCTTCCGCGCTGGCGCTAATGAGAACGGCCGCCGATTGATTCTTAATTTCGGGATACAACGTCACCCGCGCGCGCGGCACGAACAGGAAGGCAAGCGCCAAAGCCGCCGCCACGCCGAGCGTAAAGGCGAAGATTCGTCCCGGCAGGGAAGTCCGCCACGCGGCTTCTTGGGGATAGGCGGCTGCGCGCATTTGGCGCAAATCGCGGCGCGGCGGTTTGGGAACGAAACGCGGACGGCGCGGGGAAGTCTTCCACTCTTTGCGCTGCGCTTCCGCCGCCGAAGCGAAGACGGGAATCCCTAGCGATTCGGCGTCGCGCCGCAGTTTGAAACGCCGCGTCACCAATCCCAGTTGCGCCCCTAGCGATTCGGCGTGACGTTGCAAGACTTTCAAATCCAACGCCCGCAAGTGGGCGCGCGCATATTTGGGCGCCACGAGCAAAACGCGCGGAGTCTTCGCCCGCGATAATTTATCGCGCAGCGAGACGAGGTCGTCGTGGGATTCGAGGGAAATGATGGTTGTTTTCAATCTTGCAATTGACCTTGCGAGCGCAGCGGCGCTTTTAGCCGCGGTTTAATTTCCTCGCCTTTTCCACCAGCCCCGGCAGCGCTTTCAAAAACGATTCCACTTGCGCGGGCGTGGAATCCATGCCGAGCGTCACGCGCAGCGAGCCGAGCGCCCATTCGCGCTCGAACCCCAACGCCGAGACGACTTCGCTTGGCTCAGGGTTGCCCGTTTTGCACGCCGAGCCGGAAGAGCAGGCGAAGCCTTCCGCGTCCAGCAGTTGCAGCAGCAAATTGCCGTCCGCGTCTTTGAATACAAACGAAGCGTGATTGGGCAAACGTTTTTCTGGATGACCGGTTAATTGCGCGTCGGGAATTTCTTCCAGCGCGCGCCCGATGATTTGGTCGCGCAAGGGCTGAACGTGAGCGACGCGCGCCTCGCGTTCCTCCGCCGCCAGCCGCAGCGCTTCGGCGAAGCCGACGATGTAAGGGACGTTTTGCGTCCCCGCCCGCAGACCAAATTCCTGCCCGCCGCCGGTGTTGTGCGGGACGAGCCGCGTCCCTTTGCGGACGTATAAAGCGCCCACGCCTTTGGGACCGTAAAACTTATGCCCGCCCAGCGACATTAAATCCACGCCCAGCGCTTCCACGCGAACGTCAAGGTAAGCGGCGGCTTGCACCGCGTCGGTATGAAAGACAATCCCGCTTTCGCGGGCGGTTCGCGCCAGCTGCGGGATGGGGTTAATCGTCCCGATTTCGTTGTTGGCGTACATCACCGAGGCGAGCGCGCTTTTTTCGCGGACGGCTTTTCTCAAAGCGTCGGCGGAGACCATGCCGTGAGAATCCGTTTCCAGCCACGCGACGGAAAAGCCGTATTCTTGTTCCAGTTGGGCGGCGGTTTTGCTCACGGCGTGATGTTCGTTCTTCGCCGTCAGAATCCGCGTCGCGCCCGAATCTTTTCTGCGCGCCAACGCCGCGCCGCGCAGCGCGAGGTTGTCCGATTCCGAGCCGCACGAGGTGAAGATAATTTCGTCGGCGCGGCAGCCGAGAACGGCGGCGACGGTCTCCCGCGCTTGCTCGACGGCAGTTTCGGCTTTTTGCCCGTAGCGGTGAATCGAAGACGGGTTGCCGAACCACTCGCGGAAGTAAGGAGTCATCTTTTCCAACACGCGCGGATGAACGGGCGTGGTGGCGGCGTAATCGAGGTAAATGCTCATGTCGCGGCAATTATATACCAAATGCAGTCGCGCTTGTTTTGGCGTACAATAAGGCAGGAGGCGCTGCATGAGCGATTTTTTGAATTTTCTCAACACGGCGGACATGGAGACCTTGACCCAAGTCCCCGGCGTGACGCGCGCCCTTGCCCTCGCCCTCGCCGACTTTCGCTCCCACGCCGGAGCCTTCGCCCACGCTGACTCCCGCGCCCGAACTTTCGCCGCAACCGACTTTCACCCCCGCGCCTTTTGCGGAAACGACGCCGACTCCTTAAGCCTGAAAGGGAAATGTCCTCGTTCCCTCGACCTTCGTCTCAATCTTAAACAGCCCGCCGGAGAGCGGGTATTTTTTTAAGTCGGACGCGCTCATGCCGATTCGGGCGGAGGTGACGTATAACTCGTTCAGGCGTTTTCCGCCGAAGACGCAGGAAGAAGTTTGCAAAGCGGGGACGGAAATTTGTTCCAGCAGCGCGCCGTCGCGCGGATTCCATCTGGTAATTTGCGCTCCGCCCCACATGGCAATCCATAAATTGCCTTGCGCGTCGCTGGTCATGCCGTCGGGGTAGCCGAGCGCGGCGGGAACTTCAAAGGCGTCGCGCGGGTTGGCGATTTGTCCGCTTTGCAGGTCGTAATCGAACGCTTGAACGCGGCGCGTCGGCGTGTCAATGTAATAGAGCGTTTTGTAATCGGGGCTCCACGCCAGCCCGTTGGAAATGCGGATTCCGCCCCGTAGCCGCGCGACGTTCTTTCCGTCGAAGGAGTAGAGCGCGCCGCAGGCTTCCTTTTCGTTTATGTCCATCGTGCCGAAGAGGAAGCGCCCGCGCGGGTCGCACTTACCGTCGTTGATTCGGTTGGAGGCGGGTTCGGAAGCGAGCGTCCGCACAGTCCGCGCGGCGCGCGAATCCAAATCGAAAGAGGCGAGCTCGCGCTGCAAGCCCAGCATGAGAGTCCCGTCGGAAGACGGGGCTAAACACCCGACGTGAAAATCCAGCCGCGCGAGGCAGTCTTCCCAACGATAAATTTTATTTTCAAGAATATCCGTCCAATATAGCGCTTCGGTCTTTTCATCCCAGGCGGGACCTTCGCCGAGAGTCGCTTTAGCGTCGAAGAGCAGTTCGGCTTTCATGGTTAGAACCAATCGCGTTTGTAGAAGACGTAAGTGGCGGCGGCGGTGAAAAAGAGCGAAAGCCCGATGACCATCAGGAAGGCGAGCGGATGGTCTTCGCCGGGCAGGGCGACGTTCATCCCGTAGAACGACGCGACGATGGTCGGCATGTTGAGGATGATGGTCAGCGCGGCGAGGGCTTTCATCACGCTGTTCAGGTTGTTCGAGATGATGGAAGCGAAGGCGTCCATCATGCCGGAGAGAATCTCGGTCGCAATGCTGGTCATTTGAATCGCCTGTTGATTTTCGGTCAGCACGTCTTCCAGCAAGTCCTGGTCTTCTTCGTAATAATTGAAAATTTGCGTCTTCTTGACGCGCTCCATCATCACTTCGTTGGAGCGCAAAGCGGTGGCGAAGTAGGTCAGCGATTTTTGGTATTTGAGCAGTTCCAGCACTTCGCTGTTGCGGGTGGATTTTTGCAGTTTGTCTTCCACTTCTTCGGTAGAGCGGTTGATTTGGCGCAGCAGGGTGAGGTAACGCACGGCGGTTTCCAAAAAGATGTAGAGCGCCATGCGATAGCGCTTGCCCGTCTTCAGGTTGCGATATTTGCCGCTGGTGAGCGCGCGGAAAATATCGCTTTCGTAGCGGCAGACGGTGATGATTTTGTTGCCGAGAATCATAATTCCCAGCGGCACGGTGAAATAGGGGACGTCGTTTTCGGGTTGGTGAAAGGGTATCCGCAGCAGGATGAAGGTGTATTCTTCATCCCGTTCCATGCGCGCCATTTCGTCCTGGTCGAGCGAGTAATTGACGTAGTCCATGTCCATCCCCCAATTGACGAGTTTTTCCATTTCTTCCGGCGTAGGGTCCACGACGTTCACCCACGCGCCGTTGACCATCGTCTCGATTTCTTGAAGCCCTTGCTCGGCGGTCTTGTAGATACGCAGCATGTTCAGCGTCTCCTTGCGTGAAATGGCGTCACGCAAGGGCGTACAGCCGCGCGCGACGCTTCAGGAATGTCCGCTGGTACTCAGCGGATTATCGGTCGAGCCGATACTGCCTTCGGTGGTAGCGTTCATGGCGGCGTTTATTTTAAGCCCATTGCGAAACTTTCGCAACGGGCAATCTTTTTACGTCGTTTCGCGCAACGCGCCCAGCGCGGACATGAGGCTGGGGTAATCGTCGCGCAGCAGGGTGATGAGCTCCTTGATTGCGTTTTCTTTCCAGCCGCGCGGGGCGACTCGTTCCGCCTGAATGATGTGCGCGGCGAGGACGTCGCCGACGGGGATTTCTTTGCTTTGCAAAATATGGCGAAAGTAGCCGAAGCGCCCGGCGGAGACAAAGCGCGCCGTCTCCGCGTCGGCGCAGGCGTAGATGACGTCGAGGCTTAAAGGCGGACGCGGCGGCAGCAGGTGATATATCCGCCCGCCCTGCTCGTAGCCCAAAGAGAGAACCGACATTTCCACCGGCACAATTCGCCGCTCGCGGTTATCGCGCATCACTTCTTCGGTGACGTGGTCGGCCGTCGCCAGCTGCCGCACCAGCCCGTCATCGTCTATGTGGACGTCGTAGATGACGCCGTAGACTTGATAGTCCGCTTCGAGCGGAACGCGGACGAGCGAGCCGAAAGCGGGAACGGAAAGCTGCGAAACGCGGCAGCCCGCTACAAAGCCCGTCGTGCCGGCTCGCAGCAAGCGTCCAATTTCAATTGGAGCGTTCATATCTTTGTCTCCTTCAAACAAAGCCTTTTATCTTCTTTTTCTGCCCGGCAATTCTTTGGCGGACTGTTTCGCCGAAATTTCGCCGACTTCCCCTTCGCCGCCGCGCAAGGCGAGCGCGAGCAGCTGGTCTATTTGCTCTTTTTCGCGGCGCGAGACGACGGCGATTTCGTGCGCGCGGTGCAGCAGGTAGGGAAAGGGTTGAGTCTCGCCCATGATTTTGACCTGCTCTATCAACGCTGCGTGCAGCTGATTCAACGCCTGCGGATTCCGCGCGACCCACAATGGAATATCTACGCGGGCAATTTTCGGCTTTCGCCCGTCGCCGACGTTCAGGTAAAAGAAGTGAATGGCGAGCGAATCGGGGTAGCGCTCCGCCGATTTGGCTTTGAGAGCGAAGAGCGCCGAGCGCTCGTGTTTGCCCAGCGTTTTGCCGAACAGCCATAAATCCGTCGCCCCGGACAGGGGATGATATTTTTTCAAGTCTTTTTGGTCGGCGGGGGCGGAGGCGATTTCTAACAGGCGGACGACCCAATTGGCGGCGGGCTTATCCACGTAGCCGGCGGCGGCCACTCCCCGCCGTTCCATTTGCCGCAGCGCGTCCAAATAATCCGCGAGGCTTTTTTGAAAATCGCGGCTGTTTTCCGGGTCGGTCGCGCCCCACAGCTCCAATTGACCTTCCGTCAGCGCCACTACCGCGCCGGAATAATCCTTTGCAATTTCCAGCAGATTCTTGCGCTCGGCGACGTCGCGCAGCAAAGCGACCTGACCTTCGCTGAAAAAGGAGTCGTCGAATTCGTCCAGCAGGCGCAGCTCGGCGTCGGCGAACGTTTGCGGCGTTTCGCCCGAACCGCTTTGCATGACAATCGCGCCGACGTTGACGACGTAATATTGTTGCGCGGCGTGACGATCGGGGACGATTTGCGAGCCGTCCGCGGCGATGAGGGTTAATGATTGGGCTGCTTCGGCGACGGGCGGGATGGACGCGCGCAGGTTTTCTTCCAGCGGAGAGGCGCAGCGGATATTTGGGTCGCTCTGACGGGCGGATTCCGCCTTCGCCCGCAGTTCGTCCAAACGCGAATCGTAAAATTCCAGCAGCGCGAGCGCTTTTGCCCGCGCTTCTTCTTTTTGTTCTTTCCTTTGCTTCGCCCCCGCGCGAATTTCCTTGATTTGAGCGTAAATTTGCTGGTAGTTGATGGGCATGGGCTAGAACATTTGTGCAAGAATTTTACCGTAAACAGGCTAAAATTCAAGGGAACTTTTTTTGCGCCGCCTCGTCTTATACTCAGTTTACAAAAAAAGGAGATTCAACCATGCGTACCAAGTTTTTTGTTTTCGTCATTTTGGCGCTGACGTTAGCGTTGAGCGCTTGCGCTCCGGCGGCTGCCGGCTCAACGTCCGCCCGCTCGCTGAGCGTGAACGGAATCGGGCAGGTGTATCTGACCCCCGATATCGCTTACATCTACATCGGCGTTCACACCGAATCTGATACGGCTTCCAACGCGGTGAGCTCGAACAGCGAGAAGACCGCCGCCGTCAAGGCGACGCTGCTGAAAGCCGGCGTGGAAGAGAAGGATATTGCCACTATCAATTTCAGCATCTATCCTTCGCAGCAGTATTCGCCCGAAGGGCAAATCAGCGGAACGGTGTATATGGTGGACAACACCGTTTATGTCACCGTGCGCGATTTGAAGAATCTCGGCAATCTGCTCGATAGCGTGGTGGCGGCGGGCGCGAACAGCATCAACAGCATTCAGTTCGACGCGGCGGATAAAACCGCGGCGGTGAAGGAGGCGCGCGAGAAAGCCGTGGAGGACGCGAAGAAGCAGGCGCAAGAGCTGGCGGACGTCGCGGGCGTGAAGCTCGGCGAGATTCAAACCATCAGCTTCTACGACAACAGCCCCTATCCCTCTCCGATAATGTACGGCGGCAAGGGCGGCGGCGGGGCGGAAAGCGCCGTGCCGATTACGCCGGGGCAGCTGAACATTTCGGTTTCGGTCAGCGTCAGCTACGAGCTGAAGTAACCTCAAAAAAAGACCCGCTCTTTCTCAGGGCGGGTCTTCGCTTTTATTGGGCGTATGTCGAAAGCATGGAGGTTGAACGGCTGGCGCTTAGCCGTCTTCAGACGGCTTCGCAAGCAATAGCCCGGACATTCAGTGTCCGGGCGGAGGGATGGCGCAAAAACAATTTTCGGATTGATTGGCAAAATCTCGCGCCGCTTTTTGCGCGACCATTGAGATACATCTCTTTTATTCTTCCACGTAAGGGACGTAATCGGCGCGGGCGATTCCTTGCTGCATGGCGGTTTCCGCTACGGCGCGGGCGACGGCGCGATGCACTTTCTTATCCAGCGGGTTGGGCGCGAGCTCGCCCGCTGGAGTCATTTCGGCGATGACCTGCGCCGCAGCCAGCAGCATTTCGTGGGTGATGCGCGGCGCGTTGGAGTCCACTGCCCCGCGAAAGACGCCGGGAAAGCCCAGCACGTTATTCACCGATTTGCCGTCCGCCGCAAAAGCCGCGCCGCGTTCCAGCGCCAGTTCGGGGTCAATTTCCGGGTTGGGGTTCGAGAGGGCGAGGATGATTTGACCGGGGCGCACCATCTCCGGTTTGATGAGATTCGGCGCGCCCGTCGTGGCAATTACCACGTCGCAGCGTTCCATAATTTCTTTAAGGTTCGAGGGAATCCCGCCGGCGGCTGCGAGACGCTGCGTCGCTTCGGGGCTTAAATCCGCGCCATAGACGGGGGAGCCGGTCAGCCGCATGAGCATTTGCGCGATGGCGTATCCCGCCGCGCCCAGCCCAATTTGCCCGATGACGGCTTTTTTCAAGTCGCGTCCTGTTTCGCGCGCGGCGACCATCAACGCCGCGCTGGCGACGACCGCCGTGCCGTGCTGGTCGTCGTGCATGACGGGAATATCCAGCGCGGCTTGCAGCCGTTCTTCAATTTCAAAGCAGCGCGGCGCGGAAATATCTTCCAACTGAATCGCGGCGAAGGTCGGCGAGATGGCTTTCACCGCTGCGATGATTTCTTCCGTGTCTTTGGTGTTTAACAAAATTGGCACGCCCGAAAGCCCGACGAGCGTTTCCATCAACATCGCTTTGCCTTCCATCACGGGCATGCCCGCCACCGCGCCAATATCGCCCAAGCCCAGCACCGCCGTGCCGTCGGTGACGATGGCGACCATGTGACTGATGCTGGTGTAGAGCCGCGCCAGCGCAGGGTCTTTGGCGATTTTCAGGCAGACTTCCGCCACGCCGGGCGTATAGACGCGGCGCAGGGTGGTCAGCGAATCGATGGGGAAGCGGGAACGAATGGCGATTTTTCCTTTTTGATGCAGTTCCAGCACTTCGTCGCGCGCTTCCAGCACGCGCGTGCCTTCGTTTTCTCGCATGGCTTGAATGATTTTTTCAATCTGCTCTTCGCTTTCCGCCGTGATGGTGACGTCGCGGGTGACGCTGCGCGAAGTTTCGTTCACCAGCACAATGCTGCCGGTGTTTCCGCCCGCTTCGGCGATGGCGGTCAGCAGCCTGCCCAACACGCCTCTTTTTTGCGCGTTTCGCACGCGCACGATACGCATAATTTTCCGTTCCCAAGCCATAAGCGACTCCTTGATTTGGTTTAGAATAGACCGCTTGCAGAACTATTTTTCAGCCGCAGATTTTACAAATTAACGCTACCCCAACTTGCGAAAATCTGCGTCGTCTGCGAAGAAGAAATGAGCGCCGCTTTTACGAATGTAAGATATAGTTTCAGGGCTTGCCGGCAAACGCGCGGTTGCGCGGGAAGAGCGCTTTTGATGAACGCGGCTTCGCCTTACGCTTGCAAGAAAGCGGGCAGCTCGTCGAAGGAGCGAATCGCCGCGCAGTCGAAATCGTGGAACAACCCTTCGGGGTCGTACAACACGGAGGGAATTCCCAGCTGGCGCGCGCCGACGACGTCGGCGAAGTAATTGTCGCCGACGTAGAGCGTTTCTTCCGCCGCGGCGCCGCAGCGCTCTAGCGCGCGTTCGAAGATGGCTGAGTCGGGCTTGTAAGCGTGGACTTCCCCGCCCGCCAGCGCAAATTCAAAATATGGGCTGAGGTTCAGGTCTATCAATTTTTCCCAAAAGGGCTTCTTGCGGTTCGAGACCACGCCCATTTTATACCCCGCCGCTTGCAACTTTTTCAGCAGCGGAAAGACCTCGCGCGGGACGAAGAAAATCGGCTTGTAATGTTCCGCCATGTAAGCCGCCGCCCGCGGAGCCAGCGCCGCCGCTTCAGAAGCGGAAAGCCCCAAGGCGACCAGCCGCCGTTGGGCGAAGTTCGTCCAAAAGGCGCCGTTTTCAGGAAAGGCTTGCTCGTCGGTGTGAATTTCAAACGAATTGGCGAAGTAGAAGTGAGTCCAGCGGGCGGCGCGGATTTCGTCCTCGTCTGAAATATCCACTCCCAGGCTGCGGATGTAATCGTTAAACGCTTTTCCGCTGGAAGGCAGGCTTTGGTAGAGCGTTCCGTCCAGGTCGAACAAAATTGCCCGCAGCGCCATGCGGCTCATCCTCCAATTTCGTTCATGGCGCGGTTGAGGGGAATCGCGCCTTCCGCCAGCCCGTGTCCCCAGGGCTTGAACCATACGCCTTCGAGAATCAGGCGGCGCAATTCTTCAAGCGTCGCGCCCGCGCGCAGCGGGGGCAGCAGGTCCACTTCTTTTTCGCGCAGCAGGCACAGGCGCAACTTGCCGTCGGCAGTCAGGCGGGCGCGGGTGCAGGAAGAGCAGAACGGATGAGTGACCGAAGAGATGAAGCCCAAGTCGCCTTTCGCGCCGCGAATGCGGAAAATCTGCGCTTCGCCGTCCAGTTTGCCTTCGTTGCCCGGTTCCAGTTTTCCAAATTCCGATTCGATGTTCTCTTGAATCTGGCGCATGGTAATCATCTGCCCGGTTTGCACGTCCGTCGCGCCGCCGAAGGGCATCATTTCAATAAAGCGCACCTGCCAGTTGTTTTTAAGAGTCAACGCCGCGAGGTCCACCACGTCGTCTTCGTTGTAGCCTTTGACCACGACCGCGTTGAGTTTGACCGGCGTCAGTCCCGCGCGCTCGGCGGCGAGGATTCCTTCCCACACGTCTTCCAATTTTCCCCAGCGGGTCAGGCGTTTGAACTTTTCCGGGTTGAGCGTGTCCACGCTGACGTTCACGCGCTGCAAGCCCGCTTCCGCCAGCGGCTGCGCCAGCTTTTTCAGCAGCACGCCGTTGGTGGTCATCGAGACCGAACGCACGCCCGGCGTGGAGGCGATTCCGCGCACAATTTCCACAATGTTCGCGCGCACCGAAGGCTCTCCGCCCGTCAGGCGGATTTTATCGAAACCCAGACTGGCGAACAGGCGGGCGAAGAGGAAAATCTCCTCGTCTTGCATTAAATCCGCGTTGGGGCGGAAGGTCATATCTTCCGGCATACAGTAAATGCAACGCAGATTGCAATGGTCGGTCAGGCTGATGCGTAAATAATGAATATTTCTGCCGAAGCGATCTATTGCCATAGCCCTGCTATTATACCCTTGGCCGCGACGCATAACAATATAATATAAATTTCATAGCTGTAATTGACGTAATTTCACGCAGGCGCTATTATCAAGCCCAGGATTTATTGCTCTTATTATTTTTTAAGGAGAGACCATGAGCCTTGAATTTATTTTGCGAATTGTGGGGATGTTTGTGTTGGGCGCAGCGGGGGCGTATTGGGGCTACGATATTTCCAAATACGCCAGCGACGCTTACCGCGTAACCGTGACCTTTATGCTGGTCGGCATGTTATCCGGCTTGATTCTCACCCCTTATTTCACCACCCGCCCGGTGCGCAAGCTGCAAGCCAAACTGGCGACGCTGACCGCCGAAAACCTGTTCGCCGCCATGATGGGCTTGGTGATGGGGCTGCTGACCGCCGCTTTACTTTCTTTTCCGCTTTCGCTGCTGCCCAAACCGCTGGGACAGTTGCTTCCTTTTATCGCCGTCCTGCTTTTTTCCTACTTCGGCGTGACGATTTTCGTCATGCGCCAGGGCGACATCATGGGGTTGGTCAGCTCGCTGAGCGGGCGCGCCGAAGGCGGCAGCTCCTCTTCCTGGACCAACCTTAACCGCACCATCCTGCTGGATACCAGCGTCATCATAGACGGGCGCGTCGCCGATATTGCTCGCACCGGGTTTTTGCCCGGCACGTTGCTCATCCCGCGCTTTGTGCTGAACGAGCTGCAATACATCGCCGATTCCCCCGACGGGCTGCGCAGGCAGCGCGGGCGGCGCGGCATGGAAGTGCTGGCGGAACTGCAAAAACTCCCCAACGTCCTCGTGCGCATTTCCGACGTCAACGTCGAAGGCGTGCGCGAAGTGGACGACAAACTCGTGGTGCTGGGCAAGCAGCTCAAATGCCCCATCCTGACCAACGACTACAACCTCAACCGCGTCGCGGAGTTGCAGGGCGTCACCGTCTTAAACATCAACGAGCTGGCGAATGCGGTGAAATCCGTCGTACTGCCGGGCGAATCGCTGCGGATTAACATCATGCAAGAAGGCAAAGAACAGGGGCAGGGCGTCGGCTATATGGACGACGGCACGATGGTGGTGGTGGAAAACGGCAAGGAATACATCGGCGAATATATGGACGTCAACATCACCAAAGTCCTGCAAACCGCCGCCGGGCGCATGATTTTCGGACGCGTGGATGAAGAAGCCGTAAACGGCAACGGCAAACGAAAAAAGCGCGAAGGTCAACCATATCGCTGAAATCAAGCCGGGCAGCCCCACACAAGCTGCCCGTGTTCTTTTATACTTCCATCATGATTTCCCTCCCCGCTTTAATAGACCCCCACGTTCACGTCCGCGAACCCGGTCAAACTCACAAAGAAGATTGGGATACCGCCACCCAAGCCGCCCTGGCGGGCGGCGTGACCGCCATCCTCGCCATGCCGAACGTCAAGCCGCCGATTTTCGACGAGGCGACGCTGAACCTCGCCTTGAACGCCGCGAAAGAAAAAGCCCGCTGCGATTACGCTCAATTTCTCGGCGCGGGTCCTTCCAACGGCGAGACTCTGCCCGCGTTGGCGAGCCGTTCCGCCGGGCTGAAGATGTACCTCGATTCCACCTTCGGCGAGCTGCGGCTGGACGATATGACTCTCTGGATTCCGCACTTCCAAAACTTTCCCAAGACTCTTCCGCTCGTCTTGCATTCCGAATCGCGGACGATGGCGGCGGGCATTTTATTCGCCGCGCTCTACGAGAGACCGGTTCACATCGCGCACGTTTCCCTGCGCGAGGAGATTCTGCTTATCAAAGCCGCGAAGGAACGCGGCGTCCCGGTCACCTGCGAAGTTTGCCCGCATCACCTCTTTTTGACCAAAGACGATATTCCCGCCATCGCGGGCGGACGCCCCGGACGCGGCGAAGTCCGCCCCAGATTGGCTTCCAAAGCGGACGTCTCCGCGCTGTGGGAGAATCTGGCGGTCATTGATTGTTTCGCCACCGACCACGCCCCGCACACGCTTGCGGAAAAAGATTCGGATACCCCGCCGCCCGGATTTCCGGGGCTGGAAACTTTGCTGCCTTTGTTATTAACCGCCGTGAACGACGGGCGCTTGACGATGGACGATATCATTCAAAAGTCCGTGATCGCTCCGCGAAAGATTTTTAACCTGCCCGAACAGCCTGAAACTTTCGTCGAAGTGGACGAAAACGCCGCGTATGAGATTCATGCCGCGGATTTGCATTCCCGCTGCGGGTGGACTCCCTTCGAGGGCTGGAAGGTCAAAGGCAGAGTCCGCAAAGTGGTCGTGCGCGGGCAAACCGCGTTTGAAGACGGGAAGATTCTGGCGCCGCCCGGCTTTGGCAAAAACTTGAGGGAGCGATGAACCCAAGTTGGCGCGCCCGTTTCTGGCGCTGGCTGCTGCGCCGTTCTTTTAAAAGCAAACGCATGAGCGTCGCGGAATATCGCGCCTTTTTGCTTGATTCCGCGCGGAGAAACAACCGCCTGCCCGCCGGGGTGAAGATAACCCGTCTCGAAGCGGATGGACTTTCCGCCGCATGGGCGCTGCCCGAAGACGCTTCGCCCGGCAAAGCCGCGCTTTATTTTCACGGCGGGGGGTACGCCTTGGGAGGAATTGAAACCAGCCGACAGGCGGCGGCTTGCATGGCGCAAACGTGGCGGCGCGGAGTCTTCTTCCCGCAATATCGCCTCGCCCCGGAAAATCCCTTCCCGGCGGCGTTGGAAGACGCGCTGCGCTCTTACCGCTGGCTGCGGGCGCAGGGATACGCTTCAAAAGATATTGTCTTTTGCGGCGATTCCGCCGGCGGTGGGTTGAGTCTGGCGGCGGCGCTTGCTCTGCGCGATTCCGGCGAGCCGCTCCCCGCCGCGATGATTTGCTTTTCTCCCTGGGCCGATTTGACCTGCTCCGGCGAATCTCATGCGCGCAACGAAAAGACCGAAGCCGTCTTGCGCGGCGACGTTTTGCGCGAATGGGCGGTGGCTTACTGCGGCGAATCCGACCCCGCCAGCCCGCTCATTTCTCCGCTGTTCGCCGATTTTCGCGGCTTCCCTCCGCTTTTCATTCAGGCGGACGAAGGCGAAATTTTGCTTGACGATTCGCTCCTCCTCGCGCAAAAGGCGCAAGCCGCGGGCGTAAAAGTCGAGACGCGAATCTGGCGCGGGCTGTGGCACGCCTGGCAAACAATGGGAAGTTTGATTCCCGAAAGCGGGCGCGCGCTGCAAGAGGCGGCTGAGTTTATCGCGTTTTGCGAGCGAAGCCTTTAAGTCTAAAATACGCTGTTATAATCTTTAAAATTTTTCCAACCAAGAGGTGCAGCAAATGGCATACGTTAATGTTAAAGTCCCTGAGGGCGGGGCGAAGATTTCCATCAAAGACGGCAAACTACAAGTTCCCCATAATCCCGTCATCCCGTTTGTGGAAGGCGACGGCACGGGGCGCGACATCTGGCGCGCTTCCGTCCGCGTGTTCGACGCGGCGGTGCAAAAAGCCTACGGCGGCAAGCGCAAAATTCATTGGATGGAAGTGTACGCGGGCGAGAAAGCCTTCAAACTCTTCCAAAACTGGCTGCCCGACGAGACCACCGAAGCCTTCAAGGAATTTTTGGTGGGGATTAAAGGTCCCCTGACGACTCCCATCGGCGGCGGCATTCGCTCGCTGAACGTCGCGCTGCGAAAACTGCTCGACCTGTACGTCTGTTTGCGCCCGGTGCGCTGGTATAAGGGCGTGCCTTCCCCCGTGGTTCATCCCGAATACGTGGATATGGTCATCTTCCGCGAGAATACCGAAGACATCTACGCCGGAATCGAATTCCGCGAGGGGACGGAGGAAAACAAAAAATTCAAAGATTTGTTCCGCGAAGCCTTCCCGAAGGAATACGCTAAAATGCGCTTTCCCGATACGGCGGGAATCGGCATTAAGCCCGTCTCCAAAGAGGGGACGGAACGCCTCGTTCGCGCCGCGATTCAATGGGCGCTGGACAACAAACGCCGCAGCGTGAACTTCGTTCACAAGGGCAACATCATGAAGTTCACCGAAGGCGCGTTCAAAGATTGGGGCTACGCCCTCGCCAAGCGCGAATTTCGCGGGCAAATCGTCGCCGAGCGCGAGACGTGGATTTTGGGCAACAAGGAAGCCAACCCGAACCTGACCGTCGAAGAAAACGCTAAGATGATTGACCCCGGCTTCGACATGATGAGTCCCGAACAGCAGACGGCCATCAAGAAGGAGGTGGAAGAGGCGCTTTCCCTGTGGGCGACGCACGGCGACGGCAAGTGGAAGAAGATGCTGCTCATCAAAGATTCCATCGCCGACGTTTCGCTGCAATTCACCCTCATCCGCCCGCGCGATTACGACGTCATCGCCACGCTCAACCTGAACGGCGATTATCTTTCCGACGCGCTCGCCGCGCAGGTGGGCGGAATCGGCATCGCGCCCGGCGCGAACATCAACTATGAAACTGGTCACGCCATCTTCGAGGCGACTCACGGCACCGCGCCAAAATACGCCGACCTCGATAAGGTGAATCCCGGCTCGGTGATTCTTTCCGGCGAGATGATGCTGCGTTACATGGGCTGGAACGAAGCCGCCGATTTGATTGTCAAGGGCATGGAAGGCGCGATTAACGCCAAGACCGTCACTTATGACTTCGCCCGCTTGATGGACGGCGCGAAGGAAGTGAAATGCTCCGAATTCGGCGACGCGGTGATTGAATGGATGGATAAGTAAACTTTCCTGCGCAGGCGCAAAAACGGCAGCCGCGCGGCTGCCGTTTTCTTTTATCGCCTGCCCAGGGCTGCGCGGAGGTAGCGCTATGAGAGACATGGAGACGATTGTTCGCATTTCGCTTTTGCTGGTTTTTCTGTTATCCGCCGCCGGGCTGATTTGGCTGCTGTTCGACGTGGCGCGGCGCAACGCAGCCCGCCGTTTTCGTAACGTCCCCTTTGAACAAGTGAAAATCGGTCAATCGTTTTACGATTTCGGCGGCGAGGAACTGGAACTGCGCGAATATTTGAAAGTGGGCGAGCTGGAAGCTCAATGTTTGAGATTGAAGGAACGTCCGCTGGTCCATTTTAACAAAAAAGACATAGTCAAGATTGACATGACGTTTCACTTCTTATAAAAAACGTCCCGAAGGCGGAGAACCTTCGGGACGTTCGCGTTTAAGCCGCAACTTTTTGCGCGTGTTCGTATCCGCGCCGCAGGGCTTCAAAGTTCTTCGGCAGCAAATGTTTGTGCCGCGCGGGGAGGTGACCTTCCAGCGCTTTTTCCGCGTCTTGCAGCGAAACTTCCGACAGCGCGGAAAGCAGCGCGCCGACCGCCACCATGTTCGTCAGCTTACGGTCGCCGATTTCTTCCGCAATCTCGTTGCACGGAATCAGGACGACGTGAATGTCGCTTCGCTTGGGACCGCGATCCACCATAGATTGATTGACAATCAACGTCCCGCCTGCTTTGAGCAGCGCTTCGTATTTATCGAAGGAAGGCAGGTTAAGGGCAATCGCCAGCGGGGGATGTTTCACCAGCGGCGAGCCGATCTCCTGGTCGGCGATGACGACGGTGCAATTCGCCGTGCCGCCGCGCATTTCGGGCCCGTAGGAAGGAATCCATGTCACCTGTTTGCCGAGGTCCATGGCGGCGTAAGCAATCACCTGACCGGCGAACAAAACGCCCTGCCCGCCGAAGCCGGAGATGATGATTTCTTTTTGCATATCGCTCCTTAAACCTTGATTTGTTTGATTGCTTCGCTGACTTTGAAATCGCCCAGCGGGAAGGCGGGAATCATCGCCTCTTCCACAAATTTCAGCGCGGCGACAGGAGTCATGCCCCAGTTGGTCGGGCAGGTGGAGAGCAGTTCCACCATCGAGAAGCCCAGCCCGCGCGCTTGAGTCTCAAACGCGGTGCGGATGGCTTTCTTCGCCAGACGGATGTTCTTCGGGTCGTGCAGCGAGCGGCGCACGGCGTAGCCGACCCCGTCCAGCGTGGAGAGCATTTCCGCCATCTTGATGGGGTAGCCCTGCGTTTCCACGTCGCGCCCGTTGGGCGAGGAAGTGGTCTTCATGCCGGGCAGCGTGGTGGGCGCCATTTGTCCGCCGGTCATGCCGTAGTTCGCGTTGTTGATGAAGATGACGGTGATGTTTTCTCCGCGCGCGGCGGCGTGAACAATTTCGCCCATGCCAATCGAGGCGAGGTCGCCGTCGCCCTGATAGGTGAAGACGACGCGGTCGGGCAGCGAGCGCTTAATGCCCGTCGCCATGGCGGGCGCGCGTCCGTGCGCGGCTTCCACAAAGTCCGTATCGAAGTAGTTGTAAGCGAAAACCGCGCAGCCGACCGGCGCGACCCCGATGGTCTTTTCCAGCAGATCCATCTCTTGCAACACTTCGGCGACAAGGCGATGCGCCACGCCGTGCGTGCAGCCGGGGCAATAGTGCGTGGGCGTGTCGGTGAATCCCAGCGTTCTTTCGTAAACTAAAGTGTCAAGCGCCATAGTTTTTTTCCTTTTAAGCTGTTTGCGCCATGCGTTCCAGCCAGGCGTCGCGGGGATGAACGTCGGTTTTGACTGCGCCTTTGGCGATGCGGCGGATTTCATCCAGAATTTCATCGGGGAAGGGGACCACTCCGCCCAACCGTCCGTAAAACTCGACCGGCGCGCGGTCTTTGACGGCGAGGCGCACGTCTTCCAGCATTTGCCCGGAGTTCATTTCCGTCACGAGGAAGGCGTTCACGCGCCCGCTGTTCGCCAGCGCTTCAATCGCCTTGTAGGGGAAGGGATTGACGACGACGGGACGCAGCAAGCCAACTTTGATTCCTTCCGCGCGCGCTTCGCGCACGGCGGAAAGGGCGATTCTGCCCGCTGTGCCGAATCCCACCACCGCAAATTCCGCGTCGTCCAGATAGTATTCGCGGTAGCGGACTTCGTTTTGTTGAATCGTCCGCCAGCGGTTGAGCAGCCGCAGGTTGGTGACTTCTTCGTCGGGCGGGTCAATGTAAATTGAAGTGAGGATGCGGCGTTCGCGCTTGCCCATCTTGCCGTTGGTCGCCCAGTCCCAATCTCTTTCGACAATCGGGCGCATTTCGGGCATTTCGGCTGGCTCCATCATTTGCCCGATGGAGCCGTCGAGGATGAGCATCACAATGGAGCGGTATTTTTCCGCAAGGTCGAACGAGAGGGCGGTCAGGTCAATGGCTTCTTGCACCGAAGCGGGGGCGAGCACGATGGGCTGATAATCGCCGTGTCCGCCGCCGTGAACCGCCTGATTGTAGTCCGCTTGCGCGGGGGCGATGTTGCCCAAGCCCGGTCCGCCGCGCATGACGTTCACCAACACCGCCGGCACTTCCGTCCCGGCAATGTAGGAGATTCCTTCCATCATCAGGCTGACGCCGGGCGAGGAAGAAGTGGACATCACGCGCACGCCGGCGCATGCCGCGCCGTACACCATGTTGATTGCGCCCAGCTCCGATTCGGCTTGCACGAAGGCGCGCCCTAATTCAGGCAGTCGGCGCGAAAGGTATTCGAGAATTTCCGTCTGCGGGGTGATGGGATAGCCAAAATAAGCTTGCAGCCCGGCGCGGACGGCGGCTTCGGCTATCGCCTCGTTCCCTTTCCATAATTCTTTTGGCATTTGTTCGCTCCAAAGGTTTGTGAATGTCGTTCACGCCGCCGCGGGCGCGGCTTGTTTGGTCGTTTCGCGGTACACTGTGATAGCCGCGTCGGGGCAGACGAGCGCGCAAATAGCGCACCCCGTGCATCCGTCTTTGAACGTGTGCGCGGGGTGGTAGCCTTTAGGAGTCAGACGCGACATATCCAGTTCCATCACGCCTTGCGGGCAGGCATTAATGCAAAGTTCGCAGCCTTTACAGTAGGTGTCGCTTACTTCAATCCAGCCTTTTGCAGCCATTGGGTCTCCTTTTTTATTTCGAGTCTTGAGACGCGAATATAAAACAATAAGCGATGAGATTCTCTCATCGCTTTGATTATGTCCGTTTCGGAAGGAATCGGTTAGTGCCAAGCGTCATATATGGCAGGATACAAAAATCACCCCTTTAATTGTCCTATTTTTCTTATTACCTCCAAGCGGCGCCGCCGCGGATGACGCGGATTTTCACAAGCGGGCGAGAAAACCCGCGTTCATCCTTCAAGCCTGCGGATGAGAAAACGCTTCCGCAAGCGGGCTAATATCGCGTTCCTTGCAGCGCCTGATAGCTTTGAAAGGCGAGGATGGCGAAAAGCAGCGCCATGTAGAGGCTGCCGAAATAAGCCAGACTGAACAACGCCATGACCCCGCCCGCGCCGACCGAAAGCCACAGGGCTTTGCGCGCGCCTTCATACGGGTCAAATTGAATCAGCGCGTAACGCGCAATCTGTCCGCCGTCCAGCGGATAAACCGGCAGCAGGTTGAACGCGCCCCACATTACGCTCACCCATAAGAGCGAGGCGAGAAAAGAATTGAGGAAGGCGAATCCGCCCGCGTAGCCTGCCAGCGGAACGGGGATGAACCCCAGCGCAAAGACGACGCGCGCGACCCCGCCGGTAAGCAAGACCAGCAAGGCGGCGAATGCGGCGAAGAGAAAGCCTGCAAAGGGTCCCGCGGCGACAATGACGATTTCCTGATTCATCGTTGGGCGGACGCTCCCCCAACCGAAGGAATCTGGCGCGGTGAGTCCGCCAATTGCGTGTAGTAGAATTGAGGGGCGCTGACCGTAAAAGCGCATGGCGAGCGCGTGTCCCAGCTCGTGAATCAACACGCCCGCAAACGCCGCGGCTATCCACGCGAGGGTATCCGTCAGGTTGGCGCGTCCGCCCAGCAGCAGGATAATCAGCCAGAAAAGCGGGTGCACGCGGACGGGGATTCCAAAGATCGCGAAACGCAAATCAAAACGGGTTGTGGGCGCGTAGGAATACATGCGGGTCTTTGAAAAATCGGGCTACGGGACGATGTTCACCAGCTTGCGCTTCGCCACAATCACCTTGCGCGGCTCTCTGCCTTCCAGATATTTTTGCACAATGGGGCTGGCTAGCGCCGCCGCTTTAATTTCTTCGTCGCCGGCTTCGGCGGGGACGATCGCCTTATCGCGCAGCTTGCCGTTCACCTGTATCGGAATCTCAACGACGTCTTCCTTCGCGGCTTCGGCGTCGAAGGCGGGCCACGTTTGCAGGTGAACCGAATACGGCTTGCCCAGCTTCGCCGTCCACAATTCCTCGGCGATGTGCGGCGCGACGGGCGCCAGCATCTTCAAGTAGATTTCCTGCGCTTCCTTCCATTCTTCCGTTCCTGCCGCGCCCGCTTCGCGCGCTTTATACATCTCGTTTATCAACTCCATCAGCGCGGAAATGACGGTATTAAACTCGAACTCTTCTAAATCGTGCGTGACTTTCCGCAAAGTTTGGTGAACTTTGCGGCGCAGGCGTTTTTTGACTTCATCCGTAGCCGCTCCTGCGTTGGCTGGCGTCTCGTCGGTGAAAATCGTCCACACGCGGCGAATCCAGCGGGCGGTTCCTTCAATCCCTTGCGAATCCCACGGCGCGCCCTGCTCCCAGCGCGCGAAAAACATCAAATACGCGCGAACGGTATCCGCTCCGTAGCGTTCCACCAGCTCGTCCGGCGCCACCACGTTGCCGCGACTTTTCGACATCTTCTCGCCGTCTTCGCCCAGCACCATGCCCTGATTGCGCAATTGGAGCATCGGCTCGTCGCCTTTGACGATTCCCGCGTCGCGCATCGCCTTGTGGAAGAAGCGCGTGTAGAGCAAATGCATCGTCGCGTGTTCGCTGCCGCCCGTGTAAGTGTCCACCGCCATCCAGTAATCGTATTCTTCGGGGTCGAAGGGACCTTTATCGTACTTCGGCGACAGGTAGCGCAAGTGATACCACGACGAACACATGAAAGTATCCATCGTGTCGGTTTCGCGTTCGGCGGGCGCGCCGCAGACGGGGCAGACGGTGTGTTTCCACGTGGGGTGAAACTTTAGCGGCGATTCGCCCGTCGGCTTCCACTCCACGTCTTCGGGCAGAGTCACCGGCAGCTGTTCTTCGGGGATGGGATTCCAACCGCACTTCTCGCAATACGCCATTGGAATCGGCGCGCCCCAATAACGCTGGCGCGAAATCAGCCAATCGCGGTATTTGTAATTGACCGCTTCTTTGCCGATTCCCTGCGCTTGCAGCCAGTCAATCACCGCCGCAATGCCGGGATTCTTGCGCCCTTTGTCGGTCGTCACCTGCGTTCCGTTGAAATGGCTCGAATTCACCATCACGCCGCCGCCGACGTAAGCCTCTGACAGCTCGCCCGTTTCGGTTTTATCTTCCGGGCGAATCACTTCCACAATCGGCAGATTGTATTTTTTGGCGAAAGCGAAGTCGCGCTCATCGTGCGCCGGCACCGCCATAATCGCGCCCGTGCCGTAGCTCATCAGAACGTAATCCGCAATCCAAATCGGGATGCGTTGTTGATTCACCGGGTTAATGGCGTACGCTCCGGTGAAGACGCCGGTCTTTTCCTTATCCGCCGCGCCGCGTTGAATATCGGATTGGCGCGCCGCCTGGTATTGATACTCCTCCGCCGCCGCGCGGTATTCTTCCGTCGTAATTTTATTCACCAGCGGATGCTCCGGCGAAAAGACCATGAACGTCGCGCCCCACAGCGTATCGGGGCGGGTGGTAAACACCGTCACCTTTCTCTCTTCTTCCGCGAGCCGCTCGTCAGCCACTGTAAACTGGACTTCCGCGCCCTCGCTGCGGTCAATCCAATTGATTTGCAGCGTCTTGATTTTCTGGGGCCAGTCTATCCCGTCGAAACGCAGCAGCTCGTCGGCGTACTTCGTCGTCTTAAAAAACCACTGTTCCAGGTCTTTCTTAATCACCGGCGTTTCGCAGCGCTCGCAGTGACGGTCTTCGCCCCACACCTGTTCGCGCGCCAGAGTGGTGTTGCAACTGGGGCAAAAATCCACCGGCGACATCTTGCGATACGCCAGCCCGTTCTTATACAGTTGAATGAAGAACCACTGCGTCCACTTGTAATATTGCGGGTCGCAAGAAATCGCCTCGCGCTCCCAATCGAACATCGCGCCCATCGAGCGCAATTGCTGGCGCATTCGCTCGATGTTGGCGTACGTCCACTTCATGGGGTGGATGTTGTTTTTGATGGCCGCGCCTTCGGCGGGCAGACCAAACGCGTCGAAGCCCATCGGGAACATCACATTGTAGCCGCGCATGCGCATAAAACGCGCGCGCGCGTCCGAAGGCGTCATCGCGTACCAGTGACCGATATGTAAATTTCCGCTGGGGTAGGGCAGCATGGTCAGCGCGTAATGCTTCGGCTTGCTGCGGTCAATTACGGCGCGATACAACTGGTCGGCTTCCCATTTCTTTTGCCACTTCTTTTCGATGACCTGCGGGCGGTAAGATTTATCTTCGACGGGCGGCTTTGCCTCCGCCGGCTTAACCGCCTGTCGCCTTTCCTGCGCGGGGACAATCGCCCTGCTGGGCTGCGGCGCGACCATCACCTCCGCTTTGGGCGCGGGAATCATCGCTTGCGGCGTGGAACTTGCCGCCGCTTTGGATTTCTTTTCCGCGCTCTTGCGGGCGACCGGCTTCGCCGCGGCTTTCTGAACGGCGGGCTTTGCCGCCTGCGCCGAAGCGGTTTTTCGGGCGGGCTTTTTGGCGACCGCTTTCTGAGCGGGGGCGGCTTTTTGCGCGGCGGGCTTTTTCTTCGCCGCCTTCGGCGCGGTTTTCTTCGCTTCGGGCTTGCTCGCCTTCACCGCGGTTTTTTTTGTCTTGATTTTCTTCTTTTCTTCTTTCGCTGCCATCATCATTCAACCTCGCTATGAGAATAATTTCGCCGCTTAAACAAAAAAAACCTTCTTCCACAATCAGGGACGAAGGATTTCTCCGCGGTACCACCCAGATTCGCCTGAGATAAGACAAATGCAGGCGCTCTCGTTTCGCTATAACGGGCAAACCCGTGAACGACTACTTGCTTTCGCCGTCCCAGCCTCCTGCTTCGCGCGGGAAAACAGGCGAGTTCAGCCTTGCGTGGCGCTCCGTATTTCGCCGGCGTTGGGCTTCCACCTTGCTCTCCCAACTCGCTGACGGATTGGCTTACTACTCCTGTCCGGGCTTTTGCGCGCGGACTCTTCGCCCGCTTTTTATTGTGGACCCAGAGGGATTCGAACCCTCGACCTTCTCAATGCCATTGAGACGCGCTCCCAACTGCGCTATGGGCCCCAAAATAATTTTTTTATTTACGATGAAGCGCGCCCATCGTAAACAGTGGACCTGAGGGGATTCGAACCCCTGACCTCCTCAGTGCGATTGAGGCGCGCTCCCAACTGCGCTACAGGCCCATCGGTCACAAAGCGGGCTGTATTTTACCCGACGCCGCAGGGAATGTCAATGAAAAAAGGCGTTTTCCACTGCTTTCTCGCCGCCTGACTTAGGATGAAAAAAAACATCCTGTTTATCCTGCTTATCCTGTTAAACCAAGCGGCGCAACCCCGCTTTACTCCGCGTTTAGCGTTACGTCGAAATATACTCTTTCAGGCTGTGCTGCACGGCGTAAGCGGCCGCCTCCGCGCGATTGTTCACGCTCAATTTAGAAAGAATGCTGGAAACGTAATTGCGCACCGTGCCTTCTCCAAGAAACAGGCTCTTGGCAATCTCGCGGTTGGTCTTGCCTTCCGAAACCAGCAAGAGAACGTGCTTTTCTTGTTGGCTGAGGTTGGCGAAAGCGGAAGCCTCCTCCTCCTTGACGGCGCGGCGCACTTCCTGAAAGACTCGCTGCGTCACCGCCGGGTCCAGCAGCGCCTCGCCGCGCCCGACCGATTCCAGCGCCTTGACCAAATCTTCGCTGCCGATTTGCTTCAAAATGTAACCCGAAGCGCCGGCGCGAATCGCCGAGAATAACATTTCGTCTTCCGCGTAAGAAGTCAGCATGATGACTTTGGTGTTGGGAAATTGCTCGACAATCTGCTCGCAAGCCTCGATGCCCGAAGCGCCCGGCAAGCGGATGTCCATCACCACCACGTCCGGCTTTAGCGCGGCGACCTGTTCCAGCGCCTCCCGCGCCGAGGCGGCTTCGCCCGCCACCTCAAATTGCGGGTGGCGTTCCAGCAGCGACTTCAAGCCCAGACGCACCACCTCGTGGTCGTCTACCAGAATGATACGTTGTTTCTTGGTACCCATAATTTGACCTCTTGTGTAAAACGGGAAATGCCTGCGATTCATTTTACCGCTATTTTAACGCTTTAAGGTGCTCTTCTAAATGGGCAAGGCTGCGCTCAACCCACAGCTGCAAGGTCAGCCCGCCGCCGAGACTTTCGTGGCGGCTTTCGCGCGACCAGACTTCCGGCGGTAGCTCGCGCAGGGCGCCGCTCATGTTTTCCACGCTTTTGAGCAGCTCGCTCAAAAGCTTTTCCAGCGGTTCGGCGGGGTCGTAGTGTTCCGCCATCCATTTATCGGCGTCGAAATCTTTGAACAGCGGAACGTTTTCTTGCAACGTGCGGCGGATGCGCTCGCCATAGACGAAGCGATCCACGTCGCGGACGTGCGAGGCGATTTGATGCGCGTTCCACGAATCCGCCGCGGGGGCGGCGTAGGGGTCGCGCGCCCGGCAGGCTTCGGCGAATTCGCGCGCGGCTTGCTCCCAACGGTCTAACATTTGGTCGCGGTAATCGGTCAATTCTTTTTTCATGCGGAGCTCCTTGATCAGGGACAAAAGGGGATGACGTCGCGGTTTTCGTTGGCGTTCAGCGCCATGCCGAAATAGGGCGAGGGGTCGTAAGTGTTTTCAATTTTCAGCTCGTTGAGAAAGGCGCCGCTGCCGTCGTCTTTGACGATGGAGATGTGCAGATGCACGCCGACGGGGTTGAGCGGGTCGCCGGAGTAATTGCCCTGATAGCCGAGCAAGGTCCCGGCTTCGACGGGGATTTCCGTCGCGCCGGGCGGAAACTGCTCCGAAATGTAGGAGTTGCCTTGCGGGTCCGCCATGTGGGTGTAATAGACCCAAATTTGCCTTTCGGGGCGCAGCGGATCGCGCGGGACGCGGACGATGACCGAAGATTTCCAGTCGGCTCTGCGGGTGAGATAGCCCGGATAGGCGGCGTACACCGGCGTAACGCCCACTTCGCTTCCGCCGAAGATATCCAAGCCCTGATGCCGGTGACCGGGACGAAAGGAATCGTCCCAAATGAAGCCAACCAGCCCGTCGGTGGGGAAGATAAAGGGCGCGTCGCCGCAGCGCGTCCCGGCTTTCATTTTTTGCCCGGCGAGCGATTCCGGGTCGTAGAACCAGCGCCCGACCTGAGTCAGCCGCGCGGAGCTTTTCCTGAAATTAAAATAAAGGTACGCTCCCGCCGTCAAGACCGCTACGAGGAGCGCCGTCCACATCATCTTTTTTCGCATGGCGAAATTATACCCGCGATAGGCGGGCGATTTAATGTATACTTGCGCCGAGACTTTTCGAGGAGCGAATCTCGTGCGCGTAAAATTTTTATCGCTGATTGTTTTGATTTCTCTGCTTGCCGCTTGCAGCGGAAACGCAAGCGACCAGATCGCTCAGCCGACCGCTATTCCTTCGCCCACCCTGCAGCCGACGGCGACGGTGATGCCCACGCCTTCCACCCCGCTGGCGATTCTCGTCCTGCCGCCGGAAATGGATAAGCCGACCGCCGACTTGTATCAAAGCGTGGTGTACGAGCTGGCGCAATCTTCCGGGTTTCGCTTTCAAGTGCGCAATCGCTTAAGCGAGACGGATTTGAAAGACCCGACCTTAAAGGCGGCGATTGTGCTGCCGCCCGACCCCGGCATTGTGAATTACGCGCTGGCGGCGCCGCAAACGCAATTCCTGGCGGTGGATTTGCCGGGCGTCGTCGCGGGCGGAAACATCAGCGCGCTCGGCGGCGGAGACCAGGTGGAAATTCCCGCCTTCCTCGCGGGCTACGTTCTCTCGATGCTGCTGGAAGATTATCATGTCGGCATTTTGATTCCAAAGGACGACCAAAACGGCTTGCGCGCGCTATACGCTTTTGATAACGGCAAAAAATATTATTGCGGGCTGTGCCGCCCCTTTTATCTCAGCCCCGTCGGATATCCGCAATTTTTGGAAATTCCGGCGGACGAATTGCCTTCGCGTTACGGCGGCTACGCTAACGTGCTTATCAACGACCTCGACGTGGACGGTTTGTATATTTATCCCACTTTGGCGGACCCGGACTTTCTTTCTTATATCGGCACGCAAGGCGTGTATCTGATTGGGGCCTCCGCGCCGGAGCCGAAGCCCGGCGGTTGGGTGATGACCATCCGCTCCGACACGGTGAAGGCGATCCGCAACGCGTGGCCCTATTTGATTTCCGGGCAGGGCGGGATGAACATCCCCTCCCCGCTGGGAATCGCCGACGTGGACCCGACCATTCTCACGCCCGGCAAGCTGCGGCTGGCGCAAGAGACGCTGGACGCGCTGCTGGCGGGGCGGATTTTGACTTCCAATCCGTAATCTCATGCCCATTCGCCTTTTACCTTCTGAAGTCGCTTCGCAAATCGCCGCGGGCGAAGTGGTGGAACGCCCCGCTTCCGTCGTTAAGGAATTGACGGAAAACTCGCTCGACGCGGGCGCGAAGAACATTTTGATTTCGATTGAAGACGCGGGGCGGACTCTGGTAGAGGTCGCCGACGACGGCTGCGGAATTCCGGCGGACGAGTTGGAACTGGCTGCGGCGCGTCACGCGACTTCCAAACTGAGTCAGGCGGGCGATTTGTTTCGCATTTCCACCTTGGGTTTTCGCGGCGAGGCGCTCGCTTCCATCGGCTCGGTCTCGCGCATGACGATTACGTCGCGCGTGGCTGACGCCAAAGAAGGCGCCAGGCTGCGGGTGGAAGGCGGAGTCGCGGGTAAGGCGGAAAAAGTCGGCGCGCCGCCCGGAACGACGGCGCGGGTGGAAGCCCTTTTTTACAACGTCCCCGCGCGTTTGAAATTCCTCAAAACCGACGTCACCGAAAGGCGGGCGATAGACGCGCTGGTTGCAAAGTACGCGCTGGCGTATCCGCGCGTCCGTTTCAGGCTGACGGACGGGAAGCAGGTCGCGCTGCAAACGGCGGGCGACGGCGACCGCCGCGCCATTCTCGCCGCGCTGCACGGCGTGGAAGCGGCGAAGCAAATGCTGGAAGTGATCGCCGAAGAAGACGGCATGTCTTTAAGCGGTTTCATCAGCCCGACTTCGCTCACCCGCTCCAACCGCAGGGAAATCACCTTTTTTGTGAACGGACGCTGGGTGCAGGATTACGCCCTGACGACCGCGCTGCTGCAAGCCTATCACACCCTGTTGATGGTTGGGCGCTATCCGCTGACGGCGCTGTTCTTGCAGGTTGCGCCGGAGGAAGTGGACGTGAACGTGCATCCGACGAAGGCGGAGGTGCGTTTCAGAAATCAAGACCGGGTGTTCAGTTTCGTTCAGCGTTCGGCGCGCAAGGCGCTGCTGGCTTACACGCCCGTCGCTTCAGTTTCGCCGCGGCTGTGGGGCGGAAGTTCCACGCCGCAAGAAAGAGAAGCGATTGGCATAGATTGGACGATGGCGCGCGATGAAAACGCCCGCCGCGCGGAATCTGAACCTGAAAACACGGACGGCGAACTCGCGCTCGTTCACGCGCCCGCCGAGACTCATGCTTCCCCCGCGCCTTCCCAACCTGCCATGCCGGGCGGCGTTCCCATTTTGCGCCTTGTCGGTCAGGTCGGCTCCACTTACCTTGTGGCGGAAGGTCCCGACGGTTTGTATCTGATTGACCAGCACGCGGCGCACGAGCGCGTGTTATTTGAGAAGCTGATGGCGCAGCGCCAGGCGCAGCGGATTCCCGCGCAAGCGCTTCTTGCGCCGGAAATCGTGACTCTGCCGCCGCAATCGGCGCGGGCGCTTCTCCCGCAGCTGCCGTTTTTGAATCGCTTCGGCTTTGAAGTGGAAGAGTTTGGGACGAATACTTTTCAGGTTCGCGCCATGCCGGTTCTCTTCTCCGGCGGCGACCCGGCGGCGGCGCTGCGCGCTTTGGTGGAGGACTTTGAAGAAGACGAATCCCCGCTGCAAAGCGAGCTGGAAGCGAAAATCGCCGCGCGCGTGTGCAAACGTCTCGCCGTCAAGGGCGGGCAGATTCTCTCCCCCGAAGAGCAGCGCGCCTTGCTCAACGACCTCGAAGCCTGCCAGTCTCCGCGCTCCTGTCCGCACGGCAGACCGACGATGATTCACCTTTCGGTGGATATGCTGGAAAAGCAATTCGGGCGAAGGGGAGCGCGGTAAGGCGCGGTCAGTTTCCGAAAGTTTCCACAAAAGCGCAAGCGACTTCTTCTTTAACTTTTTGCATGGAGGGAACGGGGGAGAGCAAATCGGCGAGCGAAACGACCGGCTCGCTCAGCCCGCAGGGGATGATTCCTTCCCAGTAGCTCATGTCGGGGGCGACGTTGAGCGCGAAGCCGTGACGGGTGATTCCCCGCGCGTCCACCTTGACCCCAATCGCGGCAATTTTGGCGGGGCTGGCTCTTTCTTCGGGCTTGCAGCGCGGGCAGCGGGAATACACGTCCGCTTGAATCCAGACTCCGCTTTTGCCTTTCACCTGACTGGCGGCGACTCCCAATCGCGCCAGCGCGACAATCAGCGCTTTTTCCAGATTGCGGATGTAGCCCACGTGGTCGGCGCTCATCCTGCCGGGCTGCGCGGGGGCGAGCGGAATCAACGGATAGCCGACCAGCTGCCCGGGTCCATGGTAGGTGACGTCGCCGCCGCGATCCGTCCAGTAAACGGAGATTCCTTTTTCGCGCAGGCGTTTCTCGTCCCAAAGAAGGTTCGCCGCGCTGCCTTTTCTGCCGAAGGTGTAAACGTGGGGGTGTTCCAGCAGCAGCAGGGTCGGCGCGCGTTTGCCTTCCGCAATTTCCGCCGCGTAGCGCTCTTGCAGAATCCGCGCGGCTTCGTAATCTAACAAGCCTATGTCTTGAATCTCAATTTTGCCGTCCATCGTTCGCCGTTCGCCGAGTATATCCTTCCTTTGAAAATTTGCGGAACAGGCGCCGGGCAAACTTGCAAAAAACGCGCGGCGCGGGGGTGGTAGAATCAAAATAAAAAAACACGGAGAAAATCATGTCCACGCCTGTCATTATAGACGCAATTCGCACGCCCGTCGGCGCGCTGGGGGGCAGCCTCGCCGCGGTTCGTCCGGACGATTTAGCGGCGCACGTCATCAAAGCGATTTTGGAAAGGAATCAATTCGACCCGGCGCTGATTGAAGAAGTCTTTTTCGGCTGCGCGAATCAGGCGGGGGAAGATAACCGCAACGTGGCGCGGATGGCGGCGCTGCTCGCCGGGCTGCCGGTTCACGTCGGCGGGGTGACGGTGAACCGATTGTGCGCTTCGGGGCTGAACGCGGTGAACATGGCGGCGCGCGCCATTCGGTGCGGCGAGGGCGAAATTTACATCGCCGGCGGCGTGGAATCTATGAGCCGCGCGCCGTACTCCCTGCCCAAAGCGGAAGCGGGCTTCGCGTTTGGCAACCTCACCGCGTGGGATACCGCGCTCGGCTGGCGCTATCCAAACCCGAAGATGAAGGAAATGTACGGAATCGATTCGATGGGCGAAACGGCGGAAAACATCGCCCGCGAGCGTCCGCATCTCACCCGCGAAAAGCAGGACGCCTTCGCGTTAAGGTCGCATCAGCGCGCGATTGCCGCGATAGATTCCGACAGGTTCAAAGAAGAGATCGTCCCCGTCCCCATTCCGCAAAAGAAGGGCGAGCCGAAGCTGGTGGATACCGACGAGCGCCCGCGCCGCGATACGACGATGGAATCGCTGGCGAAACTCAAGCCGGCTTTCGCCAAAGAAGGCGGCACGGTGACGGCTGGCAATTCGTCGGGGTTAAATGACGGCGCGGCGGCGCTGCTGGTGATGAGCGAAGAGAAGGCGAAAGAACTCAACTTGAAACCGCTGGCGCGAATCGTTTCTTCCGCCGCGGCGGGCGTCCCTCCGCGCGTGATGGGAGTCGGTCCCGTCCCGGCGGTGAAGAAGGCGCTGCAGCGCGCAGGCTTGCAATTAAAAGATATTGGCTTGATGGAACTCAACGAAGCCTTCGCCGTGCAATCGCTCGCCGTCATTGAAGATTTGGGCGTGGACCCCGAGTTGGTGAACGTGAACGGCGGGGCGATTGCCATCGGGCATCCGCTGGGCTGCTCCGGCGCGCGGCTGATGACCGCCCTCGTCCATGAAATGCGCTTGCGCGGAAACATACGTTACGGCGTGGCGACTCTGTGCGTGGGCGTCGGTCAGGGCGAGGCGACGGTGGTGGAGGGGATGGTCTGATAGTCGATTCGTCTTTGATATTCGGATGACGCGGAGGTTTGGTATGAAAAAAAACGTCGCTTTGCTCTTCTCTCTTGCGCTGGCGCTTTCCGCTTGCGGCGGGGGAGCTATCACCCCGGCGGCGATAAGCCAGCCCGAAGTTGAATCCGCGCCGATTTTGCCGCCGACTGTCGCCGCTTCGCCCCCCCTGCTGGCGGCTACTTCCACGTTGGAAATTCCCTCGCCCACGCAGGCGATTCAGGCGGTCGTCGTTCCCACCTCCACGCCGCTGCCGCAAGCCGCGCCTTCGGAGGCGATTCAGTTCGCGCCGGGCGGGACGTGGAAGGACGTGCAGGGCAGCGTCCCGGCGGGCGGCAGCAAGACCTACTCTCTGAGCGCGATTCAGGGGCAGGTCATGTCGGTTTCGATTCGCGGCGGATATTTCCCGCTGCGGATTCAAGGGCGCGACGGCACGCTCTTATGCCCGACGAGCGCCGAAGAGGAATGTTCCTTCTGGCGCGGCATTTTGCCGCTGACTCAGGAATATTATGTGACGGTTCTATCCGGCGGCGCGGAGACGAACTTCGTTTTGCGGGCAGCCATTAATCCGCCGGGCAAATCCGAGCAGTTCTTCGCTTATGAAGCCGCTAACGCCAGCCTGAAATATTCCGATGATTTCGCGCCGGCCGATTCGCTTTCCGTTTTGAACAACAAGACGCAGCCGCAATTAACGCTGCGCCTGATAGACACGAACTTCTATGCCAACACCAATTTGGGCGAGGCGTATTTTGTCTTTGGCTCCGCCGCCGACCCGATGACCGTTTCCACCTGCGCTCAACCTTACGAAGGCGGCGGCGCGCCCGAAGTTTTCTTGGGCGAGACGGACGTGAACGGTTATCGCTTCGCTTACTTTCAGGCTTCGGGCGTGGGCGCGGGCAACCTGTATGAGCAGCACATCTATCGCGCGGCGCTGCAAGGCGCGTGTTACGAGGCGATTTATTTCATCCATTCCAGCAACATCGCGAATTACGCGCCCGGCGTGGCGCGGGAATTTGACCGCGCGGCGCTCATCAATCGCTTTAACGCGATATTGGCGAGCTTTCAGGCGCAGTGACCCAAGACCCGTTAAGTTTTAACAAGACCGGTCGGCTCTTGATGTAAAATTATTCCATGCCAAAGGCAAAGTACTACGTCGTTTGGAAAGGGCGTAAGACGGGCGTCTTTCGTGCTTGGGCGGAGTGCGAACAGCAGGTGAAAGGCTTTGTCGGCGCGCAGTTTAAGGCTTTTGAAAGCGAAGCCGAAGCCGAAGCCGCCTATCTCGCAAATTATGAGGACTATCTCGGCAAGCCGTCCTCGATGGGAAAATGGAAACTCGCCGACGAGAAGCCCGTCTTGCCCTCCATGTGCGTGGACGCGGCTTGCGGCAGCGCCGGATGGTTGGAATATCGCGGGGTGAACACCGAAACGGGCGAGGAAATCTTCCGCGCGGGACCCTACCTCGGCGGGACGAATAACGTGGGCGAGTTTCTTGCCATCGTGCACGCGCTGACCTGGCAGTATAAACGCAACCTGCATGTTCCCGTGTATTCCGATTCCGAGAACGCGATTCTATGGGTGACGGCGGGGGAATGCAAAACGCAATTGAAGCGTTCGCCCCAAAACGCTTTGCTATTCGCGCTTATTCGCAGCGCGGAAAACTGGCTCGCGGAAAACGAACTGCCCGAAGATAAAATTTTGAAATGGGATACGAAGGCGTGGGGAGAAATTCCCGCCGATTTTGGAAGGAAGTAGGGATTGGAAATTGGAGATTTGAGGTTGGTAATTGGGATTTTGGGGACGTTCTGATTTGTTCCAACAATGCAGATACAGGCTTTTCTACGGCGATATTGCAAAGTAATCTGGCAATCGCGTAGCGCGAGATTCTTGCCAATCAATCCGAAAGCTGCTTTTACGCCAATCCCGTCCTCTTGCGAAGCCGTCTGAAGACGGCTCGTTCAGTTTTACCTCCGGGCAGAGCCGGCAGGCAAAACCGTCCACGAATAAGGTCACGAATGCTCGAATACGACAAGCGCTTCAAGAACAAAAGCGCCAACTTGCGGGTACAATTCTTCTTTGAAAAAAAAAACTTCTTACAGGAGAAGCCATGAATCCGCAATTGCTTGCGCTGCTTACCGCCGCAGCTTGGGGGATTGGCGGCTATTTTGAAAAGAAGGGGCTGCATCTTGGCGGGCTTTCGCCTCAAACGGGAATTACCATCTGCACCGCCGTTGCGCTTGTCGCGCTGGGAATCGTTTCCTTCCCGCAATGGAAAACCGTGCCGCAGGCGGGCGGCAAAGCCCTGTTGACGATGATCCTCGGCGGCGGAATCGTCGCCGGTTCGCTTGGAATGCTGTGCTATTACGCCGCCATCAAAGGCGCGCCGCTGAATACCGTCATGCCTATCGCCTTTACTTCGCCCCTGTTTGGGATTCTCATGGGGTTGATTTTTGGAGGCGAGCCGCTGACGTGGAAAATCGCCCTTGGCGCCGCGCTCACGCTGGCGGGCATTATCACCCTCACCATTTGATTCTCATGCTTGAATTGAGTCGCGTCATTAAATCTTACGAAGGCAAGCCGCTGCTCTCGGACGTTTCCTTTCGCGTCGGCGCGGGCGCGACGGTCTGTCTGCTTGGCGCTTCCGGCAGCGGCAAATCCACCCTGCTGCGAATCATCGCCGGGCTGGAAGCGCCCGAAAGCGGCGAGGTGCGCTTTGACGGCGAAAATCTCGCTTCCGTGCCGGCGCACCGCCGCGATTTTGGGCTGGTCTTTCAAGATTACGCGCTCTTTCCGCATCTGGACGTATTCGAAAACGTCGCCTTCGGTTTGAAGACGCGCAACCTGCCGCCTGCGCAAATTCACGCGCGGACGATGGAAATGCTGGAACTGACGAGCCTGCGCGGGTTTGAACGCCGCCGCGTGACGGAGCTTTCCGGCGGGGAGCAGCAGCGCGTCGCGCTGGCGCGCGCCCTGGCGCCGCAGCCGCGCCTGCTGATGTTCGACGAGCCGCTCGGCGCGCTCGACCGAACGCTGAAAGAAGACCTGCTCGGCGAGTTGCGCGGCGTCTTGCGGCGCGAGCGTATCCCCGCGGTGTACGTCACGCACGACCAACAGGAAGCCTTCGCCGTCGCCGATAGAATCCTGTTATTGCATTCGGGTAAAATCATCCGCGACGCCTCGCCCGCCGAAATATGGCGGCAGCCCGGCTCGGTTCATGCCGCGCGCATGTTGGGAATTGGCAATCTGACGGAAGGGAAAATCAAAATTGAAAACGGAAAAACCAAAGCGGAGACAAAATTCGGCGCGTTTGAAATTTCCAACGCGAAGGAACGCTGCGCGGGCGAAACGGTCTGGTTGTTACTGCGGCAATCTTCAAGCGGCGCGGCGCAGGAAATTTCGCTCGTCGTCGCCGACGCGGTCTTTCAGCGCGGCGAATATGAAGCCACCTGCGAAAACGGGCTGGTCTTTCGCACGCCGCAGGAGCCGCGCGTCGGGCAGACTCTTCGCGTGGCGGTGGAGGCGGAACTTTTGGAATAGATCCCTCGCGGAAGCGTTTTCAGCCGCAGGATTGACGAATGAGCGCGGATTTTTTCCCGACCCAATCCGCGCAACTTGGCGTCATTCGTGGCGAAGCAATAGAAGCGCGTCTTTGCGCGCGAACTGACGAAAGAGGCGTCATGAAAATCTTAAAGAAAAATACGGCGGGCGAAGTCGTGTGGAGTTACGAAGGCGAAACGCTGCGGCGCGAAGAAAACTTCATTGTGCTGGAAGCGTTTTTCAACCGCGCCGACCTGCCTTTTCAGGGGACGGTCTTCAAGCGCGGCGACCGCTTTGTGGAAACTTTTTACGCCGACCGCTGGTACAACATTTTTGAAATTTACGACCGCGACGACGGGACGTTGAAAGGCTGGTATTGCAACGTCTGTCAGCCCGCCGTCATCGAAGCGGGTTCGGTCTCTTATGTGGACCTGGCGCTCGATTTGTGGGTCGCGCCCGACGGCAGACAGACCGTCCTCGACGAAGACGAGCTGCAAGCGCTGAATCTCGACGAAGCGTTGAAGCAAAAAGCCTACGAAGGTTTGCGCGACTTGCGCGAGCGCTTCTCTTCCCGCTGTATGTAAAACGAGATGGATGAGCCGCCCATACGGCTCGTCCATCTCGTTCAAACAAAAGCGCGGGTTACATGCTGCCCAGCGCCTGAACGACGTAATCCCCCAAAAACCAGGCTGCGACTAAAAACGCGCAGCAACAACAAATAAGAACGACCGCGACGACGGCGATAATGACGAGGGTCTTGTTGTTGTTTTTCGGTTCTTCGGGAATTTCAGGCGGCGGCGTCGAAATAAGCGTTTCGTTCATGATTGTTTCTCCTTTTTGAAAATAGCTTTAAATAATTATATCAAAGAGCGCGAAGAACGTTTATGCAAAACTCGCGGCTTTTTTTAACTTGTCCGCCGCTTGGGGCGCGAAAGCCACAAAACCAGCGCGAGAATGAACAGGACGAGCAAAAAGCCGACGACCACCGGCAAAAAGACGGACAACAGCGAAACGCTCGTGGCGACCGCGTCTTCCGCCATGCTGACGGGGACGTTGCCCGCGCCGCCCGTAGTCGCCGTGACCAGCGGACGCACCACGACGGATTTCGCGGCGTGAACTCCGCCCGCCACCAGCAGCCCGCACGCCAAAGCCAGAACGGGATGCACGTCGGCGACGACTCGCGCGCTCGCGGCGAAGACAATCGCTCCCGCCGTCGGGCGCACAAAGGTTTGAATCGCGTCGTTAAGGTGATTGACCGCGGGAATCTTATCAGCCAGCATTTCTACGATGACCAGAATTCCCAGCAAAATCAAAATCCACGGGTTGGCGATTAAATCCCAAGGCGCGCTTAGTTTCAGCGCGCCGGGAAAGTAATGCGCGATGAGTCCCACCGCCAGTAGGGGAATGTAGGCGTTCAAGCCCGCGCTGGCGGAAAGCCCAAAAGCGGAAAAAACGCCGAGCAGGGTTTCCATTTTCACTTCTCCTTTTTGACCGCGAACACATCGAAAAGCGGCAAATACCAATACAATCTGGCAATCGGAACGACGGGGGCGAGCGGCTTAATTTCCTTTTTGATTTCGCCGATTCCGCGCTCGTGATACGCGCCGGAATATTCGGGCCCGGCGAGCTTGCGCCCGATTTGATAAACGGGTCTTGTAGGCGTTGAATTGAGCGGAGTTCATAGTGTATCCGTCGTCATGGGCTTGCGCGGCGCGGCGTCAATATCCAGTTCCACCGCGGAAAGCAAAACTTGAATGGCGAGAATGACCGAGAGAGTCGGCAAGATGACCGTGCCGGTCGGGGCGGGGATTCCCATTCGGGCGTATTGAATCCACTTTACGATTCCAAAAATCAAGCCGAAGAGCAGCAGCGGGACTCCCGTTAGCAAATAGACCGACGTCATCGAAAAATCGAAAATGAAGTATCGCAAGAGGATTCTACGTAGCAGCGTGGCGAAAAGTTTTACGGGAAACTCAAACAGCGCGCGGCGGATGGACAGGCTGGAAGTCTCGCCGCCGTAGCGCGCGGGCATGGGAACGTCCAGCACGAAAGCGTCCAGTAAATACAGGTTCGCCAGCATCGAAGTTTCAAAAAAGTACCCTTTGTCAATTGCTTCCAACGGCAGGCGCGCCAGCGTTTCGGCGCGGATGGCGAAATAGCCGTTGGTCGGGTCGAAGACGTTCCAATAGCCTGTCGCGGCTTTGGTTAAGAAACTCAACCCCAAATTTCCCACGCGGCGGGCGAGCGGCATGGCGCGCAGCGCTTCGAAATCGCGGAAACGGTTGCCTTTGACGTAATCCGCCTGACCGCGAATCAAGGGCAGGGCGAGCGCGGGAATGTAAGCCGGGTCCATTTGCCCGTCGCCGTCGAGCTTGACGGCGATTTGCGCGCCGAGCTCCAACGCTTTGCGAAAGCCGGTAATCATCGCCCCGCCCACGCCCTGATTTTTTTCGTGACGCAGCAGCGCAATCCGCTTGTCGTTTTTCGCCGCGGCGGCTGTTCGCGCGGCGGTCTCGTCGGGCGAGGCGTCGTCCACCACGATGATTTTCCAAACAAAATCCGGCAGCCCGCGCAGGACTTCTTCAATCTCGCGCTCGACGCGGTAAGCGGGGATGACGATTGCAATCCTGTAAGTCTTCCAATCCATGCGAAAATTGTAATCGAAAAAGGTGATAAAATTTATAACTTGTAACCAAAAAGGATGATTTCATTATGGCTGGCGAACAAATCCTCGTTGTAGAAACCGACCCGGACATTGCCGATTTAATTGTGCGGCAGGCGTTGAAACCGCTGGGCTATCGCGTGGCGGCGGTCTCGGACGCCGCTTCCGCGCTGAAAGGAATCGCGCAGGGCCGCCCTGACCTGATTCTTTCCAACCTGAATCTGCCCGGCTTAAGCGGCAAAGATTTGCTGACGGCGCTGGACGCGCAAGGCTTACAGATTCCGTTAATTGTGATTGCCGAAAAAGGGCAGGAGATGGACGCGATTCACGCCTTTCGGCTGGGCGCGACGGACGTGCTTTTCTGGCCCCTGCGCGACGCGGAGGTGGTCTCGGTGGTGGAGCGCGCTTTGCGCCAGACTCAGGAAGCGCGCGAGCGCCAAAAACTTGCGCGGCAACTCAAGACGACCAACGAAACTTTGCAACGCCGTCTGAACGACCTGACGACTATTCTGGCGACGGCGAAGGCGGTGGTCTCGCTCACCGACCAGCGCGCCCTGCTGGAACGAATTTTGCAAAGCGCGAAGCAGGTCGCTCAGGCTGATATGTGCTGGCTGACCCTGCGCGACGAGCAGCAAAACGTTTATCTGCTGCGCGCGCATTTGAATCTGCCCGAAGCGTGGGCGAAGAAAATCAATCAACCCGTAGACGACGGATTGAGCTCGCTGGTGGCGCTTTCCGGCGAAAGTTTGCTGATGCACGGCGCGGCGTTGCAGCGTTTCAAAATCGCTTCGCTCGGCAAGGCGGCGGGCGTGATTCCCATTAAGGTGCAGGCGGAAGTCATCGGGCTGCTGATGGTGGTTCGCAAGGAAGACCGCGAGTTTACCCGCGACGAACAGGCGCTGCTGGAAGGCATGGCGGACTTCGCCGCGCTTTCGTTGGTAAACGCTCGCTTGTTCCGCGCTTTAGAGCAAACCGCCGAAGCCGCGAAAAAAGGCGAACAATTCCGCTACGCCGCTTTAGAATCCGCCCGCGAAGCCATTCGCGTCGAAGTCCCCGCCGCGCTGTATCCCTTAAATCACTTGATGAGCGAGACGGCAGGCGCGCTCAACGACGAGCAGAAAAAAGCGCTGGAAACCGCCCGCGCGGCTTTGCAACGTCTTTCGCGTTTTTCCGAAAAAACGATCGTGCCTGCCAAACAGTAAACATGCCGAAACAAGACCTCATTCTGCTGGCGTTGGATTCTTCTCCAACCTTCGACCTGATGCAGCCTGCGTTGCGCGCCGCCGGGTTCGAGGTCGCCATCGCTCAGAATGAGGCGGCGTTGAATCAGCGCGTTCAAGAGGTCGTCCCCGCGCTGATCATCATCGGCGAAAAACTTGCGGGGCGGGACGGCTTCGCCCTTGCCGCCGGGCTGCTGGAACGCTTCCCCACGCTGCCGATTATCCTGTACGCGGAGCGCGATTCCGAGGGGCTGGCGAAAGCCGCATTGAAGGCGGGCTTGAGCGCTTACATTTATCCGCCTCTCAAAATCGGCGATATTCTGGAAGAAGTGAAAAACAGCCTCGCCCGCGCCCGCAAACTGGGCGACTGGGTGCGCCGCGAAGTCAAGCGCACGACTTCCTCTTTGGAAAATAAGGCGAAGATCTCGGAATCTGAAAAGAAAAAATTGGAAGCCATCATCTCCAACATTCAAGACGGCGTGATTGTGTTGGATGAAAACCGAAGAATTCAATTCGCCAACCGCGCCATCCGCGAGATTTTTCGGCTGGGCGAGAAGGAGATGGTCGGCAGGACGCTGGAAGAAGTTCTCTTGAATCCCGATTTGCTCGCCTTGTTGGAGCGCGCCAAGAACGAGCCGTTGAAATATCACGAAATTAACTTCGACGACGGGCGCGTCTATAACGGTCAGTACGCGCCCATTCCCGGCGTCGGCGCGGCCGTCACCGTGCAGGATATTTCCTACCTTAAAGAAATAGACCGGCTGAAAAACGACTTCGTGCATACCGTCTCGCACGATCTACGCTCGCCGTTGACCGCCGTGCTGGGATATACCGAATTGATCGAGCGCACCGGCTCGCTGAACGACCAGCAGCGCGAGTTTTTGCGCCGCCTGCAAGGCAGCGTGCAGCATATCACCGAACTGGTGAACGACCTGCTTGATTTGGGGCGGCTGGAAGCGGGTTTCGATACGCGCCGCGAGCTGGTGAATCTTGACGAGGTGTTGAAGTATTCGCTCGATATGTACGAATCGGAAGCGAGGCGCAAGCGGTTGCTTATTGAAGCGGCCGTCAAGCGTGATCTGCCGCCGCTGCGCGCCAACCCCATTCGCATTCGGCAGATGATAGATAACCTTATCGGCAACGCGGTGAAATATACGCCTGAAGAAGGTCTGGTGCGCGTCGAGCTGCTGACGCAGGACGGGCAGCTGATTTTCAAGGTGAGCGATTCGGGCCCCGGCATTCCGCCGGACGAACAACCCCGCATTTTTGAAAAGTTCTTCCGCGCCAGCAACGCGCCGGAGGGGACGCCAGGCTCCGGCTTGGGACTGGCGATCGTCAAGTCCATTGTGGAAAGCCACCAGGGGCGCGTGTGGGTGGAATCGGAGCCGGGCAAAGGCTCTACGTTTACGGTGATTCTGCCTCCGCAGGAATAGCGCCGTTTGTTACTTCCCCGTTTTCAAAAACGAATGCATGGCTTTCAGAGTCCGCCTCCAGGTTGATTCGGCTTCGAGCTTGCGCCGCATATCCGCCGCGCGTTGGCGCATGATTTCGGTTACGCGCTCGTCTTCGCCTCCGTCCAGCCAAAAACCGTGATTGCTTTCGGCGCAGTAATCGAGTCGCAGGTCGTATAAGCGATATTGAAACTCGGTCAAGTTCGCGCCGCATTGCGGGCAGGGACGCTCCGTCCGCGCGCCGAAGTGAATCAGCGAACCTTTCAGCGGGTCTTCGTCAAAGGTCAGATCTTCCAGCTTGTCCAATTCGCGCGCGTCCAGCCACATGCCGCGGCAGGCGGGGCAGGCTTCCACTTCTATCGCGCCTTTGTAATATTTGGTCGTCAGCGTCAGGTTGCATTTGGGACAATTCATTTTTCTCCCGTCATGGCGGCGCGGATTAAGTCTTCCGCCGCTGCGCCGCCTTCTTTCAGGTCCAGCCAGAGCAAAAATTCAACGTTGCCTTTGGGGCCGAGCAGCGGCGATTTTATCAGCCCGCGCGCGGCGAATCCTGTTTGCGCGGCGAAGCTCAGAACGTCGCGCAGCGTCTGTTCATGCACGCGCGGGTCGCGGATGACTCCGCCGCCGCGCGCAACGTCTTTTTTGCCCGCCTCAAATTGCGGCTTAATCAAGCAGACCGCTTGCGCGTTTTCCGCCATCCATTTTTTGAGGACGGGCAGGATGAGTTTGAGCGAGATGAAGGACAAGTCCGCCGAAACGAAGGAGACTTGCTCCGGCAGGGCTTCCAGAAAGCGCGCGTTGGTCTCTTCCATCGAAATCACGCGCGGGTCGTTTCGTAACTTCCAATGCAAAATTCCCTTGCCGACGTCGATGGCATAGACTTTGCGGGCGCCGCGCTGCAACAGGCAGTCGGTGAACCCGCCTGTCGAGGCGCCCGCGTCGGCGCAGACCTGCCCGCCGACGTCGAGCGCGAAGGCGCTCAAGGCGGCTTCCAACTTTTCTCCGCCGCGCGAAACAAAGCGAGGACCGCAATCCACCGTCGTCTTCACGTCCGCGGGGAAGGCGACGCCGGGCTTCAAGACGACTTCGCCGTTCACCCGCGCCTGCCCCGCCATAATTAACGCTTGCGCTTTGGCGCGCGATTCCGCCAGCCCGCGCTCCACCAGCAACACATCCAACCGAATTTTCGCCATGTCCTTATTGTAACTTGAACTCGCGCCGAATAAGAAAGCCAGCCCCGCAGAGCTGGCTCAGAAATGATCCCCCGTTCAAGAACGGCTGGTTGAGCGATATAAAAAAATCAGCGCGCTTCGTCTTCTTCTGCGCCGAATTCCCTTTTTGCGCGCGCTTTGGTTTTGACGCGCAGCAAGGCGGTTCCAATAAATCCCAACAGCAGCCCCAAAGTGGAGGCGGCGAAGGAAAGCAGGTTGAGGAACATGGTGGATTCCACCACGTCCAACACCATCAAGAAGGGCGCCACGCAGCCGAATAGCAGCAATAAGAAAGCGACGACCAGCAATCGTTCGGGGCGTTCCAAAGCGAGCATGTTTGAGGCGCCTATTTATACAGCCAGCACGAGACCAGCCCGCGTTCGACCGAAAATTCAAGCGGGACGTTCACGTCGCATTCGCCTTTTATCATCTTTGGGCAGCGGGGGTGGAAACGGCAGCCCGGCGGCGGGTTCACCAGACTGGGCGGCTCGCCCGGCGGCAGTTCGCGGTACACCAGCGCGTTGTTGGCGTCGGGGTCGGAAGTGGCCTCCATCAGCGCGAAGGTGTAAGGGTGCTTCGGCGCATGCACAATGTCGTCCACCGGCGCTTTTTCAACGATATTGCCCGCGTACATCACGAACACGCGCTCGGAGAAGTAGCGCACGGTGGAAAGGTCGTGGGTGATGTAAATCACCGCGAGGTTGTGCGCTTCTTGCAAGCCGCGCAACAGGCGCAAAATCTCCACGCGCACCGAAGCGTCCAGCATGGAGACCGGCTCGTCGGCGACGATGAGCTTCGGCTCAAGGATGATGGCGCGGGCAATCACCACGCGCTGTTGCTGCCCGCCGCTAAGCATGTGCGGATACTTTTGCAGGAAGTCTTCCACCGGGGTGAGTTTCACTTCTTCCATCGCCTTGCGGACGCGGCGCTCGCGCTCGGCGTAATCTTTGACGCCGTTGATGATCAGCGGTTCTTCCAGAATGCGTTGCACGGTCATAAAGGGCGCGAGCGCGCCGAACGGGTCTTGCTGCACATAGCCGATTTGCGAGCGGTATCTGCGCAAGTCTTCGCCGCCTTTTTCGCCCACGCTTTTGCCTTCAAAGACGACTTTGCCTTTGGTGGGCTTGTTGATTCCGAGAATGGTCTTCATCAGGCTGGATTTTCCGCAGCCCGATTCGCCGACGATGGCGATGGTCTCGCCGTAATGCAGGTC